>NZ_JAZQFM010000055.1:0-76590 GCF_045539575.1 Methanobrevibacter sp.
AAACAAATTTTTTCGGAAATTAAAAAATTTAACCATAATGACTTAAAGATATTTTTAATACCTGTTGTAATATTTTCAATTTATCTAACAGTTTTTTACCCAGGAATAGCTACGATCGATTCATTTAACCAGTTGCATCAAATTGCATCTGGTCAATTTACCAATTGGCATCCATTTTTCCACACATTTATTGAAATGTTATGTCTGAAAGTATACCCAAATACTATTTCAATAGGAATTTTTCAGATTTTAGTATTTTCCTCAATGTGGACGATAATTTGTAAATATAATCGTGACGACACTGTAGAAAATAACAAAACATTTAAGATGCAGGCTATTTTTTCTGCAATAATATGCATAATTCCTATTAATGGAATGTATTCCGTGACATTGTGGAAGGATGTACTTTTCAGTTACTTTCTGATGTTTTTATGCTTTTTGGCTATGGTTATGATAAACAAAAAGGGCAATGTGGACTGGAGATTCATCGTGGCCATTTCATTGGTAATGGCAATCATATCCCAACTAAGAGGAAACGGAATGTACGTTGCCCTGATTACAATGGCAATATATGCAATCTATCTTTTCATTAAAAAAAACAGGAAAATGTGTCTAGGCATAGTAATTTTGACCATGGCATTCATTTTGCTTATTTCATCACTGGACGTTGCCTATGATGTTGAGGACAATGCAAAAGATGCAGTCATGGCAAAGGTCATCCACATGCTTGCAGACTATGATCTTAATCTGGAAATGGAAGACACAGACAGGGCGAAGATTAATGAACTCCTTGAATCTGATAAGGTCAAGGACTACTATATGCCTACGGGAACGGATCCGATACTTGTCATAGCCGATTTGCACCATTATCAAGACAATAAAGAAACATATATCGGACTGGCAATAAAATACTCCCTTAAAAACCCTCTGCACTGTCTTGAATACCTCTTCGGCTCATCCCCAATGGTGTGGAATATCGTAAGAGACCACTGGATCGGACGTCCTTATTATATGGACGGAAATCATGATAGACTACAATCAGATTTCAATTCATATTACAACAAACACAACTATACTCCTACAACACCATATGAAAATCTTTCATATGCAAATTGGGGAACTCCATGGTTTGACTGCCTTAATCTTGCGGCATTGGGTATTGAAGGCAGCATACTGGATACAGTGTTCAACAGCCCCGCATTGTATATGTATCTGTCAATCATCTTACTGATAATGATACATGCAATAACAAGGACTCGGGAAATCTATCTGATGTATATTCCGAACATGCTGAACATCATAATGATTTTTGTTTCGACACCAATTCAGGATTATAGATATTTATATGCAAATCTATTAGTTTGTTATCTGTTAATAATAATTTTAATAGGATTGAGGCAACGTTACAACGATAAATCTCAAGACTTATCAAATTAACCTAATACCTATTAAAATTTTTAATTTTTTAAATTTTTTATATATTATTTTTAAAATACAGTAGTTATTCAATGATTATACTTTCCAATTGTTGTTCATCAGCTCCAGTAATGACAACCAATTTATCGCCAGTAACATATGAAAATATGCCTGAGGACTTCATTACTCCATCATGACCATTGATGGTTTTTTCAACATCATCATACTCACGATTCTGACTCAAATCCCAATAAAAACTACCTTGAGTTGTAGAAATAGATATCTCTATTATATTTCCATCAGGACCCAAATAAGACCGATCATATGTTACCATAGTTCCCTTATTTTTATTATCAGTGCCACTAAATGTTTCATAACCTTCAGGAATCTGAAAATTTATGCCGTAAATAGTGTCTGTGAAAGACGGGGAAAGAGTTTCTGAAGAAGAATCGCTAATGCCAGCATCATCTGCAGAATTCATCATTGAAAATCCAATAGCTACAATCCCTATTACAAACAATATTATGCAAGCTGTTGCAACTCCCAAAAATATCTTTGTAGTGGTAGAAAACTTGGTTGTGCCGGATTTTTTAGACTTATCCTCAGTTTTAACCAAATCCCCACTTTGGACTGAATTATTTTCTGTTGTTTCTTCAATATCCGAATCAATAGAGTCTTCATTCATAGATGTGCCACAATTAGAACAAAAATTCATTGAATCATCTAACTCTGTACCGCAGTTTGGGCAATACACCTTCATGAGTCACCTCCTAATTTTTAACTATTTAAATTACATGAATTTATCTTTCTACAGGAATAGGTTCCAAATTATTCAGTTCATTGAATTCCAGTAAATTTTCATATAAACTATCTGGAATATCAGAACCAACAGAACTTGTCCTAAGAAATGAAACAATCAAATATGTTTTACCATCATGTTCTACAAGTTCTTCATATCCACAAAAACCTGCATCAGTATAAGCATAAATATTATTGTCATAATGCCAGCAGCTATGAGAATCATAGTTTCCAAACCAGATATTTGTTAACCCATCCCAATCATAAATATCTAAATTCTGATTGTCCGCATTTCTGAATTCATAACCATTATATGAAGCTGTTCCAATTTTTTCATATCCATCAGGACATTTAAAATCATCAGGATTTACTGCTGAGGCAACACCAACAGCCAGTATCAACAAAATTAAACCAAATGCTATTTTTTTTAAATTATTCATAAAAAATCCCTCAAATACAATTATTTGACTATCCACAGTATGTATAATCAAATTTATTAATATATATGAAAAGTATCTTATATGAATATTGTTATAATAATGTAAACAAAACTAACTAAGTCATATTAAATTAATAGCATATTCACACAGAAAAAAGAAAATAACATTGCCCAATGCTAAAATTGCCGTACTTATCAAGTGCAAAAAATAAGTGAAAATTAAATAGTTCTTTTAATTCATGAAAAACCATTCATATACTTTTTGTCCTGATTTAAATAAAAATTTACAATCTGCAACATGAATTGGCAATTAAATGTTACATAATTAATGTAAAATTTGATTATAATCATAATATAATCCATATCAATATATATGAAAAAGCGCCCATAAATAAAAGTATCGAAACATAAGGAGATATGAAAAATGAAAAAATATGTATTGATTTTAGGATTGATTCTTGCAATCATGACCCTTTCTGCCGTCAGTGCGGAAACCGTTCATGTGTCCAGTGATGATTTGGTCACATATTTCGGACCGGAAACTCCTGCAGGGGAATCAGGATACACATTTGCAATTGAAGTTGACAGTGGGGTATACTATGTGGACTACTATGATGAAACTGATTTTGCAGATATCAGCGATAACGTCAAAACCGTCTTGGACTGGGACTTGAAAACCAATTACGGAAACGGCAATGACATTAACATAAGAGACACATTAGGTATGAAAATTGGATCTCTCGACATTCAGGATGAAGGCAACGGCACAACAATGTTTTCATTCCCTGTAGGTGAAGATTTCTCATTTACATATACTGATGGTCATACTGTCGGATTCAACAAGAATGCAAAGGTCATTGATGAATTCAAAAATTAATTTTTTGGGATTATTTTATAATCCCTCATTTATAAACAATGATTAAACTTTTTATCAAATTAATAAAGTTTATAATTTTAAATTAATATCCTCAAATTTTTTTACGAAAGCTATTATTTCTTCACCACATTAATTTGTTCATTTAAAAACCCTATGAAGCACAACAAATAATTTTATCCTGAACGTATAATTTTATTCATTAAATCATCAACTCTATATTAAAAATAGAAAATAATTATTTTAATTTTCAATAAATTATTTATTCTTAATTAATTCCTTTAATTCTTCAATTTCCTCTTGTAATCTCATATTTTCCTCATGCAGTTTTTCATTTTCCTCATGAACAGCATTCATTTCATTCATAATCATTTCAGACTGTTCATCTATACGCTTATGAACATCTTCCATGAGAGATCATCTTCATCATTATCAAGTATGCGGTCGGTTAAAAATGAGGACATTGCCGCCGTAATTGCAGAAAATACAAATATTCCTATCAGAATTAAAATTATGACCAGTACCTTTTCATTATATGTTTTAGGAGTTACATCCCCATATCCTACAGTTGCCAGAGTAACTATGACAAAATAAAAATCATCAAACCATCCGTAACTCGGACTGAAGAGGAAAAATAACAGCCAGAAAATAAATATTGTGGCAGCTATTCCAAGTAAAATCTTATCCAATCCTGTCTTTCTGAATAAATCCTTAATGACATCAAATTTCGCCAAATTAAATACTCTGACTAATTTGAAAATCCTGAGATACCTTAAAAAGAAAACCGGTATTGCAATAGGTGAAACCAAAAGCAAAATAAAATCAAAAGGTATTGAAGCAATCAGTCCTATGATATTCTGTTTGTCAAATATGTAATCTCTCTTTGGAGATGAAAGGTACAAACCCAAAAAGTATTCCGCCAAAAGAATTAAACACACGACCAAATCAAATCCATAGATAAAACTCTTTACATTTAATGGCAGTTCAAAAATCAGTACGATACTGATTAAAAAAAGATCCGCAATAATCAATGCCGGCAAACCTTTTGTATACAAAAAGAATCTTAAATTAAATTCCTTACCAAAAATTTCCATTACTTAATAACTCCCTCAAACTCGTAAATAAATATCATTAATTAATTTTATTAATAATATTATATTAAAGTTGTTAATAAATCAATTATACTAAATTCAGACTGAAATTGAAAATATAAAAAAAAATTTTTGAAAATACATTATAACTTATTTTAACAAATTGGGATATTAAATAAAAAACAAAAATTCAATAGTTAAATCTATTAAATTCAAAATATACACATAATATTATCATGAAAAATATAGGTGGATAAAAGTATGAAAAAATTAGTTATATTATTGATTTTACTTGGAGTTTTCCTAACTGCAAACGTAGTATGTGCTGTTGATTATACTTCTTTGAAGAACCCTGCCAATTTCAAAGCATTTGATAATACAGGATTATCCACAAAAGAAACAGATGGCAGGGTTGAATTAACTGTTGTTCCAGTTAATGAAAATTCAATCAAGTACATAACCGGAAATGGCGAAAAAATAGAAGATAATATCTATAAATACACAGATTTTGGTTATAGCGAAAAACATGCTAAATTTGGTTACGAAGGATACACTGAAATTGTTGACATTAATGGGGAACAATATGTTGTTAGTGTATTGTTTGATTCAAAAATGTCTCCATCCGAAGAAAAAGAGTTTCTTAATGTGATCACTGAGTTTAATAAGTTAAATAATCTTAAACCCATATCAGTTTAACTAAAATAATTTCAAAAAACTATTGGAGGGAAAATTATGAAGAATATTACAAAAATTATAATTGGAATAGGAATAATATTCCTATGCATTAGTGTTGTAAGCGCAGCACAGTTAAATCAAATGTTTAAAGCACCTTCCGGATTGGAAGCTGTTGGAAATAATGATTTTGTTGACAAACAAGGACATAATCTCATGATTAGTGAGTATAACGATGAGAATAAACAGACTTGGTTTGAGAATGATACTGAAACAATGTATATGGTACAACCTTATGAAAACAACCCAAATATTTATATCGGAATAACAGATGAAGATAATTATTTCTTGGAAGTCATTGAAAAAGATGGAACAAAATATATTGTTGGTTCCTGGACTCCTAATGACTCACAAGAAGATTTTAGCATGATTGCAGAAAATTTATTAGAATTTAATAAATTGAATAAAGTTACTCCTGTTGAGGTGTAGAAAGTGGTTGTATTGAGATGTCCTTACTGTGGTGAAAAGATACGGCAAGGTGAAACATACTGCCCACATTGCGGTAAAAAGATTGATAAACCTCATATCGATGATGTTGACTCTGCATTCCAAGATATTGGCAGTATCATGGCCACTATCATTGGTTTTATCATATTGTGGTTTATTTTAGGTTTGATTGTGGGTTTCATTACTCACAGTTTGAATTTATTGCCCCCTTATTCTCCATGGTTGCTTATAATAACTACTATTTTAGCAATAATCATTATGGGCATATATAAATTGAAATAAATGAAGTGTTACTTAATGTAACACTTAATCTTTTTTTATGAATGATAATATCGCTCAAAAAATAAAACTAATCTTAATTAAAAAAATTAACCATATTCAATCAAAACAGAAGATCAACAATAAATACCGCAATAATTCACTGCAATCGTATCAAATCACCCACATCTCAAGAATGAAAAGTCGGAATTTAGGCAAAGAATAAAAATATTTCATAAAAATCTTAAAAGTATTTAAACACAGAAAAACAAAGTATATTTATCTATTTTTACATAGGTGTGTGTCAGAGCGGTCAAATGAGATAGGTTCAGGGCCTATTGCTTAGTGCTTCGTGGGTTCGAATCCCATCACACCTACTTAACATCAAGCTTTTTTTAATTAAACCATAAAAAAATAAGATTGATTGGAAAAACTAATTTTCCAACCTAAATTTAATTGTCAAAACTGTATAATTATTCATAAATTTCCCAAAAGATAAAATCTATCTTATGCAGCTTTCAAGATAATCCCTGATTTCATCCTCAGACATTTCAGGCCAGTTCTGAGCAATTCCGTCAGACAGAGTATCAAGATAATCTGGTGAAGGCTCATTGTAGTCGCGCAATTGCCTGTTGGTGATTGTTTTGACCTTAAAGCCGTCCATCTCACCCAAATCTATGATGTCCTCATACCAGCCGTATCCAGGCTCAGGCTCGCGCCCGTCGTTTTCCCTGCGGCAGACATGCTCAAACTGTTTTTCAGTTATGAGATATGCCACCCCAAGGGCTTTTCCGGGTTCTGTGACATCCAGAAATGACACGCCGCTTCCGTGCCATGATCCGGAAAAGTTTCCGAAATACATTGAGTAAGGCAAATCTACAGCTTTCACTGCCACCGGAGAGGTCGTATCCTCACACGGAGGGTGATATCTGCTGCCGTGATATGATCCTCCCTTGATGTAGCACATGAAGCGTTCATAGAGCATGTTGCTTCCGTATGATACATACCAGAGGTATTCCTCGCCCCATGCCGGAATCCTTTCAAGGCCTGAGACATCTCCAAGGTAAACGTAGACTGACGCAAGGCTTTTGCTTCCGTCAAACCCAGTTACAATTTCACACCTCTTGGCGTATAGGCTTCCCTCACCTTCAAGCATGTCGATGGAGGCAATGTCTTCAAGGGGAACTGAGTAAAGCTCGCCGACAATCAGGCTGTCTCCGGGTACGATTGCAGGATACCATCCCACATCATACATGTCATAGCCCTCTACCGTTGCCTTTCCGAGACATGTGCTGTTTTCAAGGAATCTGTGATTGGACTCGCCCTCCATGAGCGTTCCGTAGACGAAAACATTTCTGTGGGAGAAGTAGTCGTTGACCTCCTCAATCTCGCTTTCATAGCTTTCGCCCCACATGCCCTTGAATCTCCTGTCGCTTTTTCTTTCGCTGAATGTGGAGATAATGCCTTCAATCATTTTTGTAAACTCAGGACACAATTCAGAGTATTGATCAAGAAACTCATTGAGTCCCGCTTTCATGAAAAGCTTCAGCGCCTCAATCTGGCCCTTGAATGCTTCATAGCCGTGTCCCCTGAGGTTCTTGACACAGGACATCTTAAGTCCGGCAGTAAGTGCGGATTTTGCCTTCTCAGTGAATGCATCAGGATTTAACAAAAATGCCTTCATGAGTGCAGCTGTACAGATGTATGTCGGAACGTAGCAGAAATCCACCCTTGCATCGCTTGGAATGTCATATGTCTCAAAAAGCTTGAAGCTTCCGTCATCATCCTGAAAATCTATGATCACGTCAAGGTTATCTCTCCACGCCTTATCTGCAAAGTCAGGTACAGCATCAAGGAAATCCTCCAAACCGGAAGTCATTCTTGAAAGTTCGCCAAAGTCAGGTCTGCTCTGTTTATTTAATTTTAACATATTCATGGTAATGGCTCCTATAATTTGATTTAAAAAAATATTTCACTAAAAACAATTGGTGTTTTGTTCTTAGTTATACATAATTATGTAGACCATCATATATAAATCTTTTGATTTATTGGAAAATTTCCCATAAAAGAAAATAATTTTAAAAAAATGTTCAATAAATAAAAATTATTTTTTTCATATTTGCCCGAATTTCCATAAAATATCATATTATATTCACATCACCCATATTTTAAAGGAAATTTTTGAACAAAATTATTTTAAATCAATAAATATCATAAAAGGATTGCCTTAAAATAAGCGAGTTCATCCAGGCCATCTCGCAAAAATCATATTTATAAAAAAATTCATAAATATCATCAAGGTGAAAATCATGACAGGCCTACATCTGGAAGAAGAAAGAATTAACTTTACCCCAATCATCCTCTACATTTATCATATACACATCCTTCAAAACGAATACATGAGGAAAAAGTATGACAACCTCACTCCGAGAGACATCACTTACCTGATTTACATTTTCTACAATCAGAACTGCTCCCAAAGGGATTTATCTGAACTGATGTTCGTTTCCGAATCAGGAGTGGCTCAGACCATTCAGAAGCTTGAAAAGAATGGTTATATTGAAAGAACCGTTGATGAAACTAAAAAGACCCGTAAAATCATCAACCTGACAAATGAAGGCAAACTCATCATATTTTCCCTCATCAAATCCATTTATGAAATGGAATCCCGCCTCTTTGCAGACATTGATGATGATGAGGTTCGCGATTTCAAGAGGATGCTATACCGATATGCCCAGGAAACCGTCAGCATGACAGAAAAGCTTGACGGGGCCGATGACAAAAACATTGGAGTGCCTGAAAACATGAACCCCGAGAATTTTTAAAACAACCGCCAACGCCATCACCCACGAACATTCCATCACCAGAACACACATTGAACTACCTCAACTTGTAGAAGTTGAGGATTCTTACTTCACGGGCTTTATACTCTAATGAGTATAGGATTACCGTGCTATCCCCCTCGTCCCGAAGGTTCAGGCAATTTTATACAGATTGAAGTTTTCTTTTTTTTAACTTGGTCATCGTTGAAAAAAAAATTTTTACAAACTTTTGTCATTGCCATTTATTCTTTTTATATTGAGACTATTTAAAATTCATCAGAGAGCATTTGAAAACTAATCACGATTTGTACAATTCATCCATGACTTATAGAAGTCAAGGTATTCTTGCTTGATTTAGGTAAAATAATCAGTCAATGATATTTTTTTAAAAAAAAAAATTTTACTTAAGAAACTTACTTAAGAAACTTAAGTATATTAATGAGTTTATATAAATTATGAATTAGGTTACCACAAAAACTTAGAAAATGCATTTTTGTTTTCGTAACCTCACTCGAAGAGACTGTTTAAATCCTCTGATTTATCCAATCACATAATTGACACCCCAAAACTGTTATTGAATAAATTCAGGGGATGAAGTGAAAAAGGTGAAAATATGGATCGTTTAAAAGGAAAAACCGCAATCGTAATAGGTGCAACTTCCGGTATGGGACGTGCAATGGCTAAGCTCTTTGCTGCAGAAGGCGCAGAAGTTGTATTCACAGGAAGACGTGAAGAAAAAGGAAAAGCAATTGAAAAAGAAATAGCTGACGAAGGAGGATGTGGCCTCTTTGTACAAGCGGATTCCACTATATCAGAAGACCTTCACAAAATCTTTGACGTCACCATGGAAAAATTCGGAAAAATCGACGTGCTCGTCAACAACGCAGGAAGATCCGTCACAGCACCTGTGGAAGACACAGCGCTTGATGATTTTGACAAAATCATGGACCTCAACATACGCAGTTACTATGAGGCATGCCAAATTGTCATTCCAATCATGAAAGAACAGGGATTCGGAAATATCATCAACACAGCTTCAATCGGTGGTCTTCACGGTATCGCCAACACATCAGCTTACTGTGCATCTAAAGGTGCAGTAAGACTCTTTACCAAATCTCTTGCAGCAGAACTCGCTCCACTAGGCATTCGTGCCAATTCAATCTGTCCTGGAGGTATCATGACCGAAATGTTGGCAAACGTATCCGAAGAATGGTTTGAAGCAAACAAAAACACAGTGCCTATGAAAAAAATCGGAACAGACATGGACATCGCATACGGTGCAGTATATCTTGCATCCGATGAGGCAAATTATGTCACCGGTCTTGACCTGACCATTGACGGCGGTGTTGCAACCATTTAAACATGATTAATGAAAAAGGAGTAGAAATACTTCTTTTTTTATTAATTTAAACAAGGGTGATAAGATGATAGTAAGTGTAATCGGCGGAACCGGTCCGCAGGGACTTGGAATTTCACTCAGACTGGCAATTGAAGGCGTGGAAGTTATTGTAGGTTCACGTAAAGAGGAAAAGGCAGTAAGCGTAGTTGAGGAAGCAAAGGAAAAATATTCAGACTATGGCCTTTCAAACATGTGCGGAATGGCCAACGAGGATGCGGCAAAAGAGGGAGACATTCTAATACTTACCGTACCGCTTGCAGCGCAAAAGCCGACTCTTGAAGGCATTAAAGAATTTTGTACTGATAAGATAGTTCTCGATGCAACAGTTCCTCTTGAAACAGCAATCGGCGGAAAACCTTTCAGATTTATAGATTTAATGGAAGGATCAGCAGCTGAGAGAACCGCTTCAATTCTTGAGGGAACCGGTGCAAAGGTAATCTGTGCATTCTGTAATATTTCAAACTCCCACCTGTCAAATATCCCTGAAGAAATCGACTGCGACTGTCTGATAGCAGGTGACGACAATGATGCCAAGGCAACTGCCGCTGAACTCATCAATAAGATTCCGGGCATCCGCACCATCGATACAGGAATTTTGGAAAAATCTAGGATTATCGAAAAGATAACTCCATTGCTTATAGGATTGAACATCAAATACAAATCCCATTATGGAGGCCTTAGAATAACCGGAATTCCAAAACTGGATGAATAAGGAACTCTCTTTTAAATATGTCACATTAACTTTTTTATTTTTTTATCTTTACTTTTTTTTAAATTAGAAATTTCACATCAAAGAAAAATAGCACACTTATTATATCAGCATTAACCTCATGAAATGTTTTAAAAATAGTTTTAAAATTTAATGCCTAATATTGCGAGTTAAAAACTCACAACACCACCTTTAGACATTAAACCCATATTGATTTATTAGAGATTGTCAAAAAAGACAACACTCTTGGTTGAATATATTATGCAATGCAATATTTAATACTTGTTGAAGTCATTTGGTAAAATTGCAGTCAAAAAAACATCATATATAAAGTTTTTGTCAGTGAATTTGAAAATCAAGCATTTTAATCAATAATATTATAAAAATATTCCCACTCATATCCATTGAAAGGTAAATTGTAATGCGGGAAAAAATCTTGAATGCTTGAAAAATAACCACATAGTATTAATAACATGAGCATAATATTATTCAATATGGCAACAGGAATTATAGGAGGAATAGCTACACTTGTGTTTTTCATTATCGTCATAGCCGCCTGCTGCGGAAGCGACAGCGGAAACTCAAGCACTCCAAAAAGAAATACAACAACAAGACCGCAACAGCAAAGACAAGTTTACCGTGAGCGCAGCCCATCATACTGCGAGTGCCCTTCCTGCGGCGCACCCTACTATGACGGCTACTGCGAGGAATGCGGATACCCCGACATCAACCAGGGATGGCTCGGAGAGAATTACTAAATTCAGCAGAAGAACTCGTAATATTCAATGAATGAATACTCCTTGTATTCTTCAAGCCTTCTTTTTTCAAAGTCTATCCTGTAGGCGTAATGGTCATCATACCTATCCTTTTCAAACATCACCATGGTTTCAAATGAGTCGTTAATGACGACCCTGCCGCCACGTGATGTAAAGTCATGGCCATTGAAGCAGAACTCATAGCTGAATCCTTTCTCGTTTTCCATTTTTTGCACAAGATTTTTAAACCACTGCATTGACTCCAGCCTGTCGTGATATGTTGTGCCCCCGCAATAATCAAAAGAGGACTCTCCGAAGTCATAGTGAACCCTGATTTCAGTTGTGACATATTCGTTTTCAGCCCTGAATGACATCCTGAGGTCATCCCGAACATGATTAATCGAAAAAGTGCAGTTTCGAGCTTTAATGTCAACCAGACGGAGGATAGTGTCCTTATGGTTTTCGGAGATGTTGAGGCGCCTTACATATGTAGGAAACTCCCAGAAAGGAACGTTATTGATATGCAGGTCATTTCTCATATTTCTTCCAGGTGTTCTGTAGTCATCATAGGAATAATCGTCCTCATAATTACTGTAATTCCTGTCACGTCTTTCATATACCAGATATGGCAGCTCGTTTTCATCTTCCCTGAAAGGCCCTTCCCTCATCTTATCACCAACATGAAGCAACTTTTAAAAAAATTGATAATTACATGTGTCTAAACACATATTAGTTTGAGATTATATTTAAACTCATCGTTAAAATTAAAGAAATGTTAGTTTATTCAATAGCTTATCTGATTTAAACCTAAAATAAACCGAGCTGAAAACAATAATTGTGACAGTCACCATATGGACTGTCCATTCAAAAAAAATATTTATCCAATCAGACTGTCAATCTTATCAAAAAGATCACGGCATTCATCAAAGAGTGCTCTGAACTGCTCATCGCTTCTTGTCATGACATCCATCTTGATTTGCACATCATCCATTGTGATTTTAACCATGTCTGATTCGGGAACGTCAAGAACAAGAGCCCTGATTTCGTTGTATGCATCTTCTGTTAAATTGTGTCTTCTTACATGGTTCAATACATCCATCGCATGAAAGAGTCCCATCTCCTCCATGTCAATGCATGATGAGAGCATGATTTTGCATATCATGTAATATGGAGCCTCGATCTTGTCACGGCGAAGCACGATTGAACATTTTGACATGACATGGTCATCGCCTGAGTTTTCATTGATGAATTTGATCAGCTGAAACTGTTTGATGTTTGCATCATTGTTTGTGAAAGTCATGGTAATATATTATTAACTAATGAATATTAAATTTTGGTTCTGTGAGGTTTTGCTGAAAGTGTAAAAATAGTGACATGTGAGGTTAGGTTAGTTTTTCATCCATCTTCACTGATGAATCTGAAATTGAATTAATTTTAAACAATAGAAAAAAAATAGTTTTAAAATGTTAATGTCTAATATCGCAAGTTAAAAACTCACGACACCACCAATAGACATTAAACCTGTTTTAATTCATTGAGGTTGACTCAAAGAGACAACACTCTTAATTGATTATTTATGCAATGTCATATATAAATATAATTATTTTTAGTTAAGACAATTAGAAAGTGTTCTTCTCCAGCGAAAAAGCCCCTGTGAAAACTTGGTGGAGTTTTCTAACATTCCTTCACAGAAATTGTTTTTTCCAATTGCCTCACAGGAGGTAAAGTAAGATTATGCATCTATTGTGCAATAATCATTAAAGTCATAAATATTTTTAGCATATCAAAGAAATATGTTATTGCTAAAAACATAATTATTTCCAAGACATCACCTCCAAATGAATTAAAACAGTAGGAGCAATTAAGAACATTGTAAAACAAAATGATGATGCTTAATGAATAAGTATTGAAATAATTATATTTCATACTTATCACCCCCTTAAATTCTTAGAGGCTTTTTAACATTAATAATATTAATTAAAAGAATATTTAAAGCTTGTTGAAGCCATTTAAAAAAATTGCAGTCATTAAAACATGATATATAAAGTTTATGTATGAAAATAGAGCAATATACTTATATCAAGTAACTTTTAAATTAAATTTAAAAAAAATAGGGTATAAATCTCAATAGATTCTGCACTCCTCGCTCAGTTTCATGTTGTCGAGGTCAATGTCATAGAATGCATCCCTGCCGTAGGGAGTTTTGAATCTGGCTGACACGCTTATCTTGTCTGTGAAGATGAAATTGTAGTGGTCCTCATCAAAGTCATCACCGTAGCCACCCACGCATTCATCGAACTTATATCCGGTTTTTTCTTCAATGTCTCCAATCTGTTTTTGAAAGTCAGGTTCATCCAAAAGCCTTTCGTGATTGTGATGGCTTGTGAAATCCTCAAAAACCCTTCCTCCCCACTGATTTGGAATGTACTCGCAGACATAGGTTGTAGTGAAATACGTATGCCTCTTTTTGAATATGAAATTGAAATCCGAAAACATTCCCTTCCTGATTTCAACCAGCAGGGATCTGTTTGAATTGATAAGGCGAAGAGTTCTTTCAATCACCCTTTCGATTTCAAAATCATCCACCCTTCCTAAAAGTGCTTTTCGAACCGTCGATGACACCCCTTCAGGTGAGGACTCAAAGGGGTATAAAAGAGGCTTTCCGCACCTGATGCAATGGCTGTCGCTTACAGGATATATGCAGTCACAGTCCATGCAGAGCTTGATGTGCTGGATGTTTTCCTTGATTAAATCCATGGCAGCCCGGTAGAACTTTCCTTTATCGTTCACCATACGGCAGCAGAGATCGATTATCCATTCCCTGTTGAAGGGCTCACTGGTGAGATGTGACCTTTCCAATTCAGAGAGCTTTTGATAAATGCTGAAGGCTGAATTGAGTGAAAGAAATGCGCTGTAATAATCACCTCTTCTGTATAAATCAAATGAGGAGTTCCATTCGTTTCTAAACTCCTCTTCAAGGCCGTTATTTCTCTCGCCATCTTTCAGATAACCCATATAGGAAACGTCCGGAACGCCGATGTCATTGCCGTCCCCCACAGGGTCTCCAACCTGCCAGTCCCTCATGATTATAATTCCAATATGCCTTTCTGGCTGACAATCCTGTCGATTCCTGAGTTTTTAATCATCCTGAAGCATATCGGGCAAGGTTCTGCATCATCTATCTCAACCCATGCGCCGTCATCGAACTTTTCGCCTGCAAGATAAAGTGTTGATCCGAGCATCTCATTTCTCTTTGCGCTTATAATTGCATTCTGTTCTGCGTGAACTGAAAAGCAGTCGTTGTAGTTTCCTGAATTTGACGGAAGGTTCATCCTCTGACAGTCCCCCCTGTCGCAGCAGTTCTCATCGCCTCTAGGATTTCCGTTGTATCCGGTACTCACTATCTCGTCGTTGTTTACAATGACTGCCCCGTATCTTCTCTTGAGGCATGTGCTTCTTTTTGACACGACCAGAGCGATTGCAAGATAATATTCGTTTTTGCTCATTCGGTTTGCATTGTTTTCACTTACTGATTTTTCATCTGCCATATGTAATTAACTCCTTTAACATAAACCTATAATTCTTTTTGGATGAAATCAATCTTAAAGATTGCGAAAAAAAATCATTTTAATAAAATGGTGAAAGTGTATGGTATTCCTAACAATATTTAAATAACAGCCAAAACAAATAATAAATCAGAAAAACTTTATTTAAGTTTTTCGAATATCCAACTTAAACGACACCCGTGTCGTTTGAAATAGTTTTTGAACTTGCAAGTTTTTTTACTTTAAAAACAGGCACGAATTAAAGAGGATTGTTGTCTGGTTCGGGCATTTTCATGCACTGGGCTGGATGATATTAGTTCAGCTCCTGATAAGAAAAACACTTAACAAATTGGAAATATGGGGTTTTGCTGTTATCCCATATTTTCCAAGCGTTTGCCGCATCACCTAATACCTGTCACTTGCCTGAACTTTTCCCATAGCTTTACCATTGCCAGGGTATCCAGCTTGCAATATTCAAGCAAACCACTTCTTATTTTAATTTGCTCTTCAGGAGTCTTGTTTTTCAGGCTTAAAAATGCTTCTGAGGCCTCGCCCCCGTTATGGACAACAGGGAGATTGTGATAGTCAAGTTCAGGATCATCCGGATAGAGTGCTGGAAGAACATATTTGATGGAATATGAGCCCTGCATCTCCTTTGTATAGTAGTCCCTGCTTTTGAACGGCACCATCAAATCAACGATATTTGAGTTGATTCTCTCCATCTCACCTGCCAGGTCAGGATACATTTCCCCGATTTCCCTGTTTCTGCTTGACTCAAATCCCCTGTTGTAGACGATTACGCTTCCGTCTTCTGGCATGTCACGAATCATGCTTTCGGCAAATATCCTTATGATGTTTTCATCATCTGTTTCGGCGAGAAACTCCCTGTGCTCGATAGGGGCTCCTTCCTCAGGGATGATATGCAGGGAGTACTGGAACGGTATCTGCTGGTACGGTTTTGTGCCTACAATTTCAGGAATTGCATATTGGCAGGTTTCATAGTCAATGAAATACAGCGGGTAAG
Source organism: Methanobrevibacter sp. (assembly GCF_045539575.1). Taxonomy (GTDB): domain Archaea; phylum Methanobacteriota; class Methanobacteria; order Methanobacteriales; family Methanobacteriaceae; genus Methanocatella. The sequence continues at coordinate 16,310 of NZ_JAZQFM010000055.1, forward strand.
TTAAGGAGTCCAATATCTCAGCGATGGCATTCCTGTTTATCTTTGGCTCACGGTCATTGAGCTCAAAGTCAATCTGTTCAAGGTATTTCTCATTGAGCTTTTCATTCTGCAGGTCCTCAAAGGAAACCTTGCCCTCATGATACTTTTCAAGCTTTTTGGATTTCCACATGCCCCTCACGTCAAAGACATTCGGCTTCGGCAGGTCCCTTATGCAGTAATCCCAGAAGTCACACTGATACGGGTCAAAGCAGTGCATTCCGATTTCAGTTTCAGGTTCGCTTTCAGGACCGTGACTTTCCATGAATTCATTAATCATGTCAATGTTGGATTTAATTTCATCCTGCTTTTCACGTGCGATGTCCGTTACATCCTCAATGTTGAATAGCTTTTCAAGCTCAAGCTCCTCTCCCCTTACATATTCATTGTTGATGTAGACAATGGCTGCCTTTTTAACATTTAAACCGCAGCTTGCGAGTACAAAGTACTGGTATGAAACATCATCGAGATATATGTCCTTGACTTCGGTTGAGCTTTTGACCTCATAGATTTCAACGCCGTCGGAATCATTTTTCAATATGTCAACGCTGCAGAAGTTGTTGTCATGGCTGAATGATGCCTCTGCAATGACGTTTGGTGCCTCATTAAGCAGTTTGCGTGTTTTTTCAATCCTTGAGGCTATGGTCTCGTCAACCGGAACATCAGTGTAGTCTCCGAAAAGTCCCTTTGCGGCTTCACCGACCTGCTTTCCCTTCTCGAGTATGCCTTCGTTTTTCTCGGATTGCGACAACTCTTTTTTATACTTGTTCAGCCATAAGATCTTTTCACACTGAATGCCAATGCAGTACCTTGATTTTGAAAGGAATGTCTGATTCATAATTATCTCTCCTGTAACATGTCTTTTCTGTTTAGAAATACTGATTCTGATGCCGGATTTATCACCATATCATCCTTTGTAAGTTCCGCTGACCTTGAAAATGTGTAGGCCTGAGGATATACATTTTTATCATTTCCGAACACCTTTTCAAATTCATCCAAATCGGTGAACAGAGGAAAATACTCATTGTCGTTTTTATCATAAGTAAATTCATGAGCCGGACCTGACTCCTCATCAACCCACGGGCTTATAAGCGGCAGGTCTTTAATTTCACTGTAGAGTTCGTCTTCGCTGAATTCATTTTGAAGAATCTGTCTTAGCTTTCCGTTTTCAATGTCTTTAATTTTGTGGTTTGCAACAATTCCAAAAATAGCTAAAAACTCATCGAGAGGCAAATCCAGATAATGTTTTGTGAAAATGTTTATTGTAACTGAGGAGTATTTGTCGCTCTGTTTCATCAGTTCGGCCAGATCACCCATATCTATTTCAATTGCTGTGCATTTGAGAGGATTTGACTCCGCAATAGCTTTATTTGTAAATAATGGCACAGTCTTTTCGCCATCACCGTCGGGAACGTCAAGCACATCAAAGCCGAATTGTCCTGCAAGGTCATCCGGATTTCTGCATTTTCTAAATTTGACAGGCAAAAGCAATCTGGAATCATAGAGCACATCCAAAATTTCACGTTTTACTTCCGGATTGTTTTTATCTTTTATCATTTCTTCCAAACGGGAATTATCAATTATTTTCATTCAAATCACCGACATCAATATTATTTTTTTGTCGTATTCATCATAGGTTAAGGAGTATTTTTTTGTCATAATTGTGATTCTCCTTTTTATTCTTTCCATCTTCTATTTTAACATATTCTTCAAAAGATAATCTATCTTTTTCACTTACATCATCACAATATAATTTATATTTATACTCTAAATACAATTTATGGCAATGTGATCTAATAATTCATTCTTTCTTTTGATAGCATTATAAAATTCAAGGTAAACGGCAAAACCTACAGCGCTAAAACTAACAAGTACGGTATTGCCAAAGTTACCATCAAAAAGGCAGCTATCAACAAGCTCAAGGCCGGTAAAAAATACACCGTTAAAGTAAGCTACTTCAGCGACACTGTAAAATCAACACTAAAAGTTAGACGTTAGAGATTAAATCTCTAACCCCTTATTTTTTTAAAAAAAAATCTTTAAAACCAATCTATTTTTTAAACATTTCCGGATCAATCACCAGGGAGTGTGATGCGGGATTTATAACAAGACTCTCACTTGCTACCTTTAAAAGATCTGTGAAATGATACGCCTGGGCAAAAACATCTTCCCTATACTCATCGAACATCCTCTTGAACTCGTCAATGTCGGTAAATAGCGGCAGATGAGGATTGTTGTCGCCGTCCCAAATAAGGACAAAGTTTGTACCGTCTTCGGCCCTGACACATGGGACAATCATCACTGATGAGAGCAATCCGTCAGCAAGTTTTTCTCCAACATCATTTTCATCGAGAATACTTTTCAAATCATCGTTTCTTATATCCTCAATTGTAAGTTCAACCTGAAACTGTGAAAGCAATGCTTCAACAGGCATGTTGAGGCCATATTCCGTGAACGGGTTTATGGCAATGACAGAATACTTGTCAGTCTGCTTGAGCATATCGGCAAGGTCACTCATGTATATTGCCATCACTGATTTGGGAGCGCCTGCACGCTCAAGCATCTCTTCGCTTGTAAAGAGAGGAACCGCCCTGTTTCCACTGTTGTCTGAAAGATATAGAATGTTGAAACCCTTCGCGCCTTCAACCACATCACCTGGCTTTGCATTTTCAATTCCTTCAAAAGCGCCCGGTCCAAAATCAACCGGCATGAACAGCTGGGACTCCTTTAAAATCTCTAAAACTTCTCTCTGCATCTGAGGTGTGATTTCCCTGCCCATCATCTCTTCAAGTCTGGAATTGTCTACAGTATTTTCATCCATTTTTTCACAACCATAATTTAACTATCTGAAAAATTCATTAACACCATTTAATAACATATGTATTATAACATGTTAATAACAATTTCTATTATCTTGAAAATCAGCTGATGAAATTGCGAATTTTTTCGTGTAATGTGGTACACTAGAAGACACACAAAAGAAAAACTTGCGAATTGATGCTATTTAAAAAAGCACATATAGATGTAACGGTCAATATAATCAATTCTTGAAAATATGTTAATATGTTAATGAAAAAAATAGTTAATGAAGACTATTCATAGCCTTCAGATTCAAGATAGTCATCAATGTCCTGATTGTCACCATATTCATAATGGTCATAGTACCAGTCAGGATCGTTTTTTGCAATTGTGCTTGGTGAATCATCCACTCCTCCGTAATGCTGTGAAGATGAATGTGATGAACTTCCTGACCCGCCACCGTTTGAATAGTAGTGACTGCTTCCTGAGGCATCTGATGAATGGCTGTAGTCAGATGTCAGGATATTTACAGATCCGCCAATCACGATTATTACAATTATTGCTGCAATTAGGATTGTTATAATCTGTCTGTTCTGGTCCCATCCCCTGAAATCCTCCAAGAGGTTTGGATTCGGATGGCCGTTTGCAATCTCAACGTCCCGATATGCCTCATGAAATGCAAAGGCCCACACCAGAAATGAAAATATGAAAAACACACCTACAAACAGTCCCAGAATTGCCAGAAACATTCGGGCTATGAAAAGTATCAGTCCCTTCTTGACATTGCCGGCATAAACCGAACCGAGTCCGGTCAGGATGAATGTCAAAATGAGAGCTATGTAAATGTTTTTGTTGGCTTTGGCCTTGACCTGGTTTCCGCAGTTGGAGCAGAACGTTGCACCGTCGACAAGTTCGGCTCCGCATTTTTCACAGTACATAATGAATTATTTGTTTGCAGGCAGTATATAATAGGTTTGAAAATAGTTTCATTTTGTGAAAAGTCAAGTGCCATAATAATTGCACAAAGATTAATTTATTCAATAGGTTTTATCTAAAAGTATTATAATAAATAGTCATTTCTTTAATTAAAACAACATGTTTATATATAACCTCAACATAATATATTATTAGACACATGTAACACACGATTTTTAAAAAAAGTGTCTCAACCATCAAAAAGAGGAAAAAATAATGAACCAAGAAAACAGTTTAAAAGCAAATCCTGAAGCGGAAAAATTGCCTTTCGCAAAAAATGAAGTAACCAGACTGATGAGAAAACATCTTGACTCAGACAAGATGATAAGAGACCAGGTAAAGGTTGAAATGAACAAGTTCCTATACTCAATTCTCATCAGCGTATGCAAACAGCTCAACGACTATCCCTACACAACCATAGAACACGAGATGCTCAAGGAATGCATCTACCCATACACCAACATCGAAAGAATCAACGAGGAAAAGCAAAGGATTCTCATGCACCTCGATGCAATCAAGGCGGACTGCGACGCACTGGCAATGGATGTTGAAAAAAGCCTGAGGCTCAAAGACACAGCAGACAATGACTCCATCGCAGACTTTAAAGCCAGAAGCAATGAAGATGAATAGTCAGTTGCTTTAAGAAAAGTTACCTTTTCAACACCATCATCTTGTTCATCTTGTCATGGCTGCGGTTCCATTCTGCACGCCGTCGGCAGATCTGTTCGGTGAAAACATGCCTCAGGAATCTGTTGGACTGGTCTGGCCATAACCCATGGAGAGACCACTCCCCTTGCGGCTCCATAAGTTGGGTGTTGACTCTCAGTGGATGCAGTTTAGACAAACCCTGTCATACCCGACATCACCTATGTTGATGCCGTCAATTTCACGCATATAATCACAAATCATTACCAATATCTGCCTCATCAATATAGAGCATGTTCAGCTTTTCTCTAATGTCATCGGGAATCCTGATGGACTTTTCTGCAAGGTAATCATAGTGGACGATGACGGACTGTCCCTTGGCCTTGATTTCACCGTCCTGCCAGACCTCATTTCCGACCGTGAACGATGAGTTTCCGATTTTTAGGATGTAGGTCCTTATTTCAACATCCTGTCCGTAGCGAATCTGGCCTAAAAAATCAGTTTCATTTCTAACGAGAATCAGTTTCCACTTTTTTAAATCCAAATCAAGGTCAGGCATGAAATATCTGTAGATTTCCTCCCTTGCAAGCTCAAACCACTCGCCGATGTGGTTGTTGTTTACATGTTTCATCCCGTCTATTTCACCAAACCTTGGAGTCAGCATCATCCTTAACATATTATACCTTTTTTATTTTTCTAGTAGAAAAATGTTTCAACGTTTAAAATATAATTTATTTTTTTAAGGATTTATCATTTTTGATAATGCTGTCAGGCCTTGAATTAGAAGCAATGAATTTTCACCCTTTTCAGTATCGTCAACACATAGCTATTACTGTAGATTTAACTCACGTCATAGACATGACCTGCTATGTATAATCCTATAGGAAAATTAATTTCTCTATTTATCACCAGCAAATAGGTTAAAAACCATTTTATTCTTAGGTTTCTTTCGAAATTTAACACATTTCGCTGTTCTCCCCTTGTTTAAAGCACACTACACCTAATTGAAATCTTAATAATTAATAATTAACCAAGAGGTTTAACCTCCACAATTAGCTGATAATCTAATTGCCAATGATAAGTTGGGTCAAATCAATATCATGTGTTAAATTGCAGGACTTATTCTGCAATTGATATTGATTATCAAACTATTTTTTAACAACTAATTAATTTAACAATTAAAAATTACTTTTCATGTTTTAATATAGATTTAGCATATCATCTGAGGCTTCAAAAAAATAATTTCAATTAGAAATCTCATTCCTCAAGATTCTGGGAAATCTCCTCACCCAAATCGGTAAGCCTGTAGAGCCTTCCCTTGTGGGCCTCCTCGTTGATGCATTCCGCAGCACCGATCTCTTTTAGCTCACTCAATACCTTTGAAATGTGATTGCTTCTTATTCCAGCCTCCTTAGCTATGTTTGTAGGTATCTTGACATGTCCGTCCTGCAGGGATTTCATAGCCTTTACCCTGTAGCTGCTGACAGTTACATATGCAAGTTTCTTTAGTGTTTCATCGTCCAAATTGTTGTTCATGAATATAAATATGTAATTATACCATATAAAATTATCATCATTCTATCCTCTTTTAAACACTCCATGAACATTTTTATAATAATTGAAATTAAAAAAAAAGAAAGGTTGTAGATGACATTCATCTACATTAAAGGTTGTCTAGTACCACAAAGGATGTCCCGCATCGTCGTAACCAGGCTCATCCATATCGATATATCCGTTACTTCCTACGTGGTAATTAACCATACCGTACTTGTTTGCCATGTACTGGTCAACTTCAGCCTGGCTGTACATTGGAGTACCGTCTGACTTGTATGCGTATGCGGAAGGTGTGCTTGAGGATGATGAGCTGGAGGACTGCTGTGCCTCTTCAACCTTTTCCTTGATGGTGATCTTCTTGGTTGCATTGCATCCCTTGAAGTCATTGTTTCCATCATATTTAACGGTCACTGTGTATTTTCCGGTATCCTTTTCAAGTTTCAATGTTCCGACACCCTCATCGTTGGTTTCAACGGTATAATAGGAGTTTGCCTTGTTCTTGTCGGTGATTGTTACGTTAACTGTCTGGCCGACAATAGGATTTCCGCTGTCGTCAGTCAGCTTTACCTTAAGGGATCCGCCTTCAGTGATGGTGGAATTACCTTTAAAATTCAAATTTGATTCTTTTTTAGTCAGGTTCGGCATCATTGCAACCATTCCAACCAAAAGGGCTGCAATAATTACAATCAATGCAATTATAATAATTTTATTCTGTTCCATAATTTATCTACTCTCCATAATAATATTGTGTCAACATCATATATAATAATGAACAAATGCATGAAATAATATGGTTTCACACCAATAATAATGTGTTAAAGATATTATTTAACTGTTATCATGAGATAATGTTTATAGAAAAACAGACATATAATACAGCAGTGATTGAAATGAATGATTCCATTAAAATTAAACAGACAGACATTACAGAACTAGACGTTGATGCAGTCGTCAATGCGGCAAACAGGGGACTTCATGAAGGAAGCGGAGTGTGCGGTGCAATATTTGATGCTGCAGGTTCAGCCGAGCTTGGAGAGGCATGCTCAAAAATAGGCGGATGTCCGACAGGAAGTGCAGTGATAACTCCGGGATTCAACCTCAAGGCAAAATACATCATCCATGCCGTCGGACCAATCTGGAACGGTGGGGACGAAGGCGAAGAGGAACTTCTATACGGCGCATATGCACAATCCCTGAAATTGGCTGTGGAAAATGGCTGTGAGTCAATAGCTTTTCCTCTCATATCATCAGGCATCTACGGATATCCTAAAGAGGAAGCGTGGAAAATAGCTGTCAGGGCGTGCAGAGATTTCATAAAAGAAGAGCCGATTGAAATTACCTTTGCCGTTTTAAGCGACAGAAGTAAGATTATGGGCGAAGAGATCATATCTTCATTATAGTGATGATTGGATGGTTAAATGATGAAAAGTTATTCATCATTTATCTCCGACAGGCCTGTCCCTTAACTTAAGCTTGCCTGTTAATGGAGCCATCAGAATCTTGCCTGTTCCCCTGTAAACGTTTACGAAACCTTCACCTGAAACCGCTGAGCCTATAAATGATTTTGCTGATCTCTCAACAGTCAGCTCAAGGTCACTTGTCCAAGCGATTGCCATCGGCCCATCTATTGAAACAGTGTCGTTTTCAAGCTCGATTATAATAAGTTCCTTGTAAGGGATTCTTGATTCAAGACATACATACCCGTTTCCATGCAATACTGTGTTGAAAAGCCCTTCGGCTGAAGCCACTGCACTTGAGAGGTTTGTTCTTTTTTTAACTGAAAGGTTAACTGATTTTTCAGCCGCCAAAAACAGTCCGTCATCAATCATCAGATTATGATTCCAATCTGCCAAATCCATTAAAATCAAGTGCCTGTATGTCTGTTCTGTTACAAGATATCCGTTACCGCTGTATTCAGGCTTTACGGTTGTCTCACCGGTCACCTTTGATTTGATGAATTTCTTTCCAAAATCCCCAACACCCTTGATACCTGAAGACAGCTTGTTTGAGCCGCTCATCCACTGCATTGCACCTGCCTGAAGATATATTCCTGAAGTCTTGCTCAGGTCAACCACCAGCTGACGTGGACGTATGTTCATCTTGCTTGAAAAGTATTTATAGACCGCTTCAGACGGATAGACGCTCAGGTCCTTTTCATATTCTATTACCTTGAACGGTCCCTTTTCATCCAAAACGCTGATATTGTCGTTTTCACCTACGAAGTTTCTTATCCTTATTCTACCGGAACCGCCACTAGAACGATTAACTGGTTTCAGTTTCCCATTCTGGCTGTTTCCGCATTCGGTGCAGAACTCGGCATCGTCCTCAAGTTCAGCTCCGCAGTTTACACAAAATTTAGTCATAATCAATCATCTCCATAAAACGGCTGTTCACCGCACATCCACAGTGATGTGAACTCATCAAGCCTGTCTTCAAGGTTGAATTCAGTTCCAGGTGCAATAACGATATCCATTCCGTTTTCAACAGGTCCTATCGGCAGGATCTTTTTGGATTTCGGCATGAGAAGAATGTGAGTGTACTTTAAGTCCTCACGATATTTAGGATTGCTTGATGCATAGAAAGGTATCGGAGGTGTGAAAACGCCATCAACCGCATTGTCAACCATCAGATTCTCGTCAAGCCTTATAAACAGTGTTGAATTCTCCTCCAGCTCAACGGAATGTTCCTTTAGAGCATGCAACAGCTCATTTATGGAGTCAAGAAATTCCTTTTCCTCGTCAGACACTTCCCTGAAAAGATTTAAAAATCCCTCAATTGGAATGTTGAGCTCTGAAGGAGTGAAGGGATTTACCACAACTGTTGAATACTCATCTGACTGCTTTAGCATTTCGGCAAGGTCGCTCATGTATAACACAAACACGGAGCTTTTAACGCCAGCCTCCTGCATTACCTTGTCTGAAGTAAAGAGAGGCACTGCCTTTTCACCGTCACTGTTTTTGAGGTAATTGATATCAAAGCCAGTCTGTTTTGGAGTTTCAAGAACATCTCCCGGCTTTGCACTTTCAAGGCCCTTGAACATGTCGGCGCTGAATGAAACCGGCATGAACAGCTGTGAGTCTTTAAAAACTTCAAAGAATTCCTTCTGCATTTCAGGAGTTATGTCCTTTTTTATAATCTCCTCAAGCTGCGAATTGTCTATTATCGCTTCCTTTTTTAGATCCTGCAAATGTTTATCGTCCATCTAATCACCTAAATGTAAATCATTAATCACCATAGTATTTCCAATCTCGTATGCAAATGCCTCCTGAAAGAGAACATCATTATGCTTCCTGAACCACTCCTCAAATATCTCACCCGGCAATTCATCATTGGAGAATATTGTTATGAGCATCTCATCGAACTGCCTTTTTTTATAGTATGAATTTATTTTGGTAATGTAAAGGCTCTCAAATCCGTTTTCATTGAATTGTGATATGAGCTCATCGAGAATATCCTCAATATCAATCTGAATGAGATTTCCCGAAACGTGTTTGTAGAGAGGTATGTGAAATACATACTTGCGATTTAATGCAATCATGTTAATAATGTATAATTAAGATATTTTAAAAAATTTTTGGAGAGATACTGATTTTGTAAAAACAACTGAAAATTGCTTTAACTATTTATAATTGCATTTAAAGAGATAAATTGCTTTTAAATAAACTATAAACTATATATGTATTGTAAAATATAATATAGAATGAAATTAATAATTAAAATTAAAAAGGAGGAATGATACAATGGTTATTGAAAATCAGAAAAACAGAGATCTTTTTCTGAAGCTGTGTTTCATGCACTTTCTAAACCATATCCTTAAGGCGCTGGGAATTGATGAGGAAATAGAAGACACATTGAATACAGAGTACATTTCCGTTGAGAAAAAAGACCAGATTAAAATTTTTGACAGCATGCTTGATTTTGCAGCGATAACCACATCAGGAAAAATCATCATTTTCGAGTTCAAAAAGAATACATTGAGAAAAAAAGATTTGAAACAGGTATATGACTATTACAGAAGAGTATACTGTAAGGAAAAGACAGATGTAATTTCAATAATAATTGTTATTTCAAAATACGGAAATATTAAGGATTTCACAGAGCTTGACATAACATATCACCCCCAAATAATCAAAACTAAACAAATCAACAAACAAAAAGATTTAAAAATAATTAGAAATAAATTTAACGACAACAACGTATTGACATCAATGGAATGCTCGCTGTTAACGGCATTGCCACTTTTTGAATTGGAAGAAAGTGAAGATGAAATCGTTGAAGAAACATGCAAACTCATTGAAAGCAAAAAAGATTGCATACCACAGTGCAAGCTCGAAGAAATCGTTCTTGGAATGTATTTCAATATTCTTGAATACATCCCTATAGAAAAACAAGACGAATTAATGGAGATGATCGGAATGAATGATTTAAAATCCAGAGGAGATTTTGCAAAAATGAGAGCAGAAATTAAGAGAAAAGCAACTCAGGAAGGAATGCAAGAAGGAATACAAAAAGGAATACAAAAAGGAATACCAATAGGAATTCAAAAAGGAATAGAAAAAACAATCCCAAGACTTCTTGAAATAATGACACCTGAAGCCATTTCAAAAGAATTTGACATCAGTCTGGAAAAAGTTCTGGAAATTAAAAACAGTTATGGAAAATAACCATTTTCCAAATTTTTTTCATTTTGATGTTTAACCGCACCACTTAAACCGTCTGAAGCGCGATATTATAATTAGAAGTAAAAAAAAAGAAAAAAGGGTAATTGGCTTATTTACCAATTACATCTCCGATTAATTTTTCGTTAGGTGCGTTAATTTCAACTAATGTTGCACCGTCTAAGTAGATAAATACACATCTTCCGGTATCTTTTTGTTCAAAGAGACCTTGTTTGGATGAAATGTTTTTCATTACCGAGTTTCCTTGAGGAGCTAAATCAATAGATTTTGATGGAACAATGTTGGTTACGGTAATGTTGTCAGTTCCGTTTTCCATAACTACAACTGCATATTCACTTTCTACTCCAAAGAAACTGCCTGTTTGGTTTGATTTAGCTAAACTGTCATTAACTGTGAATCCTTCAGGATTGTTAATGGAAGCTGCACAAACCATACCTATTGTACAAAGTGCAATGAATACTACACTTATTGCTAATATTTTTTTCATATCCATAATATCATCCTATTTTATAACAATAATTATATATTGTCATTATACAATTTGTCTTCATATATAAAATCTTTTGAACATCTTGCAAATTTGAGAAACCTGAAAAGCCTTGGCAATGAATCACTTTGATTTACACTTATGGCATTTCAGTGATACATTTGACCGGAATAAATATAAATTCGGATAAATTTATGAAAATTGAAAAAAGAAGAAATTAAAAAGAAAATCAAAATAAATAATATAATAAAAAGTAAAATAAATTTTACCTAAAATTCTTTTTGTTTTTTTAAACAGAAGTTCATCTTATTTTATAAGAATTAAAAATGATTCACTTTATTTTTGCAGGATATTTGATTGCATTTTTCTCCATCTTATTATATATTATCTCCTTAATGTCAAAATCCATTGCATCTGCCATGTAGATACAGTATATCAATACGTCTGCAAGCTCATCTGCAACCTCACCATCATCATATTCCTTTCCCCACTGAAAATGCTCCAGAAGTTCTGCAGCTTCAATGGATATTGATTTTGCAAGGTTTTCGGGAGTGTGGAATTTCTTCCAGTCACGCTCTGACTGAAAATCTATCAAATCATCAATTAACTTTTCCATTATATCACTTTTTGAATTTTCTCGAATCAAGTTTCAGGTTCCTGCAGGCCAAATCAGAATCTGTTTCTCTCCACTCAAGATTTTGCTTCAGGACCTTTTTTCTAAGCACTTCCAATGAGTGGGATTTCAAATCGGATCCCCTGTAATGCCACATGTCATCCTTTCTATAGACATTCAAAAATCCTGTGACATTGTTTTTGTCCGCTTCAAGAGACTTTTTGGCAAGGGATTCATCGAGAACCCTCCACTTAAGACCATATAGATTTACCAGAAGCTCCAAGTCCTTAAGTGTGGGGGCTTTTAGAGTCTTTTCGCCGAACTGATACTCCCAGCTCATGTCATCAAGCTGGTATACGTTCATGAACCCTGAGAATTTCATGAGTATAGTATGGACTTGAAAAAATATAAGCTTTTCACATTAACATTTCATGGCCAAAATCAACTGCCAATATAATCAAAGAAACGATTGATTAAAAGTGTATACAATATATTTTCTTCAAATTTAATCAAAGATTATTTTAAAATTCTGAAAATAAGTATAAAAAAAAGATGAATTGAAATATGTTAATCTACATAGAGCAAACATTTCTTGTGAAATTCACAATTTCTCGACGAGCGATTCTATTTCAGATGTATCCCTGCCTAACTTTTCCAATACGTCAAGTTTCAAATCCAAAGCCTGTCTGTAATCATCATCCACCTTAAAGTGATTGGCTAAAAACTCATCAAGGCAATCCAGAGCAATGTCATTTTCGCCTGCCTCATGCATTTTAGAGGCCTTCATGAGCAGCTGCCTTTTTGAGATATCCAATGCCTTTTTAAGGTATTGTGTATCGGAATATATTCCAAGATAGAAATACGCATAGTCATTCGGCTTGACGGATACTGACTGGCCAAACACTTCAACGGCTTTTTCAGTCATTTCAAGCTTAACCAAGGCTGTGGCCTTCTTGTTTAGAAGCTTTGAGAGTATCTTTGTCTTGAATTTTGTAGGGTTTTCCAATGCCCTGTCATAGCTTTCAAGAGCTTTTTTGAAATCTCCCTTTGCAAAATACTCATCGCCTGCATAGATGTTTCTCTTGATTTTCGGAAAGCCGTCCCTCTCCTCGGATGATTTTTTCAAAAGAAGCTTGTGATATTCCACATCCTTCAAACTGCCATCACAGCGCACTGCCCTCTTATAATGCCTTAATGACTTAACGAAATGTCCCTGATTAAAAATAGCTTTTGACTTATAAAACAGCGCTTCGCCGTATTCAGGATCATAGTAGAGAACATCATCCAAAAGGGAGATGGCCTTGCCGTACTTATCATTGCCCAACAAATCCTTTGCATCATCCAAAGTGTTTTTAATCTCAATTTCCTTTAAAAGATGCGCCTGCAATGAATACGGATTCAAGTTTGAAAAATTAATTCTTTTAATGAAATTGTCATCAGGAGCAATCCATGATGTGGAAATGTCATCAACTGCAAATTTAAACTGATTTTCATCTATAAAAACTGTCAGGTTAAAATCATATGAAATCCTGCCGTCCTCTTTTGAGGATATGCGGCTTTCTGGAATGTCAAGTAACGTCATTGTTAATATATTAAAAAAAGATAAAATAAAAAGATTATGTTTCATCATCCTTGTGTGAACATAGCTTTTGAAGTTCAATTAAGGCCTTGATGAATTCATCACGGTCCTCAAATATCCAAATTCCTTCCTTTTTCATGGTATCAATAAATTATTACCATTTAACCGCAAGAAAAAAATTAAGTGAAAATAGGAGTTGAAAAAATGAACAAAAAAACTCACGGTTAAATGGCTGTCAGCATGATTATACGAACATCTTCTCAATCATTGATGTAGGTCGTGCATTTCTTCTCAAAACCTTGTCCTGCATTTCCCTTTTCTTTTTGATTTCATCACGGACAGACAATCCCTTGAATCTTGAGTCCTTCTCAGGTTTCTTATAAGTCCTGACCACTTTTGAAACTATGCGTCCAGGTTTTTGAGCGGCGTCATCCCTTAAGGTTTTTTCAGCCATTTCCTCATCAAATATATACCATATGTGACCGCTCTGGCGGACCTTGGCTTCAAGCTCTTCAAGAGACCTTGCATATATCACATTGGAGTAATTGTACCTGTTTTCTATCAGGTTCAAATAGCTCCAGTTATATCCGCCCTTGCGGTTTTTGATCACTCCGAAATATCCTGTGGTGTTATTCAATTTAACCCACCGCAGCTGGCGTTTCATTACTTCAACCAGACTTCTAATGATGCTTATCTCCTCATCATTTCTGTTTTTTAAGACATTTTCCATGTCAAAAGTGTCATTGTCAATCCTGCTTAGGATTTCAGCATTTAAAACGCTTTCGATAGCTTGCCTGTATTCGGAATGAAGAAAAGGAGATTGGAAGTATCTCCTTATTTCATCATAGCTTTCGTTTGAAAACATATTGGTAAAATTCATGCTATCACCTGTTATTCCCACACATCCACAAATTCATCTTCCTGAATTTCACCTGCGTTTTGAGACCCGCCACTGCTTTGTCTGTCAGCAAACTGCCACGGATATTTCTTATCGGCTGCCATGACGGCAAGTTCCTCGAGAGTGTCGGCTTTAAGGATTACCTGATTTCCGTTCTCGCTGAAAAGGTAGATATACTCGTCGCCACGCCTGAATACATTCAGCATGTCTGTTGAGTAATCCCCAGGTTCTCCGCCGTCCAGTCCAGTTCCGCAGATTCTGCAGTATGTAAAGTTGTCCCTCATTTCTTTTCCACAGTTAACGCATTCAATCAAACTATCACTCCCTTAAATTAACATGTTTCCAAACGCTACGCATAGCATCAAATATCCTATAAGACCTACAAATTTTACTGTTTCCTTTAAGTTAAACACATTTACCTCCTTAGCGAATACTCATCAAACACATACCAGATTCTGTTTTGACTTAGGACAATTTTTTTAAGTTTTTTAAGGCTTCCTGCCTTGATTTGAACACCATATTCATCATAACACCACACACCATTGCAGTAACTGACCCTGAATATGCCAGTGCTGTTGTTTTTGTAATTGTCCATCAGCTCGACAGTCAATATACGTTCAAAATGCATCAAAACGCATCTTAATTCCATATCCTTAACATGTCCCAAATCAAGGACACCCCAATCGATTGCTTCCAATGTATCTCTTGTAAGAAATTCCAATATCTCATCCGAATATTTAATAAAACTCATTTAAACCTCACAATATCAATAAAATTTAACAGCGATAAAAATCAGCATTCAAAAATGAATTTTACCACCTCCCTGTGAATGCAAATGAGCATGATTAAATTGAATCAAGAAACTCTCCTATTAATGTGATTATGAACCTGTTCAGCGGATTTTCAAGTGACATAAATGTCTCGTTGCAGTTTGTGGATCCGAACTCTGCAAAATACGGAGTCTGTCCGCAGCCTCCATCGATTGTGGCTCCAAGGATTAACTTGCCAGGAATTATCTTTACTCCATAATCGGCCATCTCGACCACCTGGACGCTGTCAAGTTCATTTGTAGTGAATGAAAATGTACTGCCTGCCATTTCTATTTCAAAATTGGCCCGGGATGGAGTCTGCTCACCGGTCAGGTAGCATATCCTCAAATACACTCCGTTTTCATGGATTTTCCTTTCGATAAATTCGAAAAATCCGTCATCCATTTCATCATATGTGTATTTCTCGTCAGCCTCCCCTGCATAAGTCGGCATGTAATTGTTGGCTGAAAGCTCATCCACAAAGAAATGAAACTCTGGATGATTGTTTATGGCCTTTTCAACAGTTCTTCTCACATTGATATCGTTTTTTCTTATTATTTCCATATTTTTTCCTCAAATGATGATGATTTAATATTTTAGTGCCTGGTTTGGCAAAATAGCCGGCACATAAAGTTTAGATAAATTCAATGATAATGATAGAAAGTAGCTGTTTTTTTGGGATAGGCGTTTAATAAGATTAGTATATTTAAACAAAACAGCTACTTATGAGAATATCAATAGTTGCTTAGAGGTGAAAATGATTTTAAGTTTGAGATTCCAAGCAACTATATGAGCTTAAATTATTACTACACTCCATGCAGTAGTTATTTTCACTTGTGGCATTATTATCAACTCCTTTAATAAAAGTTCGTATAGAGTCAGATTACTTCGATATAATGGTGTGGTTAACTTATACCTATAATTTTAGTTGCAGTTTTATATTAGTATTCAGGTAGTATTTAAAGGTTTTGGTTTTTTAGGTCAATATTGCAATGAAAATCTAAAATATTTCTGATTTAAAAAAAAATATCTATAGTTCCAATGGAGGTGAATTTCTAAGTGCATTCAAATAATCAAAACCTAACTCAATGTTTGATTTGACATCTTTTAAAGATTCCTCAAAATATGATGAATTTAAATTCCAATTATAATCTGCATCATTTCTCAATTGTCTTAATTCATCCAAAATTAAACCCAAGGCTTTTTCAGTATCATCATTTGATTGCATTAATCTGTTGCAAATTCTTTTATGAAAATCAGCACCCCTAATGAAATCAAATTCATTTAACACAAATATCAAATAACTTCTTACAGGATTGAAAAGAGCATAATAATATCTGCTAATTGCGGATCTCTGATAGCATTCCATCTCAATTTGAGCAAGCAAATCTCCAACTAACTTATATTCCTCATAATCAAACATCAAAAAACCCCAACATAATCAGACATTCACGATGAACATTTAGTTCACGTCTTAACGGAAATAACTGTTTTTGAATCCTGTTTAAATCACTTCGAGCACCATTGTGAAAATGATTTAAAGGTACCTTAACCCTTAGAATTATATACTCATCATCCATTTCAGGTTCAAAATTCATCTCTAGACAAAAATGCGCATCATGAAATGAATTAACTAAAACAGACTTAACCTCTTCAAGAAATTTAAAAATATTTTCATTCTTTTTAATTTGATTCTTAATCTTACTTGGAGATTTCATCTCATAATACTCACCCAGAGCATCAAACTTTTCATCAAAAGTCAAACTTTCATCCATTTAAACCTCCTGTCAAGTCTTAGATAAACTCAACAAAACAGTATTTATCATCATTAATATAAATAACTTTCCAAATAACTCCAAACAATATTTCAAGCCCAAAACAATATTTATTCAGAAATGTGAAAATGCACAATAATGATTATGTAAAAAATAGTATAAAAAATAGTCAGTTTCAAATGAAAGCAACTTTACAGAATGAAATCAATTTCAACAAAAATTAGTAAATTTCTAAAGATTTAAAAAAAAATATCTATAGCTCCAATGGAGGTGAATTTCTAAGTGCTTCAATTTGTTCAAGCCCAATTCTTGCTTCCGAAGATGCCAAATCTAATTTTTCAGTGAAAAATGATGAATCTTTTTCATACCAATCATAATCTGCAAGATTTCTTAAATATCTCAAGTCTTCCAGCAGATATCCAATTGAAGACTCAGTCAAATCTTTTGATTTGATTAATCTATCACTGACTTTCCTGTGAATATTTTCACGACCTCTGAAAATGTCTTCACCCATCACCAATATCAAATATAATCTAGCACAACAGAAAATTGAATAATAATACCTGCTAATAGCAGATCTTGTGAATTCCTCACCGCTCAGTGAAGCCAAACAATCGGCAACATCACATACTTTTTTAAAATCAAACATTTAATATCTCCGGCATTATTGCTAATTCTCGAAAGACATTAAGTTCATGTCTCAAATCTTGAATATCAATCCTCAAATTCATCATATCATCCACAATACCATTATTGAAACGTTCTTGAGGAACATTAACAAATAATATTATGAACTTATCATCCATTTCAGGTTCAAAATTCATTTGAAGAGAATATTTTGCATCCTTAAATGATTTTTCAAGATAAGGCTTAATCGCTTCCAGGAGAACTAAAATATTTTCATTCTTTTTAATTTGCTGGCGAATCTCATCGGGAGTTTCAATCTCATAATACTCACCCAGAGCATCAAACTTATCATCAAAAGTCAAAGTTTCATCCATTTAAACCTCCTGTCAAGTCTCATTTAAACTCAACTAAACAGTATTTATCACTATTAATATAAATAACTTTCCAAATAACTCAAAACAATATTTCAAGCCCAAAACAATATTTATTCAGAAATGTGAAAATGCACAATAATGATTATGTAAAAAATAGTATAAAAAATAGTCAGTTTCAAATGAGAACAATTTTACAGAATGAAAGCAATTTAAAAAAAAAATAGTATTAAGGGAGTTTACAACTCTCCCCTTTCGCGTCTTTCGTCCAATAGCTTGAGACCTAAGTCCCCTAACTTGTATTTCTGGATTTTTCCACTGGTAGTGAGAGGGAATTCATCCACAAAGAACACGTATTTAGGAACCTTATAACGTGCAATGGAACCAATGCAGAAGTCACGAATGTCAGCTTCTGTAATCTCATCGAATCCGTCTTCCTTGATGATGAAAGCTCCAACGATTTCACCGTATTTTTCATCAGGAATTCCGGCAACCTGAACGTCCTGTACACATTCATGGGTAAATAGGAACTCTTCGATTTCACGAGGATAGATGTTTTCCCCACCCCTGATGATCATGTCCTTGATACGGCCGACAATGGAGTAGTATCCGTCTTCATCCACTGTTGCAAGGTCTCCGGAGTGAAGCCATCCGTCAGGCTCGATGGTCTCAGCTGTCTTTTCAGGCATGTTATAGTAACCTTTCATTACATTGAAACCTCGGCACATGATTTCTCCGGTTTCGCCGACGCCCACTTCCTCACCGGTTTCAGGGTCAACGATTTTAACTTCAATGTTCGGGAACTTACGTCCTACGGTGTTGATTTTTTTCTCAAATGAGTCTGCAGCATTGGTTTGGGTAAATCCCGGTGCAGCCTCTGTGAGACCGTATACGCTGGTAATCTCCTTCATGTTCATCTTTTCGATTGCATCCTTCATTGTCTCGACAGGGCATGTTGAACCTGCCATGATACCTGTCCTTAGGGAGGACATGTCGAACATGTCAAACATAGGGTGGTTCATCATACCGATAAACATTGTAGGAACACCGTAGATTGATGTGCACTTTTCCTTCTGGATTGAGGATATTGCAAGAAGTGGGTCGTATTCCTCAAGCACAACCATGGTGGATCCGTGGGTGATGACTGCCATTACGCCTAAAACGGTACCGAAACAATGGAAAAGAGGCACCTGGAGAAGAAGCCTGTCCTTGTTTGTGTAGTTCATGTTTTCCCCAATGTAGTAACCGTCGTTTACAATGTTACGGCTTGTAAGCATCACTCCTTTAGGGAAACCTTCGGTTCCTGAAGTGTACTGCATGTTGATAACGTCATGCTGAGTAACGGCATCCTTAACTTTCTGGTATTCGTCATCGTCATAGTTCATTCCTAACAAAAGGAGCTCGTTGGTATTGTACATTCCCCTGTGCTTTTCCTGGCCTACGTGGAATATGAATTTTAAGTGAGGGAATTTCTCAGCCACCAGATGGCCTCTGGCACAGGTTTTGAGTTCAGGCACAAGCTCGTTGATAATGTCGAAATAGCTTGTATCCCTGAATGCGTCTGTCATTGCAAGCGCCTTCATGTCTGACTGCTTGAGTACGTATTCAAGCTCATGTGACTGGTATGCTGTGTTTACTGTAACGATAGTCGCACCTATCTTTGCGGTTGCAAACATGTAGGTGAGCCATTCGGGAACGTTTTTAGCCCATATTCCTACATGGTCTCCCTTTTCAATTCCGATAGCAAGCATTCCTTTTGCAAGGTTGTCTACTCTTTCGTCAAATTCTTTATATGTAAATCTTAAGTTTCTGTCCGGATAAACGATAAATTCATGATCTGGCTGTTTTTCAACCATTGTCTCGAAAAATTTTCCAAGCGGTAATTCTGTAAATAGTTCACTCATACTTTCACCTCATTAACTAATTCTATAAAATAACTAATACCAAATGCAAATCATAAATGCAATCTCAATTGCAATGTTTCAAAGTTAAAATCCAAACTAGCTGTGTGATACCTGTCGATATTTGGTTTGAAAGTTATTTTATTCATTCTATCCACCTCAGTATGGAGTGTATAATACAGCTAATATCTTAGCGGAGTTTTCGCCTGTTGCGTGTAAGTGGTGAGGAACTGCTGAGTCATAAAATATGGTGTCGCCTTCGCCTATTACAAAGGAATCCTTACCGTAGATGACTTCAATTTCACCTTCAAGCACATAGATGAACTCTTCCCCTTCGTGTGAGGAAAGCTCCTTTTCTCCAGGTTCATATTCAATGTCAATGAGGAAAGGATCTATGTTTCTGTCTATTTTACCTGCACCTAATGAGTGGAACTCAAGGTTGGTAGCGTTTGTAACGTCTTCACGACCGGAGAAATAAAGTGAGTTTTCTGTTTTTCCTCCACGGGTCACTACAGGTCCAAGCTCAGGTGTGTCGTCCAGAAATGTTCCGAGTCTTACCCCTAATGCCCTTGCCATTTTTGTTAATGGAGTGAGTGACGGAATAACTTCTCCAGCTTCCATAGCTTCAAGCACTTCCTGTTTTACGCCACTTCTTTCGGCGAGGTCTTCTATAGACATGTCCTGTCTAGCTCTAATGTCTTTTATCTTTTTTGCAAAATTTTCGTTTGTCATATTTTTCACACAATTTTTTGAATTTTATACTTAAAACAATTTAAGTATTTATAACTATATTTAATAAGATATTTAAAATTAACTTAAAAAATGTGCATTTTTGTTTAGTTTAGAGCTTTAAAAAAATATATGATAGTACAGAAGTGTTCAATTCAACTTATTCATAGGCAAGAAGTAATATATTCCTTACCTATGAATTTTAACGCACCACAGTCAAACTCAAAAAAACAGTTTTTGAATTTAGGGCAATTGCCCCATTAAAACAATTGTCCGTTAAAATATTTAAATCAGTCAGTTTTAAATGACTGCAATTTTACATGTCCGTACAATTTTTTCTTTAAATTGCAAATAAACTATAATATAATGTTAAAAAAAGATTTAAATCAAAAATCAGTATTCATAATGAAATTTTATTGAATCCAATAAATTGATTTTAAATGGTAAAAATGACCTTAAATCAAAGAAAAAATACATATATGAGCTTAAATAATCTAGTAATGTAAAGAATAACCATCTTTACAAAATCATCAGAAAAAACTACATTAGTTTCCGTATAGAAGTAAAATTATGTATGGGGTTGGATTTTCCAGTCCCATACCAAAAATAGTTACATCTTTTCCTTGCACATGTCCCATATGTCCATGGTGTTTCCATCCAAGTCCATAAGGGCATCTGCCTTAATGAAAAATTCATCGGCTTTCTGATAGTCTTCCATGCCACAATAGGTCAGTGCCTTTCCAAGCAATGCTTCTGCTGATGCTTCATCAACTTTCAGGACAGAGTCATAGACATCTATTGCATCATCAAATTCACCGGATAACCTGTTGGCCTCAGCAATTCCAAGTCTAGCATCAATATCATCCTCATGAATGGCCAGTACTGAGATGAACTCCTCGATAGCGTCATCATATCTTTTGAGATTGATGAGTGCACGGGCTTTCAGGTAGTGTGCTTCAGGATTAGGACTGTAGACGTCAATCGCCTTGTCACACAGCTCAACGACCCTTCTATTTGACCTGTAGGAATCTTCTTTTTCAAGTTTCCTTCTTGCCTTTCTGATATATACCTCATCACGGTTCAGGTATGCCTTGGTGTTTTTAGAGAATTCCTTAATCTCTTCCGGAAGGTCATCCTTGTTAATTACCTGATCTTTAAACTGTGATATCTCATCGAATACATCGTCAATCTGATTGATTGCCTGTTCGCTGAATTCCTCCAAATCAATTTCATCAATTTTCTGTTTAAATTCTGTTGAATCCAAATCCCTTAATATTACTGATGCCTCATCCTTTAAAAAATCAATACTGTCTGAAATATTCTGCAACAAACTGGATTCAAAGTAAACCCTATCTGTTTTTCTTTGGTTAACATCAACGTCTTCCCAGTCATTATCTTTCACAATATCAACTCCCAATATGAGTTAATTATTGATTATAGAAAGAAGTATTTAAATGTTATCATAGTCAAATATTGACGAAAACATTTAAAACAAGATAAATCAGCCATATTTAATTAAAATAATGAATTAAAACTTTTTAGAAAATTTTATTTAACTTCTAATATCTGAGTTGAGCATCCATTGTTGTCATCTATTCTGCTGAAAATATATAAATTTGTGAAAGTGAATTTTTTTATGTACTGTAAACAAAATAACTTATATTGTTTTTCCAACAATTCAAAATTATGAAAAGAAAGTATCGTTAAAATTAGTTTCGAAACAAAAACCATCAAAATAAATTATCAAACTTTTAAAATAAAAAAAGAAAAAATAGAGGGTGAAACTCTATTTTTTAATTGTTATTGTACTTTTAGCACTGACAGTGTATTTGGCATTACCTGAAGAAATTACAACTTTATGATTACCAACCTTTAAGGATTTTGTATTTAACTGAGCAACACCCTTTTTATTGGTTTTGATGGTGTAAGTCTTGTATTTTTTACCAGTGTAGACTTTTACCTTAATCTTAAGGCCTTTAACTACTTTTTTGGATGCCTTATTTTTGACTGTTACTTTAAAGTATTTGGTCTTTTTAACCTTTGCAGTTACTTTTGGTGCTTTAACTGTTGTTTTAGCTTTAGCCACTTTAATTGAGGAAGTTGTCTTTTTAACATCATAGGCAGTGTTGGAGGAGGTGATTTCAACTTTATGTGTGCCTATAGCTAATGCTGATGCAGCTTTAAAGGTTGCAACACCTTTGGAATTGGTTGTTACATAATAGTTTTTAGAGGCTTTGCCGGTGTATACTTTTAAAGTAAGTTTCAATCCAGTAACAGGTTTCTTATCAGAATCCAAAACTGTAATTGTAAATGCCTTTTCAGAGTTGTAAGTAGTGGACAATGCCTTGGCGGTTACAGTTGTTTTGACAGGAGCCTTTTGAGCGGTCACAATCATCTGTTGTAATGCCAATATTGTAGATCCGGTAGCGACAAATGAGATATCATTTGAATCTTTAAGGACATCAGTTATGTTTGCAACATATAAATCAGTGGTTTTACTGGTTCCGTTCCAAACGTTTTCTGCCAATTTGCCGTTGACGATTATGTTACCTTCACCGCTTTGAGCACCTGATGCGAATACATAAAGTGTAGCATCGGTGACATCCTTGGATACGACATCGATTTTAGAGTTTGCAGCGGCAACTCTTCCGGCATTGTTGTTGGAGTTGGCAAGTAAATCCGCACCGTTAACAATATATGCATGGTATATGAATTCACTGTCGGCAGCATCATATGCATAAATTAATGTACTTGGATAAATTGTAGGGGTCGGATTGATTTTGGACAATTCGAAAGTGTTGTTTCCGTTTAAAATCAATTCGCTTACATCATATACCAGAACACCATAACCGTATTTGCCGTAGCTTCCCAAGTTGGACTGATCCCTGTAGAATGCAAAAGGTGTGAGAGTTACATTGTTAAAGTTTACATTGAACATTGTTTCATTTTCAATGTAGGTTTTTCCATTAAACCAGTTATAAGGAACATATATAAATCCTTTAACGATATTGGAATTGTTATCCAGGTTTACAGTCCAAATTTCAGTAGTACCGGTAGCTCCGCTTTTATATGAGCTTTCGGATTTTGTATCAACTACAATACCGCCAGTAAATTCAATGTCAATTACTTCACCAAATCCGCCGGCATCATAAGCCAGGTCCTTGCCCAAATTACCGTTGTACAATACAGGAACTGTCTTGTTTGCACTTGCAACATCAATGCCGTTTAATTTAACATTAACTGCATAAACCACATTGGTATTGTCAGCACCATTGACAGTTGTCTCATCAATTGGCCTGATGGTAGGGTCGGTTAACAAGAGGGTAGCTGTATTTTCACCGTCAAGGTCTATTTCACTACTGTTTACCACTTTGCCGTCAGCCAATAGTTCAATTAAATATTTGCCTGCCTTACTGGATGTTGCAGTAACGGTTATTGTATTGTTTGTACCTGCATAACAGGTATTTGAATACTCTGTAGCAAGAGATACGTCAGCCATTATTTGAGAGTTTACTTTTAAAACGGACAATACATTTTTTAATGATGCATATGAACTGGTTCCAACATTCATTGAGACAAATTCTGTATCCTGGCCCGCTTTAATCTTGTCAGTTACATCCCAGCAGTTGTATTGATAGTAATTGCCTGCACTGTGGTTTTTAGCATCGCCTATCAATTCATCATTTATTTTGAAGCTTCCGTCAGCACTTGAAAGAGCGACATTGATTAAATCAGCGGCATAGATTTTGCTCAGATCTTTTGTAGCGAAAGCAGTTGTGATATTGGTTTTTGTCCATTTTTGAGTAGAATCCACCCAATAATTTATCACGTCACTGTCTCCGTCATCATAAGCTAAAATCAATGCAATCAATTTTATTCTGCCGTCAAAGGTTTTATTTTCCATTTTGAAAGTATCAACCTTAAGAACTATTGAAGAACCATTCAAACCCTTTATTGAATCTGTGATGTCATAATGCATTTGATAGTCTGAGTAACATTTGTCAGTGTGATTATTTACAGTATAAATAGTTCCGTCTGTTGTTCCGTCTTCTATCCACAATTCTTCACTAGCTATTTGATTTTCACCATTTTCGGTTTTTAAACTAACGTTTGCGTTAGCTCCGTGAGTGTTTTTAGCACTTCCTCCATAGACATTTACATAAACATCGGCACTTTTGATGTCCTTGGCATCGGCAGGTATGTCATATGTAAGTTCGCCACTTGTAGCCCATGGGTTTACAGTCACCACATCAACATCTCCGGAAACCTGTCCGGAATCAGTTGTCTGTAGGTCATCTGCACAAACAGCGCTAAGGGAGAAAACCATCATGAAAATCAAAACAAATAAAAAAATAAATGATTTACTTTTCATAATATCCCATGAATTAATTTTAAAGGGATTATACCAATATAATATAATATCCCCATTTTAAATGAAGTAGTAATACTAATATAAAGATTTTCTTATTACTATTTTTAAAATAAAGCTATGAAAAGTATTACTTTCGCCAAAACGTAATACAAAACAATGAAAAAATTAAAAAAAAGTAATAAAAATTAGAAGTAATGAAAAATAAAAAGTAATACTTTATAAAAGATATATATTATCCTTCAACCATTATCAGCTTGCCCGTCGACGGATCCTTATACACTTTACCCATTTCCATGTAGCCCTGACCTGAGCTTTGAGAGGATTCTGGAGTTTCATTCAATACCTGGCCTTCAGTAACTTCAGTTATGTTGGCAGGTGACTGCTGAACTGCCTGTGACTGTTCATGAGATGTATCCTGAAAAACAACACTTTGCATATTCCAGCTGATTACAACAAATATCAAAAAGCCGACCGCTATAACAAGCATTGCATCGACAAGATTTGAAGTCCCAGCCATAGGGTCCTCTTCACCCTCTGAAAATCTTTTCTTGCACTTTCTCCTGACCATAATCAAAACTCCACATCAGTGTTTTAACTTGTCAAGCAGCGCATCACAAAGAGCATCAAGATTTGACAGGTCCTCTTCATACCATCTGCGTCTGATTTTTGAGACAAAATAACCGACAGCACCCGCACCAATACCGACAACTGTTGTATCGAATGCAACGATGATTGCGTTTGCCAACGTATTCACGTCTCCTGCACCCAATGCCGCAAGACCCGGACCCATCGGTATCAATGTACCCATCAAACCCAGTGTAGGTCCGATACGGGTTACGATATCTGTTCTCTCAATAGTTTTTCCAAGCTTTGTCTCTTCAAATTCCACCAGTTTTCTGGCCAAAGTTTCACGTGTATCTGATGTTAGGGAATCAGCACGCAATATTTTTACCAGAATGACCTTCTGATTTTCATAAAGCCTTGCATTTTTAATCACGTCCATCAATGCTTCAGATGATGTTGCATTTGAAATGGAATAGATTAATTTCTCCAGGGCATCCGGAGTTATCTTTTTTCTTGACGTATACTCAGCCACCAGACTGCCCAGTGTTACAATTGCAAAGAATGCAAAGATTACAAGAAATATGATTACAGGAATCTGCAGGCTCTGTGCAATCATGTTCAATCCGGAGGTTAAGATTTCACTTCCAGGAACTGTTGTCACCATATATAATCACCACTAATCCAGATAACTGTTGTTCTTGAAGTAAAATCCGCCTAAAAACATTATCATCAGCATCAAACCCAATACCGCCAGAATATATTCAGGAGATTGGATAGATATTGCATCCATCGGGTTTTGGATCAGTGCAGTTATATTCGGCAGGAACAATGCGGACAAAAGGAAATATACTCCCAAAAAGAACATGAAGTTTCCTAAAACTATCGGATATGGCTTTTTAATGAATTGAACCAGATAGTTTGAAGCAAAGTAAGTTAGAATGATTGTCAAAACCAATGCGGCTGCTACAATAACGCTTAAATTCATAAGACCCAGACCTACAGTAGGCGCAACCAGCATTATGCTCACAATGATTGAACCGAAACAGCACGGACATGGAGCAACAACCGCCATACATGTAGCTGCAGTAGTGTTTTTCTCAAAGACCTTATATTCGCGAATTGTAAATATTCCGGCAAGAATCATTATGACTGCCATTATCAAAAAGAATTCAAAATTATATGTATATATCAAATCGGTAATCTGGGCTGTGTAGAATGAAGAAATCTCTGTCAATATCAATACTCCGCCACCATAACCTATCGAAACCATTGCCAAATATCTTTTGGACATGTTGGCAAGGCCTGTGGCAAGGCCCAATTTTATTCCAAATATTAAAACAGCGGACAATATTCCCAGCTGCCATAACAAATTTATTACTTCCATTTTCATTCCCTCTTTTAAAAATAAAATAAAAAATGAACTATAATTTTTGATTGAATAGTTCATCTAAATTGCTTGATTTTTTATCTTCGTCTTTATCTCTAAAGTATCCGACTCCAATTATCAGAATTAAACAGATTACTCCCAATACGGCCAATAAACTCATACCAACTTCACTTGCGGATTGCTGGGTAACAGGATTTATCTCAATGGATTTTTTAACATCTGCACCCTGTGAGGAAGCTCCTCCTACTTCACCTTGTGATGCACTTTCACCGGCAGCTGAAACGGATTGACCATTTGAAGCTGAAGAAGAGTGTGAAAACTGATTGCTGTTGGTAGTTGAGTTGGATGAAATTGTGTTTGAAGATGTTGAACCTTCAGTCGGATTAGGAGTGGAAGGATCGACATTTGAAGGGTCAGTATTTTCTGGAGGAACGCTGTTGGTATTGTTTAAAAATACCGGATTTTGAGTTGCGTCATAAAGTTTCGGCAACAATTGGGCAAGTATGTCCGGATTAACATATTGCACTGCCCATTCCATCATTGCAATATTACCGCAACTGCAGTCACAACATGCAACACCGTTTTTGACTGTTGCCTGAGCCCAGGTATTTGCAATATCACTTACTGTCGCCTTGTCAGCATTCCAGTAACCTTCATGGATGGAAGTCAGCATTGTACCGCTCATGGAGATTAATGAATATGCATTGTTTCCGCTCATCAGCCAGTCTTTAACTCCAAGACCATATTTGTCCTTGTAATATGTATTGTAAACACGGTTCCACAGGTCATCAGAAACTGAAGACGGCCTTGTTACTTGCCATCCATATAAATTGCTGACAAATTTGTTTGACATGTAACGGGCTCCGCTGTACCCTTCCTTCATCATTCCGGAAATCCAGTTCGGATTGTCATATCTTGCAGCTATCTCACGATACATAACTTCTTCAAGAGATGAGATATATGCATTGTCCTTGTCCGAATACATCAACACGTTCATTTTTGGTGTTTTGCCTGAAACATTTTCTACAGCCATTGACAAGCCTCCCCAATAATCAAAGAAGTCATCATTATCTAATACTCCATATTGATTAGTGTTACGGCTTGTAACAATTGTATCTGAGTTTGAAAGTGCTCTTATGAAGACCAAAGGATTTGTATCTCCCCAATAGTTTTTGGAGTACATGTTACCCATTCTGCCCAGGTAGAACTGTGCCAACTCATCAGTGTCGTTCCATGTCCATGACATTGACACCAATTTTGATATTCCTGCACCGTAATCTCCATTTGGAGGAGCAAAGATACGTGTTATTGCACATTCCCCGGCATAACTTGCATTATATCCTATACCCATATAATATTGGCAGTCTTCAATCCAGTGCTGTGCAACATAATTTGAATCCAAAGGTTCATTTGAAACACCATAATAATTGATTGTCTGCATGACACCTTCCAAAGCCTGTTTCAAATCATCATCCAATGATTTGTCATTGATTAATGTGAAATAAGATCTTGCAAGGGCAACCCTATACGCATTGTCCATCAATATTGACTGAGATGAGTATAAATCCCTGAACAGTCCACTGGTAATTACAGTTACATCTATTCTTTTTTTATCCCATCCTTCAGGACGTGTTAAATCATCAAGTTTTATGACTTCGGGCATAGCCCCAACCTTTTTACCTGTAGGGTTTCCCTCATCATCATAGCCCGCACTTGAGGAATCTGTCCATACCGGTTTCATTCCAAGCAGATATAATACACTGGAAACCAATGCTCCATCATCCCTTGCTGTTTCGACACACCAGATTCCCATGATGACTTTTTCAGTAGTGTCATTAAGGCCGGATAATGTTAAAAGTGCAAGAGTCTTACCGTATTCCCATGCTTCCTGAGTTGGAAGTTCTGAAGATTGGTCCTGGAACATGTTTCCACCGGTTGGAAGAATAGCTGGCTTTACAACTATTTCCCCACCTTCACCAACAGGAATATAACGTCCATTCAATCCGTCAAGCATTGAATTTAACTCGGATGAAATGCTCTGATTGATAAGTCCAATGTATTCCTTAGCCAATTTAAGGCATGCAACGACATTTGAACTGTTGAGTTTGGCATTTTCAGAGCTAATTATTTGCGCTACATCATTGACATCCCAATAAATTAAAGCACGAACTATATCATATGATTTATTCAGGATAAATTCCCTTTCAAATGCTGTCAGTTCAGCATAATCTTTTGAGAAATATGCATCAGATAGCTCATCAAATAAATTAATTATTCCCTGATTGTTTTCTAAAACATAATCTTTTGAAAGCATTGCTGAAACAGTACTTGCCAGGTCCTGCTCAGTCCAAGGGTCACCCAATGCATGCAAACCTAATGGGTACAATGTATCCTGTGTTGAGACTAAAAATGCATTTACTTTATCTATAAGTGAATCGATTGAAATGCTTCTTATATCACTTTTATTCAATCCCAGATTTGTTGAATAGTCATTTGAAGTTATCAGGTCCCTTAATTGTGATTCTATTTTAGATTTTTCAGAACTGCTTTTGGCATTTTGATAGTCATTTATCATATTGGCCATAGCTGTAAGATTTCCATACAGATGAGTGTAGGACATTGGAGAGGTAAGATGAGAAATTATCACGGCAAAACCTCTTCTTTTTGCTTGTATTGCTTCAGCCAAACCGTCAGCAATATAGAAATACAACTGAGGAACATCTCCAACTACAACTGAACCGTAATCAGTTGCAGACAGGAGTATCTCCTTTCCAGGCAACCATTCGTGAGTTGCATGTCTTCCCACAAAGACCATTGCATTTGGATGTGTTGTCTGCATATAGTAATAAGCCGCCAGGTACTGGTGAGTTGGAGCGACAGCTGTACAGTGGTATAGGTTTTCAATATCAGATTCCCATCCCCTTTGAGGTTCAGGAGCTATGAAAACATTTCCAAAGGTCAAACCCGGAATGACAAAGTAGTCAGTTCCATTTTTATTGATCACCATCACGTTTCCGGGAGCTTCACCCCAACCGTTCAATCCGGAAATGTTTAAATTCTTAAATTCATCATAGTACTTTAAATATAAATTGTAATAATCTATAGACTGTGTTTTTGCATAATTTTTCAAGCTCAAAACAATATTTTCCAGAACTTTCTTTGCCTCGGACGCCTTATCGTCAGGCAATAGTGAAACAACCTGATTATACCAGTCATCAATGGTATCGGATATGGTTTTGGTATAGTTCAGCTCAACAGCCCTTTTTGTCAACTCTCCGATATATGCCACAGTCCCGTTGGTTACCTGTATTTTTACAATATCATCCAGTGAGTTGAACCATGAAGTATATTCCTTTACCGGAAGCAAGGTCACTTCAGAACGGTTAGCCAGCTTTGCAAGCTCACCGGGAGCCCAGTTAGCTACATTTATACCGCATGAGATAATCAGATTTTCAAGCTCTGATACGTTTTCAGGCAGTTGGCCAACATCATATCCTGCATCCTTTAAGGTGTAAAGCATATTATAGATACTTTTTATAGTATCAAGATAACTTGAGCCGATATTCTGTTTTCCAGGAGGATAATTGTAATAAATTATGGAAATCAATTTATCTTCGTTTAGTGTGTATTTTAAATCTACCCATGAATCGATTCTATCGGCTAGAAGTTCAATGTTTCCCTTGTGGGCAATATAAGTTGTTATTTCTGCTCCAGTTAAATTTGAAATATAGCTTGAAGCGCCACCAATGAATGTGGCATCGATTATTCCCTGAGTCTCTGCGATGGTTATGTGCCACCACTTGTCGCTTCTCTCAGTTGTCAAACCTGTTGAACCCAGTTCCCACTGCTCGTTTGAAACATAATCAGAGTGCACCGCCCTGAAAACGGGAACTCCGGCTTGCTCAAAAAAGTCTGTGGCTTTTGTGAAGTTTTCACCACCAACACCATAAGCAACCATAGAAACAATAGCATCAATGTAAATGTCATATGCAGATGAATTTGCCAAAAATCCTGAAATGTCTGAACCCGCACTTGTCCATGATTCAACCATTACTTTAAGCTGGTCGGAAGAACCTCCAGCGGCAAAAACAGGTATGACATTATATCCTCTGGATTCCAAAGACTCTATTATTGAATAACAGGTGTGCAATTGCTGTGATTCAATATACATTGTACTTTCCAACACCCCAACAGTTCTGTTAAAGTTGGGATTGAAAAAAGTGGCGATATACTCATCAAGGGAGTACCATCTGTCCCTGTAGATTCCGTAGGTCTTTGAACCGGTGAATGTAGGATTTTCAAACTCGACATCAAAGCCTAAATAATTTAAAATGCACAAAATCTGATTTTTTAAATTATCCTTGTCATTTAAATCCTTATAAAGAACTAATTTATTGAAAAAGGAGTTGAAATCTTTTGCATCACCTGTCAAAAAATTGTAAACATTGGAATAAGAGAGTCCCCTTTTTGTGTTTTTGAAATATTTGATTAATTCTTCATTTGGGATTGCAGTAAATAACTTATTGTAATTCAAGGTATTGTTTCTAATCAGTTTTATTGAACTTGAATCTGAATTTAAGTTACCTGAAGGAGGTTCCAAAATTAAAAACAGTTTTTTGTTGGACAAGTCAGGATTCTTTGAAAGAATGCTTGTTAAAACTGAATCAACATCATTGCTGACCCATTCACCAACAAAAGCATCACAGCTAGAAAGCAAATATGTCAGTTCACTTTCATCCATTGTTTTAATTTGATTACCGTTTCTTATAACCAAATTCACATTTTGAAGCTTTTTTTCTGCATCAAGTTCCAAGCTGGCCTTGTCAAGAATATTCGTTCCAGGATTATCACTGATTATAAATAAAGTAGTATTTTGAGAATTTGATAAATCCTCATATGAATTATCAATTGAAATCTTATTAGAGTCTACAGACTCCTCGATTTGAATTTCAACAATATCTCTGTCACTTTCACCTGTCGCCACAGTGTCATTTGATTCGGCAAACACTGTCTGCGTTACAAAACAAAAGGATAGCAATATTAGAATTATAAAAAGAATTGTCTGTTTATTTCTAGAAAATTTCATTTAAATCACTTCGTAGTATAATATTTAATAAAATTATTACTACAATTAATAAATTTGTAATAATTAATAATATAAAATTTTCTAAAAAAAGTAATACTAAATCGCTTTAAATTACCTAAATAGTAATAACAATTGTTCAAACTTATTAATAGTAATAATCCATATTTAAATATAATAATAAAAAGTAATACTATCTTAAAGTAATACAAAAAGCCCTAAATTAATAAAAAAAGTAATACTTTAGGTGAGACATTCATGTTTAAATCTTAGATTGAAAATCCAAATGAAAACAAAACCAACAATAGATCCTATGTTCATCCCGATGATTGCTCCGAGATAAACTCCAAAGACTCCCATATTCAGGACAATTCCCATAACATATGCAAATGCCATACTTAGCACAAGTTCCCTCAGGACTGTCAATGCCAGTGACTTGAAGCCTGAACCCACACCCTGATATGTATAGGCTGCAGTTGCACCAAAAGAAATCAGACAGTTATAGAACACCAGCAGCTGCAATATTTCAGCAGACCTCACAACCAGCGCCATGTTTCCGGCCTGAAAATTGAAAATTTCACATAAGGGATAGGCAAATACAAAGAATACTGCACAAATCAGAAGAGTGATTGCAAGACCCAACAGTGCCGAATATTTTATGGTCTCATCGAAGTTCGGCCAGTTACGGGCACCATATGCAACGCCTGAAACAGTTATTGTGGCTATTCCTATTGCCATGCACGGCAAAAAGGCAATGCAAATGAATCTCCAGGCAATTGTAAATGAAGCGACCTCACTCACGCCCGCAGTGCTTATAATCAGGTAGTTTAAAATGATTGCAACCAGTGCAAATATAATCTCTTCGGTTCCAGCCGGAAGTGAAACGACCAGAATTTCTTTGTATATTTCCATTTTGCGTTTGTAATAGCTGAACTTGAACTTGAAAAATGTATCCCTTTTAACGTAAATCCAGTAGAGCATCCATATCCATCCTATAAATGATGCTACCACCGTTGCAAGGCCCGCTCCAAATATTCCCAAGTCCAGGCCATAAATCAGTATAGGATCAATAATCATGTTTAAAACGGCAGTAAGAATTAGTGGATTGGTTGCACGGGCAACATCACCTTCCGCCCTGAAGACGCTTGCAGTAACGTTGGGTGCCAAAAACACAATATTCAATAAGAATATAACAGTTCCATAGCTTAGGCAATATGACTTGACAGACCCGGCACCCAAAAGAATTACCAAGTCATCCAAAAAGAAAATCCCTACAATTAAAACAATAACTGATACGATAACCATCAGGATAAATGAGTGTACAACAGCATTATTTGCATCCTCGAATCTTGAGGCTCCGACATACCTTGATATCAGCGAGTTTGAACCTGCGCTGATTCCATTTCCAAGACCAATGATGACCAGATACAAGGGTGAAATGAATCCCAGAGCGGCAAGGGCATCGGCGTTAATGCCTGCAACCCAGAAACTGTCAATCAAGTTGTTCAAAAACATCAGAAGCATTGAAAGGATAGTTGGAAAGGCCAGCCTGTTGATGGCCTTTCTGGGATTGCCCATGATTGATTCTATATTGTCATTGGTCTGCATAAGTATTATATTTCAAAAAGGCAGTATTTACTACTATCCTAAAAATGATAGCATGTGCTCTTTTTGGTCCTGTAGCAGTTGTTGCACATAAGACATCTTGACTCGTCACAGCTTCCATTTTTCCAATTTTTCAGAAAGTCATTTTCACAGACAAACGGTCTGTACATTGACATGTACTCGATGTTGGTGCTGTTTAAAAGCTCATTCATATGGTTCATATTGTTGAATCCGCCTCCGACAATTACCGGAACGTCAACAGAATCTATCAGCTCAGTAGTGTAGTCAATGAGCTCGCCTTCTGCGGACAGTTTTTTTGTGAAGTACAGTGGTGAGAGCGGTCTTGTTACCTGAATTGAATCAACGCCCACCTTTTCAAGAAGCTTGCATGCCTCAAGGCTTTCTTGTGAATCGAAACCGTCCTTTCTCTCATCAAATGAATTGACCTTTACTGAAACGTGCAGGTCAAGATTGTCCTTCATCACCTTGATGAGTTCCAGCAGCATTCTCATTCGGTTGAAGACATTGCCTCCGTAATCGTCTTCACGCTGATTATAATAGGGATTGATGAATTTTGACAAAAAGAAATTGTTTCCAACAGACAGCTGAATGCCGTCAAAGCCAGCATACTCAAGCTTCTGGGCGGCTTCAATGACGTCTGACTGTATCCTTCTTATGTCATCCACTGTCAGGTCATTTACCGGAATGTCAAGATCAATTCCTCGATTGTATTTAATGAATTCGACCTGTCCAAGAATGGGAACGCCGTAGCTGTGTGTGATTTCAGCAAGTTTTCTTGCCATTGTCATGAAATTCAAGCTGTCCATTCTGAATGAATGCTCTATGAACTTGTCTTTCGAATAGATTGAATAAAGCTCTGAAGTGATAAGGCCAACTCCGCTTGATGCTATCCTTTCATATCTGTTATATATTGCATCAAGATCTGTCTGCTGTGATTCCCAAAGGCCGGTTCTGATTATCCGGCTGTTGAGTTCCAAATCCCCTAATTTACATTTATCAAATATTGTTTTCATGAAAAGTAATTAGTCAAAAATAGTATAAAAAGAAATAAGTAATTCTGAACTTACTTGATGCCATACACTTCGCGATACTCTTTTAAAAGACTTTCCTTTTCCTCTTCTGTTCGTGTATCATCCAACTCATTGAAAAAATAGGAGGTTATCTCATAGAGTATCTTATTAGTTTTCAAACCCTTTTCAGTTAGGGAATATTCGGTTTTATTGTGAACTTCATCAGTTACAGTCTTTATTACCATGCCCTGTTCCTCCATATACTTCAGGGTTTGGGCAAGGACATGATTGCTTATTGTAGGATTCATCTGTTTGAACTCATTGAAGTGTGTCTTTCCATTGTAGATATTGGACATTATGCAAAAAATCCATTTCCTGTTAAATACATCCAGAGTGTTTCCGATTGGGCAAATGTTATTTTCAACCATATTATCAAGCAAGTAATTTTGTAATTACTTTATTATTTATTAATCAAATCTTTTAAATATTTCTTTGAGGTATTTAAATGAAAATTACATATTGGAGCGACTTTGCATGCCCATATTGTTATATAGGCAACACCCGTTTGAAAAGAGCTATAAAAGATTTGGATTTGGATGTGGAATTTGATATCCGCGCATTTGAACTTGACCAGAATGCACCTGAAGACGTTCAGTCAACCACCGTTGAGAGATTTGCCCTCAAATATGGCTTATCCATGGAGGATGCTGAAAAACAGGTTGCACAGATTTCAAGCCTGGGAATTGAAGAGGGAATTGATTTCAAGTATGAAACAACATTATACACCAACACCCGTGACGCACACAGGCTGATGAAACTGGCACAGAATAAATATCCTGAAAGCGTTGAAACACTCTCTACACTGCTTTTTGACGGATATTTTGTTGAAAATGAGAAACTGGCTGACCATGATGTGCTTTTAAAAATTGCACTTGAAGCGGGATTGGGCAAAGATGACATTGCAGAAGTCCTAAACGGCGATTTATATAATGATGATGTTGAAAAAGATGAGGGCATTGCACTTTCAGGAGGAATTCATGCAGTTCCGTTTTACTTGTTTGACGGAAAATACTCAGTTCCGGGCGCATTATCATACAATGATTTTAAAAGCGTATTGGCACAAATCATTGCAGAAAGTGAAGTGGAAGACAAGGAAGCCGACAACTGCGCTGACGGAGTATGTAAGATATGAAACTCAGATGGCTGGGCCATTCCGCTTTTGAAATGATATCAGACAGTGGCTTGAACATTTTAGTTGACCCATTCATACAGGCAAATCCCGCATGCCCCCTTAATGTCAGTGAAGTTCACCCTGATGTTGTCTGCATCACCCACGGCCACGCGGATCATTTCGGGGACGTCATTGAAATTGCCAGAATGAACCCCAATCTGGTTGTAATCACAAATTACGAAATATCCATTTACCTGCAAAGAAAAGGTGTCAATGCTATAGGAATAAACTATGGAGCATTTGTCAAAGTTGGAGATGTTGAAATTAGAATGCTTAAAGCTGAGCACACATCCACATTTGACTTTGAAATTGACACAAAATATGCCGGAAATCCAGGAAGCTTTCTTTTAACATTCGATGATGACATTAAAGTATTCCATGCAGGCGACACCGGGCTTTTCAGTGACATGAAATTCGTTATCGGAGACATATACAAGCCTGACATTGCCATTCTTCCTATCGGAAACATATTTACCATGGACATCAGGGAAGCGGCAGTGGCCAGTGAGTGGATTAATCCGGAATATGTGATTCCAATGCACTACAATTCCTTTCCGTCAATTGCACAAGATCCTGAAGAATTGAATAAACTGGTAAAAAACTGTAAAATATTGATTCCAGAAGTCCTTGAAAGCCTTGAATTTTAAAAAATATTTATATAAAATAAAATAATATTTAATAAAAGGTGTTATAAAATGAAAATTGCAATTAGATACTACACAAAAACTGGAAATACAAAAAAACTTGCAGAAGCGATATCCAGTGCAATTGACGTTGAAGCAAAAACAGTAGATGAACCATTGACCGAAGACGTTGATATCTTATTTTTAGGAAGCGCTGTATATGCGGCTGGAATTGATAAAAAAATCAAGGATTTCATCAAAAACATCAACGTTAATGTCGGCGAGGTCGTCAATTTCTCATCAGCGGCACTGATTGAGTCAACCTACAAACAGGTTAAAAATGAAGTTGAAGCAAAAGGATTGAAAATGAGTGAAGATGAATTCCACTGCAGAGGAGCATTCAAGTTCGTCCACAGAGGAAAACCTGACGACAATGATTTGAAAAATGTCCAGGAATTTGCAAAAAGAATAATTAATTAATTTTTCTTATTCTTTTTAATCTTATCTTCCAAATCATCAAATTTACTGTTCAGGTGCCTTTTGATGATAGCGACCGTCAGGGTTGCAGTACCGACACCGGACAATATGAAACCCGCCCAAACCAGAACTATAGCATTGAGCTTACCAACAGTTGATTCACCTAAAATAGCATAACCATTACTTGTAAAAGCATTTGAAACCATTTCCAATGAGTTTAAAGGACTGACATTTTCAACAGGCATAGTTATTAAAAAGCTGATGAAAATTATAGAGAACAAAAGCATTATAGTTATCCCCAAACTGTTTGTTTGGGTGTATTTCAGGAATTTTTCAAAGTAAACCTTAATGAAGTATATAAAGACTGCCTGGTGGAATATTTCAACAAGACCCAAGGCTATGCTTGAAAAAAGCAAATAGTTAAGTGAACCAACAGGAACTAAAAGCAGCAGCAGCCACTTATTTTTACGGCCTTCCCAGGCAATATCCATTGCAACAATTATGGAAATGAAAATGTCAAAGAATGCAAGATTATCCACACTGCTTCCCCAATTGAAGAGAGAATATAAAATATTCACAATAAAACACACTATCATTGCAAGGTAAAATACCTGATTTAAAGTGGTAATTTCCTCCTCCGGAAGATATTCCTTAGGATTTAAAAGCTTGTGAGACATTATGCGAGGATTTGAAGTTATCTTATTGTATGCGAATTTAACAACCTTCATTATCACGGCAAATATGCCTATGATTGCCAGAAGCTCTACGATAAAAATCACTATTTCAAAAGCGAGATTCATTGTTCCACCTCCCCGTCATCAATCAGTTCTTCAAGTCTTTTAATACGTTTGTTAAAGTATCTAAGCAATATAGCTGTAGTCAATGTTGCAGTACCTGCACCTGATATGACATAACCTCCCCAAACTAAGAGGAGACTGTTGAGTTTTCCAACAACACTATTTCCCAGAACCGCATAACCGTTACTGGTAAATGCATTGGAAACCATTACCAGTGAATTCAAAGGGTCCTGATTTTCAACGCCCATGGTCAATATGAAACTGGCGAATATTATTACAAACAAAAGAATGATTGTAAAGCCCAAACCGTTGCTTTCTGTATACTCCCTGAATTTCCTGAAGTATACGATGATAACATAAAGCAAAACTGGAATATGAATTAAATCAAATAGGAACAGGAATGAACTGCCGAACAATAAATAGCTTAATGATCCGAACGGCAACAGGAAAAAGACAATTAATTTATCTTTCCAGGATTCCTTATCCAATAAAATTACAGCAAACAAACATAGTGCAACGTCAAATACAGTAAGATAAAATATCTCCGCATCCAACACTATGAACGAATATACGAAATCAACGAAAAACAGCGCCATCATTATCAGATAGAAAACCTGTTTCAATGTTTGAATTTCCTCTTCAGGAAGATATTCCTGAGGGTTTAAAGCTTTATGAGAGCTATTTTGAACTGTCTTTACGATATAAATTCCAATAGCTATCACAACTAAAAATATTACCATTTCAATTGAAAAGTGAATTAACAATTCTGAAGTTATTCCCAGCATTTTATCATCTAAATTATCTTAATGAATATAATATTGACCTCACGATTGTAATCAGGACACATACGCTTATTAAAATTGGATGGCCTAAGAATGCGCCAACCAAACCCACAACAAATAATGCTGTAGGAATTATAATGGAATTTTTTACATCAAGTGCCTCTTTGAGGAACTCTTGGTCAGGATTCATTTTAATCAGTGACTGCGCCATTACGTATAGAATGACATTGATTAAAAGAAAGTCAACACCATAGAGAACCTGTGTAAGGAATGAAAACGGATTGTTTGCAACAAATATGGTCAGATAAGGCACTACTGATACAATCAGCATCAGTAATATATTCAACCATATGATCTTTGCATTGATTTTATCCACATGCTGATAAATCAGATGGTGATACTGCCATAGATTTGTACAAACTAAAAAACTAATAAGATAAGCAAAATAGGACGTTTTAATTGCCCATATTGAAGCCAGGGATGCAGATGCAGGTTGGGGAAGTTCCAAAACAAGAACTGTCACTATAATTGCAATGATTGCATCATAAAATGCTTCAAGCCTACCGGTTTCCATGTAATTAATTTTACCCATATTTTAATATTTATAAAAACAAGTATTAAAAACTATATACTCAAATAGATTTTTCAAAAAAAATTATGAAAATGAATAGAATACTATTCATTTAAATTGCACTGCTTAAAACATCATGATACGCTTTCAAGTCTTTTTCACGTAAGTTTAACTTGTCCATCAGCTCAACTATCAATGCGTCAAGCAATACCAATGCTGAGATTTCAAAAGCTGTTCCCATCAAAATCAATTCCAATGGACGGTAGATATTACTGATTGCATAGATTTCATGAGGCAGACTATACATCTGAGCCATGATTTTCTTATCGGCCATGTCAATATTTTTCCTTGGAAGCTCATCAAGCTGACGTTTAACCTCGTCGGTCTTTTCAAAATTCATGATTGTCTTAGGTAAAAATTCAATGAACCTTTCAATGTCTGAATCCTCAAGGTTTACAAGCATCTGAGGCAGGGAATCTATTACGATTCTTGCATCGGATTTCTGAGCAAGTTCTGATTCGGTATTTCCGCAAACAGCAAGGAATTTAACATTGTCTATATTGGAATCTTCAACAATCTGAGTGATTGAATTGGATTTTCCTGATTTTGAAATGATGATAATGATGTCCCCGTCCTGTACCGGAGGAGCGATTGTTTCATTGAACACATAAACATAAAATCCCAAATGCATAAGCCTCATTGCAAATGATTTTGCAACAAACCCTGATCTGCCCGCACCGGCAAGGAAAATTGTTGTTTTTCTTTCTTTAGATGTGCGTTTATTTGAAGCTGTCAATATTATATCTCTAAACTTGCAGATAGCTTCTTCCTGATTTTCTAAAACTAATTTTGTTCTATTAAGATTTTTTAGGATTTCATCCAATGATAAATCCATATATTTTAACTCAGACATGTCATTCAACCTTTTTTATACTTTAAAATTTTAAACTGATTTTACAATATCAACTACACTAACTGTATATTTCACATGACTTAAAATATTATCTATCGTCTATGTCAGTGCCGTGAAGTTTTTGAAAAAAAAAGTAAATAGGATAGATTACTCTTCAGACTCTTCGCCGGCGTCATCTGAAGCATCTTCCTCGGAATTTTCCTCAACGTCCTCTTGCGGAACGCTTTTACGTCTAAGGGCCACATCATTGAACCATGCGGGTGTTTTTTGCAGTGCTTCACATCCGCCAAAAATCAGTTCGGCGTCTTCAATGTTGTTGATATTCCAACCATTTAAAGGTGAAGCATCAACCAATGCAGGGCAGTCGAAAAACATGTGATCAATTGCTGTGACATTGCTTACTGTCCAGTTGGCCAGAGGAGAAATGTCTGTGAGTTGTCTTGCATGTTCAAACATTCCTGAAAGGTTTGTGACACTGCTCACATCCCATTCGGATAAAGCAGATATGTTTTTTAAAGCTATGCAGCCGAAAAATACGCCGTTCATATTTTCCACTTTGGAAACATTCCAATTTTTCATATAAAATACATTTGCAAGGGATATGCAATTCCAGAACATTGCCCTCATGTATTTCAGACTGGAAACATCCCACCCTGCTAACGGTGAAATGTCATAAAGTGACAGGCATCCCAGAAACATTCCGTTCATGTTTTCCACATTGGACACGTTCCAGTCTGATATCGGTGAAAAGTCAGTCATATACTTGCATCCGTGGAACATGAAGTTCATTTCACGGACATTGCTTACATCCCACAGCTTTAAAAATGAAATGTCAACCAGGGATTCGCATTTTGTAAACATTCCAATCATCTTTTCAGCCTTATCAACGCCGAATGCGAAAATAGCTTTAAGGGACCTCAAATCGCCGTACCTTTCGCTTAAATCTGTTTTGCCGGACAAGTCCTCATTGACATAAATCACGTCATGCCTGTTTTCCACCTTGCTCCAGCTTGTGAGGTTGGTTCCGTCCTTCAATATGATTAAAACGTCATGCTCGCCCAAATCGAAAATGTTGTCTGTGGTTATGTTCAGCCTGTTGAATTCCTTAAGATACGGACTTATTCCGGTAAACACCCCTTCCCTATACCATACAGGATACTTTTCAATGTTTTCACATCCTTCAAATACATCTTCGGCATAGTTAATGTTAAGAGTCCAGAAGTCAAGCTTTCCAGCATCGCTCAGGCCTTTGCAGTCCTTGAACATCCTGTTTATGTTGTCAACATTGACAACGTTCCATTTTTTCAATGGGGATATGTCTTCGAGCTCTTCGCATCCGTCAAACATCTCCTCAAGAGAATCAATTTTGGAGACGTCCCATTCACATAAAGGTGAAATGTCCTTCAGGCTGCTGCAGTCCTTAAACAATCCTGTCAGCCTTGTGATTTTTGATATGTCCCAATCCTTCAAACCGGAAATGTTTGTCAGCATCGCGCAGCCATTGAAGAGGTCGTCCATAGCTATAACGTTTGACAGGTCCCATTCAGCCAATGCGGAGGCATCCTCGAGAGACTCGCATCCGCAAAACATTTCAAGCATGTTTTCAGTTTTTGAAATGTCCCATTTGGACATTGCTGAAATGTCAGTCAGGCTTCTGCAGTCCGCAAACACCCTTTCAAGAGATGTGACATTTGAAACGTCCCAGTTTTTAAGGGCGGAAACACTTTTTATGGAACTGCAGCCGTCGAAAAGCCCTGCCATTCTGGTTATATTGGAGACATCCCAGTTTTTCAGGGCGGAAATGTCTTCAAGTGATGAACAGTTGTTGAATAATGAAAGCAGACTTGAATTTTCAGTCATTTCGGACAGGT
This sequence comes from Methanobrevibacter sp., assembly GCF_045539575.1. Lineage (GTDB taxonomy): Archaea > Methanobacteriota > Methanobacteria > Methanobacteriales > Methanobacteriaceae > Methanocatella. The sequence goes on from NZ_JAZQFM010000055.1 coordinate 58,094, forward strand.
CCCAATTTTTAAGGGCGGAAATCTTTTTGAGTGATTCGCAGCCCCTGAACATTGCGGTTATATTAAATACGCTTGATAAATCCCAATTTTTAAGTGCGGAGATGTCGGTAATTGACTCGCAAAAATCGAATATGCACGCCATGTCCCTTACATTGCCCACATCCCATTTCTTAAGGCCTGAAATATCCTTCAGGGAATAGCATTCTGAGAATATGTAGTGCATGTCAGTGACATTTGACACGTCCCAATCCTTAAGGGCTGAAACGTCTTCAAGGGATGAGCAGTATCTGAACATGTTGGCCATTGATGTCAGGCTGGAAACGTTCCACTCCTCCAGTGCGGAAATATCCTCCAGGGAAGCGCATCCGTCAAACATTCCGGCCATGCTTGTTACCTGTGAGACATCCCATGACTTCAGGGAAGTGATATCTGCGAGGGATTCGCATCCCCTGAACATGCCTTCCATGTTCTCAACGGCACCGAAACCGAATGCGATGATAGCCTTAAGATTGACAAGTCCCTCATACCTGTTGGCCAAATTCGTTTTACCGAAGAGATCCTCACTTATGTAGATAATATCCTCCTTATTGTCCACATATTCCCAACGGGTTAAGTTAGACCCATCCTTTAAGATTATCAGAACTTTCAAGTCATTCAGTTCATGAATGCTTTGAGTGGTTGTATTCAATAGCTCAAATTCCCTAAGTTGTTTGCTTATCATAGTCCCATCTGCTTAAAAAAAATTTAGATAATAATACTATGTTTTCAAAATATTTAAAATTAAAATTTATGGTAGTGAACTTTTGTCTCATCATATCTGAGTTTCACTTCACTTTCATGTGCGGGATAGCCAACGCATATTACTGAAAAGGGAATGCAGTAATCGGGAATTTCCAGATATTCCTTGAGTTTTAATGTCCTGTCTTCAATCGGATGAAAACCTAACCAGACAGCACCAAGGCCTTCATGAGTGGCCTGAAGAAGGATGTTTTCGTTGCATGCCCCAAGGTCCTGTTCAATCATTCCGATTACACATGCCTCATTGAGATTTCCCAGAGTAATTATCAGATGAGATGCCTTTTGGGCAGGTTTTGCAAACTGATGCATCCTGGAAATTGCCAACTTGTCCTCAGGCTTTGACACTACAATGAATTCCCAAGGCTGTGAATTGCACGCTGAGGGTGCCTGCATGCCTGCCTTAAGGAGAGTTTCTATTTTCTCATCAGGCACTTTTTCATCTGTAAACTTACGCACACTATGTCTTTTAAAAATCAAACTCATTTAACCACCGAAAAGCTCTTCAATCTCTTCACGAACATAAGGATAGTCATTAACATCAGTCAGAATGTGAATCTGGTCACCGTATTTTATATGGAAATCCTCACTCGGAATAATGTACTTGCCGTTTCTTATAACTGACACTACGATTGCGTTTTTAGGAAATGGAATGTCTTTCACTTTAAAATTAATGTAATTGCAATCCAACGGCACAAGATACTCGCTCAACACATGTTTTGAAGGTTTTTTAACAAATTCACGGTTTTTATTAACAAGCAGCCTGTCATACAGTGACTCATAAATCGGCTCGTTTCCGAGAAGTGTAGGTACAACATAAGCTATAAGAGAAACAATGACCATTGCCACAAGGGACTCTGTTGAGCCGCACATCTCAGCTATAAGGACGATACCGGTAATCGGGGACCTTACGGTAGCTGCAAAAAATCCTGCCATTGAAATCACAATGAACTTGTAAACCAGCGCCTGCTCAAATCCGAATGCAGGAACCACAATTGACCCGAAGACCGCTCCAATATAAGCGCCCAATACCAGTATAGGTAAAAATATGCCACCGGGAGCTCCGGATGAGAATGAAAACATTGAAAAGAGATATTTCATTACAAGAAGCAATACCAGCACTCCAAGTGAAGGCATTGCTATGCCCAGCATGTCCATCATGAAGTGTCCGCCGTCACTGATTTCCGGAATTGTAAGTGCGACAACACCTGAAACCATGAAAACCAATACAAACTTAAGCCAGGACGGAATATTCAGCCTGTTTACAAGGTCGCTTGACTTTATCATTCCTATATTGTAGACGTAACCCAAAAGACCTATTGCAACTCCCAGCACAACAAGAAGCCAGTAGGATTCAAGGGGAATGTTGTGGATTGGAAATGTAAGGGCTGTTGACTGGCCGAATATCACCTTTGATATGAAATCGGACACGATAGCTGAAACAAGTGCAATGAATACAAGAGTCTTGTCGAATCCGTGATTGATTTCCTCCAAAACAAAAAGCACACCTGCAAGTGGAGCGTTGAATGCGGCTGTAATACCTACTGCAGAACCTACCAGAATCAGCCTGAGCTCATCGGTTTTGGATCCCTTGAAAAGTTTTGCAATTCCCTTACCTGCCATACCACCAATCTGGACTGACGGACCTTCAGGACCAAGTGAGAGTCCCCCAAGAGCAGTTAAAACTCCGGAAACTATTTTGGAAAATAATACTTTTGCCCAATTAGCTTCCATGTGACCCTTTACCTCTGCATACACCTGAGGTATTCCACTTCCTGCAGAATCAACTTCCCATTTTGTGAGAAAGTCGACCAAAAGCCCCATAACCGCAAGAGCGATGAAAAACAGAATTATGTACAACACATTTCCATGTATTACTGACAAATAATCTCTTAAAACATGTTCTGAACCGTACAATAAAAACCTGTACAAACACACCATCAATCCGGCAAATATACCTACCATAACTCCCTGAACGGTTAAACGGAAAATATATTTTGGATTTTCAGCCACGGATTTTATTGTTTTTTCAAGAGACTTCATTAATTAATACTTTATTTTAAATCATATAAATTATTTCACAAAAAAAGAAAAAGAGAATAGAAAACCTATTCAATCATATTACTTTTCAAACTCATAGAGATACTTTTCATAATCTTGAACAAGATATCTGATATTTTTACGGCCTTTTGTGGTGAATGTGAAACCTTCCGCCTCAAGCATTTTCTTTTGATATTCAATTCCGCCTGGGTATTTCGGATTCAGTTCACCGCCACTTTTCAGTGTTCTCCAGAATGGAATCCTGCCAGTTTCACGTTCACAACTTGCCCTTGCAGCCAGAGATATGAATATTCCCGCTGTCAAAGGACAGGTAAATTCGGCACCGTGCTTTTTTGCTAAAAATTCACGGATTTCCTTGGTTGTAATTAATTTGCCTTCCGGAATATGAGACATGATTTCATCATATTCCAAAGGCGGCGCAATCAACATTTGGCTTCCGCCATAACGTTCAACTGACCTTTCATCATCAACAGTTACGATTTTAGGCATGTCCTTAGAGTCTTGCAATTTTTCATTGAATGTCTTGCGAGCCATAATATCACCAATTCAAATTTGTAAACAGATATTGTGCATTCAGTCCATATATACTTATGTACCATATGTTATTTTTAATCACTGAATAAAATTTGATACAAAAAAATACATTATGGGTATTGAAAAACACCGATTTAAAAACTCATTACAAAATCTGAATAAAGAAATAATTTCAGTAATAAAATTTGAATACATGATTATTTATTATGATAAAATACTATCTCTATGGCTTTTTTATCAATATTAGATGAATAGTACACATTTATTAAAGTATTACTGACAATATATATTATATTGGATTCAAAAATTATCGAATCACTAACTTACAAGGATGACTTTATGATAGATTTACTCAATATACTAATACAAATCGATGACTTTTTGTACTTTCCTGTTCTGATTATAGTAATGGCAGTTGCAGGATTGTATTTCACTTTTCGTACAAGAGGAGTTCAAATCAGATTGGCAATTGAGTCTGTAAGACTTCTATTGGAACCAAAAGAAGATGACAACTCCGTATCATCCCTGCAGGCGATGCTGGTGTCCACCGCATCAAGGGTAGGGACAGGAAACATTATTGGTGTGTCAACAGCAATCTGTATTGGTGGTCCGGGAGCATGTTTCTGGATGTGGCTCATGTGTATTATCGGAGCATCATCCGCATTCATGGAAAGTACCCTGGCACAGATTTATAAAAGAAAGGACAATGAAGGACAGGCATACGGAGGTCCTGCATATTACATAGAAAAAGGACTGAAGCAGCACAAGCTTGCAATAGTGTTCTGCATATGCCTAATTGCAACATACGCACTTGGATTCAACTTGTTATGTTCATATAACCTCCAGTCCACATTTATGGATTACCACTTCTACCACCCTACAACCACTCCGCTCATCATAGGTGCTATTCTAGCCCTCATTACAGGATACTGCCTGATGGGAGGAGGAAACAGGATCATCAAGGTTACCAGTACAGTAGTGCCTCTCATTGGTGGAGCATACGTTCTCGTTGCTTTAATCGTGATTTTAATAAACTATGCAAATATTCCATCAATGTTTGTTCTTATTTTCCAGGACGCATTTGATTTCAAGTCAATTGCAGGGGGAGTTCTCGGATCCTGTCTTGTTTACGGAATCAAAAGAGGACTCTTTTCAAACGAGGCAGGTGTAGGTTCAGCACCAAACGCTTCAGCTTCCGCAAAAGTGTCACACCCTGCAAAACAGGGACTTGTACAGACACTGTCAGTTTATATTGATACATTAATCATCTGTTCCGCTACCGCATTGATGTGCCTTTCCACAGGAGTTGCAAGAGACGCAGCAGTTTCAGGCGCTCCATATGTGCAAAATGCAATTTCAACAGTGTTCGGAACTGCAGGACCAATATTCATCACAGTAGCTATGACATTATTCGCATTCACAACATTGCTCGGAAACATTTACTACGTGGACAATGCACTTGCGTACATGAACCATCAGAAAAAACCTTCAGAAAGATTCATGAAAGTTTTCTATGTAGCATGTACAATCGTTATCTTTGTCGGCGCTATCATCCCGATGGATGCGGCCTGGGCTGCAGCGGACATTACCATGGGAGCAATGACCCTTATCAACCTTCCGACATGTATGATTCTGGGAAAATATGCTATTGGATGTCTGAAAGATTACGAAATACAGAAAAAAGCGGGAAAAGACCCTGTATTTAAAGCAAGCTCAATCGGCATCAATGAAGAAGACCTTGATTTCTGGAAATGAATCTTTTCATTCCCCCAACACCATTTATAGCCTCACCATCAACTTAATTTTTTATAATTTTTAGAGTATTATTAATCAGAGATTTTCAAATCCGGAAAAAGTTTCAATATCTTTTTTACAAGTATACATGATTCTTATTAAATATTCTATAGAACATTATCAAATAAAGCAAATGGAAAGTAGATATAAAAATTATCAAAGAAAAAGTAGTATCTTATGTTTTAAGAGTATCACAAATGCATTAAAATAACATGAGAATATTTGGAAAAAAATAAAAAAAGTTAGTGAGATATTATCTCACTATTTAATTGTTATTTTTACCTTTTTGCTTGCACTGTTGTATGTTTTGTCACCAGCAAACTTAATGACAGCCTGGAAGTTACCTTTCTTGGTCAGTTTAAGTGAGAAGGTAGCTTGTCCTTTAGCGTTGATTTTTGCAGTTGCTTTGTAAGATTTAGCAGCGGCTGAAATTGTAATCGGTTTTTTGACTACTTCAAGCATTGCGGAAGCAAATGTCGCATTGTATGTATCATTTCCGAGGAAACATGGAGCGCATGTGTAGTAGTTAGCATCCTGCAAGTTGATTTGAAGATGAGCAACACCTTTTTCATCAGTTTCTTTAATGTGCACCCAACCGTTAATAGCAAAGTAGACAACTTGATTTGCAAGTGGATTGCCTTCACTATCAGTCAGCAATACGTCAAAGTATGCTCCTCTCTCACCAGCTTTAAAGTCAACAGCATAAACCTTCAATCTGTAACCGTTGGTTATGTTGAATTTTGTAGCAAACTCCATATCCTTAATATCCAATTTAATTGAATTGATTACTGAATTTTAAAAAAAAGAATTAATTGAAGCTAATTTGAGCTTCTCCAGGTGTTTCCGCATTTGGCGCAACGTATAAAATTGGTTGGTGCCTCATCTGCAGATCTGGTCTGTACTGTCCACCAGTAACCCTTGGTTCCGCCGCATTTATAACATGTAATTTTTGTAGTGGGAAGCGCCACATTGTTTCTGTCTGTAACTATGACCTTCGCCTGAGGGTTGGTTTCTCCTTCCATGTGATACTGCTCCTCGATATCGTCGTCAGTCAGTGATTTTTCATAGCCGCATCTACATTTAATCTTGCCGTTTTTAGGCATTAACATCTTACCGCAATCAGGACAGAATTCCATATAACTAAACACCATCAACAGTTAATAAGTACCGATTTGATTATAGATAATGCATAAAATATCAGTGCACCTGCACAATCAAATCATGAAAAAATTCGTTAGTTAAAGTTAGATTGTAACTTAAACATAAAGGTTTTGGTAAAAATAGAAATTCGCAAAAAATAGTAAAAAAAAGTTTTGTTGTGAAAGGACTAACCTTCCACCATAATCAGCTTACCCGTCGCAGGGTCCTTGTAAACCTTACCCATTTCAGTATATCCCTGACCTGAGCTGTTTGAAGTATCAGGAGTTTCATTCAGCTGCTGGCCCTGGTCAACTTCAGTCATGGTCTGTTGCTGCATTTGTTCTTGAATGTTCTGGCTTGGATCAATCATAGCCTGCATGTTCCAACTTATGATTACAAAAACTAAAAATCCAACAGCAATAACAAGCATTGCATCCACAAGGTTGGATGTACCTGCCATTGGGTCTTCTTCGACTCTTTTAGCCCTTCGTCTTCCCTGTTTTCGTACCATAAAATCACTATCTATTCATTCTGTCAAGAACTGAATCTATCAAGGCATCCAAATCGGACAGGTATCTGTCATACCATCCGGATCTGATTTTACCGATAACATAACATAATGCACCTGAACCGATACCTACAATTGTAGTGTTGAACGCAACGGTCAAGGAGCTTGCAAGGGTATTGATGTCTCCTGCACCCAATGCTGCAAGACCCGGACCCATAGGAATCAATGTACCCATTAAACCTAATGTAGGTCCGATACGTGTAATGATATCGGTCTTTTGTAAATTATTCATGGTCTTTTCCTCTTCAAACTCGAACAATTTACGGGCCAATGCCTCACGGGAATCATTTCCTAAGGCATCGGAAGATGCGATTTCAGTCAAGACCTTTTTTTGAGCTTTTGGAATTTTAGCTCCGGAAATAACACTTTTTAATTTTTCATGAGATTCAGCGGCATTGATTTGATAAATCAAGTCCCTGATAGTTCCCACAGGAACCTTTTTTCTTGATGTGTACTCCGCAATTACCCCACCTAAAGATATAATTGAGATTATAACAATTACAAGCAAAATAACAAGTACCGGAATTGTTAAACTTTGTGAAATCACATCAAGAGAACCAGTTAAAAATTCTCCACCTGGAATATTTAAAGCCATATTTTTTTCACCTAAACATTTATTCTAGAATATTTCTGCCTCTTTTAGTTAAAACCATACCTCCGACAATCAGGATGGCAAATGCCAATATTATCATGAGTATGTCTTGAGGAGAACCAAGGGATATTGGACTCATTGTTTTGGTTAGGGCTCCTGCAATGTTTGGAATTACAATAGCTGAAAGCAGGAAATATGCTCCAAGCAAAAGCATGAAATTACCCAGCACAACCGGATAAGGTTTTGAAATAAACCTGATGATTGTATTTGATGCCAGATAAGTCACAATCATTACTCCAACGAGTGCCGCTGCAGCATACCAACTTAAATTAAGTGAACTGACACCGATAGTTGGTGCAACAACCAGAACGCTTGCAATGATAGAACCAAAACAACATGGACAAGGAGCAATAATAGCTAGAGAAGTTGCTGTAGATGTATTTTTATCATGTATTTTCCACTCTCTGATTGTAAAAAGACCTGCAATAATCATGATTGAAGCCATTATAATATAAAAAATTGTATTGTAACCGTAAATGGCCTGAATCAATTGCTCTGCATATAAAGAAGCTATAGCGGAAATCAAAATTACTCCACCACCATATGCAATGCAGATTACGGCAAATAACTTTTTGGACAAATTGGCTAAACCTGATGCAAGACCTATCTTTATCCCGAAAACAAGAACTGATGCAAATATACCAACCTGCCATAAGACACTCATCATATCCATATTAATTTCTCCATTCAAATTGAATTTACTAATTTACAATTAATTATTACTTTAATAAAGTATATAAATTTTACAAGAAGTCGATAAGAAAATATGCTAACATCAATATTATATTGATTGTTTCTCTTAAAAAAGATTAACATTTATAGTGATTGAGAATAAATATATTATATTATTAAATAAAAATGAGGCAAAACATGTTTTGGAACGAAGAAATAGAAACTATGCCAAGGCAAGACCTTGAAGAATTGCAATTAAAGAAACTTCAAGCTACTGTAAAAAGAGCATTTGACAAGATTCCCTACTACAACAAAAAATATAGCGAAGCTGAAGTATTTCCTGAAGATATAGAAACTTTAAAAGACATTGAAAAACTTCCATTCATCACAAAAGATGACCTGAGGGAAAGCTATCCGTTCGGACTTTTTGCAGTCGACATCAAAGAAATCAAGGAATTACACTCATCATCCGGAACCACCGGAAAACCTGTTGTATCCGGATACACAGAAAAGGACCTTGACACATGGGCAGAAACCATTGCGCGTGGACTTACAATGATGGGCATTGGAGAAGAGGATATCCTTCAAAATACCCACGGATACGGAATGTTTACCGGAGGTTTTGGAGTTCACTACGGATCACACAAGGTAGGGGCTGCAATCATCCCTATTTCAACCGGACAGACCAGAAGACAAATTGAAATCATGCAGGACTTCGGAACAACCGGATTGATCTTTACCCCATCTTACGGAATCCACCTCGGTGAAGTTGCACTTGAAGACGGCATCGACCCAAAAACACTGGGAATTAAGGCAATAGGATTTGGAGCTGAAGGATGGACTGAAGAAATCAGACAGAGGGTTGAAGAACTCTTCGGAGCCAAAGCATACAACATCTACGGATTGACAGAACTCATGGGACCTGGAGTGGGAATAGAATGCTGTGCTCAAAAAGGTCTGCACATTGCAGAAGACATTTACTATCCTGAAATCATCAATCCAAATACCCAACAGGTTTTAGGTGAAAATCAACCTGGAGAACTGGTATTGACCAATCTCGAAAGGGAAGGAATGCCGGTCATCAGATTCAGAACAAAAGACCTGACCAAAATCACTTATGAAAAATGTGAATGCGGAAGAACTCATGCTAGAATGAGCAGAATCACAGGAAGGTCCGACGATATGATAAAAGTCAAAGGAGTAGCTATTTTCCCATCACAAATTGAAAAAGCATTGCTTAAGGTTGGTGATGCAGAGCCTCATTACATGATAATAGTTACCAGACCTGGAACACTTGATGAAATCGAAGTCAAAGTTGAAGCGTCACATGAACTTTTCTTCGACGGAATCAAAGAAATGATGAATGTTCAAAATAAAATCGAAAAATCAATAGAAAACGAAACCGGAATCAGAGTTAAAGTAACTCTAGTAGAACCAAAAACATTACCAAGATTTGAAGGAAAAGCAAAAAGAGTAATAGACAAAAGGAATTTACATTAGGTGAGATCATGAAAATCAAACAGTTATCAATATTTTTACAAAACAGAATGGGCAGTTTGGCAAAACCGCTGGAAGTACTGACCGTGGCAAATGTCAATATCCGTGCAATGTGCATGGCAGACACTTCCGAATTCGGTATCCTAAGACTTGTGGTCGATGATCCGGAAAAAGGAAAGGAAGCGCTCGAAGAAAACAATTTCCTTGTTAAAATTACAGAAATCATCGGTGTTGAAATGAACGACACACCAGGCGGTTTGACTACTGTATTGGACATCATCAAAGACAATCTGATTGATTTGGAATACCTTTATGCATTTACACACGATAAAGCAGGTAAAGCTATTTTATTGTTGCATTCTGATGACATCGATAAGCTAATCGACGTCTTAACCAAAAACAATATCACCATCGTTTCCGCTGACGAAGTTTACAATTTATAAACTTCCGTCTTTTTCTTATTTTTGTTTGTTTGAAAATATTCAAGATATCTTCTTTTTTATATACCCCCATTCATCAAATGTAAAGAAAACTTTACAAATTTTAGTCAATTATTTAAATGGGTAAAAAATATAGTATAAATTATAACCACCATGCATCATGGTAGTTAAAAGAAAGGTGATAAAATGGGAAAACTAGAAGGCAAAGTAGCAATTGTAACCGGAGCAACCTCCGGTATGGGTAGAGAATCCGCAAAATTATTTGCAGCTGAAGGTGCAAAAGTTGTTGTAACTGGAAGAAACGAAGAAAGAGCAAAAGCAGTTGTAGATGACATTAAAGCTGCAGGAAACGAAGCAATATATGTCATTGCAGATATGGCAAACCTCGACGACGTTCAAAAAATCTTCGATGCAACAATGGAAGAATACGGAACCATCGACGTTCTTTTCAACAACGCAGGAATGCTGTCAATGTCCCCATTAATGGAACTGACCCTTGAAGAGTGGAACAGAGTATTCAACGTTAATGTAACCTCTGCATTACTCCTCACACAATTAGTTGCACCTGTAATGAAAGAAAAAGGAAAAGGAACCATCGTCAACACCTGTTCCGTTGCATCATTCGGAGCACACCACGGATTTGCAGCATATGTTGACAGTAAACATGCAATGATGGGATTAACCAGATCCATGGCATGGGAATTAGGTCCTGAAATCAGATGTAACGGTATCGCACCAGGTCTTATCCACACCGCAATGGTAGACAGTATCGGAGGACCAGGAGCACTTCAACAAATGATTGACCAATGCCCAGTTAAAAGATGCGGTGAAGGTGAAGACATTGCACACTTAGCATTATTCCTTGCAAGTGACGATTCTTCATTCATTGACGGTCAAATCATCAAAGCAGACGGCGGATTCGAAATTTAAACATGCTGAAAGTTAGATTTTTTCTAACTTTCAAAACTTATTTTTTTCAAATAAAAATAGAAATTATAACTTATCCATTTATCAAATGGAAATACTGATTTTAAAATTTTAAAAAAAAGGATAAAAGAAATACTATTTTTCAATAGTAAATCCATGATTTTGTGCTTTTGTGACAAATACAGTTCCTTTGTCTCCAATAATCTCCTTGGTTTTTTCTACAATATCCTCATTGGATTCATCGAATACAGTATATAAAACCGGACCGAATGAAGAAATACCTACACCATATGCTCCTGCATCTTCAATAGCTTTCATTGTAGGCAAGTAACTGTCATCAAGTGAATGTTCAAGCTTGTTGAAACCAACCTTTTGAAGTTCACTAACAGCCCAACCAAAGTTTTTGATGTCCTTTTCAAGCATGAACGGAACAAGGTTCATCAAAATAAGGTGAGATACCTGTTCAACTTCCTCTTTAGGGATAGGACAATATGTCTGGAACACATCAACCTCGTCATCCCCTTCCATATGCTTTTCAATGTAAGGAATAGCTATCAAAATATTCCATTCTTCAGGAAAATCATATCTGGCAATGAGTGTTGCAGGTTTTGCCTGGGATGCACCTGACGGTAAAAACAACGGTTTTTCTTCTTTACTGTGTCCACCGTCTAAAATAAATCCTCCCAAATCGTGAGTGTATGTTCCAATTCCGGAAGTTCCTCCCCTTCCGACAATAGAGCTCAATTCACGACTTTCAATTTCAATGCCCATAGTTTCTGTAATCAAATGTGCAGTTGAAACTGCAATCTGTGTTCCGCTTCCAAAACCTGAATGAGGCGGATATGTGTTATGAACTATAAATTTAAAACCAGAATCAATATCAAAATGTTCTATTGTTCTTTTAGCAGCGTCTGGAATCTTTTCCTTACATTCCTCAATAGCTTCTTCGTCGGTTACTGTTTCAGCAAATGTAAGTTCAATTCCACTTTCAATTTGCTCTACTTCCAATACAAATTGTGGATCAGCTAATGCTAGACCAATTCCACCATCGACTCTCCTATATGACCCGTTCAAATCAATGAGGGACATATGTATTCTTGAAGGTGCCTTGATAATCAATTTTTTCACTTCCTATATTATAATACCTTTTAAATATTTGTATATAAACAATAATAAAGTTTTTCATGACAATCCTATGCCAGTTTAAAAAAATAAAGTTGTTTAAAGTATAAAAATAAGCATTTGTAGTTAATTATATGTATAACAAACACAAATGAGATTAAACATAATATTTAAATTCCAATCATTAATAAAACAGACTGTCAACAACATTGATTAGCTTTTCGGCTAAAGACAATGTAAAATCGAATTTTTCATAGGAATAACACTCATAGACCAACGTTGGAATTCCAGCTTTTGCTGTCGGTTCTGTAATATATGGAGGGCTTGTTCTGAATTCAGGAGCATAGTAAACAATCTCATCGATTGCATCAATTATTTCATCCATATATCCTGAGGAGTCCTCATCAAATCCCGGAGCGAAAACAAAATTTGTTATCTTATACTCGCCAGGCCCCATTGAACCACGGTTTGAGTGAATGTCTAAAAACAGATCATAATCTTTATTTATAATATCGTCCTTAACGAATTCCTGAGCAAGCAACTGGCCTTCAAGACGCCCTTCGGTTTCAGAAGAGATGTCATTGACATTAATGTTGTATATCCAATAACAGCAGTTCAAATCATCACTGTCAGTTAGCTTCTCAAACAATGCCCTGTGGGACTTGCTTTCGAGAGGATGCATTCCAATCAGGTAAGCTATCTTGACATCTGAGTTAGCATCTCCGAAAGGACCGTGAATATGGACACTTCCAAGTTCATTTTCCCCCAACAGTTTTGAATCATATTGTGTTGAGTCGACTTGTGCCTCATCGGTGGGGCCGTCAGGATAGTTCATTTAAACACCAAAAAAAATAAGTTTAGACTAGATAAAATCTAGTCTTCGGAAGGTGCACGTCCACCTAATTCTTTGTTTAATTCGTACATCAATCTGTTGTCGCCATCAGCGAATTTGATTTTTGCAACGAGTTCCATAGCATTTTCTTCTTCTTCAACTTGTTCTTCTACAAACCATTGCAAGAAGTTGTTGGTTGCATGGTCTTTTTCTTCAATAGCAAGGTCAACTAAATCATTGATTAAGCCGGATACCTTTTTTTCATGTTCGAGCACGTGTTCGAATGCTGCTACAGGAGAGTCCCATTCGGTTTGAGGTCCTTCGATTTCGGATAATGTTACTGAAGCTCCTCTTCTGATGATGTAGTCATAGAATTTCATTCCGTGTTCCAATTCTTCTTCTGCTTGTACTCTCATCCAACCTGCAAATCCTGCTAAGTCTTCATCTTCAAAGTAAGCTGCCATGGATAAGTATAAATATCCTGAGTAAATTTCAGCGTTTAATTGAGCATTTAATGCTTTTTCCATATTTTCTGATACCATTATATCACCAGTATAATTTTTGTATCTGATTTCTTATAAACCTTAAGCAATCATTCAATAACTTAATTAAAACTATTGACCAATATACCAATATGATAGAAAAGTCCATTTATGAAAACTACCAAATCGATTTCAGTAACACCCTACAACCTGCTGATGATGACATTTTATTTATTTTTAATGAAAACAGGGAATTATTTTTAGATGAAAACAAAAACCTGCCAAAATCCCTTGATAATTTTGACGTTGATTTTTGCCTGTTCATCGGCGTTTACAATGACAAAAGGGCTTTCGTAATCAATGTTGAAACAGAAGATGAATTCTATCCTCTTTATGAAGTCTATGAATTCAACCATGACCTGTACCATATTGCTGGAAAAGCTGTTCTTGTGCGCGATTGGTATATATCCCACAGGTTTTGTGGAAGATGCGGAGTTGAAACTCAATTAGATGAAAAGGACATGATGTTAAAATGTCCTTCATGCGGTCAAGTGCACTATCCTCGCATCGCTCCTGCAATTATTGTGGCAGTTGAAAATGAGGACAAATTGCTCATGGCAAAACACAGCTATCACAAGACCCACAAGTATGCCCTTGTTGCAGGTTTTGTAGAACCTGGCGAAAGCATTGAAGAGGCAGTTCACAGGGAAGTTCTTGAAGAGATTGGAATAAAAATAAAAAACCTGAAATATCAAAGAAGCCAGTCCTGGCCGTTTCCGAACTCACTGATGCTTGCTTTTACTGCAGAATATGACAGTGGAGACATCAAGGTTGACGGTGATGAAATTCTTAAGGCTAAATGGTTTAAAAAAGAAGAAATAGAAAGGTATGATTCTGATATCAGCATATCAGACTGGCTGATTCAGAATTTCATTGATACCCATTAGTATATCCAGTCACCTGAATCAAAATCCGGATCAAAACCGCAATAGTCACAGTATGGTTCATCATCAGGTAGCATTGTACCACAATTTGGACATTCTTTCATAATATCACCAACTAAATATTTTTTGACAAATTATTGATATTGTTTAAGGCAATGACACCTGCTTTTAATTTTGCAAGTCCCTGTTTAAGAAGTTTTGGCGGGCAAGCAATGTTCAGTCTCATGAATTTATCTCCGCATTCACCGAAATCACTTCCGGCAGATAAGAACAATCCCTGATTTTCACGCAGGAATTCTCCCAAGACTTTTGAAGAGACATTCAATGCAGTGCAGTCCAACCATAAAAGGTATGTTGCATCGCAGTCCACAAGTTTAACAACCGGCAATTCGTTAGATAGATACTCCTTTACCATTTGCTTATTATCATATAGCACTTCCCTTAACTCATCAAGCCAGTCTTTTGACTCATTGTATGCAGCTTCAACTGCACTGACGGCAAATACATTGCATGCATCAGAATTGTCAAGATGGAGCTGTGTTTTTACCTTTTCAAGCAATTCCTTGTTTTTTGTGTAGACTACTGAACTTTGAAATCCTGCAATGTTGAAAGATTTTGAAGGAGATATGGTTAAAATACTGTTTTCATAGTCGGATGAAGTCATGAATGGATTATACTTGACTCCAGGGTCTGTCAAGTCACAGTGAATCTCATCAGATATCAAAATTACATCATGTTTCT
The DNA here is from genome assembly GCF_045539575.1 of Methanobrevibacter sp. Taxonomy (GTDB): domain Archaea; phylum Methanobacteriota; class Methanobacteria; order Methanobacteriales; family Methanobacteriaceae; genus Methanocatella. The sequence goes on from NZ_JAZQFM010000055.1 coordinate 73,295, forward strand.
TGCACAATTCGCCTATTTGATTCAGATCATCTTTGGACCATATTTTCCCGACAGGATTTTGAGGATTGCAAAGCACCATCAATTTGCATTCAGCCAATTTTTTATCCAGGTCATCAAAATCAATCCTATATTCACCATTCTCATAAATCAATTCATTTTCAACGACATTTCTATGATTGTCTTCAATTACATAGAAAAATACATGATAAACTGGTGATTGGATTAAGACATTATCGCCGACATCTGTAAAACATCTAATCATGGTGGAAATGGACGGAACCACACCAATTGAATATAACATGTCTTCACGTGCCATTTCAAAATCATAATTTGATTTCCACCAGTTAATATAAGCTTCATAATATGAATCAGGAACTATTGAATATCCGTATACTGGATGGGATGCCCTTTTCTGAATGGCTTTTTCGATTGCAGGCGCAACCCTAAAGTCCATGTCCGCAACCCACATCGGCAAATCATCATCAAAAAAGTCCCATTTTACGGAATTTGTGCCATGACGGTCAATGACACTTTCAAAATCGTATTTAGTATTTTTCATAATGTATCCTTTCCTCATCGAATTTGTCCATGAACTTGTTTTCCCATCCATCGGCAGGATATCCAATTGTTATTATGCAGTAGGGTTTTGTTTCGGTGATATCATCGATTCCAATGATTTTACCTATTTTTTCCATCCTTTCCTCATCAGGAGCCACACCGTTCCAGAGACCTCCAAGTCCCAGGTTTACAGCTTCAAGCAGCATGTTTTCTGCCGCTGCTCCCATATCCTGTTGCCATACTGTTTTATAGAATGACCTTTCAATGTTTGCTACCAAAACAATAGCTACAGGAGCGTTTGTTACTCTAGGTTTGATTTCACCAAGTTTTGCAAGAGTTTCCTTATTTCTCACTACAACAAATTCCCATGGTTCCGCTCCGAGCCTTGAACCAGGTGCCTGCATTCCTGCCTTGATGATTTTTAAAATATCTTCTTCACTTACATCTTCGTCGCTATATTCTCGAATGCTTCTTCTTGTGTTTATTATTTCTTCAAAATCAGACATATTTTTAAATAATTAGTTAATCATATATAAAATTAGCTTATTAAATGGAGGTGAAAAAATGGACATTAATAGAAGTGCTGGAATAATATCCGTGATTTTAGGTTTAATTTTCATATTGTTTCCAATGTTTTCATCAGGATTGGTCTCAATAATCGTCGGTTTAAGTTTACTGTTTTTCGGTATTTCCGCAGCATTCATGGGATGGAACATGAGAGACGGAATCAACAACACTGGAGGAAACATAATTCTTATCATCGGAATTATTGCGGTAATATTCGGATTCCTGTTCATATTCTATATTGACGCATTATCATTCCTAATCGGTATTCAATTCTATATTGTCGGATTCATAATGATAATATTCGGTATAGCAGGATTAATTTCAAGAATGAACAGATTCTCATTATTTACTTCAATACTTGTGTTGATTATGGGAATTGTTTTAATTGCACTTGCCGCATTTGCAATGAACCAACCTATATACATTGCAATAATTATAGGCGTTGTCTTAATCATTGAAGGAATTGTAATGCTTTTAAATTAAGACTTGGTCAACGATTAAAAAAATAGAGAACTATAACAACCATCACCTAACAAATACTTACAAATCATTAACCAAGCCGAGATTCGAATCTGGTTAATAATTTGATTTTATTTTTTAAAAATGTTTTTGAAGTGTGAAAAGGTGAATTTGCACACTTCCAATGTGTTTAAATATCTGAATTTTCAAATGAGCGGAATCCAATATCGTTTTCATCACAATAACCTTTGACATGGTCAACGATTTCTGCGATATCCTCATCTGAATATTCGTTCTTGAAGTAATACAATACCGGTTGGGCATTGGTGTATACGGTCAGGATCAGATAATCATTTCCATAGACACTAACATCAAGAGTATTGTATATCTGAATAGTCCTTATTATGTCTGACTTTGCCTTTTCTGTTGGAGTCTCATTTCCAAATGAGACAATATCGGTGTTTTCATAACGGTTTTGAATTTTTGCCAATTTTCCGTCATCAGTCAGAACATCATTTTCAGGTTCCATTTCACTGAGTTTTTCCTTAAAGAGTCTAGCATTGTGTAACTTTTCCTGAATTTCAGCCAATTCTTTTTCAAGTTCCTTTTCATCCTCAATCAATGAGTTTATGAATGCTTCAGAACCATTATTGAATTCCTCATACATTTCAAGGACATTCCTTGGAGACAAAATTGAATGTTTTTTGAAGAACTCCTTTGTATGTGGTTTTACACGAATACTTAAAGGCTTTAGGTTTTCCTTTTTGGATTTGTGGTCAAATATTTCTTCAGCAAATTCATTTCCTTTTTTGTGCAATGCTTCCATTCTCTCGGAAAACATCTTTTCGAAATCTTGACGGGACATATCTTCAGGGAAATTGAATTCAAATTCACCTGGAGTGTATGATCCTCCGAATCTTTCATTTCCGAATGTGAATCTTCTTGTTCTTTTTTGGTCTGCCATAATACTACTCCCTAAAGTGTATTACAAATTTGGTTTTTGTATACAAATAATTATTTGAAAAAGGTAGTATATAAATGTTTGTATTCATTTTTTAAAATTGTATACACAAAAAATTCAAAAAAAATTAACTGCTCAAATCGACAGCAATTTCATAAATTGTATCAAAATCCTTATTCAGCTGTCCCTCTTTGTCTTTAACAGTATCATCATCTTTTGAGTAATCGTTTTTGGAAATGTTTGAAAAAGTGTCAACTACAAGCCTGCCGTTGAGCATTTTCAAGACGTCCTCAGATTGCTTGAGATGAGGCCTCACGGATTTTTCAAAATAATCCATAGGATAGTTGATAGTGTAAAACAAGCCCACATTGACCTTTCCCTTGAACTTGTTTCCTGTCTTGTATGAAACGATACAATAGATTAATCTTTCAAGAAGCGCCATGTAATGGCTTGAAGGGTTTGAGAAAAATATCGGAGCGCCGATTAAAAGGCAGTCGGCTTCAAGTATCCTTTCAATCAATGGGGAAAGCTCATCCCTCCAGTAGCATTTACATGTTTCCTCATCCTGTTTACATATCAGACAAATCCTGCAGCCTGACAGGTCCATCTTTTGAACTTCCCCACCGTTGTAGACGGCGGGGATTCGCAAACCAAAAAAAAATATAGAAATTTTTTTGGAAAATTTTTTTTTACTGCGCCGTCGTCCCAACGACTTCTAAACCTTTATTAAGGATGTTTTTTGCTGCATTGA
>NZ_JAZQFM010000056.1:0-27432 GCF_045539575.1 Methanobrevibacter sp.
ATTTTATTACAGATTTCAATATTTATAATTTATTAAATTTGTTCAAATAACATTATGAATATTATTTATTACATGTTCATTTTTAAGTAAAAATATGTTATATCATTCATAATGTAGCAAATATGGCAGTGTCAAATATTAATGAAAATATATTTTAAAAAGAATTGTTATTTAATATAACTTACATAATATACTAACATGAGTACATTAGAAAAGATGAAAATCTTAACAGATTCTGCACAGTATGATCTTTGCGATTATGTCAGCCACAACAAAAGTTCGCAGGTAAATTTGCCTGGAATATATGAAGCAATCGGACATAACGGCTGTAAGATTCCACTTTTTAAAACACTCTTAACAAACAAATGTAAAAACGACTGTAAATATTGTATAAACCAGTCAAAAAGAAACTTCACAAGACTCGAGCTGTCACCGGAAGAGCTTGCAAAAGCTTTTCTTGGATATTACAATAGAGGTCTTGTAAACGGACTCTTTTTAAGTTCAGGTATTGCAGGTGATGTAGATGATACAATGGAAAAACAAATAGAAACTGTACATCTACTGAGAAACAAATACGGCTATGATGATTATATCCATCTTAAGGTTGTACCCGGAGCAAGCAAGGATTCAATTAGAAGGGCTATGGCACTTGCAAACAGGGTAAGCATCAATATAGAGGCCGCTACTCCGTCAGGTCTTGCAGAACTGTCATCTACTAAAGACTACAATAAGGATATACTGAAAAGATTGTCATGGATTAACAGTCTACAGCACAAAAGTACAACTTATCCAAATTCTACCCATACCACCCAGCTCATTGTCGGTGCAAACAATGAAAGTGACAAGGAAATATTGAGTAGAATGGAAAAAATATACAAAAAATCAGATTTGAAAAGAACATACTTTTCAGCATTCACACCAATTGAAGAGACTCAGCTTGAAAATAAAAATGCATGTTCTACAGACAGGACTGCAAAGCTATACAATGCAGATAGTCTGCTTAATGATTACCACTATAAGGTTAAAGAACTGGTGTTTGATGAAAATGACAAGCTGTCATTAGATGAAGACCCAAAAATTTTAGCTGCAAAGAACATGGACATATTTCCTGTAGAAATCAATAGCGCACCATTTATAGAATTGATTAGAGTTCCAGGTATCGGAACAAAATCAGCACATCAAATAATTTCTATTCGAAAAAAAAGACCATTTACCAATAAAGAACAGCTGCGAAAATTAGGTGTTGTAGTGGACAGGGCAGAACCGTATATAAAAATAGGTGGCCATTATCAAACTACATTTGATTTTTAGACTTTTTCGATAGTTTTACTTAAAATTAAATAATTTCATTTTATTAAATTTTACCTAAAATCAAGTAAAATAATAGAAAAAATATTTTTACAATATATTATTTTGAAATTATACTATCCATAATTTCAAGTGTAAAATAGAACGAAAATATATTAAAAAATTTTCAAATAAAAAAAATAGATTATATTAATAATCGTCAAACAGTTCCCATATTTCAGGGTATTTTTTAGATACGGCCTCATCAATTAATGTGGAAGCCTCTTTTGAAATACTGAATTCAGGTTCAGTTTTACGTAAATATCTAAATACAGCTGAAGATCTTGCAGACCATAATGTAATTCTTGGATTTTTATCGACAATTTGCTTAACTTCATCTACATGAGCAGGGTCTACTTGTATTTTTTGTGTAGATTGTACGCTGTCTTCACTGTCTTTATCGCCAGGTATGTCTTCGGGTGTGCTAGTCTCCTCTTCCACTTCTTCTTCTCGGACTTCATCTGGCTCCTCTTCTGGCTCTTCTTCACTTGAATCGGAAGCATCATTATCTCTTTTATCATTTTCCTCTGCCTCTATTTCTTCAAAAATGTTCTTTTTTTCTTCGCCAGATTTTTCATCTTCCTTAGGAGTTTCACCTTCCATGTCATTCAACATGTCTTCAAGAGATTGGGTAGAATTACTGTCAAAATCCTCATCATAAAAATCAGGAATTAATGAATCTAATCCTTTTCCAAGGCCCTTTCTTGGCATTATTCAGCCTCCTCATCTCTTTTCAGGATTTCTTTTGCTAATTTTAAATAAGCTTTTGTTCCAGTGCTGTCCGGATCGTAGATTAAACATGGTTTTCCATAACTTGGAGCTTCAGCTAACCTAATATTTCTTGGTATGATGGTTTTAAACAGCAAATTGCTTTCACTAAAGTAATTCTTAAGCTCTTTGTGAACGTCTTTGCTGAGTCTAGTCCTCTTATCATAGAGTGTGAGGAGAATTCCTTTGATTGGAGTCGGGCTTCTGAGTCTTTTTTCAACCAACTTGATAGTATTAATCAAATCAGCCACACCTTCTAAAGCGTAATACTCAGCTTGGATAGGTATTAAAACACTATCTGAAGCTACTAATGCATTGACAGTAAGTACGCCTAATGAAGGAGGTAAATCAATGAATATGTAGTCAAATAATGGAACGACATCTTTAAGAGTTTCCTTAAGGATAATGTGATAGTTTTCACGTTGGGAAAGCTCCATACTGGCACCACTTAGGGATATATTACTTGGGATAATAAACAAATTTTTAATAAACGTAGGAATTGTTGCTTTTTTTACACTTATATCCCCAATGATAGCTTCATAAATAGAATTTTCTACTTTAGTTTTATCGATACCAAAGCTAGTTGTCGCATTAGCCTGTGGATCCATATCTACAACTAAAACAGATTTTCCCATTACCGCTAGAGATGTTGCAGTATTTACAACTGTTGTTGTCTTACCGCAGCCACCTTTTTGATTCATCACCGCAATTACTTCACTCATTAGAATTCTCCTATTATAAGTTTTAAGTTATTCGTTATGATGTATAACTTAAAAAGTTTCAGGTTTAAAGAATAACAACTAAGTTATCCAGTATAAGTTAAAAGGATTAAGTTATTACTTTTAATTTAAAACTTAAAGGAAATAACTTCTAAGTCTAACTTCTAAGGGATAGGAATTAAGTTTTAAGTTAAAACTTCAAAGTTATAAAAAATAAGTTTTAAGAAATAACTTATCATAACTAACTTTTAACAAATAAGTTATATTTTATAACTTCTCCCTTATAAATTATTTGTTTTCACATATAACTTAACACTGTTACACTGAAAAGTTATTTGTAATAAGTTATAAGTTATAAGTAATTAAATTAAAAGTTTGAATGTGTAAGTTAGAAATTACACTTGAAACTATTTTAAATCAAGGAAAAATGCAAATAAACAGAGAATAAAAATAAAACAATTAGCAGAAAACAAAAATAATCAATCTGAAAGAAATTATGGTTGAAATTGAAATTTAAAAATTTATTAACAAATAGAATCAATGTAAATAATTTATAACTTATAAGTTATAACAAACAAAAAATAAAAAAAATAAAAGAAGGATTATTTAGCGTTAGGCATAGTGCCTTCGAAATAGCTAGCATATCCTTTCAAGTCCAACATTCCATGTCCTGAGAAGTTAAGAACAATAGTTTTTTCTTCGCCAGTCTCTTTACATTTGATAGCTTCATCAATTGCAACTTTAATAGCGTGAGTGGTTTCAGGAGCAGGAAGGACACCTTCATTACGAGCGAAAGTAATACCTGCTTCAAATACATCCCTTTGATGAGCAGATCTAGGTTCAATGTAGCCTTCTTTAGTTAAAAGAGATACTTGAGGTGACATACCGTGGTATCTTAATCCTCCAGCATGAACAGATGGAGCTACAAAGTCATGTCCTAAGGTGAACATCTTAAGCATTGGAGTAAATCCGCTTACATCACCAAAGTCATATTCATAACTTCCTTCAGTTAATGTAGGGCAGGCACTAGGCTCAACAGCAATAAACTGAGTATCTGAATTTCCATCAATCTTATCCTTGATGAATGGGAAGAGTGATCCAGCAAAGTTACTGCCTCCGCCGGCACATGCAATCATTACGTCAGGTTCCTCTTCAGCAATCTCCAATTGTGTCTTAAGTTCCTGACCGATAACAGTCTGGTGAAGCATTACATGATTCAAAACACTTCCTAATGTATATTTAACTTCATCATTGGCTAAAGCCTCCTCCATAGCTTCGGAAATAGCTACACCCAAAGAGCCTGGATGGTCTGGATTTTCTGCAAGAATTTTACGACCGATTTCTGTATTTTGACTAGGTGAAGCGTAAACATCGCCGTTATAGATGTTCATGATGTTCTTTCTGTCAGGCTTTTGGTTGAAGGAGACTTTAACCATGTAAACAGTACAGTCCAAATCCAATAAATTACATGCAAGAGATAGAGCGGTACCCCATTGTCCAGCACCGGTTTCAGTGGTTAATCTTTCGACACCTTCTTTTTTAGCAAAATAAGCTTGAGGTATAGCTGAATTCAACTTATGTGATCCGGTTGGTGAGGTGTCTTCCCTTTTATAATAGATTTTAGCTGGAGTGTTTAAGTATTCCTCCAATCTGGTAGCTCTAAACAAAGGGGAAGGCCTTCCCATCTGCATGTATAATTCCCTAACTTCATTTGGTATCTTGATATAGCGTTCTGTTGCAAATTCCTGCTCTAAACCGGCTTTGGTAAATGCTTTTTGCAAGGAAGCAATCTGATCTTTTCCTTCACTGTTTTTAGGCATTGGAAGTTCAACAGGCAAATCAGCATTAATATTATACCATTGTTTAGGCACTTCTTCTGATGATAATGTAATTTTGTAATTCATAATAATAAGTTGTATAATGTACTATTTAAAGCTTTGTTGTACAAAAATGTACTCTATAAGATATTAATAATATAAAAAACAAGTTAATTTTATGAGAATATTAGCTATTGATGTTGGAACAGGAACACAGGACATAATGATTTATGACACAGAAAAGGAGCTGGAAAACTCAATAAAACTTGTTTTGCCATCCCCCCACCTCTATATCTCACAGCAAATAAGGGAAATAGAAAACGACCTTTATTTCACAGGAGAGATAATGGGAGGAGGAAAAATAAAAAAATCCCTTTTGGAACATATGGAAAAGGGATACAAGGTAGTTATGGAGCCAACATGTGCAAGGACAATACGTGACAATCTTGAACAGGTGAAAGCATTGGGAATAGAGATAGCAGACGAATCCAAAGACTATAAGGATTATACAAAAATAACCCTAGGCGACATAAACATCACCAAGCTTTCCGAATTTTTATTGGGATATGACCTGGAATTTGATTTTGACAAGATAGCTGTTGCCGTTCAGGACCATGGATACAATGAAAACATGGGAGACAGGGACTTCCGATTTGAAAAAATCAGAGAAAAGCTTCCGGAACCAATATCACCACTTGAATTTGGATTCGATGGAGATGTGCCTGACTATTTCACAAGAATGAATGCCGTAAGAAGGCAGATTGAAAGCGAAGGAATTGAAGAGGTTCCACTGGTCATGGACACAAAATTTGCATCAATAGCCGGAATGTGTTTCGATAAAATAGCTAAAAAACTGAACAGTTACATTGTAATAGATATAGGAAACGGACATACAACAGCAGCATCAATAGAAAACGGAATGATACAGGGAGTATTCGAACATCACACTTCAAGTCTGACTGGCGAATCACTTGAAAGATATATCAAGCGCCTTGCATCAGGTGAAATAACCCACGAGGAAGTTCATGAAGACCATGGCCACGGTGCACATGTGCTAAATCCGATATCTGAAATAGAAAAGGTAATTGTAAGCGGACCTAAAAGAGAACTGATTGAAAAGACAAACCTGGACTGGCACCATGCAGCTCCCGGAGGAGATGTGATGATGACCGGAACAGTCGGTTTGATAAAAACTGCAATGGAAAGATAACATGATAAAGATGGACTCTCACATTCACAGTGAATACTCACCGGATTCATTTGCAAAAATCGATGACATCCTGAGATGTGCAAAAAGGGAAAACATTGATGTAATTGCAATAAGTGATCACAATACCGTTGATGGAACAAGTGAAGTTTTAAGAAAAACAAGGAACACAGATATACTTGCCATACCATCTATAGAGATTTCTTCAGCAGATGGCCATATTCTTGGTTTTGGGTGTGAGGAAAATATACCTAGGGACCTGACACCTGAAGATACAATAGACAGAATTCATGATTTAGGCGGTCTTGCAATAATACCACATCCATACTGTTTTTACAGGCATGGACTGCTTCACAAAACAGACTATAAAAACCTAAAGATCGATGCCATAGAAGTAAAAAATGCTAGATTCATTGCAGGATACTGTAACAACAAGGCAAAAAACTTATCAAAAAAAGAAAACATTCCGGGATTGGGTGCCAGTGACGCCCATTACTATGAATTTGTTGGTGACTGTTACAGTTTACTAGATTGTGAAAAAGATATTGAAAGCATCTTTAAAGCCATTAAAAAAGGTAAAATTGAGGCTCATGGAAAAGGGACTTCTAATATATTACTTTCAAAATATCTTTTTGAGAAAAATGTTTTGAAGAAATTTGATTAAAAAGAGTTATTCTCTCTTTTCAATTAAAATTTCTATTATAGAAACATTTGTTTTTTCGTTGTTATAATTTTCAATTTCTTCGGTTGAAATTTGAATATCAGTAACATCTGAATCTGGTACAAACCTATTTCTAACAATTTCTGCAGCATCAACTGCTCTACTGATAGCTTTTCCTCTAGCTCTGAGTAAAACACTATTTGAACCTTCGTTAAATTGTGTAACTACTGCTAAAACATAATTCATAACAGGTTTGCTACCTACAAATATTGTACTATTTTCCATATTAAACTCACCATATTAAAATTTAGTTATTAATGTATATAAAATTTTACATCAATAAGTGCTGAACGATTAAACAAGAACATTAAAAATACTGAATATTTTATAATAAACAAGTAAAATTGAATTAAAAAATTAAACTGATTTGAAAAATAATTAAAAAAATTATAAAAAATAAAAAATAATATAAAATTTTTTAAAAAAAAAATTAAAAAATATGTTATTGTGCCCTTTGTATCATCAATAATTTATTGATAGAATCAAGTACCGCCAATATACTTGCCATCACAATGTCCTGATTTGTAGACCTACCGGTGGACTTGTTACCCTGGGAGTCAGAACTGATAACGAAAACCTCAGCCAAAGCGTCAGTACCACCAGTAATAGCTTCAAGGTTATATTCTTCCAGTTCAACATCAATATTTCCCTGAATCAGTTTTCTTACAGCATTTAAAGCCGCATCAATAGGACCTACACCAGTGCTTGCTGTTTCACTTTCCTCGCCATCTATTTCAAGCTTGACTGTTGCGGTTGGTGAAACGTTAGCACCCATTGAAATGCTTAAGCCCTTGATAACGATAGGAGTTTCACGAGCTGAAGAAAGCTCTGTAATAGCGATAGCTACCAAATCATCATCAGTGACACATTTTCCGCTGTCACCCAAAGATTTTATTTCATCAAAAACCTTACAGAACTGATCCTCATCCAAATCAATATGATATTCCTTAAGCTTTGACTTTAATGCATTGGCCCCTGTGTGCTTTCCAAGTACGATACGTCTTGAATGTCCGACCATTTCAGGTGACATCGGCTCATATGTGGAGGAATTGTTTAATATTCCGTGAACGTGTATTCCTGATTCATGTGCAAAGGCGTTATCCCCTACAATAGGCTTGTTGACAGGCATCTTTACACCAGTAAAACGGCCAACCAAATTGGAAAGGCTGTATAACCTTGTAGTGTCAAGGCCAAGGTCAATTCCGTAAGCGACCTTAAGGGTGACCACCAGCTCCTCAAGAGAACAGTTACCTGTCCTCTCGCCCAAACCGTTGACTGTAACGTGAGCCTGATTAGCACCGCATTCTATGGCTGTAAGGGTATTTGCAGTTGCAAGTCCGAAATCATTGTGGAAGTGAACGCTTAAAGGAGTTTCAAAATTACTTTTCAAGTCTGTAATCAGCTCATGAGTTAAAATAGGTGTCAGGACACCAACAGTATCCGGAACATCAAGAAAATCTGTTCCCGCACTAACGACATTATTGAACACCTCAATTAGGAAATCCCTTTCAGTTCTTGTGGCGTCCTCTGCTGAAAATTCAACTGTAAGTCCATGGTCCTTTGCATATTCCACGGCGGTGACAGCAGTTTCGATAATTTTTTCCTTGTCCATCTTAAGCTTATAGTCACGATGCAATGGGGAAGTACCAATGAAGGTGTGAACATATTCCAAATCAGCATCCAAAACTGCGTCTATGTCACCTTTTAAAGAACGTGCCAAACCTACCAAAGTAGAGTCCAAATCTCTGGATTTTATTTTTCTGGCAGATTCAATTTCACCTTTTGATGAAGCCGGAAATCCGACCTCAATCTTATCCACGCCCAGGTTGTTGAGCTTTTGTGCAATCTGAATTTTTTCATCGACTGTCAGTGCAACACCTGGGGTCTGTTCACCGTCTCTTAGGGTTGTATCGAAAATATAAATCTTATCTGAAAGATTCATATCCTCTTTTTTTAGCAGTTCTATATTTTTAGTTGTCATTGTTTAATTTCCCTTATTGAATAATATATCATTTAAAATTTTAAGGTAAAAAAGATTTCATTTTTTACCTTTAAGTTTTTTAACCACCACAATAGCCAAAATGATAACAATCACTAAAACAGCGATTGAATAATACATCTGGGTTGAACCCGGAACCTCATGCTTGTCAATGTTCAATGAATACAGATAGCCTGCATCATCACCGAAAAACAGACTGTTTCCGTTTATTACAGGTGAGGATGTAATAGCTGAGTTAAACAGAACTGTACCAGGATTGTAGGTAAATTCCTCAAGTCCAGTGTATTTGTTTAAAACATAAAGGTTTCCGTTGTTTGATCCGAACACCACAAGATTTCCTTTTAAAGCGGCAGTTGTCTGTACCTTATCGCCAACGGAATGACTCCATTTGACTGTACCGTCACGAATGTCAAGGCAGGTCAGGTTACCCTCATCGGAACCTATATAAACGCTGTTGTCATGCTCGTCAACGGTCGGAGAGGAAATAACCTTGTTGTTAAGGTCCACTTTCCAGTTCAAATCCCCGTCTGATTCGTTCAGACAGTATATGTTGCCGTCAGTTGAACCGAAAATCACAGTATCGTTTACATAAGCCGGAGAGGATACTACTTCATCACCAGTTGTGAAATCCCAATTTGTCTCCTTGTCTGTGCCTACGCTGTACAGTTTACCGTTGGTAGAGCCTATATAGATTGAATCGTCCACAACAATAGGGGAAGACTTAAGCTCACCGTCCAGCTTCTTGTTTAATACAACTTTGCCGTCATCCTTGTCAAGACCGTAGAGGTGACCGTCGTCACTTCCGAAGTAGACAACATCATCATAGAAAAATGGGGTTGACTCGACGCTGTTGCATCTATAATCCCAAACTACATCATGGTTGTTGATGTTAATGGCTTTAATACCATCTTCATAACCAATGTATAGTCTGTTGGAGTTAATAATCGGTGAAGAGTTGGTTTTTCCCTCCAGGTCCAAATCCCATTCTTCCTCACCGGTTTCCATATCTATTGCCTTTAAGATTCCATCACCTGAAACAATATAAATATAGTCCTTATAGATTGCAGGAGATGAATGAATAGGAGATCCCATGCTAAAAGTCCAAAGATTTGTTACAAAATCAGAACCGTCACTCCTGTAAGCCGCATGGTCAACTCCACCTGCAAATGAATTCCAATCTTCAGCTGCAATTGGAGATAAACATAAAAGACATATTACAAACCCAATCAACAATTTTTTATACATTTTAAAAACCTCCTATACATCCCTATTAAATCGTTTTACTCCAATTATGAAGAACAATACGGTAAATCCGAGTAAAACTACTAAATCCAACCATACATCACCTAATGTCTGTCCTTTAAGCATTACTCCCCTCATAGCATCATTCAAATATGTCAATGGGAAAACATAAGCCAATTTCTGTAAAATCCAAGGCATAGTCTCAATCGGATAGAACACACCTGAAACAAACATCATAGGCATGGAAAAAGGCAGTGAAATCTGTGCGTAATCCTCCTGTGTGGCGGTTCTTGCTGAAAGCATGATTCCAAAACCGACAAAACACAACGCTCCGATTACCAAAACAATGAATGTCTGTAAAAAGCCACCCTTGATACTGACATTGAACAGCAACACTGCCATGAATATCAAAATCAGGGCCCTTACCAGTTCAATTAACAGTTTTGCGGCTATCTTACCACCAATTACTGTTGATACTGATGTCGGTGTCATGAATAATCTTGCAAGTTCACCGGTTTCCCTTTCACCTGCAATTGTAGCGCCCATACCCATCATACAGCTCATCATTATTGTCATTCCCAGAATTGCAGGAACCAAAAAGTCAATGTATTTTATGTTTCCATAGATTCTGTTGATGTGCAGGCTGATATCGTCCTTGAAATTGTCCAGGGAATGGCCCAGTGAAGGAGTAATATTCGCATCCTGAGTTGAAACGCTTGTCTGTGAAGCGGCCACCATATTGGACAGCCTGTAAAAGATTCCTTGGGTTGATGACTCAAGAATTTGAGAAGCCATCTGATCTGAAGAGTCCAGATACAGCGTTACGCCCTTCTGCTGTGACGAGTCATCATCATAATCCGAAGGCAGTATGATTGCCGCTTTAACTTCACCTGAATCAACTCTCGCCTTTGCATCGCTCAGGCTGTCCATGACCTCCACAACGTGATAGGTTTCAGTTGACTTGATGGTGTCAAGGGTCAAGTCAGTCAGGTCACCGTGGGACTGGGAAACAACAACAATAGGCAAATCTGTCATTTCTCCACCCATACCATATCCGAAAAGCAGAATCATAATAATTGGAAATGCCAAAATTGATATAAGTCTTCCAGGGTGTCTTTTTAAGCTGATCAGCTCTTTTTTAATCATCCACCAGAATTTTTTAGGCTCTATCATCTTCATTCACCTCTGAAGTTGATTTGATAAATACGTCCTCAAGGGAAGGCTCTTCAGTGTAAATTGACTTGATTATGCCTCCTGAAGAGATAATCTGGTTCAATACATTCTGAACCGCCATGTCATCAAAGCTGTCTACCCTTAAATTAATACGGCCATTACGGGCAACTTCAATGCTTTTTACATCTTCAGATTCCTTGATTGAATTGATAATGTCATCATTCTTATCTTTAAGAAGCACTGACATTCTCTTAAGGCTGAGGTTTTCAAGGTCTTCCCGAGTGGATGTTGATACCTCACTCTCATCTGAAATTTTGCCCAATGCCTCGGCTATTTCATGCTTATTGCTTTCAAGAAGGGCATCCTTAAGACCCTGCGGAGTGTCATATGCCACCAGATTGCCCGTATTTATGATTCCTACATTATCGCACAGCATGTCCACTTCATGCATGTCATGTGAACATAGAATTATTGTATGTCCATTGTCGTTCAGCTCTCTAATCAAATCCCAGAGCGTACGCTTAGTGGTTGGATCAAGCCCGATAGTAGGCTCATCCAAAAACAGGATGTCAGGCCTGTGAACCAGACTGGCCACCAGTGAAGCTTTTTGCTTTTGACCGCCTGATAGCTGTCCTACACGTTTGTCCTTTGCGTATTTAATGTCAACGAGTTCCATCAAATCCTCAATACGTGAATCCCTCTCATCGATAGGAACGCCATAATAGTCAGCACACAATTGGGAGTTTTCCATAACTGTCAAGTCCTTATACAAACTGACCTGCTGTGGAACCATTCCCAAAAGGTTTCTGACCTCATCAGGATTTTTCTGAACATCGTATCCACCAACTGTAGCTTTTCCGGAAGTGGGCTGAATCAGGCATGTAAGCATCTTGATTGTTGTGGTTTTGCCCGCTCCGTTCGGACCCAGCATTCCAAAAATGGTTTTATCCGGAATTTCTAAGTTAAGAGAATTAACAGCCCTGAAGTTGTTGTTGTAAACCTTTGTGAGGTTTTCAGTTTCTATTGCATTTTTCATTGTTAAACCTCTTTCCAGTCATTTCTTCAAAAAAGGCCATCCAGGAAGGATTTTTTAGAATGATATTAAAGTGATTTTGAATATTTTCCAAAAACAGCTCACCTTCCCTTGTTATTGAATAAAACTTAACCCTTTTGTTATTTTCGTTTATCTTCCATTCACCAACGATAAACCCTCTTTTCTCCATCTTTGAGAGAATCGGATATATCTTGCTTGAATTAATATTGATTTCACATTTCGAATCCTCAAAGTTAAAAAAGTCGTTTAGCTTTTTCATGAGACCATACCCATGAATGTCCTCCTTTGAAATAATCCATAAAATCAGGTTATGGATTATTCCGTTTGAGAAGTTCTTAAAGACCTTCTTGTGTGATTCGCTAAATTCTTTATCTGTCATAATTCACCATATGTCAAATTTTGATATATGTTAACATTTATTATATTGACAGTGCTTATATATAAATATGAAATTAGGTTTTACAACACTGGCCTTATTCATGGAACCGACTCAGGACATCATAAATCTGGCAAAAAAACATGATTTTGAAATCATAGAAATACTGGCAGAAGACCCGTTATACGAAAAGGACAACACTCCATTTATTGACTGCGGATTGGACATTAGGATGCATGCGGCAACAGTAGATATCAATATCGCAAGTATCAACAAGGGAATCAGAGCTGAAAGCGTGCGTCAAATGATTCACTGCGGACAGTACGCTGAAAAAATAGGAGCTAAAACAATAACCGTTCATCCAGGAATTATTGGAAGAAACGAACCTCATCTCAGAAAATGGGCCCTTGAAATGTCAATTGAAAGTGTTGGAGAGATTATGGACAACACCAATGTTGAAATTTCCGTTGAAAACATGCCTGTAAGGGGCAAATTCCTGGGAAATACCGTTGAAGAAATCGAAATGATTCAGGAAGCTACCGGATGTTCCCTGACAATTGATACAGGTCACGGAAACACATGCGGAAACCTGGAGGAAATGCTGTCCCTAAAAAACATCAGCTATTGTCATTTGAATGATAACGATGGAGTTAAAGACCAGCACATTGCTTTAGGTGAAGGTACACTGGACCTGAATCTGCTCAAAAAGATTGATACTGCAATTATAGAGCTAAATAACTTTGACAATATCCTAAAAAGCAAGGAAGTCATCGATAATCTATAATTGATTATTATTTTTTTATAAGTTATTAGTTATAAGTTATAACTTATAAGTTATATGTTTTAAAAAAATAAAATTAGAAATCAATCATAGTGACTTCAAAAATGTCTTCGATAATGTAATCGGTCTTGTCCATCATTTTAGGAGACACTTCTTCCTGCTGCTCTATTGTAAGAACACTGACATCCGCTTTTTTAAATGCCAAAATGTCATTGAGACCGTCACCGACCATCATGACCTTGTAGCCTCCTTCCTTAAGTATTGACACCACTTCACATTTTCCACGGGTGGAAACCGTTCCGTAGGCATTGTCTTCTGGAACATCAAGCATATTGGCCAGTCTGTTAATTGCACCCTTTCTGTCTCCGGACGCTATGAATATCTCAATACCGCGAGACTTCAATATCTCAACTGTTTCAAAAACCTTAGGGAAGAACTTGCCTGCGGATGTGATTGTATAGGCTACAACGCCCAGATCCATATCCACAATCAAGGCTGAACCGTTGCACAGCTCCATGTGTGGAATCTTTTCGCTTAAAATATCAAACCCGTCGGTTATATCTGAGATTGTTGAAGAGGTTTCACTGTCTAGAATTTCCTTAACCTCAGCCTTTGAAACCTGCTTTGTGGAAAAGCTAATGTCAAAATCAATGCCATATTCCTTAATGACATCGGAAATTAAAGTGTCCGGATCTAATTTCAATAACTTTTTAGTGTTGAATTGAAGTACAACCAAAGCCAAGGCGTCAGCCTGGTCAATCAAATCAAGTGAATTAATATCAGTGAATATGTTTCCATTTATGACATCCTTAATAACCCTGTATCTTTCAATCAATGTTCCTGAGTTATCGAATACAACAGCTTTTTTCATAATATCAACTAATTTTTCTCATTCCTTTAGGAATGTAAAAGAATTTCTACAACATAATAGTAAATTTAACTTTGAAAATTTTAATTATTAAACATGGTAAATAGCTACCTTAAAATTTTTTTATATAATCCCTATACATTAAATTTTTCGATTTGAAATTAAATTTCCATAAATCTTCCTATTTTTTCTAAAAGATGTGAAAATAAACCAAAACACTTAAATAAAATGTAAAAATGACAACAATTTTACAAAGTGGCTTCAACAAGCTTTAAATAAAAAATTAACTAATATACAATTTGCAAAAACCTTCTAAAAATATAAAAATACGAGATAGACAATGAATCCAATTACACATTTGATATCTCAAGTCATATTAATCCAAAGGGAGGTGAAGATATGGAATTAATTACATTCCTGTTAGTGACATATTGCTTCAATATCTTGAAGTTACTAATGATTGCTTGAAAATTGTAATAATTTAACTTCACCTCAAAAAAGCAGTTAATCAAAATCAATATCACAAATTGAAAAATCCCTATTTTCAATTAGGCTTTTGCGTGATGAACACTAATTAACTGCTTTTTTTAAAAAATAATTAAATTTAAATATGACATTTTTTATAAATAATACCAAGAGATTTCAAATCTCATACGGATTAATATGACTAATTTAATGTCTAACGGGATATTGCAAAGTAAATATTTCTTTGCAATAAGACATTAAATTTAAAAAACTATTATTGATATACTTTTTTCTTTTTAAACTCTTTAAATTCTATTTCTTGAAATAATTATTGAAAGCATGTTTTATTAATTATATTAAAGATAAAATCTATTTTTAAAATCAAACCATCCAAATATTGAAAATCTCATTTTTAAATTTACAACAAACCCTTAAAAAAAACAACTTTATAAACCTTAAAAAACAAAATAATAATATTATAATTTACGATTATTAGGTGTTTTAATGAACGTTATTGAAAAGTTAAACTCCATTAAAAGTGGAGAAATGACAGCTAAAGAAAATGTAGAAAGCTTCATTAAAGTTATAGATGAAAATAACGAAGAAATTAATGCATTCATTGAATTAAACTATGAAAATGCATTAAAACAAGCAGAAGCTATTGATGAAAAGATCGCTAACGGCGAAGATGTTGGTGCTTTAGCTGGTTTAGTATTCGGTATAAAAGCAAATATTAATGTTGAAGATATGATTATTTCTGCAGCTTCCAAAACCCTGGAAGATTACTATGGAAGCTACAATGCAACTGTTGTAAATGAAATTCTTGCTGAAGACGGAATAATCATCGGTATTTTGAATATGGATGAATTTGCAGCAGGAAGTTCAACTGAAACTTCATACTACGGACCTACCCAAAACCCAGCCGCTATGGGAAGAATTCCTGGCGGTTCAAGTGGAGGATGTGCAGCGGCTATCGCAGCTGAAATGTGTGACATCTCAATAGGTTCAGATACAGGAGGATCAATCAGAAACCCTGCTTCACACTGTGGCGTTTTAGGATTCAAACCAACTTACGGTGCTGTTTCAAGACAAGGTCTTTTGGACTTGTCCATGAGTTTGGATCAAATCGGACCGTTAGCAAATGATGTCAGCGGTATTGCACTTGCATTGAACACCATTGCAAAATACGATGAAACCGAATGTACCACACTTGACTGGGAAAAACCTGACTTTACAGAAGTATTGGATGAAACTTCCCTGGAAGGAATGAAAATAGCTGTATGCAGTGAATTCATTGACGTTACTGACGAAGAAATCAACAAAACCGTCAATAAAGCTATTCAAAAATTGGTTGATGCAGGCGCTGAGCTTGTTGAAGTCAGCTTTGACTACATCGACTTATGTTTACCTACCTACTACCTAATCAACTATGTGGAATTCTTCTCCGCTACCAGAAAATACGATGGAAGAGACTACGGATCAAGAATTGAAGAAGTGTGCGGAGACGAAGTTTTAAGAAGAATCAAAATCGGTTCCCACATTGCAGAAGCTGAATTCAGCGGTAAATACTACAAGCAAGCTTTAAAAGCAAGGTCAGTTATCAGAGGGGAAATAACTGCAATGCTTGAAAACGTTGATTTGATTGTAGGACCAACAGTGCCTAAACTTCCTCACGAAATTGGAACTGAATTGGAACCAATGGAAATGTATGCTTACGATATTTTAACAGTAATTGCTAACTTGGCTGGAATTCCGGCTGCAAGCATACCTGCAGGTGAAGTTGACGGCATTCCTGTAGGATTACAGATTCAAGCTAAACCTTTAGATGATGAAAAAATCATCAAAGCAATGAGTGTTTTTGAAAACACTCAATAATTTCTTTTTTTTACAAACTTTTTTACACTTGAAATTTACCTCTAAAATATATACCAAAAAAATACAATAGATTATCAAGAGAGGTTATTGATATGATTAAAATAGGACTTGCTTACTTAAATGGTGCAGTTCCAGGATTTGAAGATTTTGGAAACCTGCCAACAGATATTGTAAAGGAAAATGGTCTTGTTAATGGAAACAAAGCAAGTGAAGAACTTGATGCACTAATCATTCCGGGCGGAACACTTATAGAATCCAATGACATTAACATGGGATTGAACAGAGAAATCAAAAAGATGGCCCGTGACGGAAAACCAATTATCGGAATATGCGCAGGATTTCAGTTATTATCCAATCAAATCGACATCGGCAGAAAATCACCAGTGCCAATTGTAAAGGAAGGACTGGGCCTTATCGACGTTAATTTTTCACCGCTGATTACAAGCGACCGTGTTAAGGCAAAAGTATTTAATAACTCCTTTTTGGTGAAAAACCAGACAGAGGATGTCGACGGTTTTCATACACACACTTACGGAAAGGTGGAAGGTGACGCAAAACCGCTTTTCTACTCAAAAGTCCAGAGAATGAATTACGGAGACACCAACGAGAAAGGCGATTACAACATCTTTTCCGGTGCATGCAATGATGACGGAAATGTCATCGGTACAATGATACATGGGATATTGGATGAAAACCCGATTATCGTAGAAAACCTGAAAGAACAAATAGATATACATGACCTCGATGAAATTTACAATAGAAATTTAGAAGTAAAAAAATATTTACAAAGCGAAGTAGGAATCAATACAGGCATTAAGATACCTGCAGTTAAATCACTCAAGAAACCAAAATACTTGATGATTGGAAGCAATGGGTCCGACTCCGGGAAAACTTTCATACTGACAGGACTTGCAGGTGCAATCAGAAAAAGAGGTTACAAGGTTGCACTGCTGAAAGTGGGTCCGGATGTACGTGACATCATACCTGGACTTTACTTGACAAAAGGAAAAATGGAAGACTTTGCATCCATCAAAATCGGACACCTCGGATGGTGCGACATAGAATCTACAGTCGCGAAACTCAACTCATCAGACTACGACATAGTGCTTATTGAAGGTGTAATGAGCGTATTCACCGGCCTTTTAAATGAAAAGGTACCGTTCTCAGCAGCTGAAATAGCAATGTCATCAAACATTCCTATGATACTTGCCTCAGGAGTAAACAAGGGCGGTATCGAATCAGCGGCATTTGATCTGGTCTCCCATGCAAACATGCTTGAGAAATTCGGCGTTGACGTTAGGGCAATTCTTCTAAACAAGGTGTACAACGACGATATATTCGACAATGTGGTTCCATATATTCAAAACAACACCAATGTCGAAAAAGTCTTGAAAATACCTAAATTGAAGAATGCCGACATGAGAGGGTTCATTCCTGAAGTTGAAATCAGATACGAACTGTTCACATCATATGCCATGGAACTGATTGAAAACAATTTGGACATTGATGAAATTATCGGCATGGCCCGTGAGGTTGAATTCAATAAAATCTATTCATTTGATGAAATAAAAAGCAAGGTGATATAATGGCTCTTAACTTAAGTCCTGAAAAAGGCGTTAAACTTACAAAAAAGGATAGGGCTCATGTTCTAAAGAAAATCAAACAGGGATGGAAAGCAACCTGCCTAATTCCAGATTACATCTTTGACGATAACGGCAACGTTCAAATCGGACTTGAAAAAAACCGCCGAATAGTGAGGGTAGTTAAAATCCTGGATGACGGAATACACATAGAAAAGGCGCTTAAAACAAAAACACTAAGAATCAAATGGGAAAAAATAGCTTCAATAAACTCTTCAAAAGAAGTGAAAGATGGTTTAGAAATACAAATGCGTGACGGCAGATATGTTACCTTCAGCATTTATAATTCCTATAAAATAAAACAAAATACTGAATTCATTGCTAATTATATAGCGCAAAAGTCAAATGAGAGGAATTGATTATTCCTCTAAATATTTATTAATGATGTCTTCACCTTTAAGCAAGATGAGACCGTTTTCTTCTGCGTATTTGCGAACCTTTTCAAGAGAAGTAGCCTGTCCGGTTTCACCGTCCATCATTTCACAAACTACACATACAGGAGTGACACCAGCCATCTCACATAATGCAAGACCTATTTCTGTGTGTCCCTGTCTATTTTTAACAAGCCCGTCAGCTCCTCTTAAAAGACATACGTGACCAGGGGATCTGAATGTTGCTCCAAATTCGTCAAATCTTTCTTCTTTCATCATAAGAGCAGATTCGCTGATAGTCATTGCTCTGTCATGGTCTGTTACACCAGTGAAAGATTTTCTGTGATTTACCCAAATTGAAAATGAAGACCTTTCATCGTATGGAATGTCATTTGGTGCAAGTTCAGCAAGTTCCGGATATTTTTCGGTAGCAGCTTGCATAATGTCAACCATAAACGGCAAATGAATTGCTTCACAATAATCAGGATGTAAACAATTGCAGATTAATCCGCCTGCATCATTTCTCATGGTTGCAATTGATTTAGGGGTTACAAACTCGGAAGCGATGATCATGTCGACTTCCCCTTCCCTTTCATCATTATCGAAAACTAGAACGAATTCACCATTTCTAATAGCTTCTAAAGCTTTATCTAAGTTAGTTTCTTGATTCATAGTAACATCTCCATTTGTACTAGAACCAGGGCCAAAAATAATTACAATTTTATTTCTTCTCTTCCATCCGGACTGTTACCGTCGGTTTTGGAATCTCACCAAATCAACACAAATTTGTGCTCGTGGACTTATTTTAAAAAAATCACCACCGGTAGGGAATTTCACCTCACCCTGAGAACGTATTATCAAATATATAAATCATATATAAAATACTTTGTGGTAAAAAATTAAAAATAGAAATCGAGTGAAAAATTAAATTCACTCTTTATTGATTACAACATCAAAAATCAAAGCCACAATACCGGCCACAATAGCCCCTATAATAGCTAAAGAAAAATCAACTTTAAATGGGAACAGCGCCGCCACATTTGGAGCTAAAATATGCGGAGCAATAAAACCGGATAAAACTAAAGCTATGAAACCTGCTATAAAACCGACAATCAATGCAGAGTCAATATTCTGGTCAATATAACCTGCTATAATAGCCGCAATAACCATTCCAATGACAAAACTATATACTCCCACATTTAAAAATGCTAGTATAAAACCAATGACAAGTGCAATAATTGCCACAATTATTGAATTAATTGCAATCTTTTGAAAATCATAATCCATTTTTAATCACGATATCATAATATTTATTAAAAAATATATAAATGTAATTAAAATTGGACATTAACAGTGTCGCCGTCATCAAGACCCAGTTCATCCCTTAACCTGCATTCGCTGATAAATTCCAGGTAATTTTCTTCGTGTGTAGTTTTTGCAGGAAAAACAATTGCGCCCTTAATTTTGTCATTCAAAACAGCTTCAATAAATTTTACGGCACCGAATTTAGCGTCAGGCTTGATTAGATTTTCACATTCATCCTTGATTTTATTGATCTCATCCAAATGCTGTTCGCCGACAACTATGTTCAATGTGCCGGGATATGGGACAAATCCCAAATTTTTCTCAAATTCCTTAGTGTAAAAATCCTGTGACAGGAAAAATGCAGCCTTTCCCAAACCGGTTGTAACTTCACCATCAATATTCATTAAAAACCCTCTATTTAAACCATATGCATTACTCTTAAATATCAATAATTTTTATGGTGCTTTTAATTTAATGAAAATGTAATATATTTCATTAAAATTTAAACTATTAAATATAGATTTGATACTATAACTTAACCTTTTTTTAATTAATAAATATTTTTGAAGAAATTTAT
Source organism: Methanobrevibacter sp. (assembly GCF_045539575.1). Taxonomy (GTDB): domain Archaea; phylum Methanobacteriota; class Methanobacteria; order Methanobacteriales; family Methanobacteriaceae; genus Methanocatella. The sequence goes on from NZ_JAZQFM010000056.1 coordinate 20,306, forward strand.
TTATCATGAAAAACATACTAATAGTGATAAAATATTTACAGGGTAATTGAAATGAAAATTAAAACTATCTCAACAGATGTATTGATAATCGGATCTGGTGGAGCAGGTTCAAGAGCAGCTATTGAAGTTGATGATGCGGGATTAAAAGCCACAATTGTATCAAAAGGTCTTTCATTCAGGTCTGGCTGTACCGGAATGGCTGAAGGCGGATACAATGCCGTTTTCAAGACAGTGGATAAGGACGACTCAATTGAGGCACACATACATGACACACTAAAGGGCGGAAGCTATCTAAACGACGAAAAGCTGGTCGAGATTTTAGTGAGTGAATCACCAAAAAGGCTAATAGATCTGGAAAATTACGGCGCCCTGTTCGACAGACAGGAATCAGGCGAAATTGACCAAAGGCCATTTGGAGGACAAACCTACAGAAGAACCTGCTATCAGGGCGACAGAACAGGTGCAGAACTGTTGAATGCCCTTAAAGAAGAGATTATCAAAAGAGATATAGAATGCATCGAAGAAGTAATGATTACATCCCTTGTAACCGACGGAGATGAGGTAATCGGTGCAACCGGACTTGACCTGAAGGATTCAAGTCTGATATATTTCAAGGCAAAAGCTACAATTCTCGCAAGCGGAGGTGCCGGACAACTATACCCTGTAACATCCAACACCTTCCAGAAAAACGGGGATGGCTATGCAATAGCTTACCGTGCAGGAGCCGACTTGATTGATATGGAACAGATACAATTCCACCCTACAGGAATGGTAGCTCCAGAATCCAAAAAAGGAGTGCTGGTTACCGAAGCAGTAAGGGCTGAAGGAGGTAAGCTCATAAACAAGGACGGCGAAAGATTCATGAGCAAGTACGCTCCGGAAAAAATGGAGCTTGCAACACGTGACGTCGTGGCCCGTTCAATCTATCAGGAAATCATCGAAGGCAGAGGAACCGAAAACGGAGGAGTCTACCTTGACATTTCCCACCTTGACGACGACTACATCGATGAAAAGCTTGAGACAATGGTCCTGCAGTTTGACAACGTCGGAGTTGACATCAAACACGACCCTATTGAAGTGGCTCCTACAGCACATCACTTCATGGGCGGTTTAAAGATAAATACCGACGGATCATCCAGCCTCAAAAACCTGTTTGGAGCAGGAGAAGTCTGCGGAGGAGTTCACGGCGCAAACCGTCTGGGAGGAAACGCACTGGCAGACACTCAAGTGTTTGGAAAAATCTCAGGTCAAAGCGCATCCGATGCTGCAAAGGACAGCGAACTTAAAAGCAACGATGAGCAAGTTGAACTTGAAGCTTCCAGAATTGAAGGCTTAATCAAAAAAGGAACAATAAAACCACAGGAATTCAAAAACAGAATCAAGTCATTAATGTGGGAAAAAGTAGCTATTGTCCGTGATGAGGAAACACTGAATGAAGGACTTAAAGAATTGCTTGAAATGCAAAAAGAACTTGAAAACCTGGATGTCAGTGACAATAAACAGTACAATAACGATTTGGTAACCGCCCTTGAAGTAATAAATATGGTTGAAATCTGTATTCTAACCGTAAAGTCTGCAATATTGCGTAGAGAAAGTAGGGGAGCACACTTCAGATCTGATTTCCCTGAAACAAAAGACGAATGGAAAAAGAGTATTGTACAAAATAAAAAAGAAATAAAATTTGAAGCTAGATAGCTTCTTTTAAACTTTTTATAGCTTCACGAGCCTTTTCATAGATTTCCTGCTCATCCAAAACGGTTAATTTCTTATTTTCCATTAATATTTTACCGTTACAGATGGTGGTATCTACATTAGAACCGTTTGCTGAGTAAATTACATTGGATGTCAATGTGGAACTGTCAGGAACCATGTTGGCAGAATTTGTGTCAATTAAGATGATATCTGCTTTTTTACCTACCTCAATAGAACCGATCTCATCATCAAGGCCTAAAGCTTCAGCACCTTTAATGGTACCCATTGCAATAGCTTCATGAGAATTCAATACATTAGGGTCGAGAGTTGATACCTTCTGAAGTAAGCTGGCAGTTTTTAACTCTTCAATTAAATCCAAATTATTGTTTGAAGAAGCACCGTCAGTACCTATGGAAACGCATATGTCATTTTCAATCAGTTTGGAAACCGGAGCAATTCCTGAAGCCAGTTTCATGTTACTGCATGGGTTGTGGGAAACCTTCACATCATTTTTCTTGATGATTTCTATTTCCTCGTCACTTAGCCATACGCTGTGTGCAGCAACTACGTCAGGGCCTAATAATCCAATCTTGTCCAAATATTCAAATGGTCTGAGTCCTTTCTCAGCAGTGACATCATTAATTTCCTTTTGGGTTTCGGAAACGTGTATGTGAATGCCCATATTGTATTCATCAGCCAATTGACGGGTTCTTATTAACAGTTCCTCTGAAGCTGTATACGGTGAGTGAGGGCCAAAGAATACCTTGATTCTTCCGTCAGCCATGCCGTTGCAGTTCTTGAACAATTGCAAGTTTTCGCTCAATTCAGCTTCCCTTTTTTCCGCATCGCCAAAGTCAATCATTCCGTAGGATAAAACAGCCCTTAAACCTGCCTCATCAACTGCACGTGCAACATCTTCCATATAAAAATACATGTCGGAAAATGTTGTTGTTCCTGATTTAATGAGTTCTACCGCTCCCAAAAGAGCGCCTATGTAACAATAATCACCATTGAGGTTAGCTTCCATCGGCCATATATGATCATTGAGCCAGCTGTCCAAACTTAAATCATCCGCTAAACCTCTAAATAAAGTCATTGATAAATGAGTATGAGTATTAATAAATCCCGGAAGTAAAATCTTTCCTTCCGCATCAATTATCTTATCAGCATTGCTTTCATCGATTTCTTCTGAAATTTCTGCGATTAAATCATTTTTAATTAAAAGAGATTGTTTTTTTTCTTCAAAATTATTTGGGTTTAAAATTACTGCATTCTTAATCAAAATAGTATTATCTGACATAATAACACCTTAAAAAAATAAAAAAAAGTTAAAAACTTATTTATAAGTTTTTAATTGCTAATTTAATATCTTCTGCTTTAATAGTTTTACGTTTTGCGATTTTAGCAACTTGGTTAGCTTCTTTAGCAACATCACGAGCAACTTCTTCTAAGTATGCAGCTAATTCTGCTTTTGCATCTTCGCTAACTCTTTCAGCACCAGATTCTTTAATGATCCTTGCAATAGGAGCTTTTGGTATTTCAGACATGTTTTTCACCTCACATAAGTTTATTACTAACTTATGATTTACAGCCAAAATCATAAGTTAAATAACAATATAAGATAACTTAATATTTAAATATTTTGCAAAATTGTGCTCATATTTTAAAAATATAATTAAATTATCTAAATAAATAAAAAAGTAATACTTAAAAGTATTTAAAAGATTATTAATAATATAATATAAGATAAAAAAATTGAGTGAAATAATGAAAATAAAAATTGCCGTTCCATCAAAGGGAAGAATAAGTGAACCTTCAATAAATATCTTAGAAAAAGCAGGTTTAGGATTAATTGATAAAAACAACAGAAAACTAATATCCAAGACATTTAACGAAAATATAGAAGTAATGTTTGCAAGAGCTTCCGATATTCCTGAATTTGTAAATGATGGAGTTGCAGATATGGGAATAACAGGTGTAGACTTAATCAAGGAAAATGAAGCTGACGTTGAAGAGCTTCTTGACTTGAGATTCGGTCAGACAAAACTCGTTCTGGCCGCTCCCGAAGAGTCAAACATCAATTCGGTTGACGACATTACACCGGACATGAAAGTTGCCACCGAGTTTCCGGTACTTACAAGAAAATACCTGGAAAGCAAAGGGCTTAACTTGAAGATTGTGAAACTGAGCGGATCTACAGAGGCCGCACCATTCATTGGAATAGCCGACTTAATCACAGACCTGACAAGTACAGGCACTACACTGAAAATGAATCATCTCGAGATTATAGACACAATCCTTGAAAGTACCATCAAAGTTATAGCCAACAGGGAAAGTCTGGTTGACAAGAAGGAATTAATTGAATCCGTCAGCACAAGCATTAAAGGGGTTCTTGATGCGGACAGAAAGAAACTGATTATGATGAACGTTAAAAACTCTGATTTGGATAAAGTTAAGAAAGTTATGCCGTCCATGGGTGGTTTAACAATTTCTGAAGTTTTATCTACAGAAAAAACAGTGGCCGTTCAAGCTGTTATTGATGAAAAACAAGTATTTGAACTTGTAAACGATTTGAGAAATGCCGGTGCAAAAGACATACTTGTTGTGCCAATTGAAAGAATAATATGAACATAGCAATAATACACTCCACATCAAGCAAATCAACGGAAAAATCCTGCAGAATATTATCTGATAAGATTAATTCAGAAATTAAGCTGATACCAATTGAAAAAGCGAAAGCAGAGTGTATTCTAAAATACAATTACATTATCATTGCATGTTCGGCCTATGACGGCAAGGTGCAAAACGCAGTTAAAAGATATATTTCAAGAAACATCAGGACTTTAAAGGAAAAGCCGATTGCTTTGATTTTGAACTGCGAAGAGGGAATAGATATTGCTGAAAGATTGAACAGGGCATTTACAGAGGAATTAGTGAATTCATCACTTATCTGCACAAACTTCGGATATGAGTTGGACCCTGATGAGGGAAACATTATTGAAAAGAGAAAAATAAATAGTATCATTGACAATTATAAAAAGGAAGGTAAAAGATTGCCTGCCTTGAACATGAATGAAATTGATAAGTTTGCCGATTACATTAATAACATGATTGAAAAAAGGGTTGATTAAAATTTTTAAACTAAAAAACATAATTTCAATAAAGGATTTTGAAAGGGAAGACATTGAATATATCCTTGATGAAGCGTCAAAATTGGAAAATGTCGCAAAATCTAGAGAGATATCTGAAGAATTGAAGGGTAAAATATTGGGTTTGATGTTTTTTGAGCCTTCAACAAGAACAAGAATGTCATTTGAAACTGCAATAAAACGTCTTGGAGGAGATGGAATCGGATTTGAAAGCAGCGGATCAAGTTCAGTTTCCAAAGGTGAAAGCATTGCAGATACAGCAAAGATGTTTGAAGGATACAGCGATGCGCTGGTAATCAGACATGAACTTGAAGGAGTATCCAAATTCATTTCAGACATTGTTGACGTTCCTGTAATCAATGCAGGTGACGGAGCAGGCCAACACCCAACACAGACCCTGCTTGACCTATACACAATCAAAAAGGAAATCGGCGAAATCGACAACCTGAAAATAGCCCTGATCGGGGACTTGAAATTCGGCCGTACCGTGCATTCACTATCAAATGCATTGGGATTATTCAAAAACGTTAAAATTTATTTGGTATCCCCTCCTGAGCTTAAGATGCCTCAGGAAGTTCTCCATGACATCAACAAGACAAATGTCACATGGATAGAAACAGAATCAATTGAAGAGATAATCGATGATGTTGATGTATTATACGTGACAAGAATACAAAAAGAGCGCTTCGGTGACATTAACGATTATCTGAAAATCAAAGGTGCTTATATAATAAATAAAAAAATGTTGGAAGGTAAAGACTTGATTGTAATGCATCCTTTACCTAGAATAGATGAAATCGACACTGATGTCGACAATACAAAATACAACAAATATTTCACTCAGGCTGCAAATGCAGTTCCTGTGAGAATGGCAATCTTAAAAACATTAATAAAAAACAACCCTAAATAGAGTAAAGGGTTGTTTCAAGTAATGTTTCATCACATTGAAGTTTAATAATATTTGTTCTTCCTTTTCCACGACCACGTGAGACGGTATTTGTAGATATGATACCTAACAGTTCCAGCTCATTGATGAAGTCAAAAATTCTTCTGTAGGTAACCGCATCCTTTTTGGAAATTTCCTTGTATTCATCATACAGTTTTCCTGATGATATCTCTTCACCCTGTTTGGTCAGGATTAAAATTGCCTCTAAAACCCTTTGCTGTTGTGGCGGTAAAGTGGAAATAATTTCAATTACCTTATTGTGTTCAATAGTATCCTTAGCTCTTCTTACGTGTTCGCTAGTAACTTTTTCTGAATCCTCATCAAAAGCCAATTCGCCAGCATTTTTAAGTAAATCCAAAGCATATCTGGCGTCACCTTCTTCTTTTGCAGCCATAGCAGAACACAATGGTATAACATCGCTTTCCAAAACACCTTCCCTGAATGACAATTCAGCCCTTTCCTTTAAAATGTCAGCCAGCTGATCAGCGCCGTAAGGTGGGAAAACAATTTCCTTATCATTCAAACTGCTGGTAACCCTGGACTTGATTAAATTCTTAAAGTCCAAATAGTTACTGATGGACAATACGGAAACGTTATCGGTTCTTGTTAATGTGTATAATATTCCATCGCCGTCCTTGTCAAGCAAAATATCGATTTCGTCCAAAATGACAATCAAATGCAATTTTCTGCCGAAGGCACTTGTTCTGAATATGTCCCTGAATGTGTTTACAACTTCCCCCTTGGTCCATCCACGGTTTGGAACGTCACGCCCGAGCTTATTGCATAGCTGCGCAATAACCTGATATTCAGTAGTGTAGTCAGTGCATCTAATGTATTCAACCTTTACAAAAACATTTTTCTTATTAGCTATCTCAAGTAGCTGTTCACGTGCAAATTTAGATGCTGCTGTTTTTCCAGTTCCTGTTTTTCCATATAATGTAACATTGGACGGAGTTACGTTGTTTAAAACATCAACCCAGTATTTAGCTATTTGTCTTATCTGTTCATCTCTGTGTACTAACTTTTCTGGTAAAAATCTGTGATCTAGTGGCGCTTTATCCTTAAAGATACTTTTCGAAACTAAATCTCCCCAATCATCTTCTAAATCTTCAAAAACATTAGACATTAATACCACCACATAAAATTATGAAAAAAATAATAGTATAATTTCCAGTGTTAATAATATTAGAAAGCTAATAAATAAAGCTTTGTATTACAATATTGCACATAGTTAATAAAAATGGGAAAAATGCGTAAAATCAAATGATTAAAAATGGTTAAAAATTACATAAACAATCTGAAATTACTCAAAATCTTAAAAAAATAATTATATATTCTGT
>NZ_JAZQFM010000057.1:0-78545 GCF_045539575.1 Methanobrevibacter sp.
CTAAAGTTGCACTGACAAGTTTGTCTTCAGGAATCAATTCCCTGATTTCTTTAATTACCCAAGGGAAATTAGCACCTAAAGAACCTTCTTTAGGATTTTTAACATCAACAATATCTGCTCCACCTTTAATTGATTCAAGAGCTTCTTCACGATTTATAGGACTTATTAATAGAAGCATAAATTTCCTCCAATATTATATTATAATATAATAATATTACTTCCTTATTATTTATAATATTATTGCTTTTTGGGGAAATTTTTTAAAAAAATAGAATTAATAAGGAGAATCATTATCCCGAACATTGTTTTTAATTACCCCATGTGCTTTGGGATAGAATCCAACATCAGTTGATAACTTTCTCATGTTTTCAATTATTTCATTTGTAGGAATTGACACCGGACAGTTCAATGTGCACAATCCGCATAAGGTACACATGTAAAGGCCTGAATTGTAGCATGTCTCGTCATCCTCAATGAACTTTGACATAGCAACGCCACGGCCTCCCAGATAGTTGTTGAACCCGAATTCATTACCCACAGCGTTATATACCGGACAGTGAACGACACAGTTTCCGCATCCGATGCAGTACAGGCATTCCGGTGTTGCATCGCTTCTTCCATTGTCCATCAAAATTACAACTACCCTTTCAGCACCATACATGTTTTTCAGGAGCTTCTTTTCAATGTCCGCTGTTTTTGAAGGCCCTGAGATCACATTCATATATGAGGTCACATAGTTTCCGGTAGCAAAAATTGTCTCAAGCTTTACAACGGAAATTGCATCTTCCAAAGTAGGTACAATTTTATCAATTCCCGCTACAATTATATGCAAATCTTTTAGTGAAACTATTGAAATATTGCCCTCATTGTGAACCATTACAAGGGATCCCTCTTCGGAGGCTATAGCATTGGCTCCACTTATACCTACATTGGCATTTTCAAGACGTTTTAGTACATCATGCCTGACGGCCTCCATGATTTCCCTGGCTTCAGGATTGACATTAACGTCCAGAGATTCATTGACAATGTCAGTAATTCTTGAAATGTTCAGATGAGATGCAGGTCCGGTCGGATGAACCGGCTTATTGTCAGTCTTTTTAAGCTGTAAAATCCGATCTCCCAAATCTGTTTCAACAATATCAATATCAGTATCCTTAAGATGGTTTTTAAGGTTGATTTCTCCCAAGGTATTGGATTTTGCTTTAGCTATTGCAGTGCAGTCATACTCCTCAAGCAATTCGTCAATTATGTCAAGCGCATCCTGCGCTGTGTCTGCAATCCTGAAATCAATGTCATTGCGTTTGAATGAATCCAGCGCCTGGGCGAACAGCTCATCATTATTTTCAATTGAATACTCCTTGATTTCCTGAACTCGTTTGATTAGTCTTTTAGTGGATGGGGAGTCCTTGATGGTGTTTGACCTTTTTTTAACTGTGTTGAATGATTTTCTCATTGTTTCAAGTTCACTATTCTCCATCTATACCACCATACTTAACCAAAAATTCAGTCAGGTCCAAAACTTCAATATCATCATTTTCCAGATTGAGTTTGCAAAACGGACACGGTGTCACTAAAGTTTCACATCCTGTTTGCTTTGCCTGTTCCAGCCTTGATGCTGCCATCTGAGTGGCAATTTCAGGATAAGCTGACTTAACACCTCCGCCTGCTCCGCAGCACAGACTGTTTTCACGGATATTGTCCATCTCAACCAGGTTTGCAACAGATTTGATAACATTTCTCGGCTCATCAAAAACATTACAATGACGGCCCAGATGGCATGAATCATGATAAGTAACGTCCAAATCCTTTTTGGACAAATCAAGTTTGCCTTGACTAATTAAATCATTTAATAATTGGGAAATGTGGATTACATCCAATCCGTCATAATCCTCTTTCAATGTCTTATAGCATCCCGCACAGGAAGTGATGATTTTTTGACCTTTGAGAATTTCAGTATTCTTTTTAATCTGTTCTGAAGCCTCATCTATAAAACCAGTTCTCAGCAAAACAGATCCGCAGCATTTTTCATCATCCAGTGTATGAAAATCCACACCGGCTATTTTTAGAATTCTTTCAGTTGCCTCAGCAATGCCAGTCTGCTTTTCGCGTGCGGTGCATCCTCTGAAATATAACATAAATTATTCCTCTTCATCGTCAAGAGTGATTTCATTCTGTATTGCTACCTGTTTTACAATGGTATTCATATCATTTTGCAGTTTATCCACAATAAAGTATAATCTTAAAACTGTGTAGAACAGTATTATAAATACCAAAATGATTATGAAGTCCAAACCACGGGTTATACCAACCATTCTAGCGAAAGAGTTACTTAGATTTGGGAAAAGTGAAAATATTGCTACAATTATCCAAAAAATAGACCACAATATTGTTGTAAAGAAAGAATTTTTTCCCCTCAAATATCTAAATGCAAACCACACTATGGCTAGGATAGAAATTATTGGAAATATTAAAGAATATAAAAGCATTTTACCACCTTAAAATTGATGTTTTATCATTTGAAGCAATATCTTAATTGCGACACTTACGTTTGTACCTTTGGCCTGAGTCTCTGGAGTGTAAATTGTCTCAATCGGAACTTCTGCAAAAGGAATTTTATTATCATTGATTTCACGAATGAATTCTGAAGATATGAGATATCCTGTAGCGTTAATGCTGATTTTATCCAAAGCATCTCTAGTGATTGCCCTGAAACCTGTTTGTGAATCGCTTACATTAACCCTATAAAATATTCTTGTTAAAAGGTTCATTATCGCATTGGCATAGTTTCTGCTTCTAGGCATGTCCTTAAGCGGCCTTACACCAATTACAGCCTGAGCTTCACCTGTAACCAACGGCTTTATGACAGCATCCAAATCGTCAGCGGAATGCTGGCCGTCAGAGTCCATGCTAACAATATATTTAGGATTGAATTTCAAGGCAGCGTCAAATCCAGTCTGGGTTGCAACGCCCACACCTCTGTTAATGAGCAATGAAAAAACGTGAACCTTATCAGGATATTGTCTTTTAGACTCTAAAATAACATCTAAAGTATTGTCTGACGAACCGTCATTGACAATGACCATATTATATCCTTTCTCTGCAATTGCCTCGATTACAGGTTGGATTCTTGTTGCCTCATTATATGCCGGAAGAACCACATAAGTGGCATCCTTGTCTTCCTTGGTTATTTCATATTCCATTTTACACCTTTCTATAATGGTCCTGCATCCTCTTTTCCTTCACGCATTCCCATTCCAGCTTCTTTTCTCATCGCCTTTCTATGATACATCATCTTAATTAGGTTTTGTGCATGTTCACGGGCCCTGTTTTCCGCAAGTTTTGCAAGTTCAACAGGATCTTCCTCCTCATCCTCATGGACAAACACTTCAAGAATATGTGTGTTGGTCATCAGCTGTGCATTTATCAGTCCTGTTGATGCCTCATGAGCACACATCTTATCTTTTTCCATAGGTCCAGGCATTCCAAGTGCCATTACAATATCACAGTTTTCTTCTTCAATGAGAATCTTTGCAGTTACAGGCAAATCCTTTACGCCCGGAACTGTTTCACGAATTATCTTTAAATCATAAGCGTTGTTTTTAAGCTCATCAATAGCTGCTGAAGCCATATCAAAACGAGCAAATGTTGTATCACAAATTCCAATTCTCATGTAAATTCACCTTATGAAAAAGTATGTTTTTAATAATATAAATGTTTAGTTAAAAATACAAAAGTATTATGAATTATTACTGCGAGTAATACTTTCGATATTAAAATTATGAAAAAAATCTGATTTAAAAAAAAATTAGTTTTTGTTTAACATTTCCAAAAACTTATCCTTAGCTTCATCTATGGTCAACGGATAATCATTTTCCATATCAAAGCCTTCCTGTTCAAGTTTCTGGAAGAGTTCAGTTACAATAGGTACTTTCAAGTTTGCCTGTTTTAAAATTTCAGGCTGCGCAAAGATTTCTTTAGGAGTACCCTCTGCTATTAATAACCCATCAACTAAAACAAATACCCTTTGTGCATAGTTTGGAACCAAATCCACTTCATGAGTTGAAATAATGATAGTAATTCCCTCATCATTCAAATCCCTTAATAACTTTTGCAGATTGACTACACCTTGAGGATCCAAACCTGCTGTAGGTTCATCCAAAACCATTATTTCAGGTTTCATGGCAAGAATTCCGGCAATAGCAACCCTTTTCTTTTGACCTCCACTTAAATGATGCGGAGCTGTTTTCTCAAAACCGCTCATTCCAACACGGGCAAGAGCCTCTTCAACTCTGTCCTGAACCTCTTCCATAGGCAAACCTAAATTAAGAGGTCCAAAAGCTACATCTTCCTCTACGGTTGGAGCAAAAATCTGGTCGTCAGGGTTTTGGAACACAATACCCACTTTTTGTCTGAATTTGAGTAAAGATTTCTTATCGTATTTTAACTCTTCGCCATCAATAAACACCTGTCCCTCATCCGGTTCATAAATACCGTTCAAATGAAGAAACAATGTGGATTTACCTGCACCGTTTTTACCTAAAAGAGCTACCATTTCTCCTTTCTCGACTTTTAAGCTAACTCCCTTAAGCGCCTGATAATCCGCATTATAAGAATATTTAATATTTTTCACTTCTAACATATCAATTCTCCTTTTTTCTTGGTTCATAAATTGGAAGTTCTCCTGTGTATCCCCTTGAATCTAAAGAATGTTGCAGTGTTTCACTTTTGTCAAGAGACCTTAAAAAAATTGTACTTGCAAGGGCTCCCAGTGATTTAAAAGAACCGAAATAAGTACTGTATCCCAGACGTGTTTCCTGTGCTTTCTGCATAGTGTCAATTTCATTTAAGAAAATGAATATTGTATTATACATTAAAAGTGCTATTTCAATAACGATTTTTGGAACTTTCAAGGTTTCCAAACAATGCAAAATTTTTGCGATTGGTGTTGTTAAAGCTAAAAAACCCAGTAACGGCAAACATCCTATAACTCTAAAGAATGTGTAAACACCATAATGAAGTGAATCTGTTGTAACTACAATTCCAAAAATTCCTGTTTCATAAATTACTTCACCCTTACCGAAGAAGAAAATTAAAAAAATACAGGTCAATACAACAAATACCATGGGAATGGATAAAAATTTCAAATAGGAACGAATATTAATTTTAGCTATTGCCAAAATGACAATTGACATAGCAATGAAAATGAAAATATCAAAATACAGATTATCCAATGCTAAAGTTAAGACTAACAAGAAGATTGTTATAAACAATTTTAAATAAGGATTTGTTTCTGTTAAAGCATTATGATGCGCAATATAATCCATGTCAAATTTCATAAAATCACAAAAAAAGAATTAATAAAGAAGAAAAATTATTCTTCTTTACCTTGTCCTCTCCAGTAACCGAAGAAGTAACCAATGATGATTGCTCCTATAGCTGCTTGAAGAGCGAATAATAAACTTTCTATTTCACCACTAGGTGGCTCCCATATAGATGAAAACCATGGTTTAAAACCAGATGACTCTACAGCTTCACCAGCTGCGTCGTCAGATCCACCAAAGTATCCATCATCTTCCCCATGACCATTATACATTGCTAAAGGTGCAATAAATATAATAGCACAAATAATTGCTAAAATAATTAATGTAGATGTTTTCATTTAAATCACCTTATGCTTCATTAGGAGCTAATGCATTAAGTTTATTTAATAATTTTGGTTTGTAAGCTTTTAATCTGTCCCATATAATTACGGTTAAGATACCTTCACCAATTGCTAACGGTACTTGAGTTACTGCAAAGATAACTAAGAAGTTTGTTAAAGCTGCACCGAAAGATGGAGCTGGGAATGCGAAAGCTAATTGGAATGAAGTAGTTACATAAGTTAATAAGTCTCCTAAAAATGCTGCAAAGAATACTGCAATAGTAGAAGATACATTAGCTTTAGTTAATCCTTTGTATACAATCCATGCGACTAATGGTCCAACGATACCCATTGAAACAATGTTAGCACCTAAAGTAGTCAATCCACCGTGAGCGAGTAATAAAGCTTGGAAGATAAGAACAATAGTAGCTAATACTGCAGTAACTGCAGGACCAAATAATGCTGCACCTAAACCGTTACCACAAGGGTGAGAACAACTTCCAGTAACAGAAGGTAATTTCAAAGATGATAAGATGAACATGAATGCTCCACTTACTGCAAGTAAAGCTTTGGATTCAGGGGTTTCATCTACGATTTTTTTAATTTGATAAATACCAACGGCAACGAATATGATTGCGACAACAAACCATACAATACACCACATTAATGGTAAATATCCTTCCATAATATGCATAAATAATTTCCTCCAAATAACCTATCAATATAGATTGATAAATATGTCAATAAAAATTTAAATTAAAATTAATATTTATTAAAGTTTTATTGATAATGGTATTATATACCTTATTATATATAAATATTATTAACAATTAAGCAAACAAAATTTAGGTAAACCTAATATATTTAATAGAAAAAAGAACAAAGATGATAACATGAACATGAAAAATAACTTGATTTTGGCACTCGATGTAGGAAGTGAAAGTGAATCCATATCAATATGTGACTCAATCAAAGACTATATTGACACAATAAAAATAGGTTACCCGCTTGCACTTGCAGAAGGTCTTGAAATCATAGGAAAACTTAAGGACAAATTTGGATTTAAGGTCATTTGTGACTTTAAGGTGGCAGACATTGATGCAACAAACTCAAAAATTTGTGAAGAAACCTTCAAGGCAGGGGCAGATGCAATAATATGCCATGGATTTGTAGGATCAGACAGCGTTCAGGCATGCCTTGATGTGGCAAACAAATATGAAAAAGAATTATTCCTGCTTACCGAAATGTCCCATCCGGGAGCTAAGATGTTCCTTCAAAAGAATGCAGATGCAATAGCTGAAATGGGAGTTGATATGGGAATTACAAACTATGTTGCACCTGCTACAAGATTAGACAGACTCGCAGATATTCGCCGTATTGTCGGTGAAGATGCATATATCATATCTCCTGGGGTTGGCAAGCAAGGTGGAGACGGTAAGAAAACTTTGGAAATATCAAACGCAATAATTGTCGGAAGAAGTATTTATGAATCAGACAATCCAAAGGGAGCCTGTGAAAAATTAATCGAATCTTTAAAATAAAGCAAACTATTTTAATTAAAACCAATAAAGATAATATTGTTCTTAAAATTTATGAACAAATTTATAATAAATCGGAGGAAAAATCATGGCAAATGAAGTAACAAAAATGATTATGGAAACAATCTTAGCATTAATCACCACAGCATTTGCGTTTGTTGCTGGTGAAGCATGGAACAGTGCAATTCAAAAGTTAATTGAATCTTTCATTGGTACTGGAGATGCTCTCCCTAGTTTATTCACATACGCTATTGTAGTAACTATTATTGCAGTTATCGTTACCGTACTCATTGCTAGAATTGCAGGTAAAATGGGTGTTGAAACAGGCGAATAAATATAAAAAAAATAAAAGGAATTTTTTTATTCCTTTTTTTAACTTCTTTTTTTTAACTTCTTTTTTTTAACTTCTCTTTCTAATTCAACTTTTCAAATAATATTCCTGCGCAGGTATAGGATATTTCAAAGAGTATGAAACAGACAAATATCCAAAAACTGAATACACCACTAACCGCAAGCAAGAGTATTACAATTTTCAATACAAACCTATATTCAAAAAATAGATTCCAAAACTTGTTTTGAGTGACATTACCTATTAATTCATGACCCACTTCATCTGAAAGTGTTCCTAAAATACATATCAGTAAAACAACCAAACTCAATTCCGGAATTCCGCCAACTAACAGAATAAAAATGTAAACTATTAAAGTAATGATGTGATGCATGCCATCCACTTTCATGGCAAGGAGATTGCCTATTGGAATAGCTATGAAAATATAGGCTGCCTCTACACTATAAATGGAAGCTAAAGCTGAAGCAACACCACAGAAAACTCCTAAAACACTTGCAAAAGTTAAATCATTATTTTCATCAACCAAATCATCCGAATATTTCATGAAAAATCCGGATAAAATAAATAAAATAGCTAAAATTATATAACTCACTTAATCACGACCGATTTTATCTAGAGCAGCTGCATAAATCAATGGGAAAATAACGGTAACATCACCTACGACACTTGCAAGACTTGATCCGCATCTTGCTTTTGCCCAGGATTTTGCCTCTTCAAGAGGTGCACCTCCCAAACTGCCGGCTTCAGGCCTGTCCATAGTAATTTGAATGGCAGCATCAAGACCTCCTGTAATTACATTTGATGCTAAAGTGTAATGTTTGGTCAATCCTCCACCCAAAAGCACTGCTCCTACCTTTTCAGAGCCAAATACGATGTCTGACAATAACGGCATGTCTCCAGCTGCACTTACTGTAAAGTCATGGTCCTGTGAGAAAATCCATAATTGAAGACCCATCATGGAATCAATAATCCCCGGCGCAAATATAGGAACATTATTCCTTGCAGCATTGGCCACAAATGAATTCTCATCATCAACCAAAAGGCCAACTTCGTGAAGCAGTTCCTGAATTGATATAACTTTCTTTTCCTGTGAGATTTTCTCAAATATTTTAGTTATTTCGCTTTCAAAGATTGTGAAATCATCTGCCCCCACATTGATATCTGCAATTCTGCCTATACCTTCAGCATTTAACTCCTCATCGTCTTTGCCTTCATGACGGTAATGGGAACCGCCAAAAGCCTCAACTAAGTCATGAGTAATATTTGCTCCACTTGAGACTATTAAATTGACATGCCCTTCCTTAATCATTTTGGACACTATATTTCTCATGCCTCCAGGTATCAAAGGGCCTCCAAGACTTAAGAATACGTTCATATCCTCATCCTGAATCATGTCCGCCAATATATTACATGCGCGAGCTACTCTACCTGCTCCCAAAACTCCGGATTCATCAAATTGATCCAACAAATCCAGCACACTCATATCCTTATCAACATTAATTTGGTTAACTTTCATTAAATCACTTAAAAAATAAACTTAATTTGTAATTATTGGAAATTGCTCTAGATTGGTAATGCTGTCAATCAAGTCAGTTCTTGTTACAATTCCAAGTAAGTTCTGGTCATTGTCTGCTATAATCAATCTGGAAATTGATTTTTTAAGCATGACCTCAATTGCATTGGCAATCTTTAAATCCTCATTTACAATTACCACATTCGGAGTCATCAACTCTCCAACGGTTTTATCTTCATTATCCTCAGCAATGGCCTGAACAAGATCAGTTAATGTGAACACTCCCACAACTTTCCCGTCTTTTATAACTGGAGCGCCATCAATTTCATTTTCCGCCAGATTGCGAGCAGCTTCCTTTACTGAACAATCCATTTTGAATGAAATCACATCCTTGCTTGCAATATCACCCACTGTTTTTTTAGGAATGCTTCTGATGGTGGTGGTATCAACCAGAAGGATATTGTCCATGTCATCCCTTCCGACAATTGTTCCCATGACTCCCAGATTGTTTACAGGAGTAGGGCCAATCCTAATGATGTCGCCAAGATTCAAATCTTTTATGCTTCCTAAAACTTTTATGGCCGCTTCACATTCAGTCGGCTGTGGAACACTGGTAAATTCAATCTTTGCAACTGAAATATCATCCAGTTTTTCACCATTTTTATATATAGGCACTTTAGAATCACTATCTGAAACTGAAATGTTTAAAGAATGATAAGCTTCAATAGTTGGTTTATATCCGCCTCTAGGACCTGGCACGCCCTTAACTAAACCTAAACTTCTAAGAGATTGCATCTGGTTACGGATAGTCCCCGGATTTCTGTTCATAACCTCAGCAATATCTTCCCCTTTAATAGATTTGCCATTTGAGGATTGATATAAATTAATTAATGTTTGTAAAATTTCCTTTTGTACAGATGTTAACATGTTTTCACCCATAACTTAAATAATACTATTAAATATGTAAAAGATACCTTATAAATGTTAATGATAAATAATGATAGATAAAATTAGCTATTAAAGAAATATAAACATCGTTTAAAAAAAATAAAGAAAATGAAATGATTATTCAACCAACTGTTTCAAATCATTCCTTATAATTGAAGTTGCATCAAAACCTTTGATGACATCAACCATCTCAGGGAATTTTGATTTAGGAATCAACACATTAATCTGTGAAAAATCAGACCCCGCTGTGATTGTAGGCTCATCAGCACAGAGCTTATTCTCAATTAAATAATTGGAAACCTCTTCGATTTTTGAATTTGCTATATTGAACTTTACGTCAAAATACTTTTTAGCGGTGATTGCCCCAAGCAGCTGCTCATAAATCATCTTAGCCTTTTCAAGCTTTTCACCTGTACACTTTTCGCTTGCGTAAAGACCTGCTGAGGAATGCAAGATGGTTTCGATTTCCTTCAATCCTGCTTTTCTAAGGCTGCTTCCGGTTTGGGTATTGTCAACAATCAAGTCAGCACCTTTAGCAATGTAAACTTCAGTAGCTCCGTCGGAGTTGATGACCTGCACCATCTCATTGTCCCCATCTGTCAAACCTCTGACCTGAACAAACGGTACTGAATCACCATAGATTTCCTGATAAACTTCATTTTCCATGATGAATTTTCTTGTCAGGTTTGGATATTCAGTGAAACATAAGATTGGAGTTTTCCTGTCCTTGTTTGCCCTGAACAGATCAGACAAACTGTCATAAGGAGAATCCTTAGGAACCGCTACAATCAGACGTGTCTTTCCATAGTCCAAATCACCGAGTTTAACTGTTTTAGTTGGCCTTAAAACAGACTCTTCCTTAATCCAATCTTCACCAACGATAGCTATGTCAACCATTCCCCTGTTCAGCTCGACAGGAGTGGATTGCGGACGGGTTAAAAATGCAATTATATCATCATCATTCAAGATTTCAATTTCATAAGATTCATCGCCAGGTTCGTATCCTTTGACCTCGTAACCTGCATCAACAAATAATTGGTGAGTATTTCCTCTTTTTACGTTGTTTAAACTTCCCTTTGGAAGTCCTAAAATTATTTTATCATTCATAATAATACCTACAATTAGTTATTATTTAAAGATATATAAATAGTGATGTTTAAAAAAAAAGAATTTAGTTGTGATATGGTTCACAACTTTGTCTGTCAATAGCATGTTTGTGAACATGCATATGCTTAATTCCATTTTCAGTTTTGATTTCATCAAGAATTTCAACACCCTCGTGGGAATGAGCATGCTCACCGTCATTGTGGAAGTGGTAATGTGAGTGCTCGGTATTCTGGGTGTCAATTTTTTTGATTGAATCGTCAAAGTGCCTATCATATAAAAGTGCTGCATTCAAAACAACTAGACATGATCCTGCATTGTGAACAATAGCTCCAGTCACAGGGTTTAGAAGTCCCAATACGGAACAAATGATAGCCACTGCATTGATTGTCATTGAAATTGCAATGTTTGCCTTGATAGTGAATAATGTGGAATTTGAAAGTTTTTTAAGATATGGGATTTTTCCGATGTCATCTCCCAAAAGTGCAATGTCTGCCGCCTCAATAGCCACATCACTTCCAACGGATCCCATTGCCACACTTACATTTGCAGTCTTAAGTGCAGGTGCGTCATTTACCCCATCTCCAATCATACAGACTTTTTTGCCTTCACTTTTGAACTTTTCAATCCATGAAAGCTTTTCTTCAGGAAGTAAATTACCATAAACTTTGCCAATTCCAACCTGTGATGCAAAGTAATTAGCAGTTTCTGTGTTATCTCCGGTAAGCAATACTGTTTCGGTTCCAAGCTCATGCAAACTGTCAATCATCTGTTTGGAATCTTCACGTATCACATCAGACAAACCAATTAAACCAATGACCTGTCCATCTAATGCAACAATGATTGAAGCCTTACCTTCATTTTTAAGTTTATCTAGCTGTGTGTCAACTTTTACGTCAATATCATTTTCTGATAGGAATTTGGAGTTTCCTGCATATACAACACCATAAGAATTTTTACATGTAACTCCCTTACCGGGATACATTTTAAAGTCTTGTGGTTCTTCAATGTCGATATCGGCTTCTTTTGCATTGTTAACAATAGCCTTAGCCAATGGATGTTCACTCAGTTTTTCACAGGAAGCTGTGAGTTTAAGCAAATCCAAATTGGTTAAATCTTCTTTAAGAGAAATAACATCAGAAACTTCTAGATTACCGTAAGTTAAAGTTCCGGTCTTGTCGAATACCAGAGTATTTAAACCTCCCAAGGTTTCAAGGGCTTCACCTGACTTGATTAAGACACCGTATTTTGTTGCCTGACCGATTGCGGCCATGATTGCAGTAGGTGTTGCAAGTATCAATGCACATGGACAGAACACTACAAGGACGGTTACACCCCTTTCGATATTGCCTGTGATTAACCATGCTGCAATAGCAATTATCAATGCAACAGGAACCAGCCATGTTGCCCATTTATCTGCAATTCTTTGGGTAGGTGCCTGTTTTTCATCGGCTGCCTTAACAAGATCTATCAATTTTTGAAGTGATGAATTTTCACCTAGACTGGTTGCCTTAATATCAATGGCACCATACATGTTCATGGTTCCGCAGAATACCTCGTCTCCCACTTCCTTATCTATAGGCAGGGATTCGCCAGTCATGATGGACTGGTCAAGTGATGAAGTACCGCTTATGATTTCACCATCAACCGGAACGCTTTCACCTGGAAGAATCCTTAATGTATCCCCTAATTTAATATCATCCACAGGGATAACCTCTTCTACACCGTCAACAATTCTTCTTCCAGTTTGTGGAGTCAAGTTAATTAAATTTCTTAAACCTTTTTTAGCCCTTTCAACAGTCCAGTCTTCTAAAAGAGCACCTAAAGCCATAATCCAAGCCACTTCACCTGCTGCAAAAATTTCACCAATTAAAAGTGAAGCCACCATAGCTATTGCAATCAATAAAGCAGATGATATCCATTTTTCACGGATTAATCTGGTCATAGCCAGAAGCAGCATTGGAATACCGCTGATTATTACTGTACCCCATGCAGGGTCTAAATAAACTGGAGTTTTCACTCCAAAAATCATGAAAATAACTGCGATTAATAAAAATATACCTGAAACAATGGTCATTTTTAGTCCAAATAAGAAGTCAGTTATTTCGTCTATCACAATAAACACCTCTAAGTATTACTTTTTTTGAATTTATTTAAATACTCAGTATTACAAAAAAAATTTTTAAAAGTTTCCCCCATATTTTGAAACTTGTTAAAAAAATTAAATCGAGTAAGTACCAACAGCCAAAAAGTATTACTTTTTTTGAATTTATTTAAATACTCAGTATTACTACATTATAATATATGATTCCAGTAATATAAATGTTATTACTTTTTTTGAATTCATTTAAATACTCAGTATTACTTATTCATGATTGAAAAAAATAATACTGCAAAAAATAGTTAAAAAAATAGTAAAATAGAATAGAAAAATTTATTCATCTTCGATTTTCTTGTAATTCATGCACTCTTTAACATCCAGCAACTGGTGTTCATGAATTTTACATACAATCTTGTACTTGTTTCTTAATTCCAAATGTACACAATCGTCACAAATCATATTATCAACTCAAATCAAGGTTTCATTGCAAGATCCATAATGCTGAATGGTTCACCCTCCTTTCTAGGAGCAGGCGCACCCATTCCAAAAGCAGACTTTGCAAATTCCTTATTCATTCTTTTAGAAACTTCTCCAAAAATCATTTTGTAAGCAGTACATTGAGGGTCAACTGCCTTAGGTGTTTGATATGCTACAATCGCATTGTAAGGGCATCCTCCTTCACAATATTTCACATACCTGCATTTCTTACAGTTTTCATCAACATATTCCCTGAATTCCATGAGTTTTGACCATGCATCGGATTCCTTTAAATCATCAAAGCTAGGATTATCAGACACATTGCCTAAAACATATTCAGGCATTCCAACAAATCTGTAACATGGATAGATTGAACCGTCAGAACCAACTGCCAATGTAGTTCCTATACAGTCCGCAAAGGTACATAAGGTTCCTCTTCTTCTAAGAGAGGATTTGCAGATATGATCCAAATCCATTACAGTGAACTTATCCAAATCATAGAGATACTTGTCCAACCAATCGACCAGCAATTTTCCATGCTCTTCCTGGTCAAGTGCCCATGGGTCTGCATTGTCACCGCGCAGTGACGGCAGTGCTGCATGGATCTTTAGATTCATCTGTTCACTTTTAAAGAAATCATACAATTCATCAGAGAAATCTTTTGAATAATCGGTTACTGTTAAAACAAAGTTAATTATTAGTCCTTTACTTTTCGCCAGTCTGAATTTTTCCATGGTCTTGTCAAAGTAACCTTCTCCACGCTGATAATCGTTGATTTCCTTTGGCCCATCAATACTTGTACTTACAACAACATTGTATTTTAGGAATAAATCAATAAGCTCTTCTGATAAAAGCCAAATATTGCTCTGAAGGGAAAATCCTTCAAGATTTGGGAGTTTGGATAGCTTTTCCAAAGCGGCTTCATAAAAGTCATAACCTGCAAGGAGAGGTTCTCCGCCGTGGAAAGTGAAATGAACCTTGTCATCTCTAAAGTCGCCCAACCAGGTAATAATCTGGTCGATGATATCCAGATCCATCATTTCCTTTTTATTTTCAGAACCCCAACAGTATTTACAGTTTGATGGACAGTTTAATGTTGGAATAATCATTACATGAAATGTCATTTTATCCGTAGACTTTGTTTAATTCATTTAATAATTTCTTTTTCTCATCTTCATCCATATCATCGTTTACAAAGAATATGTAACCGCAATTTTCACATTTGACTGCATCCATTTCTGCATGAGCCCTGTGATTGTCTAATAATTTTCTTTTTGCCACTTTATCCTTTGAACCACATTTTGGACAAGGAGCTAATAATTCTTCGAGTTTCATTTTTTCACCTATAATTATTATTTGTTTTTGAAATATATAATTTTATTTTAAATTTTAAAAAGTTTTTCTAGCGATTTAAAAGTTTAACCATTTGTCTGTAAACCGGAAATCCAACATATCTGACAAATACCAATATGTATTTCAATCCAGGGAATTCAAACTCTTTTTTAACTTTTTTAAGCTCTGCAATGATATCCAATTTTTGAGGACATTTCCTTAAGCATTTTCCGCACCCGTTGCACTTGCCGGCATTGCCTTCATTTCCCATGATTCCTCCGACATACTGGTAGTAGTCCATGAAAGACTGATTGAAGAGACCCTTATGTTCAAACAGGTATTTTTCATTGTATATTTTCATGCATTCAGGGATATTAACCCCCTGAGGGCATGGCATACAGTATCCACATGTGGAACAGTTGATTTTCAGTGAATTTCTCAAAACCCTTTTAACAAGCTCAACTGTCTCCAAATCCTCAAAACTCATGGATAATGGAGTGGTATTTTCTGCAATTCTAATGTTTTCATCAATCTGTTCAAATGAATTCATTCCTGACAGTACGCAGGTAACATTTCTATTGTTTAAAACCCACTCAAGTGCCCATTCGGCATTGCTCTTATTCGGATTGGCCTTTCTGAATATCTCTTCGGCGTCATGAGGCATTTTTCCTGCAAGAATTCCTCCTTTCAAAGGCTCCATTACAAATACTCCCATGCCGTTTGAAGCGGCATACTCTATTCCTTCCATGCCTGCCTGGACATTCTCATCAAAATAGTTATACTGAACCATCACGACATCCCAGTCATAACCGTCAATAATGATTTCAAACTCCTCTTTAGGACCATGATATGAAAAGCCGACATGCTTGATTTTACCTTCGCTTTTTGCCTTGTTAAGGAATTTGAGCAAATCCCTTTTGAGCAGACGGTTGATGGTCTTCAAATCAACTGCATGAATCAGATAATAATCGATTGAATCCCTTTGAAGACGTTTTAACTGCTCATCCAATATATTTTCCATATCCTCATATTTTCTTACGTTAATTGACGGCAGTTTGGTGCATAATTTCACCTTATCCTTATACTCCCCCTGAAGAACCTCTCCAAGAAAAGTCTCGCTGTCACCATAAAGATAGGCTGTGTCTATAAAATTAATTCCATTATCAATCGCATGATAAATCTGTTTTTTAGCAAGTTCACGATTAATTTTACCGTTTTTTAAAGGCAGTCTCATAGCTCCAAAACCCAATGGAGATATTTCATCACCGGTTTTTTTGATTAATCGATTTTGCATAATTATCAACTTAAAAAAAAAAATAAAAAAAAGTTATTTAAAAATAACTATTCATTTTCTTTGATGATTTCTCTCATATATTCCATCAAATCATCTTTGGACTCTTCGTCATCCATTGCAAATTCTATTGATGTCTTTAACCATTCGAAACGGTTACCTATATCGTAGGTTTTTCCTTCAAATGTTACACCATAGATTGAATCCAATTTCTGAAGAGCATCAGTCAGCTGAATTTCTCCACCTACACCAGGTTCGGTTTCATCGATTTTATCGAAAATGTCAGGTGTTAAGACATATCTTCCCATGATTGCAAGATTGGATGGTGCCTGATGAGCCAATGGTTTTTCAACGAGCTTTTCAATGTTATAAACGTTATCTTCAACTTCAGTTCCCTTAATGATACCATATCTTTCCACTTTTTCCTTAGGAACTGCTTCAAGTGAAATAGCTGATGCACCGTATTTTTCATAAACGTCAATCAACTGTTTAGTGCATGGAGTTGGACCTTTAGTGATTGAATCACCTAAAAGAACGGCAAATGGCTCTCCGCCTACATGCTTTTTAGCACAATATATAGCGTCTCCAAGACCTTTTTGCTCTTTTTGCCTTACATAACAAATATCAGCCAAATCAGTGATTGCACGAACTTGCCTCAAGCGGTCGTCCTTGCCTGCGCTTTGCAAGGTTTGTTCAAGTTCAAATGATTTGTCAAAGTGATCCTCAATGGATCTTTTGTTCCTACCAGTAACGATTAAAATATCATCAATACCTGAAGCTACAGCCTCTTCGATTACATATTGAATGGTAGGCTTGTCATAAACAGGCAACATTTCTTTTGGTTGTGCCTTAGTAGCAGGTAAAAATCTTGTTCCGAAACCTGCTGCTGGAATTACAGCTTTCATAATTTATCACCATATAATTTTCAGTTAATAATATTTTATTTTAATATATTAAATAAGTTATGAAAAAAATGGATATTAAAAAATGAAATTATAGTTTTTTAGAATATCGAATGAAAATTTACTGAAAAATTAAATGTTCATGTAAATTATAATGATAAAAAAAAGTAAAAAGATATGGTTATTTTTTAACCATAATCTTGTTGGTATTTGTCAAACCGTTATAAGTGGTTTTTATTGTGTATTTTCCAACTTTCAAATTCTTAGGCAATTTAAAAGTTGCAATTCCTTTTTTATTGGATTTGATTTTATATGTCTTGCCTTTGAATTTAATCTTAACAATCTTATTTTTAACAGCTTTACCATTGGAGTTTAAAGTCTTTACAGTGAATTTTCCTGATTTCTTAACTTTTTTACTTACATTTTTAGTAATTAAAGTTGTTTTAATAGTGATTTTGTTTTTGACCATTATCTTACCATAATTTGCAGTAACAGTATATTTTCCAGGTTTATTTGAGATTTTTAAAATCGCATAACCTTTGCTGTCGGTTGTTCTGTAATATGTCTTTTTACCAATAGTAAATTTAACCTTTTTATTGACAGCCAAACTGCCGTCATCCTCATAAACACGTACCTTAAAGTCTTTGGATTGCTTGTAAAACTTTGACATGTCATTTGAAACAATCAAAGGTGTTGGGAGAATTTCAATAACAGGTTTGCCGTTGACAATTTTATGCTGAACGATACCGTTATTTTCAGCTGTTTTGGTAACATTAGCTGAAAATGTTATAACAGTGGAATTGCCTTCTATTTCAAATACGACAAAAAAACATTCAAGAGTTATCAAATCACCTTTCACAGCGAAACTCTTGCTAGGATATGATGTCCATAAAACAGCCCAGTTGCTTAGGTTTTCCAACTTATCGACATATGAGGCGTATTTTTTATCCATCAATATATTATTGTCAGCATTTACATTAGCAGGCAAATAGAAAGGAATTCCTCCCTCTTCTGTAAGTAAACAGCAGTAGTTGATAGCTCCATTTTCACCGAACCACATTATGTCCCTTCCGAAAATGTTTCCGGAATTTGTAAATTTGGAATATGTTATTGTACCGTTCTTACCAATCCAGCAGATTGAAGCTCCGCCCCATGCATCATTGTTGTAGAATTCGCTTTCCAAGACTTTACCGGAGTCTCCTCTCCAGCAGATTGCTCCGCCATAGTTTGGATATCCTACACTGTTGGTTTTGAAAATGCATTTGACGACTGTTCCGTTTGTACCGTTCCATACAATAGCTCCGCCTTCATTGATTTTTGCACCCATTGGTCTGACTCTTACAGTATGCCAGACGGTTCCGTTTTCATCGACATAAGTTTCTTCCTTCTCGAAAGGATCATATTCAAGTCCTCTTCCCGTGTTACCTGTGAAGTTGCAGTTTTCAATGTATCCGTTTGCTCCGTTCCAGTAGATTGCACCCCCACCAGCATTGTTTGAGAAGTATAATCCATATGCATTACCGTTGATGAAGTTTATGTTTTTGATAACCACATTGTCAGCGCTTATATTGAACATTCTTGATGTGTGATTTCCATTCAATGTATGGCCGTTACCGTCAATTGTGATAGTTTTATTGATTAGAATTCCCTTAGCCGGTCCACCGGTGTAGGTATAATCCTTATCTAAAACCAGAATTCCACCTTCAGGAGTGTTGGCTATTCTTTCACATAACTCGTCAAAGGGATTGCCATACCTGAATGTAACATTAACGTAAGTTGCGTTATGCAAGTCTTCAATGGACTGAGGATAATCAAAAGTGGAATTGATGATAGCAGCATTTGCATTTAAAAACAAATCCTTTTGATGATTATTTTCAAAATCGCAACCTATTATAGTTGAATTGTCTCCATCCACATGTATTGCACCGCTGTATTCTGAAACAGAATTGCTTTTGAAGCGGGAGTTTGAAATTGTGGCATTGCCATTCCAGTTAACACATATTGCACCCCCACTCAATAGTGCAGCATTGTTTGAGAAATTGCAGTTATTGACAATGAGATTATATCCATTCAAGTAAAGGGCTCCGCCTTCACTGTTTACAACCTGAATGTGAATTTGATGAGGGTCAAAGCTTTCTCCGCTGGTTAAGCTGACTGCAGGACCATATGAAACATTGTTATTTATGAAATTGCAACTTTCCATGCATCCGTCATTTCCGTTCCATAAAACCGCACCGCCACCTGATGAAGCGGAATTGTTTTCGAAATTACAGTTTGACAGTGTACCGTTGTTACCCCACCAGGAGATGACTCCTCCAGCAAGGCCGGTTGTTCTTGAATTGATGAAATTTAAATTTTTTATGCAAACGTTATCGGCATTTATCAAA
Source organism: Methanobrevibacter sp. (assembly GCF_045539575.1). Taxonomy (GTDB): domain Archaea; phylum Methanobacteriota; class Methanobacteria; order Methanobacteriales; family Methanobacteriaceae; genus Methanocatella. Next base: position 19,584 of record NZ_JAZQFM010000057.1, read on the forward strand.
AATACCCTGTTTACATCAGGAGCATCGATTGTATGATGATTTCCATCAATTGTTATTGGTTTTGAGATTATTATTTGATTTGAGGAATTAGTGCTTTTATAATCATGCTCTAGATTAAGTGTTTCACCAACATCAGTTAAGTTGATTTCAAAAGCCAGATCTTGAAGATCCGCTGTAGCATTACTGTCTGCATCATTTGCGCTTACACAAGTCAGTGATACGGCAATTAATGCTAAAGATAAAATAAAAAATATTTTTTTTATCAAATAAATTTCCTCCTTCGTAAAATATATTTGATTTTTATATAAATAAAGTTTTCAAAAAATAGTAATTTGGATAGTGCGGGGGACGGGACTTGAACCCGCGAAGGGACTGACCCACTAGGCCCTCAACCTAGCGCCTTTGACCGCTCGACCACCCCCGCATAAAACAAAAGTAGTTATTAAAAAATATATTTTTCAACTTATATAAAGTTATCTATTTTTCACTTAATTTTATAGTAACTTCCATGACTTTTTCATTTTTTAAATCACAAATCAGGTTGCTGTCAAGGTCACGTGCAGCCTTATCCGCCTTTATCATCAATGTCCTCGGACAGGTGAAATCACTTTTTCTAATGACAATGTCAGTCGGATGTGTCAGTTCCAAATCCTCATGGCCATATCCGACAATTTCATCATAACCGTTTTCGGTTTTAAGCTCAACGATAATTTTAGTGTTTGAATCAGCAATCTTGTCCTTGAACTCCTGCGGAAAGTCCAGCATGGTCTTATCCATGTCAACTCCAACAATACAGTCTCCGCTAAGAGTCAGCTCAGGATCTTTTGTTATCTCAAATGTTGACTTATGTTTTGATGTTACATTCTCATGACCCTTGGCCAGAATTTTAAAAATCATACATATACTTTGATTCGAAAATTAATAAAATTTTTCCCTACAAAATACTTGAAGAAACGATTAATATATTACAATGTATTTAGAAAACCAGTGAAATAATCAATGCAACTGTCCAAAAAATAAATGTTTTGAGAAATTATCATCGGTTGCACATTGATAATGTACATGAAAAAATAAAATAAAAGAAGTTTTGTAAAAAACTTCTATTTCTTGATTGTTATTGTGTTTGTTATCTTGGTTTTGCCATAAGATGAAACTATCTTATGCTTGCCCACCTTCAGGGTTGTCTTGATAGTAATGGTAGCCAGTCCCTTCTTATTGGTTTTGGCAGTGTATTTCTTGCCGTCGATTTTGAAGGTAATCTTTTTGCCTTTCTGGACTACACCCTTACTGTTGACCAGTTTTGCCTGAAACTTGGTTGTTTTGGATTTTTTCTTTGAAATGTTTTTGGCGGACAACAGCTTTTTGACTGTAATCTTGTTTGACACTTTGTATTTTGAGTAGGTAACAGTAACTGTGTATTTTTTAGGTTTCAATTTAATTGCAAGTTTTGCATAACCTTTCTTATCAGTCTTTACCTGGTATGTTTTGCCGTTGACTTTAAACTTAACAACCTTGCCCGCTCCGACAGGCTTTTGATATCCTGAATAGATGCGGACTTTATATGTGGTCTTTGATCCGTCATAGTTTGATGAGTCCTTACCTACAATATAATAATAAATTGTAATTTTATTGGACAGTTTCTGACCTGTAGCAGGATTAACGGTTGAAATCACATAAGTTCCCACCTTAAAGTTGACATTTATCTTTGCAATACCGTTAGGCATGGTTTTTAGTTTATAGGAATTTCCTGAAATTTTAAATGTGACTTCAGTGTTTCCTAACGCTTTTCCATTTGAATCGACAAATGCTGCAAAGTATTGGGTTCCGCTTCCGTATAACTTGACGACATCAATTCCTTCAACAGTTGACAATACGTTAATTTTGGCACTTGTTGATGCTGATTTGTATCTTGAAGTTTCCTCAAAAATTATTGAAGCGTTATAAACTCCAGGATTGAGGTCTATGTCAAGTGAAGCCTCACCATTAGCATCAGTGAATAAAGTATACTCTTTTGAATTCAATTTAACTACAATGATTTGGGATGCAAACGGATTGCCGTTGGAATTTTTCAATGAGACCACAAGCTTATCGCTTCCTCCGTAATACATTGTCAGATTATTGCATGTCAAATTAGCTTCAAGCAAATCGTCAATTACCTTGAAGCTGCCGTCAACGCTTGCTGAAGTGAAGTTTTCAGATCCAGCATATTCAACATTGTAAGCATAATTTCCAATAGCCAATTTACCTAAAACCAATGATCCGCTTCCGTCTTTTATTTCAATATTATAAACGTTGTTTCCTATTCTTAAGGATACCTTGTCTGTTATGCCAACTCCATCTTTTGTTTTTAAGCTGACTTTGCAGATTACCCTGTCATTTATTCCTGCATCATTTAATTCGACATTCAAAACAGTTTTTCTTTGGGAAACGTTAAGAATGTAGGTGGTATTTGAAGCAAGGTAATTCTTATCACCTACATATTTGGCAATGACTGTGTATTCTCCAGTGTTTAAAGGAGCGATATACCAGGTTGATGCGGAATTTGAAATAGGTTTGTTTCTAGGTGAGAAATAACCTATCATACTGAAAGATACGCTTCCTGTTGCATTAGGGCTTAAATCAGCATAGATTCTGATGTTTTCGCCTAAGCTAACCTCTTTTACATACAGACGAATAGCTGAACTTGCCTTATATACGCTAAATGAAGTTGAATTTTCAGATTCAACGTAGTACTCGTCACCCAAATATTTTGCAGTGACTGTGTAATTTCCAACATCGATTCCTGTGAAATTCCAGACAGCCTTACCGTTGACAATGCTTATTTCCTTTGTGATGTCTGCAACATTGAATCTTACGATACCTGTTGCATTATCATTAAGGGTTGCTGTAACAATCAAGTCACCTGCATAAGGTGCATCATTCACGCTTAAGGTCAAGTCTGATGCAAACTGTTTTACATAAAAGCTCAATGTTTCATTTGCAGGTAAATAATTTGCATCACCGTCATATTTAACTGTAATTGAGTATCTTCCTTCATCCAATTTATTCAGGTTCAGACTAACTGCATTATCCTTAATGTCAACTTTGTATTCATTTTCGTTGAAAACAAATGTAATTTCGCCTGATGCGTCGCCCAGATTGGAAACGTCTATTATCTCATCAATATATGGGGTTGCAGGATTGACAGTGATTTGCCAGTTCAATTCGGATTTTGCAACATTAAACTCTGCATCATGAGCAATTCCATTATAGATTGCAGTGACTGTGTATTTTCCGGCATTTAAACTGGAAGTGTTATAAACTGCTGTTCCGTTGACAATTTCAACTGAAATGCTTAAATCACCAATATTAAATGTTACATTACCTTTCACACCATTTTCAAAAGTTGCCTTGATCACTTCTGCTTCACCGTAAGAAATGTTATCTGCAGTCAGGTTGAAATCAACCTTTTTAACTGTTAATGTATTGTGTACTGTAGCATTTTTATAGCTTGCAGAGATTGTGTAGCTTCCTTCAGAGAGATTGAGGTTAAATAAAGCGTAACCGTCATCATTTGTTGTGACATTATACTTTTTATCATTGAATTCTATAGTCACTGTTCTTCCAGGCATAGGAATACCGTTGACCTCGATTAACCTTACGGAATAGCTGAAGTCGTTTCCTGCAAAGCCTGTTGAATTTTCACCGATGAATACAAACTCATCCGCTACTCCCAAGGTAGTGTTCCAGGTTGCCTCATCGAAGTATTCGTCTCCTTCATAAAATACAAATATGTAATTTGTTCCCTTATCAAACTTGACTGAAAATTCAGCCTCACCCTCAGTGACATTTATTCTGTATACATTATAGTTAACGTAAACACCTACAACTCCTGTGCAGTTGGTTGAATTTAATTTGACACTTATTGTTCCATTTAAATTCTTGTCATCCTGAATGATATTGACTGACAAGTCAACAGGAATCCTTAAAACATTGAATGAAGTTGATGTAGTTACTGGATTATATCTTAAATCACCATCAAAAATCAATGTGACATTGTATGCGCCAGCTCCCAGATTGGTTAAGGTTACATTTGTAACTGTGTCATCTATGAATATGGTATTGTTAACGCCGTTGATGATTAATGTAGCTTCTCCTCTCAGTGAATCAGGACTTACCTTAACGGTTATTGTTGCATTTTCTCCGACTTTAATGTCGTCTGCAGAAATGTTTATTGAGGATTCATATCTTGTAACGTTTAAGATTCCGCTGACTTTGGCTGAATTGTAGTATGAATTCTCAACAAACTCAAGAGTTATGTTGTATTTTCCTTCTGCAAAATTGTTCAAGGAGATTGTAGTGTCTCCGTTATACAGGTAAACAATTTTCTTTCTCACTCCATCGACGTACAATATTGCCTGACCTTGAACTCCTTTTGGAGAAAGGGTAACAATTGCTTGGCCTTTCTGACCTACCTTAATTTCAGGAATATTCAATGCCAAGTCCACATCAAGCTTATTGATATTCACTGAGGTTTTATTGAATGCCTTGAAATGATTTTCACTGCCTTCATAAATCATGTTTAATGTGTATTTTTGAGGAGTCAAGTCTGAAATCTTGCATGTTCCCTTACCGTTGACCAGATTAACGGTATAGGTTTCCTCACCAATCTTTAAAAGAACAACACCTGTCGGAACAGATCCGTCTGCACTTACGACTTCCACATTGACAGTCAAGTCATCCAAATAGGTAATGTTATCATCCACATCGTATTTTATGTATGTCATTACCTTACCGACGTCAACCTGTGCTTTCAGATTAAATGATCCCAAATATGTTATTACTTCATACAGACCTTTATTTTGAGTATAATTAAATTCAAAGTTAGCTTTTCCGTTTACTAACTGTTTGTTTGAGATTATCTGATTTCCACCCACATCTGTCTTGAATGTGACATTGAATATAGGAATTAAACTGATTTGAGGTAATAAGTTAATGTTGTTTGTCCATGAGACATTGAGCATGACGGAATCTGAAATATTTAATTTTGAATAGTCAGGGGTCACATTGAGAATCAGCCAGGAGTTGATTTCATCCACATTTATTTTTGAATCTGCCTTATAAGGGTTTTCGTTTGTATTCCACCAGTTGTTGTCAATTGAGATAATTTCTCCGCCATTGAAGAAGATATCTGTTGAAATCCCGTCAAAAGGAGCATTGTCCATAAATGCATTGTAGGTCAAGTTCAATAAACCGATGTTATAGATATTCGGTGAACCTTTATATGCAGGGGTTGGAGCTTCATAGTAACCAGTATTGTTTCTGAAAATGCTTCCAACAGCTGTGAGTGTTCCTGAATTATAAACTACACCGTAGATATAATTGAAATTAGACCTTTCAATATAGTTATTTTCAATTATGGAATTGTACAACTTAAAGTCGCCGGTATTGTAAATTGCAGGTCCTTTACATTCATGAAGTGCTGAAGCTTCAGATATGACGGAATTCTTCATGATTACTTCACCGTCATTTGCTATTGTAGCACCGTATCCGAAATCAATGCTGGATGATTTTGAAAATGTGGAATTGCAAATGCTTAGCTTGCCCTTATTGTATACGCTTCCACCATATGAGAACAGTCCTGAAGTGGACAGTGCAGTGTTGTTTTTGAAATATGAGTTGATAACGGTCAGGTCTCCGAAGTTACTGATTGCTCCACCGTAGACATAATTGTCCCTTGAACCATAACTTATGACAGAGTTTAGAAAAGAGCAGTTTTCAACCGTCACTTTTGCATTTTTAATGTCCAAAGCCGCACCATACACATTTTTATTGTAAGATGCTGAGTATGATTCCGGAGCCTTATATGCATTTATAAACTTAATATTTACAAAATTAACTGTAACTCCATCAGATATTTCAAAAAGATAGTTGCTATATAATCCGTTGATTACAGTATTTTTACCACCGACAAAAGTCAAAGACTTTGAAACTGTCAATTTACTGTTCAGATTTCCTGAAAATTCCCCATCAGACAAATAGATTGTACCGTTATCACCTGAAAGTGATATGGCCCGTTTTATTGTTTTGAGCGGGGAATCCGGAGTTCCCTTATGGAAATCCATCCCTTTTGTACTAACATATATTGAATTATCTTCATTAACACCTGTAACATCACTGTCCGTTGAATTGACATACACAGTAACGATATCACTATCTGTTGAGTTATCCTGAGCGCTTACAAAAGATAATGATAAAAGTATCAATGAAATAAACAATATAAATACTAATTTATTTATTTTCAACTTTATTACCTCAATAATTTTTAATTATACTTTAAAAAATATCATTTGTCTATGATATGTTTAGTTATGAAAAAAAGACTATTTAAAATTATCGAGAATACTCAATTAAATAAAAAAAAAGAGAATTAGTTGAAAAACAACTAATTAATCAAGATTTGATTTTTTGCGTCTAACTCCAATAAATAACAGAATCAACACAGGTATGATGAAAAATATTGATGGAATGAACTTTTCTTCATACTTCTCATCAATTTCATAAGCTTTTTTACTCACACTTTCGGATTCACCTGCAGCTGAGGAATCCGGACTCATGGATGATTTTGATTGACTTGCTGCACTTTCAGCACCTTCAGCTGATGGGGTTGCATCACTTTGATTTGATTGTACATTTGCATTTTGTCCGTTGTATGAAGTAGTGTTTACGCTTCCACCTTCAGTATTTGAATTGATGAAATTTATCAAATAATCTTTTAAAGACATTACATTGTCTTTTGTGGAATTTCCAGAACTGCTTCCTTGTTGAGAGTTTCCCCCTTCGCTATCTGAAGATGAATCATCTTTGTTATCATCACCGGTTTGAGTTTGATCATTTGTCCCATAATCCTTTGAATTTCCAGGAATCAATGGGTTGAACGGATATTTTTTATCCTTATTATCACCGGGAAGTTTAGAACCGTCAATCTCGTTTTTGATACCCTTGTCGTTTTTTGGAGTGGAATAATCGTTTCTGTCTCCATTATCCACATTGTTATTGTTTAATGCAAAATAATCAAAGGCTCTCATTATCTGATTATTGTAGAATTCCAAACCTCTGTGCGAATTCACATCCCAATATCTAAATCCTCCGTTACCCGAATTAACTTTGGAATTATATGAAACCAATAAGTTGTTAATGACTTTTGAATTAACGGAAGACAGGAGATTTACTGCATAGTACCCATCACTGAACACAGTGTTGTTTTCAATATCATACTGATGGTCTCCGTTTGTAGACTGACGATAACTGATTCCATAAATGTTATCATCAATTGAAACATCTCCTACACTGTGAACTTCAATAATATTGTTAAGAATTGTTGAACATGTATCTTGAGACTCAATTCCGGCCACTAAAGCCCATTCATGAGTTCCTGCAAGTCCAGTGACATTAATCCTATTTTTTGTAATGGACAATGAGGTCGCACCATAGAAATTCTGTGAATAAATTCCAATGTTCGGACCGTTGGAAAATGAATACAAATCATTTTCTGTAATATTTACCTCGGAAATTGGACCTGTAATCTGGATAGGATATGCTGTTCCAGCAGCGAGTTTTCCTCCAGTGGTTATGATTGAAATATTGTTGTGACATACAGTAATGTTATTCAAATTGTAGATGTCCAGTCCGTAAAGGTAATTGTCAATACCAGGATATGTTAAAAAGTCTGTCATAAAGATGGAATTATTGCATATTAATGAATTATCCGATTTACTGATTAACATACAATCAAGGGACGGATATAAATTCTCAGGCCTTTTATTAACCTCAGAGAAAAGATGATTTCCAATAAAAGATATGTTGTTACAACCTTCTATACCTACTGTCAATACTAAATCTGATGCAAGTTCAGCACCATCTGCCCCAAATATGATATCTTTAAGAGGCAATGCGGAAATAAAAGTGTTGTTTTCAACTAAAGAATCTTTACAATCCAATAATTTCACAGCACAATTATAAACGTTTACATCATCATTATGCCCTTCAAAATTGATGAGCGAATTTTTTATTTTCAAATTCCTCAATGGGTTTTCTGGATCGCTCATTGCATAAATTCCATACGCTTCAACATTTTTAGGGACGATATAATTAATATTTACATTATTTAAATAAACATTGTCTGATAGGATTTCAATAGCTGCACCGTCATTTTCAGGAAATGCACTATCCAACTCCAAATACAAATCTGATAATGTAACATCTCTAGCATCAACTTGGAATACTGTATTTTTTAAATCATATCCAATACCTTTAATTGTAACATTGTTAGCACGAATACTTAATTTACCAAGATTTTCAAAATTCTGATTGAATATCAAAGTCTTATCATTAAATCTTGATGTTAATACACCATTTGTGAAATAATCATCAATATTATCTGAATCGATATAAATCGTATCATTTACAACCAAATCCGGCTGATCCGGAATCTCCTCATCAACAGTCAATATGGAAACATCTTCAACATCCAGTTTTATAGTTGAATTGGTCTCATTTAAGTCAGCTGCTGATACAGAAGACAGTGAAATTATAAAACAGATAACCATTAATAGAGTGAATAATTTCACATCATATCTTATACCTTTCACCTCCTTTGAGATAAATACACCCAAAGCAATTAAATGAATAATTACTCAAAGATACAATAATTTATGTAAAAAATAGTTAATAAAGTTATCCTTAAAAAGTTATCAAAGAAAGATTAAAAAAAGAAAAAAAAAGAGTGAGAAAGTTAATCTCACTATTTAATTGTTATTGTTACTTTTTTGGTTGCGGCTTCGTATGTTTTGTCACCTGCAAATTTAATCACTGCTTGGAATTTACCTTTCTTGGTCAATTTGAGTGAGAAGGTAACTTGTCCTTTAGCGTTGATTTTGCCGGTGTATGTTTTACCGTTCACTTTAAGGGTTACTTTTTTACCTGATTTGAGGTAGGTTTTACCATCAGCGGATGATCCTTTGATGGTTTTTAAAGTAACTGTGTATTTTTTGGTTTTTGCGGTTGCTTTGTATGATTTAGCAGCAGCAGAAATTGTGATCGGTTTTTTGATTACATCAAGCATAGCTGAAGCAAATGTTGCGTTGTATGTTGTGTTTCCAAGGTAACATGGAGCGCAGGTGTAGTAGTTTGAATCTTGCAAGTTGATTTGAAGATGTGCTACACCGTTTTCGTCGGTAGTCTTGTTGTGTACCCAACCGTTGATAGCGAATACCACACTTTGGTTTACAAGACGGTTACCATTTGAATCAGTTAACAATACGTCAAAGTATGCTCCTCTTTCACCAGCTTTATAATCAACAGCATAAACTTGTAATCTGTATCCATTAGTAATATTGAATTGGGTAGCTAACCTTTCAGGAGCCACATTATCAAATTTAATGGAAGTGTTTGTAGCAAGATATGTGTCGTTACCAGCGTAATTGAATGCAATTACTTCACCGCTTACACCTGCAATTGTGAATGAACCGTCAGCACCGGTTACAGTACTGTTGGATACGTCACCAACTGCATAGGCAATATTTGCGTTTGCAATAGGATTGCCGTTAGCATCCACTAAAACTGCAGTAATGTTTAAGTCTTCCATGACTGTAATGTTAGCGAATTTGGTTGCGATGTAATCAGGAACACTGAAAGCAGCAGTTTTAATTACCGGAGCGTGAGTTTCGTCACCAGAGTAGACTACAACAACACCATGGTCACCAGGAGCAACATCATTAATAGGAACACTAGCAGTACCGTTTTCATCTAAAGGAACGGTGGTTGCTTTTCCATCAACAATTACAGTTACGTTACCGGTAGCATCAGGAATGCTTACATCAACAGTAGCATTGTCTCCAGCTTTAACATCACTAGGAACGGTTATGTTAGCTTCAGGAGCTTCAGGTTCAGGGACATTGAATGATGCAACAGCATGTGTAGGAGCGTGAGTGTCATCTCCGTCATATACCACAACAACATTATGGTCACCAGCATCTAAATCGTTGACAGGAACGCTAGCAGTACCATTTTCATCTAAAGCAACAACTGTTTCAACACCATCAACAATAACAGAAACATTACCTGTAGCGCCAGGAATGCTGATGTCTACAGTAGCGTTGTCTCCAACTTTAGCATCACTAGGAACAGTGATATTGAGAGCATCTTCAGTTTCTAATTTGTTTACAGTGAATGAAGTTGCGTTTTCAGTTGCCATGTAGATTAAATCTCCATCGTAACTTGCACTTACAGTGTATTTGTTAGCTTCTAAATCAGCTACGATAAGTTGACCTTTACCTTCAGTAATTTCAACGCTGTATTTTTTACCGTCTACAATAACTTCAACAGTTCCGTCTACAATTTCTTTAAATGAAATGTTGATAGTTGCATTTTCACCAACTGTAATGTCAGCTGCTTCAACAACTAAAACAGGGTCAACTGGGAAGTTGTTTTCAACAGTATTGTTTTTATCTTCAGCGAAGTTAACAGCAGCATCACCGACTAATTCATTTGCGTATAAAATGTTATCGGTAACATTGTTGTTGGATGTTGATTTAAGATCAACTGCATATTCGCTAGCGGCAGTAATCATGTTGTCTGAAATAACGTTGTCATTTGAGTTTACAGTTACTAAACCGTTTACAACATTGTTTTTGAAGGTTGTGTTTTTAGCAGCAGCTGAAATAGTTACAGTACCTAAAACAGTGTTTTCAGTTGCAACGACATTTTTACCGCTGATTGTTAAGGATTTAGCGGTATTTCCTGTGAAGTTACATCCTTCGGTTACGGTTAAAGCACCATCAGTCACATTGTTGTTTTCAACAAGGCTGTATGTACCGATAGCCATGGATCCTCCACCAGTAATGGTGTTGTTTCTGTATACGTTCTTGGTTGAAGTTGCACCAAATTGGTTAACAATTGCATTACCTTTGAAGTTGTTCAAGGTGTTGTTTTCAATTAAGTTACCTTGACCACATACAGTAATACCATACATGAATCCGGAAGCAGCAACTTGACTGTTGATTACGTTATTGGTGTAATTTACAAATTCAGGGTTGTCACCTTTACCAACAAAGATATTGGATGATAAAACATTACCAGATGAACCGGTTATGTCAAATACGTTGTTATCGAAGGTAGCGTATTTACCACCTTTACCGAGAACTACACAACTTGAACCTGTACCGCCGTTTTCAAAGTGGGAGTTTTTAATTACAGTGTAGTAAGCTTCTGAGTGGATGGATAAGAATCCAGTACCTGAACCTACTCCTCTCATGTTAGCTTTCATGTCAATGTCATCAACAGTTACGTAAGATGCACCTTGGATGAACAAGTCACCGTTAACAATGCTAATACCGGTTATGTTAGTGTGGTCCGCACCCGCAACAACATTGAATTTAAACCAGTTGTAGTTAGGGTTTGCACCACTGTCAAATACAGCATCGCCAGTTGTGGATACAATGTTTTCAGGTTTGTTAATGAATAATGAGAAGTCTCCACCAACAAATGATCCTTGGAAGTCTAAAGTTACGTTTTCAGGAACATAATCGAATAAGTAATTCTTATTGTCTGCATCGAAGTAGTATTTGAATGTTTCATTAGTGATTACGCCGTCGATTACTTGTAAGTTACCGGTAGCTTCACCAGGGTTAATGTAGGTGTCACCGTTGTAGATTACAGTAATGTTATTAGCGCCTACAACTAAGTCTTCAGCTGCAACATCAACAGTTACAGTGTTATTTTCTAATACTAATTCTTCATAAGTTTTATTACCTATTTTAATAGTTACGTTACCGGTTCCGGCAGGAACGGTTACAGTAATAGTAGAGTTAGTTCCAACCCAAGCAGTTTGAGCATCAATGGTCATTTCAACAGCAAATGGAGGTGTGTTGTTTTCAACAATTCCGTCAACACCAGGAGCAACAGAGTCATCACCGAATAATTCTTCAGCGTATAAAGTGTTACCAGTTACATTAGCAGGAGTTCCTTCCAATACTGAAACAGTGTATTTACCTTGAACATACATGGTGTTGTTTTGCACGTCTAATGAACGGGAACCGTACATGTATTGACCGTAACTTACACCATGAACAGGAGCTACATCAACATATCCTGCTTTGTTGTAAGTGTAAATTGTGTTGTTGTATATTTTTGCGTTACCGTTGGTAATTTCAATACCGGATACTAATGCCCATTGAGCATTTGTAGTAGCATTACCGGTTACATTGAATATATTGTCTGCAATATATACTTCAGAACTTCCACCCATCATACTGGATACGTAGAAACCTAAGTTAGGACCGCTTGAAATGGTAGTAATGTTATTTCCAATAACATACATTTCAGATTCCACACCTTGCAATGCATATGCCGCACCGTTTGAGTCTCTACCGGCTACAGTAGATATGTCAAAGTTGTTGTTGGATACAGTTACATTCTTATCATATCCAAATTCAATTACGTATAAGTATGCTACTACTCCAGCAGGTGTTAATTCATCGTTGAAATAGAAATCATTGGAATCGATTAATACATTTTCAGATCCAATTACATATACAGATTGAGCGGTAGGATAAGATGCACTTACATCATTTAAAGTAGAGTTTACTTTGTTATTTGTGAATGTAACGTTTTCAGATGCTCTGACTCTGATAGGGTTAACAGTATTTAATCCCATCATCATGTAATCCCAGTCATAGTTGCTTGCAAATAATGCAGGGAAACTGGTAGTGAATACATTTCCATCAATTAAAATATTGGAAGATTTGTCTACATTAATAGCACTTGCTGAATTTGTATCATCAGTAATATGAGTTTCAACATAAATGACAGAGTCAGTCACATTTACATTGTCTACATCCTTAATATCAATAGCAACTGAGTCGCCATCTTTTACAATGTATGAAATGTTCATGTTTGAAATGGATACGTCACTTTCACCTACAGTTACTAATGGTCCTAAGTTCATTGTGGAAGTTAAAGTTAATCCATCTAAGCTGACATCAGTAGAGTCAATGACGAATGCAATGTCTTTCAATACAGCATCCTGACCAGTGATTTTGATAGGTCTGTCAAGAATTACATAATATGAAAGTTTGTCGAATTCTCCTTTGAAGATCAATTCATCGAATGGAACTTCTTCGTTTAAGAATCCGTATTCATCGAAGTATTCGTAGAAGATATCTTCAGTTACAACATTGTCTAAACCGATGAAAGTGGTTGAATCAGTGTCAGCGTTGATGAATTCATCACCGTTGTAGGTTACGGTTACATTATTTACGCCAGCAACAATGTCAGCTGCATCCACTTCAATAGTTACAGCACCATCTACTAAAGGAACTTCAACAAATTCCTTGCTGTTTACTTTTACAGTCACATTACCTGTAGCGTTGACAATAGCAATAGTGATTGTATTGTTTTGAGTAATCCATGTGTTTTCAACTTGAATATCCATAATTGGATTTCCACCGTTGAGGGTAACATTGTTGTCTTTACCTTCAGCATAGTTTACAGCTGCGTCACCCATTTTATCAGCACTAGCTAATTTGTTGTAGGTTACAGTGTTGTTTGAAGTTGATTTCAAGTCGATTGCATATGGGGTTGTAGTGGTAACTTTGTTTCTGACAATAGTGTTGTCATTTGAGTTGACAGTTACAAGACCATTTACTTCATTTTCTTCGAAAGTTGTGTTTTTAGCAGCAGTTGCAATATTTACAGTAGTTAAAACAGTGTTGTTAGCTGCATAAACATTTTTACCGCTGATTGTTAAGGATTTTGCAGTGTTTCCAGTGAAGTTACATCCTTCGGTTACGGTTAAAGCACCTTCAGCTACATTGTTGTTTTCAACAATACTGTAGGTACCGATAGCCATGGATCCTCCACCAGTAATGGTGTTGTTTCTGTAAACGTTCTTGGTTGAGGTTGCACCCCATTGGTTAACAATTGCATTACCTTTGAAGTTGTTTAAGGTGTTGTTTTCAATTACGTTACCTTGGCCACATACAGTAATACCATACATAAATCCGGAAGCAGCAACTTGACTGTTAATTACATTGTTGATGTAGTTTACAAATTCAGGGTTGTCACCTTTACCAACAAATATATTGGATGATAAAACGTTACCGGATGAACCAGTTATGTTGAATACATTGTTGTCAAAGGTAGCGTATTTTCCACCTTTACCGAGAACTACACAACTTGAACCTGTACCACCGTTTTCGAAGTATGAGTTTTTAATTACAGTGTTGTAAGCTTCAGAGTGGATTGATAAGAATCCAGTACCTGAACCTACTCCTCTCATGTTAGCTTTCATGTAAATGTTGTCTACGGTTACATTGGATGCACCTTGGATGAATAAATCACCGTTGATGATACTAATACCGGTAATGTTGGTATTGTCACCGCCTGCTACAACATTGAATTTAATCCATTTGTAGTTAGGGTTTTCACCACTGTCAAATACAGCAGTTCCGATGAGTTCTTCCTTATAAGCACCTAATAAACCAGTACCATTTGCATTTTTGGATGAAATTACATTTACAGGTTTGTTAATGTATACGCTATATTTATCACCATAGAACGGTCCTTGGAAGTCTAAGGTAGCTCCTTCAGGAACAAATGATAACAAGTAACCGTTTTCAGCGAAGTAATTGAAGAATGTTTGGTTGGTAATTAAACCGCTGACAACATTAAATGTAGCTTCGCCTGCACCAGAGAATACTCTGGAACCACCGTTATAGGTTACGCTAACGTTGTTGATTGCATCCTGTGCAATGTCAGCTAAAGGAACAACTAGAGTTGCACTACCGTTAACTAAAGCTAAATCATCATATACTTTGTCATTTACTTTGATTGTTACGTTACCGTCAGTAGCATTTGTTACAGTGACAGTGATTTCAGCATCATGACCAATCCAAGCTCCAGGAGCGTCGATGATAACTTCAGCTTCGTAAGGTGGAGTGTTGTTTTCAATTACATTTCCTTCACCGCCTTTAATGATAGCTGCATCGTCACCTTCTAAGTCATGGCCGTGTAAATCGTTTCCAACAACATTACTGTTTACAGCATTCAAGAAGTATACTGCATATTCACCTTCAGTGAAGATAGCATTGTCTCTTATGTCAAAAGTGTGATCGCCGGATAACCATTGAGCGTAACTTATACCGTATAAATTGTTATCTGCATCATATTCACCGACATTGTGAGAGTAAATAGTGTTGTTGTATATTTTTGCCTGGGTGTCTTGAAGTTCCATACCTGAAACTAAAGACCAAACATTTCCGGCAGTTGCTAAACCGGTTACGTCGATATAGTTGTTTGTTACAGTAATATCAGTTTCACCAGCATAGTTTTGTGAGTAAATACCTAAGGTAGGACCATTACTGATTGCGGTTAAGGTGTTACCGTCAATTAAAAGGTTTGCGTAAGGACCGGTAAGTTGGATAGGATATGCAGTACCTGCAGCCTCTTCACCAGCATCAGAATTGATTGTAATGGTGTTTCCGGTAATATTTACATTGTTTGAAACGTATAAGTCTACAGCATTTGAGTAACCTGCACCAACAGTTGACTTGTCGATTTGAGTAATCTTACTGTCAGAGATGACTAAATTGTTTACATTATTAGCCATGATGGAGTCAACAGTAGGATAGTATCCGTGGGTTGCAGTTACATCAGTGGTAACAGTGTTTTTATTTAAAACAATGTTTTCACTGTCTTGGATACCGATAGCTAAAATTAAATCCTGGTCAATACCTTGACTTGCGAAATCAACATCGCAAGCAGGCAATTTTGATCTGATAGTTCCTTTTGTAATGTTTACATTGCTGGAACTGCGGATTTGAATAGCGTGTTGAGTGTATCCAGGAGTACCAACGGAGTTACTTTCAAAGTCAATGCGTGCGTTATCAACTGATACGCCATCAGCTTCATAGATTAAAATACCGTAAGCTTCAGTGTCTTTAGCGGTTGTGTAATCAATATTTACATTTTCTACAGTTACATTGTCACCGTAAATAGCGATTACAGGACCTGAAACAGCATTACCGTCTACAGTGAAGTAACTTCTGCCAGTGAATGAAACATCATCCGCATCGATAACTATTACGACATCATTGAAATCAGCATAATTGGATTCGATTTGTTTGGATTCAGAAATTACAATTTTGTCAACTCCTAAATCTTCAAATTCACCATCGAAAATTAAGTTATCAAATGGAATGTCACTAAACATGATTCCTTCATCATCGAAGAAGTCATAGAAGTTTTCAGGAGTGATAATGTTATTCATACCTTTAACTGTGAATCCTACAACAGCAAAGCTTTCATCGAATAAGGTTTCAGGGTCAACATATTTTACAGTGATGTTATATTCGCCTTCATCTTGAGTAATTAATAATTTACCTGATGCGGTACCGTTAATCACATCAAATGTAGCGATGGATTCTTCACCGATGAATAATTCGACAGTACCTTGGTTTACGATAGTGCCGTCGTCACAGGTTACATTTGCAGTGAAGTCATATCTTTCACCTTTTTTAGCTGTGAAGTTGTCAGCACTTACGGTTGTTGCGGTAGTGGTTACGAATAAAGTTACAATTTCATTGTCAACAGAAACTCTGATGAATTTTAATCCTTCAGGAACTGTGTAAACGAAGTCAGCTTCACCATCTACTAAAACACCTTCTTCAGTAGCATCGGAAGTTTCTAAAGTAACAGCACGAGGCACAACAATAGGTTTTGCTAAATCTCCGGTTGCAGTACCAGTGGTGTATGTGTTAATGTTAGCGTTTATTGTTACGTTTTCACCAGCTTTGATTTGAGTGTCATTTGTAACAGTTAAAACAGCCCATCTGTTTAATGTCACTTTGTTAGAAACTAAATCTTTAGGTGAATCGTTGCTTCCCCACCAGTTGTCGTTTACAGTTACGGTAGGAGTTACCATACTGGTAATTCTGGAATAAACTGCATAATTGCTGTCATCGTAATTGCTTACTAAAACAGAGTTTGCAACGTTTACAGTAGCGGTTCTTACATAAATTGCTCCACCACCAAGACCGTCAACGGTGTTTTGTTCGAATAAAGAATCAGTTACAGTTAAAGTTTCTTTTTTATCTGAGTAAGCACCAATGAAACTGATTGCTCCTCCACCATAGTTACTGTCTGAATCTTCACCTTTAGCGGAGTTTCCAGTAAATGTAGAACCTGTGATTGTAGCAACATTTGTGTTTACAATTTCAATAGCTCCTCCACCATATGCATCCACACTGTTTGCGACAAATTCAGAGTTTATAATATCAAATGCAGAATTTTGTTGAGCGAAAATTGCTCCACCACCAAAGTTGGAAGAACCTTTAGCATTGTTGTTGGTAAAGGTGGTTCCTACAACATACAATTCAGGAGTGAAACCTGCAGCGGCCTGGGAGAATATTGCTCCACCATTTTGGGCTGCTTTGTTGTTTTCAAATACAGAATCAATTACCATTAATTCAGCTACATTGTAGATTGCTCCACCGTTTTTGCTTGAAGTGGAGTTTGCTAAGGTACAACCTTGAATGGTCAATTTACCTGAGTTTCCGAATAATGCACCGCTTTCATCAGCAGCAGTGTATCCATTGATTAAAGTTACATTTTCGATTAATACATCTCCAGTGGAACCGACATATAATACTCTATTGTTGTTTTGAGCGTCAATAATAGCATTACCTTGACCGATGATGGTTAAATCTTTTGTGATTGTTCCTAAATCACCGGTTTTGTGGGTACCGTTCAAGAGAATGATTTTACCTTTTACTGAAATTTCAATAGCATGAGCAATAGTTGCAACAGGATCCTCTTCAGTACCTGCATTGTTATCGTCACCTTCAGGTGAAACGTAAATGATTCCAGCAACTAAAGGTATTGATACATCACCAACATCAATTGCATCATCAGCAGCATCGATAGTGTAATCAACACTTGCCTTGTTATCTTTAACAGTTAAAATTTCATTTAATTTACCGCTTGTGGAAGTAACAGTTACATCCATTTCAGGTAAAGTTCCAGTATATTCGCTTACAGTGTCATCAGCATGTTGAAGTTTGTCGAAGGTTACGTCAACAGTAACATTATCTCCGATTTGAGCATTGTCCGGAGTTACTTTAGCATCCATTACTACCCAATTTTCAACATTGACGTTTTCTCCTACTTTGGAAGCAGGATTATCATTGCTGCCCCAGTAGTTTTCATTCACGTCAGCAGCATATTTAGCATTGTCTGAAACAACAATTGCACTATTATCATCATTAAAGACTGAATCTTTAACGTTAATTTTATTGATTGCATCAGG
Organism: Methanobrevibacter sp.; assembly: GCF_045539575.1. Classification (GTDB taxonomy): domain Archaea; phylum Methanobacteriota; class Methanobacteria; order Methanobacteriales; family Methanobacteriaceae; genus Methanocatella. The sequence continues at coordinate 37,927 of NZ_JAZQFM010000057.1, forward strand.
TGCAATCATGATACTGTATGAAGAAGTACTGTCATAGTATCTAAGATAAATTTCTGAACCTTCTTCAGCAACATTGTCGTTGAATACACAGCCGTTTACGGTAATGTCACCTGCAGAAGCATAAATTGCTCCACCTTTACCTGATTCTCCACCAGTAATAGCGACATTGTTTTCAAACAATGAATCTTCAATTACAGCAGTTGCGTTGTTGTTTACATAGACTGCTCCACCGGCACCACCATAATAAGTACCGCCGAATGCAGTGTTATTAATAAATTCACAGTTTTTGACTAATAAATTGGAAGCAGTACCATTACTGAATTTACCACTAGATACACTTTGGGTAGTGGAAGTACCACCTACATAAATACCTGCACCTGAACCTCCACTTGAGGAAGTTGCATTGTTACCAATAAATGAAGAGTTGTATACTTGAGCTTGTGAGCTTGAAATGTATAATACCCCATATTTATTGTGGTTGTTAGTAAAGTTACAGTTATTTACATATAAGTTTCCATTGTTTACACGAATGTTTCCATAAGAAGTACTAGTCTTATGAGCAGTATTTTTATCAAATACAGTATTGGTTATGGATAAAGCACCATAACTATCGTAAATAAGAGCTTCCCTGTTTTCTCCACCATTGTTTGTGAATACACAATTGTCAATGAGTACAATACCATATTGTTGGCGGATAACAGCACCGTTGTATGATTCATTACCGTTAATGAATGTAATGTTTGAAAGACTTACACCCGCATATTGAACATATAATGCTCTTTTACCGTTTGAATCCCAGGTTACAGGACCGGTAGTGTTGAACATGACACTTTCAGTAATTGTAATTGGGTTTTCAACATAAGTACCTTCCTTAATTACGATGGTAGGAATTTGATCTTCATCCAAATCAGCAGTGATTTCTTCTGAAATTGCTACAGCTTTTTCGATTGTTTTTACTGCAGTAGCTTCGCTGAAACCGTCGTTAGTATCTGCACCATTTACTGAATCAACATAAATGATGTCGTATACGGTTGGTACAACAGGTTCGTCGCCACCATCATTCAATCCAGGGATTTCTTTTTCTAATTCATTGCCGTTGCTTAATTTGTATGAACCGTCTTCTTCAACAACCCATACGTTAGCGGTTACGCCTTCAGGTAATGTGTTTGATCCCCAGTAGTTGTTTTCTGCATCAACAACACCATTGTTAGTTTTAAATCCTCCTTGATAAGAAGCATTGAAAGTGTTGTTATAAATATTATTATAGTTCAAGGTTGCTTTAGCATTAGAACCTAAATAAAATACATTTTTTGCAACAGTGTTGTTTGCAAGAACAGATTGTTCCATGGTAAATTGTCCACTGCCCCCAATGTAGAATAAACTGTCCCCAACATAACCTGCAGAGGATAACTGAACATCATTATCTACAAATTTAGATTTTTTAATATTTACAGTTCCAGTACTACGTACAATACTGTTTGCAGCACCACTAAATCTTTGGATAGTAACATTGTCCATGTTTAAAGTAGTAGCAGCATTACTCATGAATACTACCGCACCATTTTGACCACCAGTAGATTCATATTTTAAATCTTCAAATACAGTATCTTTAATGTTAAATGTAGCTCCCGCACTAGCATAAACTCCAGTTGCACCATTTGAAGATTTAGAAGTTAAATCTGAAAAAGTACAACCTTCAATATTTACAGTTCCAGTATTTGCAAATTGAAGAGCACCATACTTATTCGCAATATTTGTAAAAGTACAGTCAGTAAAGTTCACATCAATAGGAGTACCACCATAAAATCTTATGATTCCACTACCAGATGTAGTTTCAGAATCTTTAAATGTCATGTTTGTAAATGAAATTGAAATGCCCTGGGTATTAGATTCAATTAAATTACCTTTAGCATCACCAGTATATTTAAGAGAAACACCATCCTTGCTTTCACCTACAATAGATAAAGATTTGGTAATTTGCACCACACTACTTTCAGAGTAGTTTCCATTTTTTATAAAAATAGTTTCCCCACCAGTGGCTTTGCCAACAGCGGAAGAAATTGTTTTATAAGGACTACTCTCTGTTCCTTGTTCGTCATCACTTGTCGAAGAACTATCAACATAGATAGTATCCCCACTTGCGCTGACAACATCCTCAGCATCAGAGCTGGCTAAATTGTTATCAAGCGCAGTATCTTCTGCACTAATCGCACTAACGCTGAATAGCATCACTGCGACCAATAGCACACAAATTAGTATCTTTTTATTCAATTTCTTCATTCAATCACTCGATTCAATGTTTTTAATTATAAAGTTAACATAAGAAAAATTAAATCTAACTTTACATTTTTAATGTATATATGACATTATATATAAATTAATGTAAAATTGAATAAAATTAAAATATATAGGACAAGATTAATGTAAAAATAGTTTACAATTATGAAAAACAAAGCTTCTACAAGAGATGAAAACAAATCAATTTATTTAATTTTCCAGACAACTATTCAAAAGAGTAACCGAATAAGTTATAAAATTAGAGCACCAATGATTAATATTTTTGACAATTTATCCCAAATTCCATTTATCCAAATAGACCATATGGATGAAACAAAAAAGATTTAATGAATTCTAATAAAACAAGAAAAAAGAAAAAGAAAAAATAATCTTTTTCATTTATTTTTTAAATTTAATGGTTTTCTTAACTGTATTTTTGCCGTAAGTTACCTGATAAGTGTATTTTTTACCAATTTTAAGTTTCTTATAGACACTGTTCTTAATGGTAAATGTGGCAACTCCTTTCTTATTAGTTTTGACACTAAATGTTTTTTTGTTGAATTTTAAGGTAACTTTCTTGCTTTTCAAGTATTTGCCATTTACCTTACTAAGAGAAACCTTGATTTTGATTGTTTTTGCAGATCTTTTGGCATTGACATTTTTGGCAACAACAATGCTTTTGACAGTCAGTTTCTTGGTAACCTTCAAATCACCATAAACAACAGTTACAGTGTATGTTTTAGGAGGCAAGCTTATTTTAACTGATGCATAACCATTTGCATTTGTTGTACGTGTGTATTTCTTGCCGTTTATTGTGATTGTTACAGTTTGTGAAGCAAAACCCTTGCCGTCTTTTGTCAGCATAATCTGATAAGATTTACCGCTGGTATAAAGAATTGACAAGTCTTTTGCAGTTATACCAATAACCGGCTTTCTATCTACATTAACAGTGGTATTTTTCACAATAGGTGAATATTTTGCATCACCTGAGTATGTAACTGTGATATTGTGGCTACCTTCGCTTAATTCAGGAACATTAACGGTAGCCTTACCGTTAACCACACTGGCAGTATAGTTAACCCCATCAACAGTAACTGTCAATGTACCGGTAGCATCAACAGGCAGGGAAATGCTGTAATCTGACGCTTCACCAGTCTCAGAAACATTCAAGTCAATTGTATCCTCACCGGAAGGAATTTCAACTCTATTGACTGTGAAATTAGAAGATACTGATTTAGAGTTAAATCTTGCATCCCCATTAAAGATTACTTCAACAGTGTGGATTCCGACTGACAGATTTGAAATAGCTTTAATTACTGTTCCTTGATCGTTTATTGCTTCAGTATAGATTTCATCATCAATTTTAAGTATCAAATCACCGGTGCACTGATTGTCTATTTCAACAGCAACGGTTACAGTTTCACCAAATTCACTATCATTAACATCAATTTTAATATCAGGGCTTTGCAATGGTGCTGAAGCTAATGCAACAACACTTTCCTTAGTTGACACATAAATCAAACCGTCTTTGTCAACTATTGGAGTTCCTGTTATTTCACATCCCAAATCTGATTTCCATAAAACATTGCCTTCACTATCAAAAGCATATAACATGTTGTTTGATCCAACATAAATGTTACCGTCATTTCCTATCAGAATACCTGATGTGAAAGTGAGATTGGAGATTACTGATTCACTTCCATCAACTAAATCATATCTGCAGAGGTTTCCCTGAGAGTTAATGGAATATACTCCCCATTCATCATCCAAGGCTAAATGTTTACCTGCTTCGGAAGTAATTTTAGTTTTCCATATTTGAACAGCATTAGGAGTTATCGCAACAACTGAATCATCCAATACTGAATAAATCATGTTTTCATTACCAATTACAGGACGAATTCCATTGTTAGCACCTTTAATGCTTGAAATTACTTCTTTTTTATTCAAATCAATGATTTTTAGACTGTCACTGCATGCAACAACGGCAGTATTTTCATTGACAATGACCGGGGCACAGACAGGTTTTGAATTTCCAAGGCTGATTAATGTAGGTGTTCCGCCTTTTTCCCATAGGGAATATGGAATAACCACCAATTTGTAGTCATTTGATGCAAATTGATATTCACTTGAAATGTAAATGTTTGCATTAGAATCGACAATAGGAGCAAATAAGCTTGATGCCCAGTAAATATTGGAATTACCGAACTTTTCACCGGTTGTAATGTTGATGAAGTGTAGGGTGTTGCCCTCTTCAGGCACTGCAACTACATCACGACTTATGGCCAAACCAGAAAGATTGCCTTCCATATTACTGTTGTAATTCCACAATAGACTGGTTTTATTGATTGCATAAACGCCATTTGATGTAATGAAATAAACATTTCCATCATAGTCGATTGCCAGGTTGGAAACAACATCCCCACCTACATTGTAACTCCAGATGACTGCTCCGTTAGAATTGATATCATAAGGTGATTTTCCGGTATTTTGAATGTCATAACCTTCATTTGACCATTGAGGAGCATTATAATCTGAAACTTTAAATGTGGTTGCATTGTCAACATTGATATAGTTATTGCTTGATAAACTTGCTGCAACTTCAAACTCGCCCACTTTTAAATCAGAGAGTTTCCATGAGACTTTTCCTGTACGTGGAATTGTTTTAGTGACCGTTTGATTGGCATAGCTAATTGTGATGTTTCCGTCAACGCCACTTTCAACAATAACTTCAACATTTACATCATGGCCTATCATCACGTCATTTACATTAATTGTTAATGCAGTGTTTGCCTTGGATACGCTGAATGATGCAGTTTTATTATTTGAATTGAAAACGTTATCTCCACTGTAATAAACAATGACCTGTTTATCTCCTGCATTTAAATTGGAAAGTGTGACACTGGCTTTTCCATCTTTAACTTCAGAAGTTGTATTAACACCATTAACTGACACTATGACCGATCCTCCGGCTGCACTATCGAGAATTATATCTATTTTTGCATCCTGGCCATAAACAATATCGTCCACATTAACGGACAGTTCAGTATCCAATTTATCTACAGAGAATTTTAAGCTATCCTCACTAGATAAATATTTATAATTTCCATTATATGTTGCTTTAATATCGTAATCTCCTCTTGTAATTGCATTGATTGTGTATGTTGCTTTGGAATTTACAAGAGGTAAAATTTCTTCCTTATTGTTAATAATCAATGTGATATTTCCTGTTGCAGCAGGTGAAACATTAACAGTCAATGTTACATCCTGGCCAACATCGATTTGACCAACAGACAACACAGTTGTTGAATTATACTTGTTAACATTAAAGTTGAGAGTTTTTTCAACTGCTGAATAGTATTCATCACCTGAGTAAGCTACAACAGCAGTATAATCCCCAGCAGCCAAATCAGATAATGTAAATGTTGTTTTTGGATTTGCAATATTCTGACTTTGGACAGTATCTCCCACATTAACTGTCAGACTGCCTGTAGCATCAGCAGGCAATTCAACAGTAATGATCTCATCGTCATCGACTGAAATATCATTTACAGTTACAGTCATTTCAGGTGTGACTTTAGCTTCTGTGAAGTTTATTACATCTTCCAATCCACTATAGCTTGCAATCAGACTTCCTTCAGTTTTCTGCAAGGTATATGTCACTTTACCCATTCCATAAACAAGAGTAAGTTCAGAATCACTGGATGTTCCGCCAGTTGTTGAAATATCCAATTTTACAACAGGCAGATTGCTTGAATCCCAGTAGGTTACGTTTCCATTTTTATTGTAAACGTTGTTAAGATTAAAGTCAACAACAACACTTTCCCCTATAAACATTGAAGTTGTGTCAGCGGAAGCATTTAAAAACAGCCAGTAATTGCAGTTTGAAGATGAGCTGATTTGAGGAGCCACATCATAATCTTCCTGTGTATTTCCAAACCAGTTTCCATCACAGTAAATCTTTTTGAGATTAACTGATGATTTGGCATTTATTATTGCATTATTGGAATTGGCTATGGAGTTTGCTAAAAATATGGAATCAGTGACGTGGACTTCTGTAGAAGTCAATATGACTGCACCGGTCTTTCCGGAATCAGTGTTGTTAATAAATAATGATGATTTGACATCAAGTATTCCTGAATATGACATTACTATTCCAGAACATCCGTCGCTTGCGACATTATTCTCAAATACTGAATCTGTAACTGTCAATGTGTTTAGACCTACTCGTGTATTATAGTAAACACAACCATCATATACCTTGTTGTTTGAGAATATTGAATCTGATATAAATGATTTTTCCGCTGCATTTGATTTTATTAATGTAGGCATCCTGGATTTAGTGGCGGCAGTATTGGAGTCAAATACTGATGAGGATATCTTATAGTCATCAGCCACAATCAATATTCCATTGTTGTTTGTGAATTTTAGGTTTTTAGCCTCAATTGGTGCTCCAGATTCAATTAAGGTATTGTATGAATTTGAATCAAAAACACAATCTTCAATAACTAAAAGTCCTCCGCTTTGCTTTATGATTCTTTCGGAAGCTGATGAAGACTGTTTTGAATTTTTGAATGTTATATTTTTAAGTGTGAATTCAACATTTCCAACATTGAATATGTTTCCTGTTGAAGTTATTATCACGTTGTCTTCACCGGTGATAGATAAATTATAATTTACTTGCAAATCTGTTTGTGAAAATGTACCGTCAAGAATCATAATATTTCCAGTAGCATTTGCAAGTTCAACAGCCCTGTCCAATGTTGCAACGGGACTGTTTTTGGATCCGTTATTGCTGTTATCACCCAACTTTTGTGACACATAGATATACTCTTTTGGCATTCCGACAGAAACTTCGTTACTTTTACTAGTTGATATAGATGGAACTACATAAACTTGGGCTTTTTCAATATTTTTTAAATTTAGTGTGAAATCAAGTCCGGTAATTGTCTTAAGATAGACCCCATCCACATATACAAGATAGTCGGATTTGTCCAAAATGTCTGAATCATAGTAATTGGAGTTTTTTAAAGCGGCATCAATATGCAATTCCACTTCATCACCAACCCTATCATCGGCCACGAGTTTTAATTTTGAAAATTCAATTGAATTTCCCAAATAATAATTGTCGCTAATATTGCATAATGAATCATAATCCAGTTTAATTACTAAAACATCACTCACACGAGTATGGTTAATGAATCTGTTACCTACAATAGTCACATCAGGAGAACCGTAATTGGAACCTTGTGTAATAGCACAGATAGCAGTACCGATAGAAGCACTATTACTTATGAAAGTAGTATTAAGTACAGTCAGTCCACCTTCATCCATTATGGATATAGCACCACCACGACCTAAACCTGGAGAATCCTCAGTAAGTGCCCAACATAAGTTCTCATTATCTTCAAACAATGAGTCTTCTATATGAATGTATGGAGCATGTAAATATTTACAAGCACCTATTGCACCACCACCATTATTGGTAGTACAGTTATTACCTACAAATATTGTGTTGTAGATCTGTAAGTAACTGTAAGTATATAGTGCACCACCATTCCAACCTGCCAGATTATCAGTGAAGTTGGAATCATATATTGTAGTATTAGCACCACCATGAGTATGAATTGCACCTGCCCACCAGAAAGCAGTATTCCTATAGAAAGTTGAGTTCCTGACCACAAGCACACCGCAGTTATTGATACAGCCAGGTTCGGTTCTTGCATAGTTACCTTCGAAGTAACAGTTGTCAACTTCTGCACGGGCATGAGTGCAGGTTTTGGTAGGGTCGTCTTTAGGGTCATATAAACTTAAACATCCAAAGTCAGAAGTAATATTGGTAAAAGAACAATTAGTTAAGGTAACGTCTCCCCTTAACATGTGAATAACTGATGAATGACCGCCAGTCATTGTAATATTAGTGAAAATGCAGTCCTCAATAACGTTATCTGCATTTCCGGCCATCAGTAAAAATATTGCATTAGGCTGGTATTCGGATGCGATCCATTTGAATGTTATTCCTTTTAATGTAATTCCATTTCCGGAATTTTCAGGAACATTGATTGCCAAATAATTAATGGATCTTGCATTAGGAGATGAATCTCCAATATATGCACCATCACTGCCTATAATAGTAACATTATTGTTTACCTGAATCTGGTAACTTTCGTCTTCAACATCTGAAGGATAATAATTTGTATTTTCCTTTAATTTCAATACATAGTTCTTATCGCTTTTGGAACAATACAACTGCAAATCATCCCAGTCATTTACAGTGATTTCCTCAGATGACTCGGATATTACATCAACGGAATCACCGGAGGTGAGATATGATGAATTATCCGCATTCAAAATAGTATTATCTATATCACTAGCACAGACAGCGCTCACACTAAACAGCAGAACTATTGCCATAGCTAATGTTAAATATAATTTATATGACCTCATAATTACAACCTATTTGATAAAATTTAAAATACGATATTTAATTTTGTTAATTAAATTATATAAACTTTTCAATTATAATTGAAAAAAAATAAGAAAAAAAGTATTTAAAAAGGTTGGAAAAAACCTTTTTATTTTTTAATAATTATTCTGCCGATATCCTTTGACTTGCCATATGTGCAATAGACATTATAAGATCCGATTTTAAGCTTAAGTTTAATGGTAACTGTAGCAAATCCTTTACTGTTGGTTTTGGCCGTATATTTTTTGCCCTTGATTTTAAAGGTAATTTTTTTGCCTTTTAATGCTTTGCCTTTATTATTCAAAAGTTTTGCCTGATATTTGATTTTTTTGCCTTTTTTAACAATGATTTTCTTTGCAATCAGTACCTTTTTAACAGTTATCTTATTGGATACACTATAACCCTTATATGTTGCAGTCACGCTATATTTTCCATTTTTTAAATTGATTTTCAAGGATGCAAAACCATCACTAGCAACTTTAACCTTGTGAATTGTATTTTTAATTTTCATCTGAACAATTTCACCGGCTTTTGCAATGTTTCCATCACCGTCCAACACCAGAACACGATAACAGTTACCGCAATACTCATACATGGTCAAATCCTTGTTTTGAGCAATTCTTGCCAATACATTAATGTTTTCAGTCAATGTTTCGTTATTTATTGGATTTATGGCTGTTAATGCATAATTGCCAGGTTTTTGTAAAATGTCAAGGTAGATATAACCCTCATCGTCTGTTGTTTTCAGATATTTAACATTTCCTAAAACAACACTGACATCTGAATTTGTTAAAGGTTTGCCTGCTCCGTCAAGGAATTTAATTGCATATTTTGAGTTGTATGTTTTTGTTGTTGAATCATTTGCAATAATTGCAGGTTTTACAAAAATCCTTTGAGAGGATTCGCATCCGTAATATGCATACACATCTCCAGAATAGCTGATAGCAATGTCATAACTGCCAGTTGGCAATTTAATGCTGATTGAAGCGATTCCCTGACTGTCTGTTACTGCAGCGGCATAAAAGTTGCCGATAACGAATGCAACATTCCTATTTGCTAAAGCGTTGCCTTCATCATCAGTCAATTTTACTGAATATCCTGTTTCAACATTGTTATATGCCACCAGATCATCTGAAACTATGCCTGAATGTTTAGTCTTTACAGTGAAGTTGGAAACGATATTTTCAAATGAAAATTCATCAGTGTCAATTAAACTGATTGAAACATTATAAATGCCGTCAGAAAGCTTATTTAAAGATAAGATATTTGTGCTGTCATTGATTGTGACGTAATAACTTTGATTGTTGACTTTAACCGATAGAGTTTCATTCATTGGATTTGTTGAGTTCAATTCTATGACATAATCATCGGATGAAACATAATAATTAAGAGAAATGCTGACAACTGCCTTAACATTAATCACGTTGGTTGAAACTGATTTGAAGTGATTGTTATCCCCTTCAAATCTGGATACAACATCATATTTTCCGTGGTTTAAATTAAGTGAAATTGATGCCCTGCCTTTTTCATCAGTGACAAGAGAATGACTTTCATTGTTTAGGATTATTTCAATTGAACGGTTTGGCAATGCATTTCCAAACTCATCAATTAATGTAACTTCAAATATTGCGGAATCGCTTTCGACAATTGTCAAATCATTTGACAGTATTTGAGTATTTTTAACATCCACAACAAATTGAGCAGTAGCTTCATCATAAACGTAATCTGAATTGTCCAATTTTACACATACATTGTAAATGCCATTTTCCAAGTCAGATAAAACCAATAAAGCGGTTCCATCAGTGACATTTAATGAATAAGAGTCCTTATTCAGCGCAACTGTTAATGTTTCGTTGACCGGTTTTGATAAATTAATTGCTAGTGAAACATTGTTGGCATTTTGATCAATGCTGACGTCAATGTAAACTTTAGCTTTAACAGTTATTACGGAAGAGTTGGATGATTTGAAGTAATTATCATCTCCATTGAATGTAGCTTCCAAGTTGTAAACGCCTGAAGAGAGATTAACCGGAATAGAAACACGGCCATTAACATCAGTAATGCAATTCACTTCATTTCCATTGAAAATTATGGAAATGGACTTATTGGAAATCGAATTTCCCTCACTGTCAACCAAAGTAACATTATATGATACAGGATTTTCATCAGTCATATTCAAGTCATCGGCTAAAATCATTGTGTGATGAATATTGATGATGAAACTATCTGAATATTTCTCAAATGAATAATTCAGATTGTCTAATGTGATGCTGACATTATACTGCCCATATTCCAGATCTGACAACTGGTACCTGACAAAACCATTTAAAAATTTAAGAGTATGGTTTTCACCGTTAATTGTCAATGTTAAAAATCCTGTGATTCTTTTTGACAGATTAACTGTCAATAAAACATCATCGTAAGATTTTTCAATATCCAAATCAATCAAGACTTTAGTTTTGACCTGTATTTCAGTTGAATTTTGTGAACTGAAGTAGTCATCATCTCCATTGAATGTGAAAGTTGGGTGATATGTGCCAGGATGTAAGTTTATCGGAACGACAGCTTGACCTTCATTGTCAGTGAAAACTTCACATGTTTTTCCGCTTAAAACAAATTCAATCGCTTTGTCTGAAAGGGAGTTTCCGAATTCATCAAGAAGCACTATTGTGTAGTTCAGCTCATCCTCATCGGTGATGATTAAATCACTTGCAACAATCTTAGTCCTTTTAACGTTGACTGTGAAATTGGTTGAAATAGCATCGAATGCATATTTTGACTCGTTGAGATAAACATTAACGGTATAAACATCATTTTCCATATCGAAGAATTTCAATGTGGCAAAGCCATTTATAACTTCAACATTTTCTGTTTTATTGTTAATGACAATAGTGACTGTGTCATTTATGTGTTTTGAAATATTTACACTTATATTTACATTATTGGCATATTTATCCACACCCAGATTCACTTCAACCTTGGTCTTAACCTGAATATAGCTTATGTTATCTGATTTCAAATAATCATTGTCACCATTGAAATTGACATTGACTGCATAATAACCAGGATCCAGTTTAATTAGAACAGCAGCCTTACCGTTATCGTCAGTTGTAAGATTATAAGCAATGCCGTCTAAAATTACCTCAATGGTCCTGTTGAATACGGGATTGCCTTTTTCATCATGTAAATAAATATTATAGTCCATTTCATCCTCATCATTGACAGTCAGGTTGTCTGCAATGATAATGGTGTTTCTGATGTCAACTGTGAAACTGCCATTTGAAATGGTGTTGGAATAAATTGAATCCTTAGTGAAATTAGTTTTAAGAGAAACGTTATATATTCCATTTTCCAAATTAAATAAGTTTAATGTATACTCTCCATTGACCAGTTTGATGGGATATTCTTCATTGTTAATGTACAATAATACATCTTCGTTGATTTTATCATTGGAAACAATACCCAAAGTTACATTGTTTAATGTCCTCTCAACGTTAAAGTCGAATGTTAACTCTAATTTGTCAAATGAGAATGTGGTGTAATTGCCTGAAGAGACATAACCGTCACTTTTAAATTCGGCATAAATATTGTTTTGAGGTTCTGTGAAATAATACGGAATCACGGCAATACCATTTTCAACATCCACCCAATGATCAACTTCATTAACGTTGAATATGACCACTCCGCTTTTTAACAGGTTTCCGTATTGGTCATGAACGACAGCAGTGATATTTGCAGGATTTGAATCTCCAAAGTCAACTGTCAAATCCATGCTTGTGGAAATCTCGCTGAGTACTGTGAATGCCTTGATACATGCAACCTGGGATGCATAATTGTGTGATGAATAAGCCCAATATAGGTCATATAAATCCTGCCAGTTTTCACCGTCATAGCTTACAAATGAGATTTCAGGCCCGTACAATACTTTATTGAACCGGACTTTTTCTGAAACTGGAAATGCCGCTTCACCGTCAACGTTGATGTTGAAAACAACTGCAAAAACATCTCCTTTTTTTAGAGGAATAAGCCGGTTCAAATCGATTGTGAAATATCCGGAATTGGATTGGCCTTCCCTTACAAGAACCAGTTCATCATTAACATATATTGAAACTTCCCAATCGGTCAGCTTTTCAAAGTATGTTGAAACAGCAGCCAGATATTCATCATCGCCGGCAGTAAAAACATTCTTATACCATACAAATGGTGTTGCATTTATGAAATAGTCAGTCAAACCTGGAATGTCATACTGGTAATTCTTGTCATATTTTATAGTATCATTGAAAATAATGGCGTATGAGGCATCCATGACGCCAGGTTTTGCGAAGTTCATATCATAATATGATACATAGAAATATCCGTGGTTACCCCAGTTCGGACCCCAGCTGTTTTTAACAATCCATGCGCCATCGCCTATATTTGAGCCCCACTTGAAATTTGATTTGGAGTAGTTGTCATCCCAGCCGACAATGGTTACGGCATGATTGCATGCCATGTTGTTGTAACAGTAATAATTGTTTGAGTTGATATAAGTGTTAGAAAAAGCCATGCTTGTTCCAACAGCACCGTACTGAATTAATGCCCTTTTTATTGCATCGTTGTCTGTGAAATTGTCACGCTTTAGGAATAGGATGTTTTGAATATGCAAAATGCTGTTTAAAATTGGAGATAATGCAGACTTATCATCAGTTAAATCATCACTTTCAAGAACAGGACCTAGCCAGCTTGCAAGATATCCCCAAGGCATATAGTCATATCCTCCGTCGTTAACTTCAATTTGCCAACCATAATCAGAATATAATGCCATTAAATTTTTCATGTTTTCTTCAGACAAATCTAAAGGATTGCCTCCTGCTTTCAAAATACATGATTCGATGACCGCCATTGCGGTATATGCCCAGCAGTTACCTCCACTCTCCTGGTTTTTGGCATCTGTTACGTAACCCTCTTCAACTAAACTATATCTTGAAGGCAGCACATCAATATCGGTTGGAAGAACCTTATGCATTGTGTAGTTTCCGCTTCCGACTGTTAAATTAATCTCTGATGTGTCGAAAACATCATCCATAAAATATGCATGATTATTGGAAAATGAATTGTATCCGGCTATAGGGATTTTTTCTTTGTTTAAAATAGAGTAAACTGCGCCCCCTGTATGTGATGCGACATTATCCTTAAAACTATTTGCTCTTAAGAATAAGGAGGTTGAATTATCTACGTATAATGCTCCACCGTTTCTAGCGGAGTTGTTTGTGAATTTGGAATTGGTCAGAGAAAAGTCACCGTAAATGTGATATATTGCACCGCCGTCCCATTCAGCAGTATTATTTTCGCAATTTAAATATGATAAGGAAATTGTTGACTTTAGGGAGGTTATTGCTGATCCGAATGTTGCTGATGAATTTATAAAGTCAATATTTTTCCCTGTGAATGTAGTGGACTTAAGATAAATAGCTCCACCTGCATCGCCCATAGCTTTGGAATTATAAAATTTGGATTTGGAAATGGTCACGTTGCGGGCATTCTCACATGCGATTGCCCCACCATAATTATAAGCCCTATTTGACTCGAAAACAGAATTGATTATGTCGAGATAACCGTTACCCATGTAGATTGCTCCGCCGTAAATGGCAAAATTATCTTTAAAAGTACAATTGTCTATGGTTACATGGGCATCTGAGTAATCCTCATGGGAGTATATTGCCCCTCCGAAGTTATTCCCGTATGAGTCATATCTGAAACCTGAACCAAATGAGAAAACGGTATTGTTGGCTGTGACATTTCCATAGTTAACAATGGACATGTCAGAAAAAGTAACGTTTTGAACTGTTAAAAAGCTGCTTACAGTAAATCCAACACCATAATATTCAATGATTGTTTTATCAACATTGCTTCCATAGATATTTACCTTTTCAATGCTTTTAGATTTATCCAATTTATATTCGCCATCTGCAAGATAAATGTTGGCATTGGCTTTGATTCTTTCTGCAGTCAGGTATTTGTAGGGATTTCCCTGAGACCCGTCACCGTCACTTTCAGCAGATGCATTAAAATAATAATCATTTGATGCCTTTAAGACATCTCTGTTGTCATTGGAAAGAGAAATTAAATTCGTTTCATCCCCCAAATCTTCATTCAATACAGTCTCGTTATCCATTGCAAAGGCGGATGGGATTATTATCACCAAAGCCAATAAGACGGCAATGAAGATAAGAGACTTCCTTAATTTAATCAAATTTAGACCTCCACATCAGCAAATTTCGTTTATACTGACTTAATATATGTCATTAATATTATAAATAATCAATTACATTTTAGAAAAAATATAAGATATCCTAACATATACTAATAATAATGAAGGGATGTTATTGCTTAATAATTAAATTAAAAAAAGATTCAACTATAAGAATCGGCAAAAAACTTGGAAAAATTGAATTCAATCAGGGTTACTATGTTTATGTTGGATCAGCAATGAATTCACTAATTGCAAGAATTGAAAGGCATTTAAGTGACGATAAAAAGATGCATTGGCATGTGGACTATCTTCTAAAAAAAGCCGAAATCAGTGATGTGATATACAACCAGTCAAAAAGAAAAATCGAATGTGACCTTTCCAGGTACATTTCAAAACAAGCTGAAGGAATAAAGGACTTCGGATGTAGCGATTGTGAATGTGAAAGTCACCTGTATTACTTTAAAACTAAAAAAGAAGCCGTTGAATGTGTTGAAAAAGCATATAACTCCATAAATATGGAATATGAATATTATTAAAAAAAGAGAAGTAAATTAGAATAATTTACTTAAAATATAAAATTTTGATTTTTCTTGTGTTTGTATGAAATTTCAAAAGCATCAAGAGCTATTTTTCTTAAAACTTCCAAATCCTCATCGTCAATGTTAACAACACTTTCCCATTCCTTTTCCAAAGCAGATATCTCATCTAAAATGTCAATGCCCTTTGGAGTTAATGAGCAGTCATATTCAAGGCCGTTGTCGGGATTTAAGTCAATTTCAATCAGTCCGTATTTTTCCAGTTTCTGGTATTTTTTTAAATACAGACCCAAATGCAAATTGAACAAATCATCCTTTTCGGCCTTTTCAAATTGCTTGATTCTGATACGCTTGTGATGAGGCTTTTCATGCTTTTTGACTTGTTTTAGGAGTTTTATCTGACTTTCATGCAGGAAAATGCTTAAGTTTTCACGTACATAAGTCATTTTAGACTCTTCGATAATGCCAACCAATGATGAAGCGGGCATATTTGCCACTGCATTTCTGTGGGGATGTGCCATCTAATCACCTATTTCATTTGACCGAACAGTCCTCTCATGATTCCTTTTGTCACTTCACGTGCAACAGTATTTGCTGCCTGTGATGCTGCTCTTTCAGCCATCTTTTGAGCTTCAGATTTTTTAGCCTTTTTACCGCTGGTCTGCTGAGCGCCACCCATAACAGTTCCTATGATATCTCCCAAACCGAATGCAGGTTTTTCTTGTGGAGCTTCTTGAGCAGGTGCTTCTTCAGCTGGAGCCTGTTGAACAGGTGCTTCCTGTTTTTGCTCAATAGCTGCTTCAACAGCCTCTTTGGTTTCAGGTGCAACTTCACTTTCTATATTGTCATCGGAATCAATTTTATTCAATAGCAATTCATAAGCGGATTCAGGGTCTACCGGATCCCAGTATTTGGATTTGAGCTCGGATAAATTAATCAAATCAGACCTCATGGTATCGTCAATTGCTCCAATATAACTTTGTGGAGGTACAATGTCTACCTTTTGAACAATGCCAGGAACTCCTTTTTCATCCAGAACTGATACCAATGCTTCACCTATTCCAAGTTCAGAGATTACATCTGCAGTTGCAAAGTCCGGATTTGGCCTGAATGTTTCAGCAGCAACTTTAACTGCCTTCTGGTCTTTTGGAGTGTATGCGTGCAGCGCATGTTGAACCCTGTTTCCAAGCTGTGCAAGGATATCATCAGGAATATCTGCAGGTGACTGTGAGATGAAATACAGCCCTACGCCTTTTGATCTGATTAACCTTACGACTTGCTCAATTTTTTTGCCGAATTCAGGGGACATGTCATCAAACAATAAATGTGCTTCATCAAAGAAGAATACGAATTTAGGCTTGTCCATATCTCCCACTTCAGGCATTGACTCAAATAAGCTGGATAACATCCATAATAAAAATGTTGAGTATATTTCAGGAGAAAGGGATAACTTTTGAGCATCCAAAATATTGATAATACCTTTTCCGTTTTCATCAACCCTTATAAAATCATTCAAATCAAGTGCAGGTTCAAAGAAAAAGTCGTTGCCTCCCTGGTCTTCCAAAGTAATAAGACTTCTCAATATTGTATTGGCTGATTTTTCAGCGATTGCACCATATTCGCTTTCATATTGCGCCTTGTTTTCAACAACATGATTTATCATTGCTTTTAAGTCCTTCAAATCAATAATTGGCAATGAATTGCTGTCAGCTACCTTAAATACAATGTTTAAAACTCCTTGCTGTGCTTCGGATAAGTTCAGGATTTTAGAAAGCAATGTAGGACCCATTTCAGATAATGTTACACGTACAGGCAATCCCTTTTCACCGAAAAGATCCCAAAACTCTACAGGATAAGCCTGATACTTGAATCCTTCAGCTGCAAGTCCGTATTTTTCAACATTTGTCTTGATTTTTTCAGTTTCGGAACCTACTTTTGCAAGTCCTGAAATGTCCCCTTTCATGTCCGCTAAAAATACTGGAACTCCCATGTCTGAGAATGACTCTGCCAGAGTCTTTAATGTTATGGTTTTACCTGTTCCTGTTGCACCAGCTATCAAACCGTGACGGTTAGCCAATTTCGGATGTAAAAAAACTTTTTCAGTATCATTACAACCAATTAATATTTTTTCTTCTGCATACATGCATTTTCACCCGTTTTCTATTTTTTTAATTAACCAATTAGTTTTTTTAACAAAATTTTGTCTATTATGAGCTTTAGAAATTCTTTTAATTGCATCAAGGTTTTTTACAAAATTGTCCAGCCATGAGAAAATGTCTCCCGGATAGACCTGAATCTGATATTTTCTAAACAACTTATTTGATATATCTTGTGGGTCCTTGCCTTTAAGTCTTTCGTGAATAATGACCTCGGAAATTCCCCTTTGCATACAGCTGCAGAATGGCCTGTCCTGACATCTGCACTGCATGAAATCACTTTGAAGTGCAATCAATGCATCCTGGAATTTCTTGTCAACCTTTTCAATGGCTTCACCTGAAGATATAATGTCCAAAGTTGATTCGGCAAATAATCTTGTTGAGAATTTGATTTTCAATGCATTTGAAATCTGATTGTGGATAACATTTGAAAGATATGCGTTTTCAAACATCTCCAAATCAAGCGCCATAGCCAATATCAATACCTTCAGCTTGTCGTACTTGTCCTTTTTCTTATACATCGGAGAATGTCCAACATATCGTTTAAGATAATTATAATCGTTTAAAGTATTTTTAATAAATTCCGCATCTTCAATTGATAAAAATGATACTGATGTAGCCCTTCCATACTTTGTGACTTCGAGTTTATTGTCATAGGTTCTGTTGATTAAACCCAAATCATCCATCTCATCAACAGCTATCTTAATGCTTATCGGAACATCAATATTTTTATAGAACCTGTTGAGCTCATCAAATGAATTGATTGAAGTTGAGGATATATCCGCCAGTATCTGCTCATATGCTGATTCCTCATCATATTCTATGAATACATCTTCACTGTTGCTTTCTAAAAGATCCAGTGCCATTGCCTCTTCTGATTCTCCCTGAAAATCATTTCCAACTTCAGGAAGCAGGTATACAATACCCCTGTCATGGTAAGACGGCCTTCCGGCACGACCAAGCATCTGTGAGAATTCATTCGGATTGATCCACTTGTTTCCCATTACCAATGAATCAAAAATTACCTGTGAAGCCGGAAAGTCTACACCTGCTGCAAGAGCCGCTGTTGTAACCACACATGAAATCTTTCCCTTGTCAAAGTCCTTTTCAATCTTTTCCTTTTTATAATATGACAACCCTGCATGGTAAGCCTTGGCGTTGATACGCTTATTTGTCAGGTAATTTGCAATCTGATGGGTTTTACGCCTTGAATTTGTAAATATTATGGTTTGACCCCTGAAACCCTTCTTGGATTTGGTGTTGTATTCCCTTTGAACCAGTTTCTGCATAAGGAAACGCTTTTGAGATTCGTTTCTAACGTAAACCAGGTGTCTTTCCAAAGGAACTGGCCTTTCATCATATTTCACCAGCTTCATGTTGAATTCATCTGCCAGAAACTCCGGATTTTTGACTGTAGCCGACAGTCCAATGATTTGGGTTTTAGGATATAAATGCTTTACACGCTTAATCAGACCGTTGAGACGTGTTCCACGGTCCTCATCATCAATCATGTGAATTTCATCTATCAATACAACACCCAAATTGGAAAGAGAAGATGAGTTGCCGTTTCTTAAAAGATAATCGATTCCTTCATATGTGGCAACCACTATATCTGCCTTGGAAACATCAGAATCCGGAAGGTTCAACTCTCCTTTTGCCTTTACACGGTTTCTTCCGACCTTGATGGCAACTTTCAAACCCAATTTGGAATATTTCTTTTTAAAGTCACGATATTTCTGATTGGCTAAAGCAACAAGAGGAGTTAAAAATACAAACTTCTTGCCTTTTAAGGCCTCAACAATACCTGCAAGCTCACCGACCAGTGTCTTACCTGAACCTGTTGCACTTACAACAAGCAGGTCTTCACCTTTCAAAAGACCTTCCTTAATGGCAAGATATTGAACAGGCAGTAACTTGGTGTTTCCTGAATCCAGAAGCACTTTCTTGAAGTTTTTCGGAATCTTGAGTCTTTTCATGTCAACAGGAGGTATGATGTGCTTTGACTTTCTGGTTTTATCAAACAGAGTCAGGTTTCTGTTTTTAATGGCATCAAAGTGAGGGTCTAAAACTGACAATGTTTTCTCTAAACTTCCAGTTTTCTCCAAAGTCTTTTTCAAATTTCTGAAAATGGATTTGTCGAATCCCTGAAGCTTCAGTTCCTCCTTAATGGTGTCATGAGCACAGTCCTTACAGATCAGTTGATTGTTGTGCTTATATGAATATGATGAATTTACAATAGTGATGTTTCCCTCAAATGCACAGAAATCGCATACCTGGGTGCGTCTGACTTTAATGTTTAAGGATTTGAGGAACCTTTCAACCTTTTCATCAGGAGTGGCTAAAAAAACAGCCTGAGAGCGGAGCAGTTTAATGACCTCGCCCGGAGGCATCAGCTTTTCATTTAATGTGGAATTGTCATTGAAATTATAATCTGCAACAAACCTTGAAATGGAAAGAGAATCCCCGTCATGTGAGAATTTGATGTTTCCAACAAATTCAGGCTCCCTTTTATGGTTCAGTGCTCCTTTTGGAGAACCTATCGGATATAATCTCCACTGTTTTTTAATCTTCTTTAAAACTAGCATTATATAATAATATATGATTAATTGTTAATAAGTTTTTTAAAAAAAGAAAATAAATTATTAAAGTTTAGGGTAAAACCGGGAACTAGTCAAACCCTTGAGACTCTAAATAATCATCAATATCATAATTCTCCCCATATTCATAATGGTCATAATAAGCTCCAGGGTCATTTTTGGCAAGCCTGTACGGAGAAGTATCCACGCCGCCATAATGACTGCTGCCGCCACTGATTGATGAGGAAGAAGGTGAAGACAACAGATTGCCAGTAACTGAAGAGGACACGTTTAACTGACTCTCATCAAAGCCTAACATGTCATAGACCAAATCTGATTGGGAATATAGCTGATTGTGATTTCCCAAAAGAACGCCATAAACGGCATCTTTACTTTTTGAGTATTCCAGAAAATAGATATCCTGGTATCTTGGAGTGTATCCGGAAATGAACTGGTCCTTATCTGAGGAGGTGTCAATAGTATAATCATCCGGAGAGGTCTTCCAGACTACCACATAACTGTCAAATCCCATCTCATCAGTAAAGGAAATATTTTTAGCATTTTTCCAAGTGAAATTAGCTCCATTCAAATTACTGAAGGAACCGTCTGGAATATCTTTTTCTGCAATTATATAGCAATATGGAATATTGAGTTTCAATACACCGTCACCGCCAATATCTTCAGATATGCTATCTAAAGATTGTGTTTGAGAGGAATTTTCCAAAAAATCAAATTCCCCTGCTGAAACAACACTAACGGATGCAATAGATACAACTAAAAATATAATTAAGATTTTATTGAAATTCATTATATCCTATTCAATATAATCAAATCTGGTTTCCATTATTATAATCAATGCAAAGCCAATCACTGCAACAATAAGGCATGGCAGGAGTCCTGCAAAATTCATAGCAACAGAATCTGCAATTGCAACACCAGGAACCTTTAGTGATCCAAGCATTACACCAATGAGAAATGCCATTGTAACCTCTTCATGGTTTTTAAGCAGATAATTGAGGATTTTTGAAAATCCGAGAATTCCGATTACCGCACCGACTACAAATACTATTATATCTGAGAAATGAAGCTCATGAAGTGCAGTCAGCATATATTCATATTGACCCAATAGCAGGAGCAAAAAGGATCCTGAAATACCCGGCAAAATCATTGCACAGATAGCTATCATTCCTGAGAAGAAAATTACAATTAATGAATGGTTTGCAGCCATAGGATTTAAGCTGACAAATATGAATGTCAATATAGCGCCTATGATTGCAAATATCAGATTTTTAAGATTAATGTGATCGAGTTTTCTAAATAAAATCACAGCAGAAGCAATAATGAGACCTAAAAAGAAAGAGTAGGTCAATGCAGTGTGAACATCCATACAATAGGTAACCACTTTCGCAAGTGTTAAAAATGCAACTCCAATACCCAAAATCAGAGGGATGAAGAACTTAAAGTCAATTTCATCCAACAAGCCATTGATAAAACCTCTAACATCTCCTTTAAATAGTGGTTTTATGAATGCAAACTTTATTTTACTTATTGATTCAATCAAGTGTCCGTAAATTCCGGTTATCAATGCTATTGTTCCGCCTGAAACGCCAGGAACAATATCTGCAGAACCCATCAAAAGTCCGCGAATAAATATTAAAAAAGCTTCCTTAACATCAAAACTCAAATTATCACCTTATACAAAAATATTAGTTCAATCTTTGTTAAATAGGTTATGAAAAAAAGAAGAAAAAAAGAATAATTCTAAAAAGAATTATTCATCATTGAATGGTTGTGGAAGTTCACAGACTCCACTGTCTTTAGCAAGGTATGCGTAAGCGAATGCTGCGCAGATTGCACCAAGGATAGGTCCTACCAGATATATTGGGAAGAAACTCCAAAGGTTAGCTCCTCCAAGTAAGGTGTCCATCAGGTATGGTCCGAATGTACGTGCAGGGTTGATTGAAGCACCGGTAAATGCGCCTAAAACCACGATTACTGCAGCAACTGTCATACCGATTGATATGCCTGCAAAACCAGGTTCTGCCTTTTTGTCAACTGCTACACCCATTACAACCATCATGAGGAAGAATGTTCCTAAGAATTCAGCAAACATTGCCTGCATATAGCTTACACCAAGTCCAGGGGCGGTTGCACCCAGTCCTCCTATTGTTACTGCCGGAGCGCCGAGGCATAAGAATAAGCAAAGGCTTCCTAAACATGCTCCAATTGCTTGTGCTACAATATAATAGATACTGTCAACTAAAGCGATGTTTTTGGTCACAAGCAGTCCAATGGTTACAGCAGGATTTAAGTGTGCGCCGGATATCTTACCAAATACATAGATACATATCATTACAGTCAGACCAAATGCCAATCCAATAGCAATCCAGTCACCAAGACCTCCCAAAGGTCCAATTCCAGCGGCTCCAGGAGTGATGCTGTCAGATATTAATAGAGTCACAACTGCCGAACCTGTACCGAAAAATACCAGGAAAAATGTTCCAAGTAGTTCTGCAAAGAATTTTTTTCTAATATTACAAGTCATTTTTATCGCCTAAACTGCTTCTCTCCATTGACAGTATTCGTGTTTGTTATCAGCAAGACATGCTGAAGCACATTGTTTACATCCTCTTACTGGAGAACCTGGAGTTTCTTTGTCAAGTGCGATAATATTTGTCATCATTGTTGCGGTAATAGGTTCTGAAGTTAAAAGACATGGGTAGTCCGCTAATCTCATAAGAGATGAGAATCTTACTGTAATTGCACATGCAGGATATGTGTATCTTTGCGGATTCATTAAGACTTCGTTTTCTAAGATAGATGTGAAGTCAACTTCCATACCTTTGATTCTAGGAATGATTTCATATCCACTGGATGATCTCATTTTTCTTGCATTGCTCATTGCGTTGAATCCTCTGTAAATCATGTCCATGAAGTCACAGTTGTGCAATTCAGCAGCAGCTCCTCTTTTTGGATATTGCTGTACGTAGTTGTGGAACCTTTTGTTCAACATGTCAACAACCATAGGAGCAGTGAAACCGTCTAATTCTAAGAGGAATTCAGTTGCACATGCAGATGCACCAGTTGAGAGTTTTAAGACATCAAATGGTGTTTTGAATACATCTAAATTGTTTCTGAGTGAGTTTTCAATAACACCTGCAGTAGCTTGGATAATAGCCATGGTTACGTCATCCTTACACATGTTGTAAGTGGATTGACCGATGTGGTGTCCGATATCTCCAACACAGTATGCAGGAACTGTTACAATGTTACCGTAGTGTACTCCATCATCCATTGCAGCTTTGACAACAGGAGTCATTGCTTTTTTATACTTGTTCATGTAGTCTCTTACATCAAATGAAGAGTGGTCTGCATCATCCATTAAAGTGCCTTGACCTTCAATAGGAGTTCTGTAAATCATTTGCAAGGTTTCAATTTCTTTTTCTGTAGCTTGAGCTGCAGTAAGACCGTCTTCAATAGCGTTGGCAAAAGCGTCACCAATACCGTATGAAGTGTTCATACCCCAGGATTTTGCAGATAAGATACCTTGTTTGTGAGCTACAGGAATGTCCATTTTTTTTAATATTTGATTTACGACATTACTTGTACTTCCAGGCATTAATGCGAAGTCAACTACACAGGTAGGTCCATAAAATCCACCGTATCTCCTGATTGATTCTTTAGCTATTAATGCTTCTGAATCAGCGATAGCCTGAATGAACTTATCGACACTGTCTGCAAAATCGCCATCTTCTTCACATAAAATTTCCAATACAGGAGGTGTTTGGAAGTGTTCAATAAATGGATCATCTTCACATTTTAAAGTGTCTGTAATTGAAGATAAAATTTCATAATGGTTTTTTACAGATTCCTTGTGTAAGTTAATTACTGATTCTGCTTGGTTGTCTAATGCTTTCATACCAGAAACTGCATCTGCGTATGGTTTAGCATCGGTTATTTTGAAATCGTTGTACCTATTTTCAGTGATGACGGAAACATCTGCCTTTTGAGCAGCCATTGCTTCGTCAATCATCTTTTCATATAACTCTCTCATTTAAATCACCTTTAAAGCATATTTAAAAAGTATAAATTTCTTACATTTATACTTTTAGTTACTTTCCAGTAATTAATTATATCAACTCAATGATATTTAAATTTGTTTAAATGATTCCTAGAAAAATATAAAAACAGATAATAGATATTTAGCAAAAATAAGAAAAAATTGAATAAATAAATAAAATTAAAAATAAAAAAATAGTAAAAACATATAAGAAAAATCTATTTTCCTATATCTTCTACCAATTCTTTTGCATAAGGAGTAATATTCTCATTAAGCATTTTTTCTAAAAACTGACCGGTATATGTTCCAGTCTCTGCTATTTCTTCAGGTGTTCCGGTAGCTATTACCTCTCCACCGCCGTCACCGCCTTCAGGACCAAGGTCAATGATATAGTCTGCAGTCTTGATGACATCCAGGTTATGCTCAATGACAACTACAGAATTTCCTGCATCAGTCAGTCTGGCTAAAACCTCTAAAAGCCTTTTAATATCTGCAAAGTGAAGACCTGTGGTAGGTTCATCCAAAATGTATAATGTCTTACCAGTACTGGTTCTTGAAAGCTCCTTAGCAAGCTTGATTCTTTGAGCTTCACCACCGGACAATGTTGTTGCAGGCTGGCCAATCTTCATGTAGCCCAGACCGACATCATATAGTGTCTGGAGCTTTTTGGTGATTTTTGGAATGTGTTCAAAGAATTCCAATGCCTCTTCCACAGTCATTTCCAAGACCTCATAGATGTTTTTACCTTTATATCTTATATCCAGTGTCTCTTCATTGTATCTCTTACCGCCACAAACTTCACATGGAACAAATACGTCTGCCAAGAAGTGCATTTCAATTTGAACGATACCGTCACCGGAACATGCCTCACATCTTCCACCTTTCACATTGAAACTGAATCTTCCAGGTTTATATCCTCTTGCTTTGGATTCAGGTGTGTTTGCAAACAGGTCACGAATGTCAGTGAATACTCCGGTGTATGTTGCAGGGTTGGATCTTGGAGTTCTTCCGATTGGCTTTTGGTCAATTGCAATTACCTTATCGATGTTTTCAAGACCTTCAATCTTATCGTATTTTCCGGCAAACATGAATTTCTTGGCCAGTTTTCCATGAGCTCCTTTGTAGAGGATTTCATTGATTAGGCTACTTTTACCAGAACCGCTGACACCGGTAACACAGGTGAATTTACCTAATGGAATGTCCACATCAATGTTTTTAAGGTTGTTTTGGGCGGCTCCCTTGATTGTTATGAAATTGCCGTTACCTTCCCTTCTTTCCTTTGGAATGTCAATCTTTTTGACCCTTGAGATGTACTGGCCTGTAATTGAGTCAGGATTGTTCATGATATCCAGCGGTGTTCCCTGAGCCACAACCTTACCTCCGTGCTCACCTGCACCAGGACCAATATCCACAACATGGTCTGCTGATAAAATAGTTTCCTCATCGTGTTCAACGACAACCAATGTGTTTCCCAAATCCTTAAGCCTTTTTAAAGCCTCGATGAGTTTAATATTGTCTCTTTGGTGAAGACCGATACTTGGCTCGTCGAGAATGTACAACACTCCGACAAGACCTGAACCAATTTGGGTAGCCAATCTGATTCTTTGAGCCTCTCCACCTGAAAGTGTACCTGAAGCCCTTGACATTGACAAGTAATCAAGACCGACTTCCACTAAAAAGCTTAAACGTTCCTTGATTTCTTTCAAGACTTCTTTTGCAATGAAGTTTTCACGTTCTGTAAGTTCCAAATCCTGGAAGAACTGATATGAATCCTTGATGGCCATATCACAAACATCAATGATTGATTTACCTCCGACAGTGACTGCCAATACTTCAGGACGAAGTCTTTTACCACCGCAAACATAACAAACCCTATCGGACATGAATTTTGAAAGATATTTTCTTGAATAACTAGATTTGGTTTCAAAGTATAGCCTTTGCATTCTTGGAACAACACCCTCAAACTTACGATTTACCATATAGGACTTGTTTCTTCTTTTGAATGTGAATGGTATCTTTTCATCACAGCCAAAGAGAATAGTGTCCTGATATTCCTTTGGAAGCTCTTCAAATGGAGTGTCCATGCTGAAACCGAAGTGTTTTGAGACTGCATCAAGCATTTGGAAATAGTAGTTTTCCCTTTTTGCTGAACTTGCCCATGGAACAATAGCCCCTTCATTCAATGTCATTGATTTATCCGGAACGACCAAATCAGGGTCAATTTCCATTTTGGATCCGATACCGTTACATTCAGGACATGCCCCCTGAGGAGCATTGAAGGAAAACATCCTTGGAGTCAGCTCTTCAAAGTTTATTCCACAGTCAACACAGGCAAAGTGCTCTGAGTATTTTTTCTCATATTCTTCGTCGCCATTGTCAAACAATACTGTAATTAACCCTTCGGAAAACTCTGCTGCAGTTTCAAGGGAATCCACCAGTCTTCTTTTGAAGTCCACGTCACGTCTGATTTTAAGTCTGTCGACTACAACGTCAATGCTGTGACGATAGGTTTTTGCAAGTGAGATGTCCTCTTCCAAATCCCTTATTTCTCCATCAACACGAACTCTTACGAACCCCTTGTTTCTCAAGTCTTCCAGGACATCCTTGTGCTGACCTTTCTTGTCCCTGACAATCGGAGAGAGTATCTGAATTTTTAGACCTTCACCTTCCTCAACGATAGAATCGCCAATTTGTCCTATGGTCTGGTGTGAGATTTCACGGCCACAGTTAGGACAGTGAGGAATTCCAATTCTTGCATACAATAATCTTAAGTAATCATAAATTTCTGTAATTGTACCTACTGTTGATCTTGGGTTTTCCCTGGTTGTCTTTTGGTCAATTGAAATAGCTGGAGATAAACCTTCAATTGATTCCATCTCAGGTTTTTTCATCTGACCCAAAAATTGCCTTGCATAAGCTGATAATGATTCAACATATCTACGCTGTCCTTCAGCATATATTGTATCAAAAGCTAGAGAAGACTTTCCAGAACCACTGAGACCAGTAATTACAATAAATTCATCACGAGGGACACTTACATCAATATCTTGAAGATTGTGCTCACGTGCACCCTTGATGATAATCTGTTTTTTAGAATCTTCTGCCATAATAATCTCCTAAATTAGTTATATTATATTAGAACAAACTACCTTATAAAGTATTTCAAAGAGCATTTGATGAGTATTAAAATTACATTTCATCAAAAAAAAATAGAAAATTGTGAGATGATACGTAAATTAGAGGCCAACTATACTGCATCAGAACCTCTTTCGCCTGTTCTGATTCTTATTACCTCTTCCACATCGGAAACGAATATTTTACCGTCACCAACTTCACCGGTTCTGGCATTTTCAATAATTATGTCAATAATGTTATCCAAGTCATCTTCATTAACTATCAGTTCCACTCTTGTTTTTGGAATCAGGTCTATGCAGTGGCTGGAACCCCTGTATGATTCCTTTACTCCCATTTGCCTGCCTCTTCCCTTAACCGTGGAGACATTCATTCCTTCACAGCCTGCCGCCACAAGAGCATTTTTAACATTCTCAAACATTTCCTCACGAATTACTGCAATGATTCTCTTCATATTATCGCCCAAATACGTATTGATGTTTAAAAAAAATAGAAAAAAGTGAAATTATTTGTCAAAGCCCTTAAGAGCATAAAGCTTGTTTCTCAACTCGGCAGCACGCTCAAAGTCAAGTCTGGCAGCCGCTTCCTTCATGTCCTTTTCAAGGTCCTTGATTAACAAGCGAAGCTCATCTTTTGGCATTTTATCAACTTCAGCACCGGTGAGACCCTTATATTTTTCCTCTTCTTCAGCGATTTTTTCTTTCAGGGTTCTCTGAGTGGATTTTGGAGTGATGCCGTGAACTTCATTGTATTTCATCTGCAGTTTACGTCTCTTGAGTGTAATGTCATATGCATTCTGGACAGAATCGGTCATCTCATCAACATACATTATTACGCGTCCGTTGACGTTCCTTGCAGCACGTCCGATAGTCTGTATCAATGATGTCTCATTTCTTAGGAATCCTTCCTTATCAGCATCAAGAATAGCTACCAGAGACACTTCAGGCAAGTCCAAACCTTCCCTTAAAAGGTTTACACCAACCAACACGTCAAATTTACCACGTCTGAGGTCATCGACAATGTCAATTCTCTCCAATGTGTCTATTTCGGAGTGCATATACCTTACCTTGACGCCGATTCTTGCATAGTAGTCGGTCAAGTCTTCAGCCATTCTTTTCGTAAGTGTGGTAACCAATACCCTTTCATCTTTTTTGGCTGTCTTTCTGACCTCCTCAAGAAGATCCTCGACCTGGCCTGTTACCGGCCTTATTATCACTTCAGGGTCAACCAGACCGGTTGGCCTGATAATCTGCTCAACAACGTTTCGTGATTTTGAAAGCTCATACTGTGCCGGGGTAGCTGACACGTATATCACCTGATTGACTGATGATTCAAACTCATCAAATCGAAGAGGCCTGTTTTCCTTAGCGGAAGGCAGTCTGAAACCATACTCGACCAGTGTCTCCTTACGTGCACGGTCCCCATTATACATTCCCCTGATTTGAGGCACTGTAACATGGGACTCATCAATAATTGTCAAAAAGTCATCCGGGAAATATTTTAAAAGGGAATAAGGCTTATCTCCCCATTTACGACCTGACAGGTGCATTGAATAGTTTTCTACACCCGGACAGTATCCCATCTCCTGAAGCATTTCTATATCAAAGCGGGTTCTCTGCTCCAACCTTTGCGCTTCAAGAAGTTTTCCGGTTAATTTCAACTCTTCAAGCCTTTCATCAAGCTCTGTTGAAATCTTAGATAGTGCAACATCCATCTTGTCCTGACCGACAACGAAGTGCTTTGCGGGGAAAATCATGTATCTTGGAAGTGATTCAAGTTTTTTTCCAGTAACCTTATCGATTAAACTGATTGCATCGATTTCATCACCAAACAGCTCAACTCTTATTGGAGGTGTTCCATGAACAGGATTGACTTCTATAACATCTCCACGAACTCTGAATTGACCTCTGTCAAATTCAATGTCATTTCTTTCATATTGCATGAAGACCAATCTGCGCAATATTTCTGATCTGTCATAAATGTCTCCGACTGCAATTCCAAATGCGAATTCACCGTAGTCCTCAGGAGAACCGATACCATAGATGCAGCTAACACTGCTTACAACAATAACATCATCCCTTGAAAGGAGAGACTGTGTAGCTGAGTGCCTCATCATGTCTATATCGTCATTGATTGACGCTTCCTTGTCTATGAATGTGTCTGTACGGGGAACGTAAGCTTCAGGCTGGTAATAATCATAATAGCTGACAAAATACTCCACTGCATTGTCAGGGAAAAATTCCTTAAATTCCTCATACAACTGTGCAGCCAGGGTTTTGTTATGTGAAATGACAAGGGTGGGCTTTTGAACCTTTTCAATGACATTTGCCATTGTAAATGTCTTACCTGAACCTGTCACTCCCAATAGAGTCTGCTCTTTTAGGCCATTTTTTATGCCTTCGGCTAACGAGTTAATTGCTTTTGGTTGGTCACCCAATGGTTTATATGGTGACTTTAACTTGAATTCTTTCATAATATCTAGTTTTGAATGGTAATATTGAAGCTAATGTGAGTGTAGCTTGGAGAACAGCATGGAGTGACCTTTTGGTCTCTTACGACAAGCTGTCCGTATCCTTTTAAATCCTTTTCCAAATCTCTTATGACGTTTGGAATCACTTCATAATTGAAGACTTTTAAAGATCCCAAAAATACGGTTTTAGATGCCATATTCATTACTGAAATGGTCTCCACTACATCCATTTCTTCATATTTTTGTAAAATTTTATTAGAAATGTCAACTAATTCCTTTTTGATTGTTTCCTTATCCATTTTAATCCCTCAATGCAAATTAAAATATCGTCTTTTTACAATCTACAATACTAATTATTATAGCATATTATATTAATTAAGTTTTCTCACAATCAAACAAAAAAAGCAAAATCAATGAATTTAAATCTCTCATGATTGTGGATTCTGGAGAATTTTTAGGTAAAATGTTAAAAAAAAATAGTGTTGAAGGATTTAAATCCTTCAAAGTCTAGAACGGAAGTTCAAGATACTTGTTTATAAGAGTATAACTATCTACATTCCAGGAAGCTATGCTTCCAAATCTATTGATCACTTCAGATGTGTCTGCACAAATCCAGGTATTGTCAACAAGGACCTGTACCCATACGTGACCAATAGTTTTTTTATCGATATTCATTGTACAATATCCATGAACATATCTGGCCTTTAAACCTGCTGCCCTATACAATGCAACGAGGAGATGTGCCTGATCAGCACCATTTCCCTTTTTGTCTTCCAATGTTTTAACAGCACCTTTTTGGGTGTCGTAATAATAGTCATACACAATGTTCATCTGCACATAATCAAATATGGCTTTTGCCTTATCGATGTCATTGGTCAGACCTTTTGTTAAGGTTTTTACCATTGATTTAATCTTTGAATTAGTGACTTGACAATTCCTGGTTGCCTTAAGATATGCATCTGAAGCGGCACCGTTCTTCTCGTTGACTCCATTTGCATATTTGGAAAGGGTAACATTTGTGGATCCTGAAGCGAAACTGGAATTGTAATCGTTGTTTCCTCTGAAATAGATTTTAAAATCATATCTGCCTACAGGTGCCAAAGATTTAATTACCGCATGACCATTGGCATCAGTCTTATCCTTGTAAGTTTGTGAGCCAATTACCAGCTCAAGATATTCATTTGCTATAGGAGTTCCATTGGAATCTTTCAAGTAAACGTCAAATGATTGCAAAGAGTCAGGATATGAAGTTCTATATTTACCAGTAACAGTAGTGTTGGTTCTCTCAACTACAGTTATGTCGGTTGCACCTGAAGATGCCTTAAGTTTTGAATCTCCTGAAAACTCATAATTGACAGTGTAATTTCCGATATCCAAACTGACAGGAATTGAAGCTAATCCGGAACCGTCAGTGGTACGGGTAAAGCTTTTACCATTCAAATTGAAAGTGACTGTTCTTTGAGTCAGAGGAACGTCCCCTGCTGCAAGCACTACAGAAAATTCAGTTCCTGAAAAACTGCCGTACGGCATTGTTCCGTCAGCAATGAATTGAGTATTTGAAGTATTCAATACTGTGAAGTCCTTATCATAGTGTGCAAAATCAAAAAACTTAGCTCCATTGTAATCACACATCAAACTGTGAATACCAGGCTTAAGTGAAGGTAACTTGAAATTGATTATACCATTGCTGTCGGTCTTTTTAGAATAAGACTTATCATCAATCATAATATCGATGGCCTTTCCAGCATTTGAATTATCGTTCAAGGATGTTGAAAACTTAATTTTAATATAATTTGTCTCATCATTAAAGAATGTGTCTGAACCGGTGGTAGTAATTCTTGTTGTTGCATATCTGAAAACTTTGACAGTGTTTGTTTTTGTAAGACCGTCATTATTATAGCAGACAACCTTGTATGTGCCTGTTTTAAAATCGTTGAATGACAGCCCTATCTTACCTGTTGAATATGTTCTATAGTTATAGGTTTTACCATTGATTTTTACTTTAACCAGCGTTTTAGCCAATGGCTGTCCATTTTTTTTCAAGAATTTTGCGACAAACTTCTTGCTGTCTCCCTTTACCTTTCTAAGATCAGATGCAGTGACTGTTGTTAAGATTGTAAATGTGGTTGTTAATTTTTGGCCAGTGCTAGGATTAGTTGTGGTTACCTTATAAGTGCCCGGCTTGAAGTCAACTGCAAAACCTACCACACCTCTTTCATTTGTTTTGCCTGTATATTTTTTCCCATTTACAGTTATTGCAACCTTTTTATTCTTTAAAACTTTTCCATTTGAATCCAAATAGGTCGCATAGTACTTTTTACTTCCTTTATAATATTTTGAAACGTCTTTTGCCTTAATGGTGGTTAATATTTTAACCTTGCCTGAGAGAGTATTGCTTGCATTGAAGCTGTCATCTCCTGAAAAATATGCATTAGTGACATAAGTTCCAGGACTTAATTTTAACTGAACACTGGCAACGCCTTTAGAATTAGTATTTGCAGAATATGCAACATTGTTTATTGAAAAACTTATTTTTTTATTTGCCAATGCTGCACTGCTGTTTGAATCTATTAGAGTTACCTGATACTTTCCACCATAATACATGCTTTTTGTTGGTGATACCAATTCTGTTTGGTTTTTAGTATCCTGCTCCAATGTATCATCATCAACTTCCAGTTGATCGTCATCATCAACTGAAATTGCAATATCCTCGCTAGAATCAATCATGGTATCATTTACATCAACCGCCTGAATAGAACTGATTGAAATACATAAAAACAATACCAATAACATTGCAAAAGATATTTGTTTAATTGTATTAAATGATTTCATTTTATCACTCATTACTTATATTATTTCGAACCAATTAATATATTTTAGTTTAATTTAGATACAAATTCGAAAAATAGCTTAAAAAACACATTCCATTTAGTCAAATTCACATTCACTCAAATTAAAGTTTAACAAACATTTTTTTATATTTATTAAATTATCCCACTCAAAAAGATAATACTAAGAAAAAATAAGCTTAAATTCAAATGAAATACTTAAAAAAAATTAAAAAAAATAGGTTAAATGCAATTAATTCCCACATTATATAAGTTGGGATAATCTTGCATATTTAACGTGAAATTCTATTCCCTTAATGCATCTGCAATAGCTTTTGCAATGGATACACGTGAGGTATCTGAAGATAAACTGTTTGTTCCAATAATCTTATCAGCGCCAGCCGCATAGATTCTTGTAGCGCCGTTATTGGTCAAGATCGGATGTACGCAACATACATCAACAGAGGATGCACCGTATTGTTTTAGGATATTTATTGCATTAACGATGGTACCGCCTGTTGCAATGATATCATCAATGATAATTGCATGCATTCCTTTAACTGAATCCACATTGACGGTGTTGTCACTTTCACTGTCGCATCTGACATCCACGATTTTAGTTTCTACTTTATCAGGTCCTAAACGCACTTTGGTTAAGTAGGTGCAGTCGCATCCGATGATTTCTGAAATTTCCTGTGCAAATCCGTAAGCGCCTTTATCAGGAGCGATAATCAATGGTTTTTCTCCACCTTTCCTAAAGAATTTCTTATCCAGGTATTCCGCAATTGCAGGCATTGCTGAAATGTTGCGTGCAGGAATGTCAAAGAAGTTTAAAACACATTCTTCATGGATGTTGAATGTAATGAACTCATCTGCACCTGCAGATTGAATCAGGTCACAGACAATTTTAGCGGAGATTGTCTCTCCTGGATTGAATCTTTTTTCTTGTCTTGCATATCCCATATATGGAACTACAACTTTTACCTTTTTAGCTCCCAAATCTTTTAAGTTGGAAATCATGAAGAGCAATTCCATCAGATTTTCATCTTGAGGATATCCGGTAGATTGGATGATTGTAACTTCATCGTCTATTTCACCGTCAATTCTTATATACCTTTCACCATCAGGAAACTTCTTGGTTTCCACATAACGTAATTCTTCGCCAAGTTCACGTGCAACATGAGCTGCTAAATCTTGAGATGCTGAACCACCTATAATCACAATTATCACCAAAATTATTATATGCAAATATATTTGTCAGTGATAATTAAAAAAGTTAAGTATTAATAGTTGAAATGCACAATAAAAAAAATTATGAGTAAAGGAAAAACAATATTTGGAATAATAGCGATAGTTATTATTGCATTTTTATTATTTACTTTAACAAGTCCAATATTAATTATCGCTGAAGATACAACTGAAGGAAGCCCAGGAATTGATATGGCTGCAAAATTTAGTGTTTTAGGCGGTTTTGATTGGATTTATCCGGGAAGTTCCGTTAATGAAAACGGACAAACACTGCATAATGTCCACCAAGACTCCCCAGACGACCCTTATGGAGCGGCACGTGACATTATGACATACACATACCAATTCACACCACATATAATTGTCAGCGTCAATCCTGAAGCTGCTGAAGGAATTTTTGGAGAGGGTTTGATTGATAACATCAGGGCAAACGATGCATACAACGGTTATGCCGGAAGCGCAAATGTTCAAGGAACCATGTCCAGAGGTGATGCCGTAAGCACTGCAATGACCAGCGGCACATTCAACCCACTGGAAATTCCAATACATATCTTAATGGGAAACATTAGATTCATACCAGTCTAATTTCCCTTTTTTTAATTTTTTAATGTATTAAAAGATAAAAAGAAAGAGCCACACCAAGTATTGAAATAACCAATTGAATTATTCCATGTTTTCTAATTTGCGGGTGTTTTGATTGAATCAGGTAAAACGGCAGGAAAAATCCGAAAAATGTAAACATGGTGAAACCTGAAGATCTTGAAATCAGCCAAAGCAGGACTCCGCCCCAGGATAAAAATATGGTTGCAATGTAAGTAATCAGCAAGTTTCTTTTGTTGATTTTAGGTGCCTGTGACTTATAAACATAGAATTGTCTTGGTTGAGCGCCTTCAACCAGAGGAATGCCGCATTTTGCACAGTAGTCATAATCATCCTGATTTTCAAATCCACAGTTATTACATTTTCTTGTCATTAGTTAAAATTAAGAGTTCTTAATATAAATTATTTTTCAAGTTTCATTGCCACTTCTTTAAAAAATTCGTGCAAATAATTTTCATTTGTCATATCAGTGTAATATTCAAAACCCAATTTTTCCAAAACCCTTTTTGATTGGGTGTTTTCAATTCTGTATGTGGCATATATCACGGACACATCCAAATCATTGAATGCATGATCAATCAGGACTTTTGATGCCTCAACCGCATAAGAATTGCCCCAATACTCCTCAGCTATCCAGTATCCAAGCTCACATGAGCCTTCACCCCACCAATGATTTGTATCAGGATGGAAAAGCAATCCCACACAACCTATTGGGATATCATCCCTAACAATAGCGTAAGTTTCTTTTTTTGAAAAAACAGTTCTGATAATGTTTAAACTATCTTCAATACTTTCATGAGGAGGCCATCCTGCAATTGGACCGACATTTGGATTTTTAGCAAAATGATATAAGCATTCAGCGTCATCTTCTGCCCAAGGCCTTAAAGTCAGATTTTGAGTTTTAAAAATCATTGCTTAAAGTTTGTTTTTTGAATATTTAAAAATAATGTAAACTATTTCATACTCAAAATTAATTAATTTAAACAGACAGATATTAAATTATGAAAGTTAAAGACGGAATTACTGGATTTATAGTTGGTGATGCATTAGGAGTTCCTGTTGAGTTTTCATCAAGATATGAACTTGAAGAGGATCCTGTAGTAGACATGAGAGAATACGGAACCTACAACCAACCAAGGGGAACCTGGTCTGATGATTCATCAATGACACTAGCTACAATGCGCAGTATCATCAATAAAAAGGGAATTGACTATGAGGACATAATGACCGAGTTCTGCAATTGGGCATTCGAACACAAATTTTCACAATACAAAGAAACATTTGACATTGGAAATACAACAATCAAAGGCCTTAGAAGATTTAAAGATGGTGCAAAGGCGCTGGAATCCGGAGGAACTTCAACTCATGACAACGGTAACGGATCACTTATGAGAATTCTGCCTCTTGCATATATCTCCAATATTGACTATGAAACCATCGAGAATGTTTCAGGATTAACACATGGCCATGAAAGGTCCAAAATTGCATGCGTTTTATATGTTGAAATAGCAAAATCAATGCTTAAAAATGACTTGACAATTGACGAGCATATCAGCAATGCGTGCGAATTAATTAAAGAGCATTATTCAGGCAATGAAGAGCTTAATGAATTCAATAGAATATTTGAAGATGATTTTTCCGACGGCATCAGAAGCGGAGGATATGTTATCGACACTATCGAAACAGTAGTTTATTGCCTTAAAACCACTGACAGCTATAAGGATGCAGTCCTGAAGGCAGTTAATTTAGGTGGCGATACCGACACTAACGCCGCAATTTGCGGAGGTCTTGCCGGAATTTATTACGGTTTTGATGAAATACCTATAGACTGGATAGAATCAATTCCGCATCTTGATAAAGTGCATTCATTATGTGAAGAATACGAGGCGTTTTGTGATGAATGTCAGTGAAACTATCAAAAATATTAGGTCTTCCTGCAATAATTATGTAGACCCAGATTTAGTAGCAACTGTGATTCATGACAATTACTACATGGGCTCAAACAATATCGAAGAACTTGACAAATTTGACATCAAAAAAGATGATAGTTTCGAAGAAAAGATATTAAAGATTCTTAAACATGAAAATGTATTTTTAAACATTGGAATGTATGCATTCATTCCAGTAATCAACGAATGTGACATCTATTCAACCGAAGATTACAATCTAAAGCTGTCTGAAGAGGAATTTGAAAAATATGCAAATGAAAAAGAGCGTGTTTTTGGAATTTTAATAAAAAAAGATTCAACTGATTATGTTATAGGCAGCTGTGATTTGTGCGGATGCAGTATTGATGCCGCATTTAATGAAATAGAACCGTCTGAGCTTGACTTTTATAAAAAAATAGAAGAGATAATAGATACTAAAATTATCTATTAATCATTTTCTTTTTGATTTCTTCCCACATGGCCTGCTCTTCACCACAGCCTGTCATGATGACATACTTATATTCTGAATTTCTTGCAAGCTCATTTAACTTTTCAATTCTCACAGCCATTTCATCATAGCTTAATGGGTAGAATTCAGCATCAGGATATTCCTCTTTAATGATATTGTAATATTCCTCAGCCTTTTTGATTGATTGCCTTCCCGGAACAACAATGACATGGTCTGGATTCATGCTTTTAATAACTTCAAAGTGATCATTGAATATTTCCTCTTCGTTTTCATCAGGAGTGGTGTAAATGAATTCCAATGGAGCATCAACAAACTGTTTCATAAACATTGCATTGAT
Organism: Methanobrevibacter sp.; assembly: GCF_045539575.1. GTDB lineage: Archaea > Methanobacteriota > Methanobacteria > Methanobacteriales > Methanobacteriaceae > Methanocatella. The sequence goes on from NZ_JAZQFM010000057.1 coordinate 75,239, forward strand.
TTTGAGTGCATCACCATTGTCTCCTTGTCCCAATCCAACGAATTTTCCACCGATGTCAACCACTTCAAATCTTCCAGGCGGAATGAAAGACATATCCAAATTGTTAAAGACATCTTTAACAGTGGTTTCTATGTTTTCTGTCTTTGGAGTGAAAGTTGCATAAGCGGTAATTGAGGCTAGTGTATTGTAAATGTTATGGAAACCGAAAGGAGGGACATTTAGTTTTAAATTAAATTTAATATTCTTTTTGGCAACATAGTTATATAAGTCCCCTTCAATATCCAAAATCCATTTGTCGGAACCAAACTCGACATTTACCAGTTTTACATTAGGTTCAGGACGTTTGAATCCGCATTCACAGGTATAGATTCCCCTATGATTTAAGTAAAAGTGAGTAAAATCAAGTTGCTTGCCACATTTAGGACATTCTATTGTATTATCTCCAATATCCTCAATCGCATCAGTTGCAATACCGTAATAGTTTACTTTAACATCACCGGATTTTTCAATACCGATGAATGCAGTTCTCGGATCATCACAATTTGTGACAATAGCTCCCCTTTCCATACCCTGTGAAAGCAATTTTTTAGCTTTGTAATAGGATTCGAAAGGATTCTTAACACCTGCAACCTGAGTGTGCTCCTGTGAAATGGTAGTGTAGACTACGCCGATAGGATTTATCAATCTTTGAACAGTGTCCGGAATACCATGAGCCATGTCACGAATACCATATTCAAAAATACCCAAATCCCCTTTTTGACTTAAAAGAGCAGTTACAATTGAGTTTAGGATATTATTTTCATAGCTTCTTCTAATCTGAATGTCCTTTGACATCAATTTGATTAAAAGAGTTGTAGTAGTTGTCTTACCGTTTGTTCCTGTAATCAGTACAGAACCAATATTCAAATCAGAAGCCAATTTGGAAATGGACTCCTGACCTCCTATTTTTGTAAAAATATGTCCAGGATATGTTCCACCGCTTCCAGGACCATATTTAGCAAGTTGACATGCAACTTTACCTGATAATTTTGCCATATTAAATTTAAAAAAACTAACCATGATAAATATATTATTACAATATCATATATAAAAATTATCAATTTATAAAAATAAATAAAAAAAGAGGTTTTTTAAAAAAAATAAAGGAAAAATAATCCAGTTTAGTTAGTAGTTGGATTATTTATTGATGTTTGCGGAACTTTTTCAACAACTCTGGAACTGAGGTTTTTCATTTTTTCAATGAGATTGTCCTTTTTGGAACCGCTGATTAAGATATTTTCTAAAACATCACTTAAGGTTTCAGTAGGAATGATTTCAATCATGTCCTCGTATTTCTTCTCAATCATAACATCTTTCATGTTGGATTTTGGAATCAATACTTTTTTCATTCCAGCTTCTGCAGCAGCTTCGATTTTAGCTGTTGCACCACCAATAGGCATTACGTCTCCACGAACATTGAGTGAACCTGTCAATGCCACGGTTTGATCGATTGGAATCTCTTCAACAGCAGAAATAACCGCAGTAGCGATACTTACACTAGCTGAGTCCCCTTCAACACCATCATAAGTTTGAATGAACTGAATGTGAATATCATAATCGGAAATGTCCTTGTTAGTGTATTTTTTAATTAATGCACTGACGTTTTGAACGGATTCCTGAGCGATTTCACCAAGTTTACCGGTAGCAATGATTTGACCACCGTTTTTGGATTGGGTTGGTGCTGCTTCAGCTGCAATTGGTGAAACAATACCGCTTCTATCACCGATTACTGCAAGACCATTGATAAGACCAACTCTTCCACCTTCAGCGGAAACCATACTGTAGTCTTTTCTTTGGACAATTGACCTGTCAGCAATTTGCTGTTCAAGGGTTCTTGCAAATCTTTTAGCTTCAACCACATGTTCTGCAGTTACAAGGTCTGCACCTTTTTCAATAGCCACATCACCGGCAGATCTTACAAGTCCTCCTAAGTCCCTTAATCTTAAGGTCAATGCATTCTGCTTACCGGACCTTCTTTTTGCTTCAAGAATGATTTCATCCAATGCATCTGGTGCGAAGTGCGGAATTCTTCCGTCGTTTTTGACTTCCTGAGCTACAAACTGAACGAGTTTTTCCCTGTTTTCAGTTGTATCATCCATATAATCTTTCATGAATACTTCGTAACCGTAACCTCTGATTCTTGATCTCATTGCAATGTGCATTCCTTCCAATACCTGAAGGTTTCCTGACGCTACAAGCACAAAGTCACATGGCACTGCCTGGGACCTCACCATTGCACCACTTGAGTTTTCGCTTTGACCTGTGATTGCATACTGTTTTTCCTGCATTGCAGATAAGAGCTCTTGCTGGGTTTTCATAGTCATTGTACCGATTTCGTCAATGTATAAAACTCCACGGTTAGCCTTGTGAATCATACCTGCTTCAACACGTTCATGTGCAGGAGTTCCTAATCCTCCGGATTGGTAAGGGTCGTGACGTACATCTCCTAAAAGTGCACCTGCATGAGCACCTGTTGCATCCATAAATGGAGCAAATCTTGATTCTTCATTGTTGACCAATAATTTCGGAGACATATTATTGGTTTTAGGTTTGATTTGTATTGATATAAGTAAGATTAAAGCAGCTGCGATAATTGATTCAAGTAATCTGCCGTACATAAATCCGATTACTAAAATTCCACCAATAGCAAACATTGTAATGATTGTTTTTCTCTCTTCATGACCTCTTTGAGACCCTTTAGTTGCCTTTACGATTTTTTTACCTTCACCTGCAGGAACTGTTCTTACTAACGGATGGTTGTTGTCTTCCATATTTGGGTAAACTAATACGTCCTGAAGGGTTTCATGAGGCAGGATTTGTGCCATACCTTTTGCAAGCATTGATTTACCTACACCAGGATCTCCAATGAGCAAAACATTCCTTCTTTGTTTTGCCGCTTTTTTAATTGTTTCAATGGACTCTTCATGTCCAATAACTTGGTCAATTAATAAAGGTGGTACTTCAATATCTTGTGAGCTTTTTATGTTGTCATAATCTAACATATGTTTAGTTTCAGACTCCACTTCAACAGGTTTAACAATTTCTTCAGTTGGAGCCTCATCTATTGACTCTTGTTCATCAAATTTCATAAAATTGACCTCACTTCATGTAATAAATTCATCATTAAAAAGTTAAGTTTCATATACTATTTAAATATTATTTAATATTTGGATATATAAAAAGCTTTCTATTTTAGTAAATAAAAGTAACTAAAATAATATTGGCCTTATGTTCAAAAAAAATTACAACGAATATCAATAATATTATA
>NZ_JAZQFM010000058.1:0-49109 GCF_045539575.1 Methanobrevibacter sp.
TACATTATTCATTTACAAATGATATTATACTATATCTAATGTAATAGCATATAAACTCATACCAAGAGCAAATGAAGAGTATTCACTCGAAAGAAAATTATAATAAAAATGTACACCTAAAGCCAAGATGAACAAAAAAAATAGAAAATAAACAATATTGAAACAAATAAACACTTAAAAAAAAGGTATTTACAACAGTATACCCAAACTTGCGATTCATCCTCGACTTAAGAAGTCGAGTTATTCTCGCATTTTTAAGATAAAAATTAATAACACTTTCCTACTTAACTTAACAAATTGCTATCAAAAAAAACTTCATGAATAATATGCATCGATTCAATCTCAGTATATCTTACCATATTCTTTAATGATCTTCTCGATTGACATATCATTCTGGAGAGATTGCAATATGTCCTTTCCTGGATTGGTGTGCTTTTTAATACGTTCATATAATGGTTTTAAGAATATTTCCTCACCAATTGCCCTATTTTTTAGGCCATCTGCCGCAAGATCCACTATATCTTTGGATAACCTGCACAAATCATTCTTATCAATAAATGATGGAACTTCATCATGAATCAACAGTTTCCTAAGTTCCGATGCAGTATATCCGTTATGATAGATTACATCGTCATTATCAATGATGTAGCTTAACTCATCCAAATTGTCCTTTAAACCTAAATGGAATGCTGCAACACACATTGAATCCTTAATCGGCTGAGTGCATATGCTTCTGAATTCAACTGTTCCCCTAAAAGTCAGATTGATGAATTTAAATGGCCTTAGATATTTTATATCATTTATGCAAGGCCTAATGTCAATTTTTCTATATTCTCCCCTGCAGTATATTTCACCACTTACATAGTCACTTGCGAAATAGTCCAAGAGATTCATTGACGGAAAGTTAATGTATGCCCCATCCCTCATGACGCAATAGATATTCAGTGATTCAAGGTATGACTGAAGATCATTGATGTCCTTGAAATCGACATCATATGCACCGATATTATGCGGATTTACACCATGGGTCGAATACTCCCAAAGCGCATCCCTAAAGCAGGTCAAGTGATTATGTTCTTCTATCAAAACGGAATTGGAGAACAGTAAAGCTTTGATCGGCTCTATTTTTGAAAATATATTAATGGTTTTTATTAGATTGTCTTTTTGAACATCCAACTGAACCTGGGATGCTGATGAAAACATACCATATTCAGGGTATTTATGAAAATACATCGGAATGTTGTTATAATTCTTAAACGATTTCAAGTGATGATAGAGCATCAGGTATCTTTCTGAAGGAATTGGCTTGTTAATATTGTATTTTCTGTATGGATTTATTCCCATTCCTGTTAATATATGATCATACTCTTCAAATGACTCCTTAACAAAAGAATAATAGTCACAAAAGCGTTCATTAATGGAAAACAGTTCTTTTTCCTTACCCATTGCAAATTCGATATTATTGTATGAACAGTCATAGCAAACGATATCATCGGTTTCAGGATTTTTCAGGGAAAACACATTGCCGTCATAGTCAATTCCATCTTCCTTAAAATCACAGTATTGCTTTTGAAATTCGGAAGTTACTTTGTGAACCACATTAAAATCCACCGCTTCCCTGTTCAAGTTGATGATTGGAATTTCAATTTCAATACCTATGTAATTTTTAACCTGATTTGTTGGTTTTATAAACTCCTCATACAATTTACTTCTAACCAAATCATGACTAATCATTTATTTCATCCCGACTAATTGCTTTTAAGAGCTCTTCCATTGCTCTTTCATGTTCTTCAGTTAAAATGAATTCATTTTCATGCTCTTCACTTTCAAAAATGATACTCCCATCTATCAATCCGAATAACTTATTCAATTCGACTGATTTCCAGTTTTCATCATCAGTCAATGGTGTGGATGCCACCAGGAATTCCTCGTCATTTTTAAGATAATACAAGGAATCCCTCATGTTGGAGTGGATATAAGTCAAGTCCCCATCATAAAACATAAGATTGAGCTTGTTGTTCCTGGATAAATCAGTGATTACTTCTGTTAAAAGATTGAATCTTTCCTTAATTGTTGATGGTGCATTTTTAGCTTTTTCAAACTCATTTACTTTATCGATTATGTATAAAAGTATTCGCTCAGAATCAGTGTCACCATTTTCCACATCCCTGTATTTATCCAGTTCAGGGAAATCGAAAATGGTTCCGTTGTGTATTAACATCCATGATCGATTATTATCATCCGCTTCAATAAATGGATGACAATTGGGAGATATAATTTCGCCCACAGTTGCTAATCTGATGTGAGCGAATACATTTTTACCAACAACGGGGTTGGATAATATATCTCTCAAGTATTGACTACATGTTGCTTTTATTGGTTCTTTACGTATAACAAATTCATCTGATTGCATGGTTGCCAATCCCCATCCATGTGGATGCTCTTCTGAATGATTGTAGAAACATTCAAGGCACTCATTTACTTGTTTTGGCGTATTTGAATTAAAACAAAAAATTTCACACATCGTATATTATCCTCCCGTAATTTTTTATCACAATTGTTATATTATGATAACTATTGTTATATTATTCTTAGTATATAAAAGTAATGCTAAAAAAAGAGTGAGAGGCAGTGATTAACTACCATCCCAAAAAATTTTATCCTCAGAAATTGGTTTTTTGAGAACGCCCAACTCAACTTCCAGATTCATGAACTCGTTTACATCATCCTTGAAACTTTCATTTAGACCTGAAATGAATGGGAAACCTGCAATAGCTTTTTTCTCAACCTCAACATCACTGACAATGTCAGAAGGTAAAAGAGTAGCTGCTTCATCAGTGTTATTGTTGATGAAATCTGTTGCATTCTTGTGGATTTCAAGAATTGCTTTGGTTTCATTAGGATGAGTTTCAATGAACTTATCGGAAGCCACCACAACACAGCATGGATGGTCTGGCAAAATGTCAGATGAATCGACCAACACTTTTGCACCATTCTGCTCTGCAATGCTTACATAAGGTTCAAAAGTAATCATACCGTCAATATTGTTGGTCTTAAGAGCATCATTCATTGAAGGCACTTTCATTGCTGAAACTTTCAAATCATTAATGGACATGCCATTTTGCTCCAAATAGTAAGTGAGCAGCATGTGCTGGATTGAAGCTTCACCAGGAGTGGCTATTTTTTTGCCTGCGAGGTCTGAAACGGAATTGATGTTGGAATTTTTCGCAACGACAATACCTGATCCTTCAGTTTGGGCAGCTGAAATAACCTTGACAGGAACTCCTTTTTCAATTGAAGACAATACAGGAGTTATTCCAACATAACCTACATCGACATCACCACTTGCCATAGCAGTCATCAGGTCTCCTCCGTTATTGAACTGGACTAATTTAGTGTTAATACCGTTTTCTGCATATTTGCCCTGAGCATCTGCAACAAACAATGCTGCATCGTGATCAGACGGCAAATAACCAATTGTTACTGTGTCACTGCCACCGCCCATGAGGAAATATCCTCCAATGGCAACAACAGCAATAACAGCAATGATAATTGCGATAATCTTTTTATCCATTTAATCACCATATAATAATTAGATTGAAAAATAATTAAAGGTTATGATTATGGTCGCAGAAAAGATTACCCAGTGCATGAAGCCTCATGGTGAGGAAGGTGTTGAAACTATCCAAAACATGAATGAAAACCACAAGGAAATATCCGAATTCGCTTTTGAAAAGATTAATGTCGGAGCAAATGACAAAATACTGGATATTGGTTGTGGCGGTGGAGTCAACATTGAAAAGTTCCTTAAACTGACTTCAGAAAACGTGGACGGTCTGGATTATTCTGAAGTTTCAGTGGCCGAATCCATCAAAAGAAATCAAGATGCTGTAGACCGTGGAAGATGTGAAGTCATACAAGCCGATGTCAGGAATATGCCTCTTGAAGATGAAAGCTATGACCTAGCAAGTGCATTTGAAACAATTTACTTCTGGCCGGAGATTGGCGAGACATTCAAGGAAGTTTCAAGAATTATTAAACCAAACGGACAGTTCATGATAGCTCAGGGAACAGACGGAAATCATCCTGATGATGAAAAATGGCTGGCCACCGTTGAAGGCATGCATGTCTATACCGCCCCAGATTTAGAAAAATACTTGCTTGATGCTGGCTTTGAAAGTGTTGAAAGTTATGTGAAGGAAAATGACTATATCATGGTGGTAATTGCTAAAAAATAGCTAACCCCCATATATAATCTGAACCAGCTGAATCTCATCACCATCCTCTATTACACTGTCCTCAATTGTCAAATCCCCATTCTGTTTTGCAACAACAGTTTGTGCAGACAAATCCAATTCAGACAATAGATCATTGATTGTAAAATTCTCAGCTAACTCTCTAATCTCATCAATTTGTTTATATTTTAATCTAAATTCCATATTTTTCATCCTCCAGATTTTGATTTACTATTTTTGCCACTTTTTTTGCTATTGCAACAATTGTCAATATCGGCGGCCTTCCGGGAGCTTCAGGAATTACGCTTGCATCACAAACGTACAACCCATTTATTTCACTTTCAAAATTATTGTCCACAACTTCACCAACAGCTGCAGTCCCTCCGGGATGCGCTCCCTTAAGTGATGTCGCAACAATCGATTTAGGATCCACTCCCAATTTTAACAATATTTTTACTGCTTTATCATATCCTTCCTTTATTAAATCAACATCGACTTTAGCAAGTGTTTTTTTGATTTGGCCTTTCTCGTCTATGTTTCCGATACAAGTATCTGCGAATTTAAGCATTAATCCAATTATGTCTTTATCATCTGCATTAATACCCTTTTTGGCCATTAAAGGTTTCAATTGCATTGAGTAATGAGGTGATAAAAAATAAGGTCCGAATTCTGCCTTAACTCCCATCATAAGCTCATTTTTTAAATTTGCATCTTTTAGGTATCCTCCAACTGTTGTGAAAATATCAAAGAAAATGCTCTCGCCTACATTCTCAACACCTGAATTTTTCAATATCACTGGCGTGTTTAGGGCTCCTGCTGAGACAATAACCCTTTTTGCCTTGAAGATATGCTTTTCATTATTTTTATCAAGTCCAACCACACCAGTTACTTGATTGTTTTCATGTAAAATTTCAAATACTGTAAAGTTTTCAATTAGATTGGCACCATATTCCACAGCTTCACGAACGAAGTATGTCGCATCCCATTTTGCATCAAATACACAGCCATTAACACATTTTCCACAAAATTGGCATTTTTCAAAATTGATGAACTTTGGCATCGGCTCAACAATGTAGCCCAGCTCCTCACCGGCACTTGCAATTAAATTAGTGGAATGACCCCATAATTTCTTGGGGAAATATTTAACGTTAAGCTCGCCACTAGCTTCCAGAAGTTCTTCAAAGATATTTAAGTTCTTATCTTCAAACTGCTGCATTATTGAGTTTGTATAACACCCACTGCATGAAAAACATGCATTTCCTATTGAAGAAGTAGTTGTTCCCCCAATCTCTTCGATGTTAGTTAAATCCAAAGGATATGTCAAAAATTCATATTTCAGTTTATCTTCATCTGAAAGATTATTTTCTAAATGAATTTGCCTTGTTTTCATATGTTTTACATAGGTTCCATTATTTTGATTGCTTCCCTTGTCTAGAATTAAGATGTTTTTTGATTTTAGACTTAAATCCTTTGCAACAGTTGCACCTCCGGCACCTGTTCCGATTACAATAGCATCGTAGATAGGCTCACCTCCAAATAATATTAACAATTGTTATATAATTTTCATATCATTTAAATCTTACTATACCATTACAAAATAATCTCAAAATAATCAGATAATGTTTAATTATCTTTAAAAAATTATTTACAACAATTACAAACCCATACAAAAAGATTTATATATTAAAATATACAATTTTAATTTAGGAAAAAATAACTATTGTTATATTTCCTAGCTCGGGTAAAATATTTCAAGCAAAAGTACATATAAACTAACCTAATTGTTTTAAGACTCCAAAATTAAAACATACACAGTTTGAAATATTAAAACATGACTCCTTAATTCCAAGAGCATCTCTGATGCTCTTTAATTATTTAAAGGGATAAAATGAATTTAGAAAATAAAATTAAAATTGTTGAAAATATTTTAAAAGACAAAAAAGTTGCAATCGGATTTTCAGGAGGTGCCGATTCAACATTGATTGCATACTTATCATCCAAGGTAGCGAAAGACACATTGGCAATTACAATTGACAATCATTTGCTGCCAACAGGTTTTGTTGAAAATACAAAAAGAGTTGCAAAATCCTTTGGAATAAAACACGAAATAATTGACATTAACTTTTATGAAAAGGAATATTTTCTTTTAAACGATTCCAAAAGATGCTATAACTGCAGAAATCTGATGTATTCAAAAATTGAAGAGTTTGCCCTTAAAAATGGTTTTGATTTTATTTGCGATGGAAATAACATCAGTGATCTGGTAATCGACAGACCAGGAATATTGGTTACCTATAAAAAAGGTTTTAAAACACCATTTATAACTGCCAAGTTAACTTCTAAAGAAATTCACGCATACTTAAATATGAACAATATTCCATATTCCAGATCAACTACATGCCTTGCAACTAGAATCCCCACAAATACCCGAACCACTCCTGAAAAAATTCAAAGGATTAGTCATTGCGAAGACTACATTTTGTCTAACACTAACTGTGAAATCGTTAAAGTTAGAGACAATGGAAAGTTTGGTATAGTTGAAGTGGATAACCTGAATGAAATTTTATCCAACGACAACTATAAACAAATCAATGATGAATTAAAAAGCCAAGGATTTAGAAAAGTTGGATTAAATTTATCTCCAATCGATGATGATGAGTTCATCAGCATTGACTTCTGCGAGGATTCATTTTCATACCAACTCCCATTTACAATAAACCTTGAAAATACAAAAAAGCAGCTGGATGAAATAAAACTGGAAACAAAAGAAAAAATAAAGCTTGAAAAGATTACAATCCATGAAAGCGGATTAATAGAGGGACATGATTTTAAAAATTATGAAACCGCATTAGATGTGTTCATGGACATATTGCCAAAATTAAGAAGAAACATAGGTGATTAAATGCCAACAAGATACATAGGTGACGGATACTGGGAAATAGCTTCCAGACAAATGAGCATAGTGACAAGAAGTGAACAGGAAAGATTCAAAGATGCAAAAATCACAGTGATAGGCTGTGGTGGAATCGGCGGCGAAACCATTGAAATGCTTGCAAGAATGGGAATTGGCGAACTGGTTTTGGTTGATAAGGATGCATTTGATCTTTCAAACCTGAACAGGCAAACATTGGCCAACATTGGTGATTTGGGTCTTGATAAAAGTGCAGTGGCAAAGGAAAAAGTTAGATTAATCAATCCCTATGTTAAAGTTACCACATACAATGAACACATCGACCAAAGCAACATCGACAAAGTTATTGGAGACTCAGATATTGTAATCGATGCACTCGACAATGTTTTAACAAGAGTCATTGTTTCAAGAAAAGCAAAAGAAAAAGGAATTCCATACATTCATGGAGCAATACATGGAACTTTAGGTCAAATCACCGTATTTTTACCAAACAGTGATAAAACTTATGAAGAAATGTTTAACCTGCCTTCAATCGGCAAGGAATTAAACGAAGAAACAGTTGAAGCTTTAAAAAATGTAACTTCAGGAGTACCACCAGTCATCGGACCGACACCGAATTTAATAGGATGTCTTGAAGCATTTGAAGCATATAAAATAATAACTGGAGTAGGTAAAGTTACCGTAGCTCCAAAAATATTTACCTTTGACTTATTGGATTTAAGTTCATTCTCTTTAGATGAACTTTAAATCATCTATTTTTCTAAATTTACTCTTTCCGGTGCGGTATAAACAGTAAATCTGTTGTCACGTACAAAACCAACCATAGTGATGTTTCCTGCACGTGCCACATCAATACCTGATGATGCAGGTGCGGCATTTGAAATGATTATCGGAATTCCAACCCTGATTACTTTTATCAGCATGTCAGCAGGCATTCTTCCACTATATGAAATATAACATTTTGAAAAGTCATAACCCTCTTTTGAAGCGGCACCTATTACCTTGTCAACCGCAACGTGACGGCTCACATCTTCACGGATGATAATGTTGTCACCATATTTCAGCTGTGCAACATGCACCCCTGCGGTCTTTTGCCAGATTTTTGCTTCATCAGTCAGATGTTTGATATCCTTGATTATCTGTGTGGCGTCAATACTTAAATCGGACATGTTCGGTTCAATTGTTTTTAGCTCGGATCTGATTCCGCCTGCATTATCTGAATTCACTCCCTGATACTCGAGAAGTCTGCAGACACAGGCATGCTCACAGTTTCCTTTCCTTTCCTGAACAATGCCTTCCTGTTCCATGTCCTCTTCAGGATTGTGTGTGAGTTTTGTTGAAACAAGGACATTTGTACCGTCGAGCTTTATTGATTCAATGTCTGAATAATCCTTAATCAGACCTTCACCAAGACAATATCCTATAGCAAAATCCTTCAAATCTTTCGGATATGTGGAAAATTTCCTCGGAGGCAAATAATCAATGAATAAATAAGTATATTCGTCATCAACACTGTTTTCTTTAATGGTTTTGTATTCACCGTCTTTCCATTGGATAACCTCAGTTTGTCTTAAAAATTCCATTTTCGTCAACCTCAATTATAAATATTAACAATTGTTATATTTATATTTTAAAAAAAATTATTCCAAAAGATTTGTTAAAGCTGAGATGAAATCCTTTAAGAATCTTTCACGTGTTTCACAATCTAGCTCTAAAATAGATAGATATGGATTTAAATCCTCCAGTTCCACCAACAGTAACTCCCCGTCCTGAGTTCTGCAGGCATCTACACGCTGAATTCCATTTTCAATGTCATTCCATTCAATGAATCTCCTGGCAAATTCCTCATCTTTTTTAGTGAAATCATATTTCCTAAGCTCCCACCGTTTAGTTTTATCGGGAGCATACATGGCATATTCCAAAGTATCGTTAATGAAATAGAAAGAAACTTCATATTCAAAGTCAATTGCCGGCTGAATTAACATGTTATCCAATTCTTGGCCAAAGAGCTCTTGTTTAGTTAAAAATTCCAGACCTATTGAATCAGCACCGTCTTTTGGTTTGATAACATATTTATCGGATTCAGGCAACAAATCAAAGTTTTCAATTGAATCAATGGTTAGAATAACCGGAAATCCTTCTAAAGTCAAATCAAGGAGATATTGTTTACCGCACATGTCCGCTTTTCCGGTGAATTCATTGAAAGTCATGATGTTGTTTGATTTGACACGTTTTACAAATGAATCATATACATCTGGAAATTCGCTGACGGGACCTGTATTTCTGAAAATAACCAAATCAACATCTCTTTCAAAGCTTTCAGAATTCTTCGGATTGCATAAGACCAAATCAAAACTGTCTTTTAATCTTTCAGTGATATATAAATCCTCTTCGAAGTAGTCTCTTCCCTTAGCTTCATAATACAGGTCTGTTAAATACAAAATCTTTCATGATAGGATTCCCAAATTCAATTAGTTAAATATTGTTTACAATCATATTTAAACTATTCAATTAAACAGACACTTTCCTTTTTCCAATAACAGTTATTGCAGGTCTTACACTCAGATTTTCCATGACCTTCCGCTTTCCATTTGGTTAAAAATGTAGGATCCTTTACAAAAGGCCTTTGCATGGAAATAAAATCTATATCGGTAGTATTGATTAACTCATTGATTTTGTCCATATCAGACCTGCCCCCACCTAAAACAACTGGAATAGAAACATTTTTTGCGACTTTATCAGCAAAGCCAACCAGCATATCCTGATTTGATTGGCCTTTTCTAAAGTACTGAGGTGACAGGAATCTGGTGATTTGTAAGCTGTCAGCACCATTTTCTGCCAGAATCTTGCAAATTTCCAAAGAGTCGTCTTCATCCTGGTATAAATTAACTTTACAGTGTATATGCAAGTCAGTGGTATTTTTAATCAGTTTGATAATTTCCAAAACCATTCTTACACGATTATATGTGCTTCCGCCGTAATCGTCACTGCGTGTGTTTTCAAAAGGATCCATCACACGGGACAGATAGAAATTGTTACCAATGCATAGCTCTATTCCATCAAAGCCTGCAAACATTATCTTTTTAGCTGCCACAACATAATCAGCCTGAATTGTACGGATATCTTCAATAGTCAAGTCATTGACTTCCATCATCTGCTTGCCATTGATGTTGCAGTTAACAAAACCAATTTGAGCAAGTATCGGAGTGTTGTGCTCATGAGCAATGTCAGTTACTTCCTTAAAATCCTTAATGAATAGTGGAGAGTTAATGTAATGAGTATAGTCACTGAATCTGTCATGACTGTACATTGAAATTAGCTCCGTAGTTATTACTCCAACATTGTTCTTAGCCAATTTTTCATATCTGTCAAATACTTCTTGAGTTAAATTTTTTCCGGAGTCATTTTGAGATTCCCACAGTCCATTTCTAATAATGCGGCTGGAAACGTCAAGATTTCCAAATTTAGTGTTATCAAATATGCCTTTCATAGTTACATATTAGAAAAAAGAATATAAAAAGGAGAAAGTAATTCATGAATTACTTAGATTTAATTAACATCAGAATAATTCTTTTTCAGCCAAATATTTGCCTGTTAAACTTTCAGGAGCGTTAATAATATCATTCAAACTTCCGGTGGCTAAAATTTCCCCACCGCAATTTTCACCATCAATTCCAATGTCAATAATATGGTCTGCATTGGCTATTAAGTCCAAATCATGCTCAATTACGATTACAGTAGCTCCCCTATCTATTAGATTGTCGAATACATCAATCAATACCTTAACATCCAAAGGATGAAGACCGATTGTCGGCTCATCGAAAATGAAGATGGAGTTCTTTTGTGACTTGCCGATCTCAGATGCCAGTTTCAGCCTTTGCGCTTCCCCACCGGACAGGCTTGGAGTGGCTTCACCTAATGTCAGATAACCCAATCCCAAATCGGACAGCTTCTGCAGTTTGGAGGTTACCTTCTTAAGTTCAAACAATTCTTCAAGAGCCTCATCAATTGTCAGTGACATCAAATCTGCTAAAGATAACCCGTTGAATTTTGTCTTTTCAATGTCCGGATTATATCTTGAACCTTCACAGTCAGGACATGTCATTTCAACGTCAGGAAGGAACTGCACATCCATTGACACGCTGCCTGTTCCGTTGCAGGTTTCACATCTCAGCTTTCCAGTGTTGTATGAAAAATCAGCTGTCTTATATTCATCAGACAATTTAGAGAATTCCCGTCTTAACTCATCAAGAACCTTGGAGTATGTCGCAACAGTGCTTCTTACGTTTTTTCCGATTGGTACGCTGTCAATCAAATCAATCTTTTTAATGTCCCCACAATCCAAATCATAAACCGTATCAGGCAATTCTTCACCGTTAATGTGAGCTTTAACAGAAGGATATAATGCCTCCAAAAGCAATGTTGTTTTTCCACTTCCGGAAACTCCTGTTACGACTGAAAGCTTGCCTTTTGGAATTTGAACATCTATAGGTTTTACATTATGAATTTCAGAGGTTTTTATCTCGATAGCACCATTTTCAAAAACATCACCTGATTTGTCTCGAATGATGATCTTTTCGGAATTTGATAAAAATGGAGCGATTTGTGAAGAATCATTACCCATAATTTCATCAAGGGTTCCCTGTGCAATGATGTTTCCACCGTCAGCACCGGCAGTCGGTCCCAATTCAATCATATAATCAGCAATGCCCAATATTTTTGTGTCATGGTCAACCAGAATTATTGAATTTCCGTCATCAACCAGATGTCTGATGACACTGATTAATCCGTTGACATTATCCGGGTGAAGACCTATTGACGGTTCGTCCAGTACATACAATACTCCTGTAGTGTGGTTTCTTAAGGTTTTGGCAAGCTGCATTCTCTGCAGTTCACCGGTTGATAATGTATTGGCGGGCCTGTCAAGTGAAATGTAGCTTAAACCCAAATCAAGTAAAATGGTGGCATTGTCCATGAATTCCTCAAGAATGTTTTCCGCCATCTTCCTGACACCGCCTGGAAGCTCACTTACAACTTCCTGAATCCATATGACAAGCTCCTTTAGATTCATCTGACATGCTTCAGCCAGATTGATTCCGCCTAAAAGTGTTTCCCTTGCTTTTGAATTGATTCTTGCACCATTGCAGTCAGGACAAACCTGTGTTGTTAAGTATTTATTGATTCTTTGAAGACCCTTTTCTGTTTTTGCCTTTTTAAGAGCCTCTTCAACAGCCTTATGGGCATTCCTATACTCGGCATTAAGTTCAAATAACTTCCCGTTTTTAGATGGGATATTGATGTATCTTTTAACGGCAGGACCTTTATAGACAATGTCCTTTTCCTCATCAGTCAAGTCCTTGAATGGGACGTCAATCCTTACGCCCAGCTCGCCTGCAACATGATACATCCATGAAATTCCGAACATGTTCCATGACTCAACGGCTCCCTCCTCAAGTGTTTTTGTTTCATCTCCAACCAATGTTGAATCGTCAATGCCCCTTATATAACCTGTTCCGCTGCATGTTGGGCATGCGCCGTCTGAGTTGAATGCATATTCCTCTGCACCCAATCCATAGAATTCCTCACCGCAAACCGGACATTTGATTGGGATTTCACGAGCCACATTCAATGTTGGCTCCTGCAGGTGTCCGTTTGGACAAGTGTAATTACCGCATCTTGAATACAATAATCTTAAGGAGTTTAAAAGTTCGGTTGAAGTTCCAAATGTTGATCTGATATTGGGAACGTTAGGACGCTGATGAAGTGCCAGTGCTGCCGGAACATATTGTATTGAATCAACCTGTGCCTTTTCAGTTTGTGAAATCCTACGGCGAGTATAGGTTGAAAGTGCATCCAAATATCTTCTGGAACCTTCAGAATACAATACTCCTAATGCCAATGAGGATTTACCGCTTCCGGAAACTCCAGAAATTGCAACAATTTTTCCAAGAGGAATGTCAACATCAATATTCTTTAAATTATGAACTTTTGCTCCTCTAATAATTATCATATCTTGGTACATACATTAACATTAAGTTTTAAAGTATAATAATTTTGCCAATCAATAGCCCTGACTGTCAAAGTGCTCTTTAATTTTCAGATAAAATTCATCACTGGAAAATCCAAAGTCATTATTGAATGACTTATAAGCCAATTCACAGTCTTTATTTAAGTTGAATCTGAAATCAGGCCTTTTATCGAATAATTTTTTAAAACAAGATTTGGAATGCTCAGGCAACGGCACATCTTCAAATGAAAGCTTTTCAACAATCATAATCATTGAAAGAGAAAGAACTGTAAATTGAAGAGCGGATGCGTAGGCGTCATAATATTCCCCATAATCCAGATTGACATCAAAATAGATTAAAAAATTAACAAGCACGTGGGAAATCCATATCAGTGAGTTCGGCTCAAATTTTTCCAGCTGCAAATCAGTGAATTTGAAAAGCAATTTTTCCAAATCAACACCCTCATTCTCCTCACAGTATTTAACAAATTCAGTGAATGAATAATTAGTAAGATATTTGAGATAAGCATCTTTTAACTGCTCATCACAGGAATATTTTTCAATTTTTTTAAAATCTTTCTTTCTTAATACTTTTGGATATGTAAACATTAAATTTCTCCTCATTTCAATTTTTATCATTACTTACACAGTTATTGTTGCAATATACTCAGTGAATTCATCAGAATCAATTTCAGGGTCACAAATTACAAATTCACCATCACAAACACTTAAAAAGTGACAGATTGCAATTCCAAGGTCAATTTTTTGCACTTCCCAGTCAACAATGGATACATAACCCTCAGCATGTCTTACATAGAAATGATAGGAATTTCCGACTTTCACTATCCTCCATGGCTGCCTGTTAGCAGCAGATGGTGCCCAACGAACCGCTTCAAGACAATCTTCACTAGATTCCATCGGGTTTGAGAAATCCCCTTCAAAAAACAGTTCAGATGACGGGAATCTTTCATCTCCCCTAACGCTTTGCCTCAATTTTGAATCAACCTCAGATTGAGTTTCAGACGGATATCCCAGAGGAGTCACTATCATCATGTATTCATCGTCCTTTGTATCCGCAGCCCTTTCAAAAAGCTCACGGTTTAATGTTCCGCCAATCCAGGTGGTTCCGATTCCAAGGGACCATGCATACAAAACCATTTTTTCAAAGGAATAGCCGAAAGCCTCCTCGCAGTGTTCAACTTTAGGTACCTTTGCGGCAATGTAAATATCTTCACCTTCAATAACCGGAGATGACAGTCCGTATTTTTCCTTATCAAGTATCATGAATTCAACAGGAATATCATAGGGGTTGTCGATTGTTTTAATGTAGTTGCATAATTTTTTTAAGTCACTTTCAGAAATTTTTGTACCGTCAAAAGTTCTGAAACTTTTTCTGGTCTTGATTAATTCCATCATATCCATTATTATTCACCAGTTCAGCAATTACCTAAAAAATAGGATTTAATTATTAAATTGTTTTTGAAGTTTAAAAATTTAATTATGAATAGATAATGTAAACAAAAAATAGAAAAAAATAAGCCCAAAAAAGAGGGCTGAATTAAAGAATTATAACAATTCTTTTCTTAAATCAATAGTGTCTTTTAAATCTGGTCCAGTTGAGATGATAGTAACTGGCACACCAGTTTCAGTTTGAATGTCTTCAATGAAAGCTTTGGTTTCAGCAGACAATTCATCATAGTTTTGTACGCGAGCACAGTCGAATAATCTGTCGACACATGTTAAAGCGATTTGAGTTGCACCGTTGATTCTGCATGATTCTTTAGCAAGTTCCATATCAAAGTAACCGATTCTTCTACGTCTTCCGGTTACTACACCATACTCTTCAAGGCCTTTGCTTTCAGCTTCTTCTTGAGTCATCTCGGTTGGGAATGGACCTTCTCCAACACGGGAAATGTAAGCTTTAAATACATCAATGACTTCATCTACTTTAGTTGGTCCAACTCCAACATCCGCAGCAAATGTGGATGCTGTTGTGTCTTTACTGGTTACGAAAGGATAAGATCCATAATAAAGTGAAAGAGCGAAACCTTGTGATCCTTCAATGAATACATCTTCACCATTGTCGATAGCTTCATTAACTTCAAGGGATACATCGGTAATGTAATCTTCAAGCTCAGGAATATCTTTTGCCAAATCAATAGTTCTCAATACACGGTCTGAATTAGCTGGTCCACAGCCTGAACCAGTACTTCCTATTTTTTTAGCTAAATGTTCTGATTTGACATCACGTTCCATGTGGTCCTCAGAAATAATTGCGCATCTAGGATCAACACACATTCTTTCTTTTACATTATATTTTTTTAAGTCTTCAAATTCTTTAAATAACACATCCGGATTTACTAAAACTCCAGCACCAATCATGAGTTTAGCATCAGTATGCAGGAAACCAGATGGAGTTAATCTTAAACCATATTTTTCGCCGTTAAATTCAACGGAATGCCCTGCATTTGGCCCAACTCCTGCACGAGCAATAATATTTGGTTTATCATTGTCACAAAGGTAAGTGATACATTTTCCTTTACCTTCGTCACCCCATGCTCCACCAACTAAAATACTACAAGTCATCTAATAACTCCTTAAAAATTAATTATTGAAAATTTATAAAATTTTCATACCACTAATATTATATAGTTACTAATTAAAAAGCTTTTCCAAAATACAGGTTTAATATTTAAAAAAATGAGTATAATATAAATACAAAGTATTCAAAAAAATGGAAAAATAGAATAAAAAAATGAATAAATTATTTTTTAGGCATTTTTAACGGATGGTTTTCACACATCGGATCTTTAACAATATTCCTTTTGAGATGATATTTCAAAAAGTAAAGCATCCACTGGTTAGAAAGTTCCCTAAGTGATGAATCGTCCAATTTCTCATATTTGGTGAAGAAATCCATCTGGTCTCCGCCGACGGCAATAGCTATCTCCTTTGTTTCAACCAACATGAAAAAGTCATTGCGGATATTATGAATGTCAAAGTCTTCAACAACAGAAATTGTTTTTTCTTTTTTATAATTGTAGAAAAAGGTATTAAGATATTCAAAATCGACAAACTTAATATCCACTACATCAAACAAGACCTCTTCACTCAATATTTGATTTTTGAAATTATATTTAGCCAAAAAGTCAATATCCCAGATATTATTATAAAATGCAGTGATAAATGAATCAACCGCAAAACGAACTGTCAGTGAAAAATTTTCACTTTCTTTAGGAACGCCAAGTTCAACATCCTGAAATTCAATATATATTGAATCTTGAGCCATTTCTATAGAAGTCCATTTCCCTGAATTGATAATTACATCACGTATTAATTTTAGTGATCGAATATTCATTTTAACACCTACTGTTTACAAAAACGTCATATGCCCCTTCAATTTCATATTCTTTTTCGCCATCAAATGACTTGTCCCATTTGAAAGGATTAATTTCAATTTGATTGTTGATTGTTCCATCCCATACAAGTGAAAAACCTGCAGATTTTAAGCAATCCGCAACAATTTCGCCGATCTGCAATGCTTTTTTCTCATCATTTTCAAAATCGCCGAAAGTGATTTTTAATTTTTCCTCTTCAATTGCTTCCTCTATATCCTCAAATGAGTAGAAGCAAAATCCTTCAGGACGGAATTTATTATTTATAAGATGAACATTTAGTTCAAAAGCATCAGCGACACCCTCTTCGATATCATAACCGCAGTTATGAACCGCTACAATATCCTTAAGAGCCAGTGCCTTGAAAGCTTCTTCAAGTTTATTAAAATTATCGTTTGTGAAATCGTTTAAAGAAATGTTAAACTTAGAAAAATCAATTTCTTCTTCTATGAACTGATCTTCTAAGATTTCTTCAATTTCTTCAACATCAAAAAATCCAGATTTAGTAAGTAACTCTATCAGATATTCGATTTCATCAACTAAATCCTGATCCATAATACCACTAGTCATCTTCTAAAAGCATTTGAATATGAGTGACATTTCCTCTTTCAGTGAAACCTACAATAATTCTGCTTTCACCAAGTTTTGCAACTGCAAAGTCCTCATGTTCCTTAAAACCATATCCTTTTAGTTTTGTATATCCTTCAAATGCAATTTTAGGATATACCTTGAAATTCTTTTGGAAAATTGCAAAGGTATTTCTGAACTTTTCAACAGAGTTATTCTCTTTTATCAAATCAGATTCAACAGCTACAAAAATATCCAAACCGTCTTCGGATACTGCATAGTAACCGTCCAAATCCAAAATTGAAATTGTTGCCATTGCTAAAGCGTGGCATGCATTATAACCTGCATTGATAACTGGAGAATTAAATTCAGGAATGCCGAATTCATCCCCAATAGCTTTCATTTGACGTGCTGATTGAATTATATTGTCATCAAATCCTATGGATTCATTATCCCACGCCCATGACCATTGATTTAATTCTTCTGCAAAGAAACCTAAAATCTGAACAGGCAATTCGATGTCATCAAAGGAAATGACACCTTTTTCAATGTCCAAATCGCCTACTTTATCATCAATCAAATCTGATAAATTTTCTTGCTTGTCTAAAGCTAAAGCACCGTATTTTGATAAAACAACTTTAAATGAATCTCCTTCTTCTATTTGTATTGGTTTTTCAAACTTATCTTTCAAATTAAACACCTAAAATTCTAATTTTGAAATTCTATCCATTGCTTCTTTAGTATTTTCTAATGTATTGAATGCAGTGAGTCTTAAGTATCCTTCTCCGCTTGGACCGAATCCGGAACCAGGAGTTCCAACAACATTAGCTTCGTTTAACAAAATGTCGAAGAATGCCCATGAGTCCATGTCGTTAGGAGTTTTTACCCAGATATAAGGGGAGCTTATTCCACCATAGACTTCAAGACCTATATCGGTTAAACTTTCCCTGATGATTTTTGCATTTGCCATGTAGTAGTCAACTACTTCAGCAATTTGTTTTTGACCTTCAGGAGAGTATGTTGCTTCAGCGGCCCTTTGTACAGGATAGGATGCTCCGTTGAATTTAGTGGTTTGTCTTCTGTTCCATAACGGATTGATTTCCACTTCGTTTCCTTCACTGTCATATCCTATCAATTCTTTAGGTACAACTGTGTATGCACAACGGGTTCCAGTGAAACCAGCGGTTTTTGAGAAACTTTTGAACTCAATTGCAACTTCTTTTGCACCTTCAATTTCATAAATACTGTGAGGAACATTATCTTCATTAATAAATACTTCATAAGCAGCATCAAATAAAATAACAGCTTTATTTTCTTTTGCCCAATCAACAAATACCTTCAATTGGTCTTTAGTTAATGTGGTACCTGTCGGATTGTTAGGGTAACATAAGTAAATTATGTCTACTGGTTCAGATGGAAGTTCTGGAACAAATCCGTTTTCAGCATTGCATTTAAGGTAAGTTAAACCTTCATACATACCGTCATCGCCCATTTCACCTGTTCTTCCAGCCATTACATTGGTGTCAACGTATACTGTGTAAACAGGATCGGTTACTGCAATCTTGTTGTCAATGCCAAATATTTCCTGAATATTTCCAGTATCACATTTTGCACCATCACTTATGAAAACTTCTGAAGTGTCTAAATCAATTCCGTATTTATTGTAATCATTTTTAATAATAGCTTCAGCCAAAAATCCGTAACCTTGTTCTGGACCATAGCCCATAAAGGTGTCTGCGTTGCCCATTTCATCAACAGCATTTTTAAATGCCTCTACAACTGCTGGAACTAATGGCTTAGTTACATCCCCGATACCCATTTTGATAACGTCAGCATCAGGATTTGCTTTTGTAAATTCTGCTTCTCTTCTTGCAACTTCAACAAAAAGATAACTACTTTTCAATTTAAGATAGTTTTCATTAATTTTAACAACCATAATTATTCCTCATAAATAATAATCTAATTTATATTTGATTTTATGAATATATAAATATGAATGTATGTGAAAAAATGATAATTTTTTATTAAATGGAAAAAGAATAATATCACTAAAATAGAGTTAATGAAAAATAATCCAGACTTCTTATTTTTTAAAATAACCATATTTAACCCATAATAAACAATGTTTAGTCATTGAAACTATTTTAATTAAAAAATAAACAAATATAAGAAATAATTTACTTACATATGAAAATATTTAAATTAATGATTTTACATAATATAATATTACTATAAACTAGGATTGGAATTGGGATAATATGAACGGACTAACTATATTACTTTGGATAACAATTTTTATAATTGGTGTAATTGCAATCATTGCAGTTAAATTGCACTACAGAGGATCAGAATTGGAAAAAGATGAAAATTCTATCATACCTACCGATACCATAGATGGGTTGATATCCTTTGGTCAGGAAAAAATTTCAAACAGTAATAATAACAATAATCCTAAAAGTCTTTCCCCTCAATCTTACAATACTTATGATTATCCAATTGAAGAAGTTGTTGAAGAGAAATACGACATATATGAAGCTCCTAAAACCGAGGATTACTCATATGACAAAGTCGAATACGAATCTCAAAATCAAGTACTTATAAATTATAAAAATGAAGTTGAAAAGTTCCAAGAACCAATGACTCAAAGCCAGGTTGAAATTATGACTCAAGATAACGAAAAACATGAATTAAAGGATTTATTCACTATTGATGAACTCATTAAAGAATCTAAAAGAAAAGACAGTGAAAGAGAAAAAGAAGCACAGCAAATTAATAAAGATGATGACGATTTAACTGAAATTAAAGAAAGCATCAGAAGAAGAAAAGAAAATGAGGATGTTGAAGACAGCCTCATTGAAGAAATCTTAGCTGATGAAGAAATCGGAGAAATTTTAAGTTCAGAAGAAACTGTTGAGGAAAAATCCGAACCAACAATTCAAGACATCATTAATGAAAGCGAATCAAAAGCAGCCGAAAGCGTCGAAGAAGCTGCAGTTGAAGAAACCTCTTCAGAACCAACAATCGAAAGCATTATTGAGGAAAAACCTGAAGAAGAAACCATACAAAATGTTTTGGATGTTGAAGAACAAGCTGAAGAAAGTGTTGAAGAAGAAAACGTTTCCCCAAGTGAAATCGAAGCTCCATCACAAAAAGACATTGCAGAAGCTATTGATAATGCATCCCAAGAGATTGAAGAAAATGAAATCGAAAGCATTTCTGAAAGTGACAATATCACTGATGTCTTATTAAACTCAGAACAAGAAGCTGAAGAAGAAATCATTAAGGAACCTGTCTTAAAATCACCAACTAAAATTGATGATACACAAAATGATGATCTCAGTGCTCCAATTGATGACAGTAACTTAACCGAACCTGTAAATGACTTGGATTACAGAAAAGATTTAGCTAAAATCACAAACACCATCAAAGGTTCAAAATTATTCCAAGACGTTAAAGAAAGATTAACAGGAGAACCTGAAGAAGAAATTGACCCAATAGAAGACCTTAATTCATCCTACATCAGAAACGTTAATGAATATGAAGAGGAATACGACGAATATGCACCAATCATCAATGAAACACATGATGAATTCGGTGAAATCTACGAACCAGAAACTGACTATGATCAAGTCATTAGAGAAGAAAACACACGTAGATTAATGAATAATTCCGGAATCATTCCTGAACCTGAA
Source organism: Methanobrevibacter sp. (assembly GCF_045539575.1). Lineage (GTDB taxonomy): Archaea > Methanobacteriota > Methanobacteria > Methanobacteriales > Methanobacteriaceae > Methanocatella. The sequence continues at coordinate 20,808 of NZ_JAZQFM010000058.1, forward strand.
ATAGCTAAACCAAAAATTGAAACTATTAAATCCAAACCTTCAAGAGAAAACATAAAAATACAATTAGGCAATGCTGATGTTGTTCTTAAAAAAGGAGACGAAATCATTTTCAAACATGACGGAGAAACATACTCCAGCCAAGTTTATGCTATTAACGGTGATGACATCTCTGTTAGATACAGACGTAAAGACATTGTCATCAAACCTGAAGATGTCAAAAAAATATATTAGAGTTATTTAACTAACTCTTAACTTTCTTTTTTTATTTTTAAACAATTTCATTAATTATATCCAATTTGTCAGATTGAATCATTACTATTTTTCCATCAACAACATAATCAAAATAATATCTTGGATGAGTGTTTTTAACCAAACCAGAGGATTCAGTTGCTGATTCATTCTTAAATATTCCTTGAACGCCATTGATTGTTTTTTCATGATAGCTTCCATCATTTAAGAGATTTATGTCAACATTTTCACCCAAATCATATACTGTAATATTGAGCAACAGTATATCATTCTGATGGAAAGTTCTCTGCTCTTTTATTGCTTTGTGATTCAGTATTTCCGCATCATATCTTAAATCAGAGGAATTTTCATCTTCAAGGAATCCCCATGATATTGGAAAGTCAATACCGTTAATGTTAATATCTCTAGGATCATCAAGATGAAATCTATCAAGAGAAGGAGTGGGACTTGCATGATAATACATCAACAGCACAACCATGCTCAAAATAAAAAAGGTTATGCAAAAAACAGTTTTCTTATTCATTTTATCTTAAAAAAAAGAGATTAGAAGAATTAATTGGATTCTTCTTTGTTTAATTTGTAGCTTCCATTTTCAACTATATATTTTGGAACAATAATCTTGAGGGAACGAATAATATTCAAATAAAAGTCGTCAAGTTCCCTGTCCGCATAAGGATAGGTATATTCAAAAATATACAGGTTATTGTCTTCCACATATAAGAATTCATTGCGGCGAAGCTCATTTTCACCATCTGAAAATGATGAAACGATCATATAGTAAATATCATCGTTTATTGCCAGAAAGTCAGAATTTAATAATGTGATTTTATCCTGATTTCCTATATTCTTCTCAATGTCATCACGAATTTCAGGAAGACCTACCAATGTAGGAGTTGTTGAAAATTTAATGGACATCGGTATTTTAGTATTTACCAGATACATGTCATTAAATTCATCTTTTGTAGCTATTGGCTCAAAATCCTCTGGCATTTCAAGAGTTACAAAGCCGTTTGAAAACAATGTCACAAAAATCACCTATTTATGTGCATAGTAGAATACTAACTCATCATCTTTGATTTCATCCAAACGAGCAAATCCTACTCTTTCAAATTGAACTACATCACCGACGGATAAGTCGCTGAGTGCGCTTTCACCTAAACCGGATTTAACTGATGCGTCATCCATTACGATTTTAACATTGACATTTTCATCTACAGGAACCCATTGGATGATTCTTGCTTTAGCTTCCCTTGCATCTTCAAATGAAGTGGAGTGATAGGTCACGTCTTCACCTTTGATGTCAACATTTACGGCATCCATCAATCTGAATAATCCGTCTTTAACGTCTGAAGCTGCCAAATATGCACTTCCGTCAAATGGCAAGTGTCTGTTTCCCCTGTCCAGGTGGTCTGCATGAAGTGGTCTTTCAATATCAACTTTACCATCTTCATAACCGTCGACAGTGATTTCTACAGGATTTTCACAGAAGAAGTACCTGTTGGCTACAGGTTCCAGGAAGTTACGGTTTAATCCGTAAATCTTTTTCCAGCTGATAGCTGAATCAGCCATTTTAACACCCATTTCAGTGATTAAATCATAGATTGTTCTTGGGTCGATTCCACGTCTTGCAATAGCTCTGAGGGTTCCGAGTCTAGGGTCATCCCATCCGGAGTAAGTGCCGTTTTCAATTCCTTCTTTTGCTTTGGAAGTACTTAATGCAATGTCTTCCATTTTTAATCTTCCGTAGTGGATATATTCAGGCACATCCCATTCCATATGGTCATACAGGTATTTTTGCTTTTCAGTGTTTGCAAGGTGGTCTTTACCTCTCAATACATGAGTCAGTCCCATCAGATGGTCGTCCACTGCAACAGAGAAGTTCATCATAGGATATATTCTGTATTTTGTTCCTAAACGAGGATGTTCCTCATCAACCAATCTCATTGCAACCCAGTCACGGATAGCAGGATTTTTATGTGCAATGTCAGTCTTTACTCTTAATACTGCTTCACCAGCTTCCATTGTATCGAATTTATCCCATAACTCCAGGTTTTCTTCTACGGAGTTGTCCCTGCATGGGCATGGTTTGCAGTTATCCTTAAGCTCCTTGAATGTTGCTCCGTCACAGGTACACATGTATGCGGCACCTTTTTCAATCAACTGACGAGCGTAGTCATAATAAATGTCAAATCTGTCTGACTGATAAATAATTTCATCAGGTTTGATTCCTAACCATGCCAAATCTTCAGGAATCATTTCATAAGCAGGTTCAAAGACTCTTTTTGGATCGGTATCTTCAATTCTTAAGATTAATTTTCCTTTATGTCTTTTTACATATTCTGCATTAGGAACAGCTGCTCTTGAGTGTCCTATATGAAGTGGCCCGCTTGGGTTTGGAGCGAATCTCAATACGATGTTTTCATGAGTTCCTGGAAGTTCCTGAAGGCCTACTTCTTTTGCTTTAGGTTTTTTATCTTCAACTTCCACACCGTATTTTTCCATCTCAGCCGCTTGCTCTTCAGGAGTTAAAGCGTTGACTTTCGCTACAATTTTACCAGACATAGGGCCGATTTCTTTAGCTTTGCTTCTGAGTTCAGGTTCGTTTGCCATGATTGAACCCATTACAGCACCGGGATTTGCACTTCCCTTATGCTTTGCTGCATTAAGTAAAGCATGTTTATAAATAATCTCTTCTAAATCATTCATTTAATCATCACAATTTAATCAATTTTATAAAAATAAGCAATATTATTTATTTATTTAAAAATATATAAATATAGTGAGAGTAGTTATAAAAGAAATTGGAGCTTGAAAAAAATTAGGTTGATATAATGAATGAGCATATCTCAAAAGCAAAGCAATATATTGAAGAAGGCAATTTTAAAGAAGCTCTGAAATTAGCAAGAAAACAGCACGGGAAGGATGACGTAGAATCATATTTATCAATTTTAGACATGCTTGTTGAAGCGGGACATTTGCCTGCTTTGGAAGAGAAGGGAATGTATTACCAGTATTACGACCCAACCCATGACAACGGAGATTATGGTGAGAAATATTTCGATGAATACTTATCAATTCAGCCAAAATCAATCAATGCATTGTGCGATAAAGCAATGTCAAAGTTCAATAAGGGCAAAATTGATGAATCTCTGGAATACATGGACAAGGCCCTTGACAAATACAAACCTTACTCTAAAATTGAAGAGCCGAGACTGTCAAAAAAAGAAATCATTATGGCAAGGATTGAACTGCTTGTTCAGGCGAAAAGATATGACGATGCGCTGAGAAGCCTTAACAACTATGAAAATCAATTCGGTTCCGATCAGAAATCAGACTTATATAAAGGCCAGATGCTTCAAAAAACAGGAAAAAATGAAGAGGCATTGACCTATCTGGAAAAATCCCTTCAGGAAGAGGACACCATAATAGCTTTAAATGCCAAGGGTGATGCATTATATGAGCTTAAACGCTATAATGAAGCTCTTAAAGCATACGATGATTGCATTACCTACGAAAGTAAAATTGAAGATGATTTGGAACTGATTACCAATTTTAACTATAAGGCTGCATTCTGCTGCGTGAACCTTGGGAACAATCAAAAGGCAGTGCAGTACTTAAACAAAACAATCAACATGTTAAATGAACATGGCAGACTTCCAAAGGACATTGAAGCCATTTATCAGAAATGTGCCTTTAAGAAAGATGAGCTCATGAAACTTGGTGATGTGGAAGATAAGGAATTCAAGAAAACCAAATTTCTATCAACCAAACATTCCCTTATCGCATTGGCCATCATTTTAATTTTATATGTTATACTGAAAATGAACGGTTATTAAGATGAGACTTGGAAAAACTGATTTAGAAGTAAATAAAAATGGATTTGGAGCCCTTCCAATTCAGAGATGCACTATGGATGAAGCTGTCGAAATACTTAAAAAAGCTTATGACAACGGAATAAACTTTTATGACACTGCACACTTTTACACTGACAGTGAAGAAAAAATGGGAAAAGCATTCGAGGATATTCCGCGTGAAAGCATTTACATTGCAAGTAAGACTGCAGCGGAAACACCCGAAGTATTTTGGAGTGATCTGGAAACTTCACTTAAAAGCATGAAGACAGATTATCTCGATTTATACCAATTCCACAATATTTCATTTACTCCTAAAGAAGATGATGAGTTATACCAAGCAATGCTTGAGGCAAAAGAAAAAGGCCTAATAAGACATATTGGAATTACCACCCATAAAATCACATTTGCACATGATGCAGTTGAAAGCGGACTTTATGAAACCCTGCAGTATCCATTTTCATATTTAAGCGGAGATGAAGAGCTGGAACTGGTTGAAAAATGTAAAGAGCATGATGTCGGTTTCATTGCAATGAAAGCAATGGGCGGAGGACTGATTAAAAACTCCAAAGCCAGTTACGCTTACATCAACCAATTCGATAATGTGCTTCCTATCTGGGGAATTCAAAAGCTTGAAGAACTTGACGAGTTCCTATCTTATGATGAAAATACCCAGTTAGATGATGCTTTGAAAGCGGACATTGAAAAAGACAAAGCTGAACTTGGTGAAAACTTCTGCAGAGGATGTGCATACTGCATGCCATGTCCTGAAGAAATCAACATCAGCCAATGTGCCAGAATGTCCCTCTGGATCAGGCGTTTCCCGTCAGAGCCATACCTGACTGAAGAGTATCAGAAAATGATGGACAATACCCTAAACTGTCTTGAATGTTACGCATGTGTAGATAACTGTCCATATGAACTTGACATTCCTGAACTTTTAAAAGAAAACTACGAGGATTATCAAAACGTACTGTCAGGAAAGACAAAAATATAGATAGAATGGATACTATTTTAACAAATCAAAACGATGGGAGATTTCTAAAACTTGTAGAAGAACTAGACCAAGGATACTATGAACGCATTGGCGAGGAACTGTCAAGATATGAAAAATATAATGAGTTTACAAAACCTCATACCGTGCTTTTAGCCCTTGATTTGGATGAACCGATAGCCTGTGCCAGTTATAGGGTTTGCAGTGAAAACAATGTGGAATTTAAGAGAGTATACGTAAAAAAAGAATATAGGAAAAAGGGAATTGCCTATAAACTCATAAAACAGCTGGAAAACACCATCGATTCAAGCTACAAGTATTCATACATCGTTACCGGAAAAAACAATTATCCGGCGATAAGATTATATGAAAAATTAGATTATAAGGAAACTCCAAAATTTGGTCAATTTAAAGATGATGAAACTGTAATTTGTATGAAAAAGGAATTCTGGTGATATTATGAAACAATGTATTGAAAATCCCAATGATGTTGATTGGAAAGGTTTCTGGGCTGAAAAACTGGCAAATAAAGTAGATAAGGACTGGGATAAGGCAGCTCCCGGATTTTACAGAAGAACCAAAAAAGAAGACTATAACGATGCACTTTTCTCAAAACTGATTCTTGATAAGAACGATACCGTTTTGGATGTTGGATGCGGCGAGGGATCCATCACTATTCCCCTTTCAAAAAAGGTTAAAAAAGTAATAGGAATTGATTCATCACCAAAAATGCTGGAATATCTCGAAAAAAGAGCAAAAGACAATGATGCTGATAATATTGAAACCGTTCTAAAATCTATTGAAGAAATAAAATACGATGAAATTGGAGATGTGGACATTGTTGTCTGCTCAAGGTCACTGAATGGAATAGTTCCAATCGATGAGGTGTTAATGGAACTTGACAAAATTGCCAACAAATATGTTTTCATAACCATTTTCGGACCGGAAAACAAAAAAATCGAAAAGGACTTCGATAAGGAACTTGGAATAAAAACAGAAGACTTTCCTGATTACAACTACTTTTTCAACATATTGTTCAACCTTGGGATTTATGCCAACATTGAGCGCTTTGACTTGAATAATTATAGGGAATATGACAGCATTGAAGAAGCCATGGACAACGGTAAATTCAGGCTTGATTTATATTCCGATGCTCAAAAAGAGCAGCTTAAAGAATATCTTGAAAGAATATTAACCTATAATCCTGAAACTAAAAAATATTATAATTTTAAAGACAAGGCGGACTGGATAATGATTTGGTGGAAAAAATAGAGATGATTATTAGATGGAATACATCTAATACCACTTTATGATTGACCCATAATTTTCTAATTCGCTAAAAAAAAATGAAGTGATAAAATGAAATTAATCACTTTTAATCATGGTTAAAATCATTTTATATGGACTGTTTTCAGCCTGAAGCGCATGAGGTTCATTTGCAGGCATGATAATCATTTCACCTTTTTTGACAGTGTGTTTTTCACCGGAAATTGTAATTTCCGCTTCACCATCAATAATTTGAACCATTGCATCAAAAGGAGCGGAATGTTCAGATAAACCCTGTCCCTGATCAAATGCAAAGACAGTTACTGTGCCTAACTCCTTTTTGATTATTTCACGGCTGACTACGCTATCTTTTTGATAATCTATTAATAATTCAACATTTAACGCTTGTGATTTGATATCTTCATTCATACTTATTCTCCCATAATGGTTTTGATATCAGCTATCGCATCACCAGAAGTAGGAGTTAAATTGTAGTTTTCAACTAAAACATTTAAGATATCTTCATTACACCATGCAGGGAGCACTGGTCCGAGCCACATGTCGGTTTTACCAAGGTAGAGTAATGCCCAGAGAACTGCAGCTGCTTTTTGTTCCATCCAGGAGAGAACAATTGTTAATGGCAATTCATTTAATTCCATGTCAAATAATTCACATAATGCTACTGCAACATCAACAGCAACAATTGTGTCGTTACATTGACCGACGTCTAATAATCTTGGGATACCTTCAATGTCACCTAAGTCTAAGTCATTGAATTTGTATTTACCACATGCTAATGTTAAGACAACAGTGTCTTCAGGTAAGTTTTGTACAAATTCCCTGTAATAGTCATTGCGTTTTGCTGCTGTGTCACATCCACCTACTACGAAGAATCTTCTGATTTTACCGTCTAAAACTAATTCTTTAATTTTGTCAGCGTGTTCAACGATAGCTCCTGCACTCCAACCAGTAGTGATTGTGGTTAATTCTTCTGCTTCAAGACCACCTAATGATTTAGCACATTCAATTACTTCTGAGAAATCATAATCTTCAATGGTTTTTACGCCATCAAGTTTAGCTACATCCATTGTGAACATTCTTTCTTTGTATGAGTCCATTGCTGGCAATACACAGTTACTGGTTCCAACAATAGCTGCATTGTATTTTTTGAATGTCATTCTTTGATCATGCCATGCTCCACCTAATTGACCTGCTAAGTTTTCGTATTTGTTGAGGCCTGGGTATCCGTGAGCTGGTAACATTTCGGAGTGAGTGTAAACTTTAATGTCTGTTCCTTCAACTTGTTTTAATAATTCTTCTAATGCTTTTAAGTCGTGACCGGTTACGATAATAGCTGGTCCTTCTTGTGCTCCTACTTTTACTTCCACAGGTTGTGGTTCTCCGTATGCTTCAATATGTGCGTCTTTGAGTAATCTCATTACGTCTACGCTGACTTTACCTGCTTCAAGTGCTAAAGCAACCAAATCGTTTACATCAAAGTTGACGTTGGTTAATGTGGTGTATAACCCTTTAGTCAGGAATGCGTCGATTTCAGGATTGTATTTTCCTAAAACATTTGCATTGTAGTTGTAAGCACTGATACCTTTCATAGTAAAGATCAAGTTATCTTGTAATCTTGCTACAGTTGGTTTTTTACCGCAAACTCCACTTACGGTACATCCGGTACCATGAGCAGTTTGGGAACATTGATAACAAAACATATCTAAGCCTTCATTTGCCATAATAATAACCTCTTTAATTTGATGTTACTATTTAACATAAAGAAAGCATATAAAGGTTTTGTCACTATTCAAGGGTGAAAAATAACATTTATATATAAATGGGATTTAAAATTAAAAATATGGATGAAAATATAGAAGTACTTAAAGGAATCGGACTGACAATGTATGAGGCTGAAGCATATGTAACACTCACTTCATTAATCTCATCAAATGCGACTGAAATAGCTGAAAAATCAGGCATCCCTCGAAGCAAAATATATGATGTTTTGAAAGGTTTGGTGAAAAAGAATTTTATTGATGTCGAGGATGGAAGGCCACTGACATACAACGTCAAATCACCTGTAGAAGTATTGGGCAGAGAAAAGGAAAGGCTTGACAATGAAATCGATGATACCATAACCAGACTGACTTATATCTATGAAAACGGTATGAGTCAAGTCCAGGCCCCAATCTGGAGAATATACGGTGTTGACAAAATCATTTCACAGGAACTGGAAATCATAAAAAGGGCCAAAAAATCTGTAAACATGAGAATAGGATTTCTATTTGAAGGCGAAGGAGAACAGCTAATAAAAGCATTCAGGTCAAGGCCAACATTAACAGTGAACATTCTGGCATCCCCAACATGTTACGTTAACAATGAGGAAGTAAATATCATTAAATTGTTTAAAGATGCCGACATCAACATCCAAAAGGCCGACATTCCATTTGTAAAGGTTCTGATTTCCGATTCAAAGGAAATGATGCATACCTATACTAAATTCAGTGAGGATAAACGTAACGTAATCCCTGAAACTTCAATCGGAATCTGGAACAAATATGAGGACGTAGCGAGAAATTATGATGAGAGATTCCTAAATCAACTTAAAAAAATTAAAAACAAGCAAAAGAAGAAAAATTCATAAGAATTTATCTTCAAAATCATCAAATACCTTCAACAGGAAATCATCCAAATGCATTTTAGCATCACTGACTATCCTTTCAGGAACATCCCAGTATGCACTGGCAATACTTCCGGCAATAGCTGCCTGAGTATCTGCATCGCCACCTAAAGATACTGCATTTCTGACAGTATCCTCAAAATCATTACCATCCAAAAAGCAGACTATTGATTCCGGAACGCTTCCGGCACAGGACACATCGAATGAGTAAACAGGCCTGATTTCATCAACGGTCCTGCTCAAATCATAACCGTACCTGACTTCAATGTGATTTCTAATTTCATCTTTGGAAGCACCAATACGGGCAAGATAAATCGCATCGTTTGTTGCTAATGCACCTTTAACGCCTTCAGGATGATTGTGGGTAACTATTGCAGACATTTCTGCCAATTTTTGTGACTCTTCAAGAGATTCGGCCACCCATGCACATGGAGATACACGCATAGCAGACCCATTTGCCCAGCTTCCGTAGGCTTCGGGAGATTCCTGACCCAACCAACGGTAAAAACTTCCGCCATAACCTGCATTGATATATTTGTTTCCAAAAAGCTTCAGATTTTTAATCAATGCATCTTTTGATTCACGGTCTTCACATAACCATTGAGCGACAGCCAATGTCATCACAGTATCGTCAGTGAATGTGGATCCTAACGGGAACAGGTCAAAATCTTTTGTTTTAATTGAGTAATGTTCCCTTGTTGAGCCGATAATGTCTCCTGCAATTGCACCTATAATTCCTTTCATGAAATCATATTGTGTTTAAGTAGTTAATAACATTATTGATTTAACCATGAAAAATTGTTTTAACCCTGCAAAATTGCTTTAAAATCAAAGAAAAAAGATATATAACATTTGAAATAAAATTATTCTTGATAATAGTTTCTATTATCACCAAAACAGAAATTTCTATAGCATATTCAAAAATTCAACAGAATCACTTCCTTGAATAAATTCATATACTATTGTTACTTAAAGGATATAGAAATTTCAATTCAAAACTAACATAGAAAATATTGTTTCAAAAAAAGATTCCGGATTTTATCTGGAATCTTAAAAAATTAAAAAAAGTGAGAGAAAAATTATGCACTTCTCTCAAGTACAAAATCTGCAATGTCAGCAAGTACCTGTTTAGATGAAGAATCATCCAATATTTCGAGTACTTCTTTAGCTTGGTTGACAGATTCTAATGCTAAATTGCGAGCATATTCAATAGCACCACAATTTGTTAAAATTTCAATTGCTTCATCTATCTCATCTTGAGAATTATTTTCAGCTTTTAAGATTTCGAGTAATCTGTCATCTTCAACACTTGCCAAACCTTTAATTGCAATAATGGTCATTTTTCCTTTTCCGATATCAGAACCGATTGGTTTACCTAATGTCTCTTCATCGGCTGCAATGTCAAGATAATCATCCTGAATCTGGAATGCAAGACCAATTAAACGACCGTATTCATACATAGCATCAATGACTTCATCAGATGCTCCGCCCATAATAGCTCCAGTTTTTGTTGCTGCTGCAATCAATGCGCCTGTTTTTTTGAAAATCATTTCCATGTATTCATCTTCAGTTACATCAAATCTTTCTTCAAAGCCCATATCCAAAGCTTGACCTTCACAGATTTTGACACATGCATCAGCAACGGTAGCTAAAGCCTTATTGTTCTGTTCAGAACTGGTTCCTTCAGAGCCAATGATAATTTCAAAAGCTTTAGAGAATAATGTGTCACCTGCTAAAATAGCCACATCATCACCCCAGACCTTATGAACGGAAGGCATTCCCCTTCTCATGTCATCCTGATCCATAATATCATCGTGGATAAGTGAAAATGTGTGAATCAATTCAATAGCTGCACCTGATTTTAATGCAGATTCACGAGCCCCACCAACAGCTTCAGCAGTTATTAAGGTTAAAGCAGGCCTGAGCATCTTTCCTCCAGCTCTTGTAAGATAAACAGATGCTTCTGCAAGATTATCTGGTGTAATTGTTGCCAATTCTTCTTCAATTGTTTTTGTAATATCACCTGAATAATTTCCAAGTACTTCTTTTACATCACTCATTTACATCCCTCTTAACTTTTAAAAACTTGTGCTTGAGCATTTCTTAAAATATGAATATCATAGCCTATTCTATATCCTTCTTCTTCAGCAAGTTCTGCATAAGCTGCAAGCATTGATAAATCTCCGTGTGCCGGAATAATATGTTGTGGTTTTAACATACGTAAGAATTCCCTATGATCTTCTCTTCCAGCGTGTCCGGAAACGTGAGCATTCGGATAAATTCTTGCACCTTTCAATTTTAATCTCCTTTCCATAATGTGCCTGTTTGCAGCATTGGTTGGATTTGGAATGATAGGTGCTGAAATAATTACATTATCTCCTTTTTTAATATTGAACGGAGTTCTGCCATTGGCAATTCTTGGAAGCAATGCATCAGGTTCACCTTGGTGACCTGTGGTTACAAGCAAATAGTTAGCCCTGTCTTCATCGGCTTTCATTAATGCCTTGTTAACTGCTTTTGGAGAACCGTAGATACTGGCATTTTTCGGCAATTTTAAAATTCCTAGATTTTGAGCTATACCACAGAATCTTTCCATTGATCTTCCAAGGAAGAATATTTCCCTGTGGCTTTTTTTAGCAATGTCTGCAATTGCCTGTACACGTTCAACGTGAGATGAGAAAGTTGTAACAATCATTCCTGTCCTCTCTTGTAGAGGTCCTCTCATAACATCTTCTAAAATGTTTCTAGCAATTCTTTCGGAATGTGTTTTAACTTCATTGTAATTTTTAGCATTTGTTGTCTCAACAATTAATGCAAGTACACCTTTCCTTCCGATTTCTTTAAGTCTTTTATAATCAGGAGGTGGTGATACTTTTTGATGATTGTCAAATTTGAAATCTAATGCATAAACAATAACTCCTTCTAGAGTATGCAATACCGGAAATACTGCCTGTGGGATACTGTGTGTTGATTGAACAAATTCTAAAGTAATATCCTTGGATAATTTCATTTTATTTCCAGGATTTAATGGTTTAATAGGGTTTGTTACTTTGAATTTACGTTCTCCCTTAATCTGTTTTTCAATTAAAGCAGCAGTATACGGTGTTCCTATTAATGGCGCATCATATCTGTGAGCCAATTTAGCAACTGCACCAATGTGGTCTAAGTGACCGTGGGAGAATACTATTCCTTTTACTTTACCGTCCACATCTTTCATTAATGTATCATCAGGAATAACTCCTCTTTCAATTAAATCTAAGCTATGCATCCTGTCTATATCTGTATCTTCGTGCATGCTAATTCTGTCTAGATGGATCCCCATATCGAAGATTACAACATCTTCACCAATTCTAATCGCAGTCATGTTTTTCCCGACTTCCTGGTATCCACCTATAGCGATTACTTCTACGCTCATGTTTTATCTCCTTGAATAATTCTTAGTGTTGATTCCTCGTTCATTGAGCCACTCTCTTGTTTTTCCACGTATAACAAGATTGGATTGTTTTAACTCTTCAATATTACTAGCTCCAACTAAAAACATTGCTATTCTAAGTGAATCATTGAATCTGTTAATAAACTTGTTTAACTGCTCTTGAGATGCTGAATTTTTCAAAAATGGCAATGCCATGCCCACTGCATCCGCTCCAAGAGCAATAGCTTTAGCGGCTTCAAGACCAGTTCTGATTCCACCGGATGAAATAACAGGAACATTGACAGCATTAGTTACTTCAGCAGTACTAATTGCTGTTGGAATTCCCCAATCCCAAAATATTTCACCTAAATATTTATCTTCGGACCTGTATGTTTCAACAGCTGCCCAACTGGTTCCGCCAGCACCTTCAATATCAATAAAGTCAACACCAGCTTCAACTAATTTTTTAGCTGATTCCTGGGATATTCCGCAACCTGTTTCCTTTGCAAGAACTGGAATATCTACAGTTTCAGTTATCTGACCAATTAAATCCAGATATCCTCTTGCATCTAAATCGCCTTCAGGCTGTATTGACTCTTGAAGAGGATTTAGATGAATAGCTAAAATATCCGCATCCAATATTTCAACAGCTTTCTCAGCTAAATTAAGTTGTGGTGCGCCAATATTACCAACAAGTAAACAATTTGGAGCATTTTCACGAACAACAGTGTAGGTATCCTCAAGTTCAGGATGTTCACATGCTGCTCTTTGAGAGCCTACTCCTAAAGCAATGTTATTATTTTCAGCTGCAATGGCTAATTGTTTATTAATAGTTTTTGCATCAGGATGACCGCCAGTAATAGCGGTGATAAATAAAGGGGAGTCTAATTTTTTACCAAAAACTGAAGTTGATAAATCAATTTCATTTTTATCCACTTCCGGCAAAACATTGTGAACTAATTCAATGTCTTCAAAACCGGTAGTTTTATTCTTAAACTCCACATCATAATTTTCACAAATTAATAAATGCTCTAATTTTCTATCTGAAATCATATGCTTAATTTCCCCTTGAAATTACAGTTCCTTTAACATCTTTGTTTTCTAATACTTTGAAAATATTGTCATTAACTTCAGCATTTATTATTTTAGATTCAATTCCTAAATCTGCTAAATATAATAGTTCTTTAATTTTCCCAACCATTCCACCGGTAACGTCCACATTGGTTGTTCCCTCTAAAGTTTCTAAGTCATCAAGTGAGGAAAACCTTTCAAAAAATATTGCATCATCATGTGTTTTAGGATTTTTATCATAAACGCCATCTACATCGGTTCCCAAAACAACCATGTCCGGATTTAAGTTCTTGGCCAGATATTGGATTATCTGATCTCCTGAAATAACACAGATTTCAAGTTCACTGTCTAAAACAACATCACCATATATTACAGGAATAAATCCCTTATTCAAATATTTGTTGAAATATTCAAGATTTCCATCAGTGATTCTTTTATTTGTTGCACTCATGAAACTTGAAGCCGGAATAGCAATAACAGGCAAACCCTCTTCGATAAAAGCTTCACAGATTAACATGTTCAATTTCTTAACGGCATTTTGAACTTCGCAAAAGCCTATTCTTTTTTGAGGATATTCGCTTTTGTCGAATTTTTCACCAATCTTATATTTTTTTGCAGGGGGATGGCCAAAGGACCCTGCACCATGAACAATAATCAATTCCTTATCGGATAACTCGAGTGAAGCTTTTATTTCGGATGCTATTCTTTTCAGGCTAACATTATCGACTTCACTTTCAGTTGAATCCTTATTGGTAAGTATACTTCCACCAATTTTTAAAATTATCATAAAAATCACTTGTAAACTCTTGAAGAAACACCTTTTCTTGTGAAATGGATTTTTAAAATATTATCATCACGGGCAATAGCATTTGCAACTTCCTCTACTTTTCCAGGACAAAGTGCAATAATACTACCTCCACCACCTGCACCGGTGGTTTTTGAACCTATAGCACCTGCTTCCCTTGCATTATATACCATACGAGATAATTCTAAAGTATTTACGCCAATCACATCTAAAAATCCATGATTTATATTCATTAGCTCTCCCACTTTATTAAAATCTCTTTTTAAAATAGCTTGTTTAGCGTAGTTTGTTAAATTTCCCATTGCAGTGATAACCGGATTGATGATTTTTGGGTTTCTATCTTTGAGATTTCTAACGTCTTTAACCATTTTTCCAGTGTTTCCATGTTTAGTGGTATAACCTACAACAAAAGGAACATTGAAATTAACATTGAAACGCTCAACTTTCTTATTTCTTGATAAATAAACAAGCCCTCCATATGTGGAAACCAATGTGTCCAAAGGACTGGCTACTCCCTGAACAGCCTGTTCAACCATGTGGGCATCGTGAGCTAAAGATTTTTTGTTAAAACGAATGTTATGATATCTGTATAATGCAGCAAGTGTCGCTACGGTTACTGCGGCAGAGGACCCGAGTCCAGATCCAATAGGCACATTTGATGTTAATGTAATGTCTATTGGAGTATGATCGTGAGATCTATAAACTGATTCTAAAATATATCTAATAATACCCGGTTTTCCTTTCCTTAAAATATATTTCTTTTCCCTGGTAAGAAGTTCAGCTTCAAAATTAATATTAGGGGCTCTAAAAATAGACTTTTCACATTCAGATTCTTTTACGGTGACATAAGCACGTTTATTGACAGCGCCAGCTATCGCTGGTTCACCATAAACTACTGAATGTTCTCCGAATAAAATTGCCTTTGCTGGAGCAGAAGCTTTAGCTATCATGAATACACCTTATTTAAAAATTCCAGAAGCATAACCTACAACAGAAGATAAGTCACCGGTAACATCGCCGCTAGTCCCATATGCCAATATTTCACAATCTGTTTTATCGGTCATCTTTGATAGGGAAATGGCTGTCATTACCGGACCATAACCACACATGGTGATATTGTATTGAATAACCTCTTCAAAAAGTTTGAATTCGTTCATTTCTTCAATATCTTCCAATACGAATCCGTCAACGGTATTCGCTTTTTCCTGATTGTTAAAATGAGATAAATCTGTACTTGCAATGACTGCGTAAGATTTTTTTAACTTTTTGGCTGCTTCAAAGATGGCCTTTGCCAAATCGCTTGAAGCTGAAAAAGACTGTGATCCCATTGTTATTGGAACAATGGAAAAGTCACTTGAAAAATATTGTAAAAATGGCAGTTGAACTTCTATGCTGTGTTCATATAAATGTGCAGTAAAATCAGCGGTTGCAATATCAGATTGAGAAATTATCTCATTTGCAAACTCATCATCAACTTTTACATTTCCCAGAGGGGTTTTCCATTCCCCTTCATTGAACACTGAAACTTCACTACCGTAACCAGTATGATTAGGACTTAATATAATAAAAACTTCAGGAAAACCATTTTGAACTAAATTGCAATAGCCGTGAGAAGCTATTGCACCAGAATATTGGTAACCTGCATGTGGGACCATAATGTTGATAGGGTAATCTATACCTTCAAAAGTGTTTAACTTTGGTATTTCCCCAACGCCAAAATCACCTAAAAAACATTCTTCAATAAGTTTTTTGAGACTTTCAGGATCATCTGGATAGAATGCTCCGGCTACAGCAGGTTGTCTTAACATTTAACTCATTTAGAATTTAAGTTCAAAGTCGGTTGCTTCAATATCTAAGTCACCGTCTTCAGGAATGTCTCCTCTTTCTCTTAAGATTTGTCTTGCAAGTAACCAGTATACTAAAGCGATAGCTTTTCTACCTTTGTTGTTTACAGGTACAGCAATGTCAACAAAACTGAGTAAGTTTTCAGTATCACATAATGCAATAACAGGAATACCATTTTGTTTGGATTCTAAGATTGCTTGAGCGTCAGATCTTGGGTCAGTTACTACAATGATTTTTGGTTCGATGAATTTAGCGTAGTTAGGGTTGGTTAAAGTTCCAGGGATGAATCTTCCAGGAATAGTTTTTGCACCGGTAATTTCACCGAATTTTTTAACAGGAGCTTGACCGTATTGTCTGGTAGCTACTACTAAAATGTCTTCAGGGTCGTATTTTGCTAAGAGTTTTGCGATTTGTCTGATTCTTTCATCAGTTTTTTGAATATCTAATACGTATAAACCGTCAGATCTTACTCTGAAAATGTATTTTTCCATATCGCTAGTTTTTTGTTGGGTTCCGATATGTAAACCTGCTGCTAAATAGTTATCTAAATCAATTAAAAGTTCGTTAGTCATTAATAATCACCTTTTTTTATTATTTAATCTTCATCTTCAATTTTTACACATTCATTTGGACAAACATCCATACATACTTCACAATAGCTGCAATCTTCTGGATTGTTGATTGTTATTTTGTCTCCTTCGAGAACTAAAACTTCCATCGGGCAAACGTCAGAACATTCTGCACAGTCAGCGCCGTCACATTTGTCATAATCAATAGTTACTTTAGCCATTTTTCTCTCTCCGTTAAAATATTATTAGAATTTGCCCATTTGTGAATTTGAAAGTTCTTCTTCAATACGAATAAGTTCATTTAATTTTGCTATTCTTTCACCGCCGATAGCTCCTGTCTTAATCAGTGGAGCTGCAAAACCAACAGCAAGATGTGCTATAGTTTCGTCAGTGGTTTCACCAGACCTGTGAGATACAACCGGTACAATATTATTCTCTTTTGCTAATTTGACAGTAGCATAAGTTTCTGATAATGAACCGATTTGATTAGGTTTAATGATAATAGCATTTGCGGCGTTCATCTCAATTCCTTTAGCCAATAACTCTTTATTAGTTACGAACAGGTCATCGCCACAAATTAAACACTTATTTCCTACTTTGGAAGTTAATTGAGAAAATCCTTCGAAATCTGATTCGTCGAATGGGTCTTCTACATAAAACATTTTATATGTATCAATGATATCTTTTACGAAATCAATTTGATCTCCGGTGTCTCTTTTAACACCATCTTGAGCATAAACATATTTTTGCTCACTAGCATTCCATAATTCAGAAGCTGCCATGTCTAAAGAAGGCCTGATTTCTATACCTAACTCATCACCAACTTCCTCACATGCTTTAGCTTGTATTTCCAAAGCAGCATCGTTAGTGATATTAGGCACCCATCCTCCTTCATCGCCTTTACCGCCAGTGAAATTGGAATCTTTAGTTTGAATAAGTTCTTTTAATCTTTTATGAACAGAAGCATTTGCAAAAATTGCATCGGCAACACTAGCAGCACCAACAGGCACAACTAAGAATTCCTGAATATCAGGTGCATTAATACCTGCATGCGCTCCACCATTCATCATATTTCCTAAAGGAAATGGCAATTCATTTACTAAATTTCCACCAATGTATTTGTATAACGGCATGTTATAAGATTTAGCGGCGGCTTTAGCTACAGCCATGGATACTGCTACAGTAGTGTTACCACCAATAGCTGCGAAGTTATCAGTACCATCGATTTCTTTTAACACTTCATCAATAGTAGTTAAATCTTCAGCATCCATACCGATGAGTTCAGAAGCTATGAACTCTTCCATTTCGCGGACTACAACATCCACTCCACCTTCTGGAAAAGATACCACTTCTCTGGAACCTGTACTAGCCCCACTTGGTGCAGCGGCTCTACCGAAACCATTCCAAGTGATAACATCCACTTCAATAGTTGGGTTACCTCTGCTATCCAAAATCTTACGAACTTGGACATCTTCTATTACACTATCCAAAAAAAACACCTCAGTGTCATTTAATTTGTTACCATATAATCTATACTCTTTAAAAAATCAGTAAGTTTCTTTATAGAGTTATGTTGGTATTTTTTATTTTTTTTAAATAAATTTAAGGAATAAATAGAAAAACTATTTATTCATCTCTAATAACATCTAATGGTAAAACTCCAGCTTTTAACTCCTCATAAGCTATGTCAATTGGATCAAGAGAATCCTTAATTTCAACTAACGGTTTAGCACCCATTGAAATTTGAATTGCCCTAGCCCCAAGGAGCCTAGCTCTTTCAAACCTTGTTAATTTTTTTTCAACATTCATGAATATTACTTCCATTTAGGCATATATTTTACCAAGATTATATTTTACAATAAAATATCCCTATGATTGTAAAATTATTCCCAAGTTTCCACATGGGAAATTAACATTCTTCTACAACAGTATCTAGTTAAACCTAAGTCATCTAAGACATCTTTTGACTTTTCTCCAGCTGCAACTCTTTTGTTATATTCATCAAAGTAAGCTGAAACTGGTTTTCCACAACTTAAGCATCTAATAGGAATCATTTATATCATCTTTTTGATTTAATTTAAATAAAATATAAAAGGTACAGAGTAATTATCTGTAACTTTTTTGTTTACGTGCTCTTGCACCAGGACCACCATATTTTTTAGGTTCTGAACGTCTTGGGTCACCAACTAACATAGTTCTGTCATATTGGGTGAATTTTTCTTTTAAATCCATATCTTGTGACCATTGGACGAGTCCTTTTGCAATTACCATACGTGCAGCTTCTGCTTGGCCCATTACTCCTCCACCAATAACGTGAATGTTAATGTCAACTTCGTTAGCTAAGTCTCCAGCTAAAGTTAATGGTTCTTGTAATTTTAAGTTTGCAAGTTCAGGGGAGTAAAGTTCTAAAGGAATTCTGTTAATTCTAACTTTACCAGTTCCTTCTTTAACAGTACCTCTTGCGATAGCTGTTTTACGTTTTCCACTTGTATGAATAACTTTAACCATAATCACACATCCGTTTATCTAAAAGGTAGCTCCTAAAAGTTTGGAGATTTCTCCTAATTCGATACCTTTTTTAATGTTTTTGTATTCTGCTTCAGGAACTGCAGTGAGTTCAGCATCTGCATATTCTGCTGGTACACCAACAAAAGCTTTTAATCCTTTGTATGCGGTTTTACCTTTAGATTTTTTGAAAGGTAACATTCCTCTTACAGTTCTTCTAAATATATCATCTGGTCTTCTAGGATATTTTGGACCTAAATCACGAGGGTTAGAAATACTTGCCCTGTCAACTCTTTGTTTGTATTTAGCATAAGCCCAGTCTTTATTACCAGTTAACATAATTTTTTCAGCATTAAGAATTACTACTTCTTCGCCTTCTAAAAGATTTTTACTAGTTATACTAGCTAATCTTCCTAAAACGCATCCTTCTCCATCAATAATCATAATAACACCCTATTTATTCCATGATCCTAATGTTTGATCCTTTAGGATTTGATTCGATTATCTCATCAATTGAGATGCATTCTCCACCAGCACTTTCAATTTTTTCTTGTGCTTTAGCTGAGAATTTTAATGCTACAACATCTACTTTTTCTTCTAAATTACCGTTTGATAAAACTTTACCTGGTACTAAAATAGTTTCACCTGCTTCAGCATTTCTTGCAATATCAGATAAATTTACTTCAGCGGTTCTTCTATTAGACCTTTCAAGTCTTTGTGCAACATCTTTCCAAATAGCTGCATCTTCACTTCTTGATTGTTCATAAAGTTTATTAATAAGTTCAATAAGGTTAGGATTTGTTTTTACTACTTTCTTAACCATTATTTACTTCCTCCTTCTTCACTAAATTTGATAAACTTTTCTGCTTTGTCACCTAATACATCACAAGCTTTTAATAAAACTTCTTTAGGAGGCATTGCTCCGTCTGTTTCAATTCTAAATATGAAATCATTTTCACGATATCCTACGTTAATATAACCATTAGCAGAAGCTCTTACACAGCTTTTGCACATAGCACAGTTTTCAATATCTAAAATTTTGATCTTTTTGGATCTTCTGTCAGATTTTAAAACTCCACGAGGACATGCTGAAGCACAATCGTAATCGATTTCTACATCATCATTGAATGTTATTTCCGGATATTGTTTGTATGCACAAACAGTGGTTGGCATCCATTTAGCATGGTCTTTACCGTATCCTGCTTTTGCAACAGCTTCAATGTTGATTTCTTCATCTTCTTTAAGTTTTACTAAAGGAATTGTGTCGTATACAGGTTTAATTTTTGAGTCTGAAGATATTAAATCTTTAGAATAAACTACTTTAGGTCCAAATTCTTTTAATTCGAAAAAAATACCTTTTTTACAATTATCTGCCCATGTTTCATGTTCTTCATCATATGCCCAACCTTCATCTTCAGGTAAAAGCATACCTTCAAGAGCATCCAAATCAGAAACTAAAGGAGTTAAACCAAGCCTATGAGCAAGTACCTCATTAAACATTGCAGAGTCATTTCTAATAATATTTACATCTTCAATTGCTATTTTAGGTACATTTACCATTGCACATCTTCTAATAGCATTGACAAAAGGTACTTCTGCATCGCGAACAACGAAAACCATTTCATTGTCGCTTTGACTTCTAACTTCTATCTCCATGTTAAACCCTTCCACTTAAACTCTTCTTCCTCTTTTACCACCAGGTCTTCCAGTACCGTCGTGAGGAATAGGAGTAATGTCTTCTATTTTTCCTATTTTAATTCCAGCTCTTGCTAAAGCACGGATAGTAGCTTGTGCACCAGGTCCAGGACTTCTAGGTCCATTTCCACCAGGAGCTCTTACTTTAATATGTAATCCAACAAATCCTTTTTCTTTAGCATCATCAGCTATTCTAGTTGCTGCAGCCATAGCTGCGAAAGGTGAAGCTTGTTGTCTGTCTGCACGTACAACTTTTCCACCAGACCATTGAGAAATAGTCTCAGCACCAGTAATATCTGTTACAGTAATAATAGTGTTATTAAATGATGAGTAAATATTTGCTATACCCCATTTTTCATCTTTTGCCATAGTTACACCCTTTATTCTTCTGTATTAGCTTTGTTATCCTTATTTTGGTTGTACTCTTCAATTTGTTTTGCTACAGGTGAAGAACGATAGAATCCAATTTCATCTTCTTGACCTTTCAATACTACATAACTTGGTGAGTTGATTTTTTTACCGTTTAAAGTTATGTGACCGTGTACAACGAACATTCTAGCTTCTTTAGGAGTACGAGCTAAACCTTTTTTGTATACGATAGTTTGTAATCTTCTTCTTAAGATATCTTCAACGTTTAAATCTAAAATATCTTCAAGAGCTGCACCTTCTGGCAAAACACCGGTTCTAGCTAAGTGTCCTAATAATTCTAATTTTTCTTTGACCATTTGATCAGTACCGAAACCAAGTAAGTATCTTGCTTCCCTACTGTATCTTCTGACTAAAGTATCAGCTTTCCAAATCTCTTTTTTGTTTTTTAAACCGTATTTAGTCATTAATTTGTTTTCATTTTTAATTCTTTCCGCATTCCAAGGATGTGGTGGTGTATTATACTTTTTCCTTGATTTTCTAGGTTGTCCCATTAAAACATCTCCTTAATAAAATTGAATTTAAATTAATTAATTTCTAAAAAAAAGCTCTATGCCTATCCGCGTGAACGTTTTACACCAACTGAAGAACTTTTTCTGAAAGTAGATTTGGTTCTTTGACCTCTAACAGGTAAACCAACTTCGTGTCTTCTACCTTTGTAACTTCTGGTCTTTTTCATCCTGTTTAAATCATCTCTTAAAGTCATGTCAAGATCAGATTCAATTAAGTGAATGTCATCACCAGTTTCGTAATCTTCTCTTCTGTTTAACATCCAAGTTGGAATGTCAAATTTCTGAGGATTTTCTAAAATTTCTTCAATTCTTAAAACATCTTCGTCAGCAATGTATCCAATTTTAGCGTCTAAATCTAAGTCTAAAGTACGACACATAGTTTTAGATAAAGATATTCCAACACCTTTAATTTCGGTTAAAGCTTGTTCAATGGTTTTGTTACCATTTACATCCTTTCTTGAAATACGCACTAAGTGCTTGAAATCGTCTTCCATTAAATAACCTCCATTTATAGAGCGAACCTACGAGACGTAAAATAATAGATTCGAATGCTTTGTTTTACAAAGCACAGTTCTTTCAACAATTTAAAACTTAGCATATTAGCTAAGAGTGCAAAAATATCAGTTTAACAAGTATTTATTTAATTAAAACAAAAAACTAAGTTAAAAACTAATAAACGCCGAGACTGGGATTTGAACCCAGGAGGGCGGAATGCCCACGAGATTTCCAGTCTCGCGCCTTACCAGGCTAGACTATCTCGGCATAAAATAGTTAGCAATACTTGCGCATCATATCATCTAGAATAATATGATAAAATAATATATTCACTTCAACATATATAAACTTATTGTTTATAATGGATATTTCAAGAAAAATAACATTTCCACTACCAATTATATTTTTCATCCTTTAAAAAACCACGGTTAAAACGATAAAGTATATCTAATGATTAATATATCTAATATATAGGTGATAAAATGGATATCCTAATGACTATTGTATTAATTGTAATAATTATATTCCTTATTGTTACTGTAGTACACTTATACAACAATTTAGTTAATCTTAGAAACCGTGTGAAAAACAGTTATTCTCAGATTGAAGTTCAATTAAAAAGAAGAAACGACCTAATACCAAATCTTGTGGAAACAGTCAAAGGTTATGCAGGACATGAAAAAGAAGTATTTGAAAATGTTACACAAGCCAGATCAAATGTCATGAACGCTTCAAACATTGACGAGACAAGTGCAGCCAATGACCAGTTAACAGGTGCACTGAAATCACTGTTTGCAGTGGCTGAAAACTATCCTGAACTAAAAGCCAACTCCAACTTCCAGCAATTACAGTCCGAATTAACTGAAACCGAAGATAAAATATCCTATGCAAGACAGTTCTATAATGATGTCGTTTTAAAATACAACAATGCTTGCGAACAGTTCCCAAGCAGCATCTTTGCTAAAATATTTAATTTCCATGAAGCTGAATTTTTCCAGGCTCCAGAAAGTGAAACAGCAGTTCCAGAAGTAAAATTTTAAAATAAAAAAAGGTGAAATTATATGAATGTTAAAAAAACACTTTGTATAATTTTATTAATTTTCATTTTATTTTCAACAATAACTCTAGTTTCAGCGGATGACGACAAAAGTTACAGCATCGATCAGGCATTCATTGAGCTTACAGTTGGAAATAATGGTCTACTGCATGTAGAGGAAATATATGATTATACATTCGACGGCAGCTTTAACGGAGTATATAGGGATATACCCCTAAAGACTGGTGAAAGTATCGACAATATTACGGTTACCACCGATGGCGCCTATTCCGTTACAAAGGTAACCGACGAAGGAAACAAGAAACACTTGAAGATTTATTTATATGCTGATGAGGCGCATACCAAACAGATTTCAGATACTGAGGTGTATGTCTATATCAGCTATGACATGAAAAATACAGTCACAATATTCAATGATGTTGCAGGACTTCAATACAAGCTCTGGGGAGAAGACTGGGAGAAGGGAGTGGATACATTGACTGCAATAGTCCATCTTCCGGGAAATGAGAGCATAAGCTATTTCTTAAATCCTCAGGAGTACAATTCCTCAAGCAGCTTAACAAATGACACAATATCCGTAACATCAAATCACATCCCGTCAGGCGAATTTTATGAATTGCTCGTATTAATGCCTGTAAGTGACTTTGACAATGCAACATATGCCAAACATGTAAATGAAAATGGTAGAGAAAAAATCATGCATAATCTGGAAGAAAGCGTTAACGGCAGAAACTTCTGGAACACTTCATTTATTGTTTTGGGATTATTATCCCTAATAAGTCCTATTGCAGCTATTTTCATCTACCTGAAATATGGAAGAGAACCTAAAGTCGATTATGATGGAATATACGAGAGGGAATTACCGACCAACGACCCTCCTGCAATGGTGAATGCATTAATAGATAATTCTCAAGATATCGGAACACCTAATATGCACGGATTTGAAGCTACAATACTTGATCTTATCAACAGGAAAGTGTTTGAACTTGAAACCAGAACTGATGCTAACACCAACATGAAGGAATTATTCTTGAAATTGAATAGGGAAAAAACCAATGACCTGGCAATTCATGAACATACAGTATTTGACATTATGGAGATGTTTTCAGACAGCCACGACATAGTTAACTTATCCAACTTAAATTCAGACCTGTCCCACGAATCCAATGCGAAACTCTTTATGGAAGAATATGAGGAATGGCAACAGGACGTTAAACACGAATACCTTGAAACAGAAGAGCTTGAAACATACTTCAATAATGAAGGGTCAGTCATTATGAAAATTCTGGGAATTGGGGGTTTAATTTTAGGAATTATAATATTTGTGCTTGGAATAATGACAAATCTGAACAATGGAGTGTATGCAATAGGCGGAGGAATCATACTTGCAATTTTTTCATTTATTGTACTGATGCTTCCGGAGGATATCTTTGGACAATGGACCCAAAAAGGCAGAGTGTTCTATCTTAAATGGAAAAACTTTAAGAAGTTCCTAAAAGACAACAGTCTAATTAATGAACACCCTCCAGAATCCATAGTGATATGGAAACAGTACCTGATTTATGGTGCTGCACTTGGAGTAGCCGACAACGTTTATGATGCAATGAAACTTCAGGAAAAAAACATATCCTACTATGATGATGACCTATTCCTATACCACCATTATGGAGGATACTACATAATGCACGAAGCATTCAAAACTGGTGAAAGCGCTGCTAATCCTTCATCATCCGATTCAGGCAGTTTTGGAAGCCTCGGCGGAGGATCAGGTGGCGGAGGTGGAGGAGCATTTTAGCTACTCCATTTCTTATTTTTTTAAAACAATACCATCAACTTCCAGAAACCATTAAATTTTAATTGATTGAATTAGTTAATGTAGATGTTTAATTCGAAAAACTCAAAAAAATAACCATAGAATAAATTAAATGAAAATAGATTCAATGAAATTAAAAAGAAAATAAAAATATTAAAAATAAATTATCCTCCATTGAATATAATGGGGACTTATTTTTTCACAGAAAATTAAAAAAAATTGAAAAATAAATTTTATTTTTCAGGTGGCGCTGGCATATAAGGAATTAACGCTTCTGCCAGTCTGCTGATTGGCATAGTCTGCAGCCATACCTTTCCAGGTCCTGTTAATTTGGTAAAGAACAATCCCTCACCAAATAGCATATTTTTAACCCCTTTAACTCTTTCAATGTCAAAATCAACAGATTCTTCCATTGCCGCAACATGACCAGGATCGGTCAATATTGATTCGCCAGGTTTTAAATCTTTTTCAATTACTTCACCGTCAATTTCTAAAAAGAGCATTCCATTACCTGTGAATTTTTGAAGAATGAAACCTTCACCACCAAAAATTCCCGCACCGAGTTTGGTTCTGTAATATACATCTACCTCGACACTATCTTCAGCAGCAAGAAATGCATTTTTCTGACCAATGATAGTGTTAGATCCATTCAATCTTATTGGTATGATTTTTCCAGGAGTGCATGAAGAAAATCCTATTTGTTGATTATCTGATTCTGCTGTAAAGAAATTTAAAAAAAGAGTATCTCCTGAAAAGACTCTTCCGATTCCTTTTAAAAGACCTCCTCCAGTATTAGTATCCATTTTCATGTCAGAAGTCATGAACGCCATTGCTCCTGTTTCATTTTGCATGGTTTCACCCCTCTGTAATGTGCAAATTACAATAGGAAATGAACCTCCAGATATTTCATATTCCATAATATCCCCTAAATTAGTTAGTAATACATTACAATTTCATAATATAGATAGTTTATGGATAAATATTAAAAATAAGAAAAAATAGTGAGATTATTTCCAAAATCTTGGATAAGTGTCAGGTTTCATAAATACTTTACTGACGTTAACTGCAAAACCGGAATCGGCTTCTAAAATTTCATTGGAATTCAATAATGAATGACCTGCTCCAACCAATTCACCTTTAAGGGTTTCAATTGCAACAATATCATTTTTCTGAATGTTATCAGCCAGCTGGGAAATACCGCCGCATGCAAGGTCAGCACCATGGCAAACAGCATCAACTGCTGAGTCCTTAATAACAATCTTTGGAAGGTAATCTGCAGCTCTTTCCATCGGCATGATGGCCTGGCGCAAGAATGATTCATCGCCGTCTTCCTTCCAGAAATGATATGCATCTGTAACATCCTGCAATGTTACTAAGTTATTTTTTTCAGTGAAAGAACCTACCTGTGTTCTTCTAAGTTCAGCCATATGAGCGCCTACACCCAAAGCTTCGCCGATATTGTGACAGTATGTTCTAACGTATGTTCCTGCTTCACAACCAATTCTGAAAAGCACATCTCTACCTTCAATCTCATAAATGGTAGAATAGTAAATGTTACGTGTTCTCAATTCACGTTTTACAGCTGATTTTACTGGAGGCAATTGGAAAATTTTTCCTGTAAATTCAGCAAAGACTTCCCGAATTCTTTCTTCAGAAACATCCTGATGGAAAGTTAACAAGCACACATACTCCTTAGGAGCAGTTAACAAAAGTTGTATTGCACGGGTTGCCTCATCCAAACCCACAGGTAAAATTCCAGTTACCTTAGGATCCAGTGTACCTCCGTGGCCTGATTTTTCCAACGGTAAAATTCGTTTAATCCAGGAGTCTATTTCATGAGAAGTTGGACCTGATGGTTTATCTAGATTAATTACTCCTTTAGAAATATAATCAGTGATTTCTCTCTCTTCAGGCTTACACCCAAAATCAGGATTTGTAAAACTGCTAGATTTTGTAACCATGTCAAATTTCATGAAAAAAACCTTAAAAATAGTAAATAAAAAAAAGATATGAATAATATGATTAATTATTCATTTATAAGTCAGCTAAAGCTGCTTTGATAGATTCGATATCGCCAGAAACATCGATAGTTTCTTCGGTTGGTTCTAAGTGAGCAATATTACATCTTCTGTTTTTGACTGCTTCACCAACAACTTCAACAAAGTTTTCGTCGATAATTTCTACGATTGCGCATTTTTCGCCTGCTTCTCTACCAGCAATTTTAACACATACTCTACCTACTTCGATTGATGCCATTTATATCACCTTTAATGTTTGAATAATGATTTCTGATACATTTTCAGGATTGAAAGTATCAGTATTTATAATTAAATCATAGATATCCATATTAGAAATGTCAATATTATGGATTTCCATGTATCTTAAGGCTTCGCTTTTTTCACGAATAACAATTTCGTCTTTAGCTACATCCACAGTCTTATCTTCCCTTTCAGCTATTCGTTTAGATCTAACATCAAATGGAGTTACTAACCAAAGTCTTAAATCGGCATTATCAACAAAGTATGCTGATAATCTGCCTTCAATGATAAGATTTTCTGCTTCCTTAGCTTTTTGAGCTTGCCTTTTATCAATTTCTTTATCAATATCATCATTACCTTCAGCAAATTCACTAAACTCAAGAACACTCATGCCCCTTTCTGCAGCCATTTCCCTAAAAACAAATCCTGCAGAAATGTAAGGAATATCCAACTTTTCTGAGAGAAGCTCAGCAGTAGTTGTTGTTCCGGTTCCCGCTAATCCGCCGATTGTAATTATCATTATTTTCTAGCCTCGTTTTTGAAATGTTTACGAGCACAACTTGAGCATAAGTACCCACCGTATGGACGGCTAGGTCTTTTAGCTGTTTTTGATAATTTTCCAATTTCATATGGACGTCCACGAGGAACTCCATGTAAGACTGCACCACATTCAGCACAAACATGCTTAGATGGTTTTTTCTTTTTGTATCTTAAAACATTTTCTCCACCAGGAGTGTTTTTATGAACTCTTTTATATGATCTTGATCTAAACCTATTTGCAGGCATTTAATCACCT
>NZ_JAZQFM010000059.1:0-4759 GCF_045539575.1 Methanobrevibacter sp.
GTTGTTGCATTATGTAACGGTGACTTAGAATACTTACAACCTGCAATGGACAAAGCTGCTTGTAACACTGGATGTGGCTGTGACGTATTAACCAATGTAATCCGTAACGGATTATGTACTGGATGTGGAACTTGTGCTCTAGCTTGTCCTACAAGAGCTATGGGCTTTTCTGAAGGTAGACCTAGCTGTGACAGAGATAGATGTATTAAATGTGGATCTTGTTATGCAATGTGTCCAAGAGCATGGTTACCTATAAAAAGAATTAAAGAAAACACAGGATTATAGGAGGATTGAACATGCCATTAGGTACTTATAAAGAAGCATTATCTGCAAGATCAACTGATAAAAAAATATTAGATGTATCCCAAGACGGAGGAATTGTTTCAGCATTACTCTGTTACGCACTCGATGAAGGAATCATTGAAGGTGCTGTTGTAGCTGGAACTCCTGATGATGATTGGAGGCCTATTCCTACTGTAGTAACCTCAGCAGATGAAGTTATTGCAGCAGCAGGTACCAAATACTCAATGTCTCCAACCTTATCCGCTTTAAAAGAAGCAACCCGTCAATATGGATTAGAGAAAGTCGGTGTAGTGGCAACTCCATGTCAAACCCAAGGTTTAAGAAAAGCACAAGCTTATCCATTAACCAGATTCGTTGTTGATAAAATCAAATTACTCATCGGTATCTACTGTATGGAAAACTTCCCTATGGCTTCTCTCGACACCTTTGCAACTGCTAAATTAGGATTTGACTCATTAACAGATGCTACTAAAATGGACATCGGTAAAGGTAAATTCTGGTTAACCAAAGACGGTGAAGACTCAGGATTAGCTATTAAAGAAACACACGGATATGAACAAGCTGGATGTAACATCTGTATGGATTACGTGGCTGAATGGGCTGACGTATCAACCGGTTCAGTAGGATCTCCTGACGGATGGTCCACTGTATTGACCAGAACAGATGACGGTGACTCCATCTTTAAAGCTGCTGTTGACGCAGGTTTAATCGAAACCAAACCAATGGACGAAGTTAAACCAGGTCTTCCTTTACTTGAAAAATTAGCTAAAGGTAAAAAGGACAAAAACGGCAAAGAACGTGAAAGAAGAGCTAAATTAGGATTACCACTTCCTGTGGAATACTAATTCCTTTTCTTTTTTTCTTTTTTTATTTTTTTAACTCTTTTTTTGAATTAAGTTTAAATAGTCCTCTTGTCAAACATATTTAACATATGGAGGTTATTTAATGAAAAACACTAAATTACTCATTTTCCTCATCGCATTGACAGTGGTATTGTCAGTGAATTTTGCATTTGCGGCTGACGACAATGCAACTGATTTGGCAATGAATGCTGATGAGGACATTAAAGACAATGATTTAACAGTAAACGAAGAGGATTTGTTGTCCGTTGATGAGTCTCAAGATCAAGAGACATATAAACAGGTATCTGATGATAAATATGCTGTCGTTGATGATGATTCAAAACTATCAGTCGAAACAGTTCAGACAATAAAGATGGAGGGAATCACAAACCGTGTAAATGGTGGAATTTGGTATAAAGCAACATTTTATGATACAACTGGAAAGCCATTACAAAATGCTTTAGTTGCATTCTATTTAAATGATGACAATAAATGGGGTTATGAAATTGCTACAGATTCAAATGGGGTTGCATTGTTAAAAGCAAAACTCTCAAATGGAAATCATAAGATTAGTGCTGTCAATTATGGTACTGGTGAAGTAATGTCTGATTATATTAAGGTTTTTAATGTAATCACAGGTGGTAAAGAGATTAAAATGTATTATGATGATGGTAAATCATATAAGGTTCGTGTTTTTGATGATAATGGAAATCCTGTAAAAGCAGGCCAAAAAGTCACATTTTTTATAAATAATAAGAAAACAGTTAAAAAAACAGATAAGAATGGTTATGCTACATTGAAAATCACTTCAACGCCAGGATTATATACTATTTCTGCAATATATAAAGATTTCATCGTTTCAAATAATCTTGTTGTAAAAAATCCGTTTAAAGTTAAGATGGCTAAAAAAAATAAGAATTCTAAAGTTAAATTCACAGTTAAATTGCTTGGTAAAAATAAAAAGAATAAATTGGTTAAAATCAAATTTAACAAAAAAACTTATAAAGCAAAAACCAACAAGAAAGGTGTTGCAAATTTTAAGTTGAAACACCCTAAAAAATCAGGTTATTATAAGCTTACAGTACAATATAAGAAACTTAAGGATGATTTCACATTCTCTACTTTCAAGATTTAAAATAGAAAAGAATTAATTCTTTTCTGAATATTTTTTTTTTTTTAAATGGTTGTAACGGTACAGCCTTCTTTTTCAACGATTACAGTATGCTCCTTCTGGCTTACAAAGCAGTCCTGCTTTTCGCGCAGAGGCGCGTAAGGGTATATTGCCATTGCATCAGCCAATTGCTTCAATGCCATATGGCCTTTCCTTTCACCGAACTCGTCTGTTATCCATCTTCCTGAGAAAGGCACGAAGCGGTGGTTGTGCTGAATGTATTTCAGGACTCTGGTTGTGGATTTCATCCTGAACGGCTTGTTTGCCATATAGGAGTATATGTAGTGTCCCGGCGCATCGTTGACAAGGCCTTCGCCGTTGGTTGCGAATGGTTCGATTGCGATTGCCTGGCCCTCTTCTAGAGCGTATCCGTCATGATTGTCATAGTTCGGAATTGATATTCCAGCGTGGAGATTGTTCTGCTCCAGGCTGTGGCCTGTTAAATTAAAGATTGGGTTTAACTTGTATTCTGCTATTGCCTCATGGACTGCAGCGCCTATTTTTGACACTTCAACCCCTGCCCTGACGGTGGCGATTGCAGCTTCCAATCCTGCGGCTGACGCTTCAACGATTTCCTCGTGCAGGTTTATCTCATCCTGAGTGTAGTTTGCAGTGATGTCCCCATCGGCTATTACTGTAACTGCAGTGTCTGCAATATAGCCATCAATCATTGCCCCCAAATCCAGTTTAACCATGTCTCCTGCATGGATGACTGTTTCATCTCCTGCAGGTGAGGTGTAGTGGGCTGCAACTTCGTTCAGTGACACGTTGCATGGAAAAGCGATGTCTGCTCCTGCCTTCAGGATTTCACTTTCAACATATTCGACCAGGTCAATGACCAAGGTTCCGTCCTTAATCATCTTTGAAGCTTCTCCACGTATCTTTGAAGCGAGTTTTCCAGATTCAATATAAGATTCCATCATAAGTTATTACCTTCTCTATTGATATAATTAAATATTTAACTAATAAACTTTATATAATATTTTATATTGATTAAAATATATATTAAACGTGGAGGTTGAATAAATGGATTTTCCTACAATACCTGATCAAATGTTCCTACTGATTATTTTGATTATTGTTGTTGTGGTATTGATTATTATCGTTTTCCAATGGAGAAGTGTTGCCAAGTCCAAGAATGAAATTAAACTTCTTGAAAAGGAAATTGAACTTAAGAAAATGTCCATGGTGGAAAAAGATATCGAATCCAAAAGGTTAATGGACAATCCTATTCCATTGCCGCAAGAGCAACAAGACAGTCTTTCAGCAATCAGGCAATCCACAACAGAAGCAAGAAGTCGTGTAGGCTATCTTCACTCTGAAATCAATGAGAGATTAGCCAGGCTTGAAGCTGAAACTGAACAGAGAAAATTGGAAAAGATGCTTAAGGAAATTGAGCAGAAAGAAGCTAAGCTTAAAAAAATGAATAAATAGGTGTTAATATGGATGCAACAGAAGCAATTGCAGTAATAATTTTAATCGTGGCAATTGTGATTTTAGTTTACTATTAC
The DNA here is from genome assembly GCF_045539575.1 of Methanobrevibacter sp. Classification (GTDB taxonomy): domain Archaea; phylum Methanobacteriota; class Methanobacteria; order Methanobacteriales; family Methanobacteriaceae; genus Methanocatella. The sequence goes on from NZ_JAZQFM010000059.1 coordinate 3,828, forward strand.
TTATTGAACAGTCCGGGCGCCATGGATAAATTGCGCGGTTATGTGCCGACCAGTGCCGATGCTCACATGGATGAGGTTTTAGGCGGCAATTCCTCTGATGTGGCGAATGCCGTTAAAGAGGATGACAATTCCGATTCTGTCACTAAAAGGATTAAGGTCAAGTTGAGTGACATTGACATGTCTGGCATAAACACTGACGCCTTTTCCAGCAAGATTGATGCTTTCCTTGACGCTAAAAGCGATGAGTTGATTAAGGACTGGTCCTTGGCTACCACTGATGATATTGATGATCTTCAAACCAAATTCTCCCAAACCACATCAAATGTTGATGCTTTGGAGAAGGATTTCATTGAGTTTAAAAAGTCATCCAAGGAATTCCAGGAAGCCACTGAGGAAAAATTAAGTGAGTTGGATAAGAGGATTGAATCATTAGAAAATAATTAATATTATTTTCTTTGATTTCAACTATTTTATCGAAACCTTTATATAGTATAGCAATTATAATTAGTATTAGTTATTACTGTTTTTCATATAGCAGGGTGGGGTAGTCTGGTGAACCCGCGGGGCTCATAACCCCGAGATCCCTAGTTCAAATCTAGGCCCTGCTACATTTTTACTTAAACTTATTATTTTTCATGGCAAGTTAAAGGCAGCTGCTGGTTAATTACATTTTAACTAAGGAAACTCCGCACATCAATACAAGACTATGGCGTTGAAAGACGTATGCTGAGAAGCATGACCCTGGAGCAGAAACGACACGGCTTTTAATGGTAGACGATGATACTTGATTGAGGACATTAAAAGAAACGGTGAAACGGCCATTCCATAGGATGCAAGAGCAAAGATGCCGATAATCGATTGTGTAGGCAAGGTAGTTCGCTAAGATGAATGCTGCATGAACAGAATGTGGGTTACTCTTAACATGCCATGAT
>NZ_JAZQFM010000060.1:0-24260 GCF_045539575.1 Methanobrevibacter sp.
TCGTCATTTTCATCAGAGCCTAATGTCTCAACATCATCTGCTGGAGTTTCAACTACCATTTCATTTCCCGCATCATCAACTGCAAGTGCACCTGCATCTTCAGCTGCACTTACAGCACCTACTGTTAGAATTGCCAATAACAATAACGTTATCGCAACTATTTTTTTGAAATTCATTATTTTCACCTCATTGATTATTAAAAATGCCGTGAATATCTATTTGACAGTGATTTTAACCTTTACAGATTTGGAATTGTAGTATTTGTTACCTGCATATTTAACGGTTGCAGTGTATTTACCTTTTTTGGCCAATTTGGTAATTTTAAATGTCGCAACACCTTTGCTGTTGGTTTTGGCAGTGTAGGTTTTCTTGTTGACTTTAATTGTCACCTTAGTGTTTTTCATGACTTTATTCAAATTGTTTTTTAAAGTAATTGTGTACTTTTTGGTTTTGACTGATTTTTTGAAAGTCTTTGCTTTAGCTGTTATCTTTGGAGTTGCCTTTGAAACAACTACTTTTGCACTGGCAGAAGACGCTTTAAAACTTTCATCCCCCTCAAATTTAATGTATGCATTATATGTTTTAGGGGCCAGTCCTGAAGGGATATCAACACTTACCTGGCCTTTAGAATCAGTGACTTTATTATAAGTTTTTCCGTTGAAATTAACTGTGACCCTTTCACCTGATATAACACGGCCATCCTCATCCTTAAGAGTGAATGTGACTTTACCTGCAACATTATAGGTAGTGGTTAGCTTGGATGATGTGATTTTAGTGGCCGTTTGTACAATGACTGGAACCCACGGGTTTACAGTAACTGTGAATGTTTTTGAGAATGTTCCAACATTGTCAAAAGTTTCGTTATACGTGAATAAAACTTTTATAAAATGTGTTCCAACACTTAAATATTCAAATAGCACCTTTGCAGAGTTTACATCATCAAAATGATATTCCGGGAGGCTAACTCCATCCACATAACAATTCAAAAATCCGTATACGGGTGAAGCGAATTGAAGAGTGACATTATTATTTCCCCCTTCTGTAAATTCCATTCTGTCAAGTTTTGCAGAAATCTTTTCATTGTTTTTTACGACCAATATACTAAAAAATGTATCGCCATTTCCTTTATTGGTTTCATATTCAACCCAATAATCAATAAAATCATAACCTACTGTATATATAGGATTACCTCCTATTGGGACAGTTAAATTAACAATTCCAATACCATCAATTATATCGGCAGATGCCAACAAGGTATTATTGTATTTGAAAGGTCCGAAGTCATTCCACCCTGAATAATAAACTCTGAATGTTCCATTAGCCCCTTTGGCATCCACACCAATATGAAACATTTCGCCTTCAGAAAAATAAATATGCTGGCCTGAATAAGGATAAAAAACATCAGGCTCAAAAACCTCATCCTCACTTAGGATTTCTTCTGAATCCTCTGCGCCATTTATTTCATCATCAACTGTATAAATTACATTTTCATCATCGACTTCAGAGACTGTTAAATCATCAGTCGGTTCAATGACTGTAACATTATCATCAGCAATATCCTCCGATGCACTTACAGCTCCAATCGCTATAATCGCCAATAACATCAATGTTATCAACATTATCTTTTTCAATTTCATATTTATCACGTCTGATTATTGCAATAATCCCTTGATAAACAAATTTTAACCTAAATGGAATGAAAAAAAAGAATGAATTATTTAAAAGCATAGCTAAGCTAGGATAACTGTGCATTTTGTCTGCAACTATTTTAAATAACTTTAAATAGCATTTAATATATAAATTATAAATGTTACTTGCAATCATTCAATTTACCCATTGTTTGTTTAATAGTAACATGTGAAAGTGATTAATAAAAGTGTTAAGGGCACTTTTATCTAATAATCACTTTTCACTATTTGCATCTTTTTTTCAAACATTCAATACTTAAAATCAACTGTTTAATCAAAAGACATATACATATATATAAGTACTATTATTTAAATTAAAGCTCAAATATGCGTTATTTAAAAAAAATAAATGTTAAAAATACTTTACATAAAATTTGATAATAAAAAAAGAAACTAATTAAGACATAACGAACAAATACCATACTTTTTTACAAAAACAATGAAATTTTATTAAAAAAAATTAAACAACCTCCAAGGCTGCGAATTTTACAAATTTTAGATAATGAAATATTTTACATAATTAGGAACAACTAATTGTTTTAACTGAAAAGATATAGTTAAAAGACCATAAACTGTAATTTGTCCGCCCAGTGATTTGATTGTGAAAAATGAATCATAAAGTTATTAATGTGGTTGATGATTAATTTTTTTAAATTCCTTAAATTAAAATTTATTTACTCATTATGACTTCAAAATTGCATTAAGTACGTAAAATTGCAGTCAAATCTAACTTAAACTTTATATTCAATGAAAATCATAATGATAGTAAACACCACTTACGTGGAATTGAAAAAATATAATGAAGAGTTAGTAAATGAGCGAAATAAACAATCTCACGTATTTTTTAAATTCTATGAAAGATATATTGTCATTTAAAGATGATAAAGATTTTAAAGAAAAAATCAGTGAAAGCAAAGATTTTAGAATTAAAGTCCAAAAATTAGTATACTTATCAAAATATTTTGGGTGGAATAGTTCATATCATTTTAATTTTCATACTAATGGCCCTTATTCCGTATCATTAAGTGAAGACTACAGACATGTCGATTTAAATAAAAAGAATTATGAAAACATACCTGATTTAGATATTGATAAATTTAAATCGTTTATAAAAAATCAAAACAAAATATTATTAGAAGCAGAATCCACTATCCTGTACTATTCAAACAAAATGAATGTGAAAACCCTTACTAAAAATGATTCAATAAACATTTTAAAGTCATTAAAACCACATATTTCTCAAGATGATGCTTCTAAATCATTTGATAATGTTGTAAAATTTAACCTATTTGATGAAACTATTGTTGATGAAAAAATAGACAATAACTCTCTGGAAAACATCGTTAAAGATAAAGCAAAGGGATTAATGGACATTTACGAAACATTTGATACTTCATCAAATAGACTGTTCATATTAGGATCATTAGATTTTTTTAGAATAGTATTGCAGGAAGCAGATTTAAATGATATGGTAAAATTAGAATTATTAAACAAATTTTATGATTATTGTGAAAAAATTGAAAAAGATTATTTTAAAAATTATTCAAACATTACCCAATTTGCTTTTAGAGATTTAACCCACTTAAAAAATGATTTTAATAAATTAGAAGAATATGTTTCAGCAGAACTTAAAATCATCCCTAAATTTGATGAAACTACAGATTTGTCCATGTTTTTTTAAAGTTAGATATTTACAATTGATTATTCCAGATATTTTGAAATGTCTGTATCCTTTACAATTTTCTTTCTTAAAATCTTGTCAATGCCAGTTCCGTACTGGGCAGCCTTTTTGGGCCTGTAAGCTATTTCATAGTCGAGACCTTCCTCAAAGGCCAATTTTCTTAAGATGCTTTTTCTCATGTCATCATGCATTGAGACTATTTTTTTGTTGTCCGGAATGTTTAAGACCAGTTCTACAAGTTTTTTGTCCAAAAACGGCAATCTTAATTCCACTGAATTTAGCATTGAGCAGGCATCATCCCTTTCAAGGTTGACATGGTACATGTTTGACATGTCCTGCCTCAAATCATAGTTCAGGGTTCCATCAATAAAGCTTTGCACATAACGTTTATATCCTCCAAAGAGCTCATCAGCACCCTGGCCTGAAATGGCTACCTTCAATCCGTCCTCATGAACCATTTTAGTTGCAAAGTAAGTTGTAAGGCCGACACCCACTTTCATGAGATTATCATCACCGATGGCTTTGACCACATCCGGAAGGGCTTCTCGCACCAGATTTTCTGTAACCTCACAGATTTCCAAATCCAGATTCAGGAATTTTGATGCATAGATTGCAGCTTCCACATCCTTGGAACCTTCAGCACCAACAGCATACAATTTGATTTTCAAGGGAACGTTTTCAGATATCTCCTTTAAAAGCAGTGCCAGATAGGAACTGTCAAGGCCTCCTGAAAATATCACTCCAATCTCGGACAATCCTTCAATCCTTTTGACAACGCTCAGCCTTAACATCTTGTCTATTTTGGCAACATCACCTTCAAAGACCTTTTCATAAATCGGCTGTGCTGGAGATACATCTTCCCAATTATAAAGAATGTGTTCCGGCTTTAGGGTGTCAATGTCTGTAAATCCGACCTCTTTTAAGGATTGTCTTGTTGATGCAAACCCTTTTAGCTCATCATTCTGTGCATAAAACAGGGGTTTTACACCCAATGGATCTCTTGCAATTGCGAGGTTTTCTCCATCCCACACCGCAAAGGCATAATCCCCGTCAATAAGTCTGATTGCTGATTGGACTGCCTTAAGAAGGTCCAGTTTCTTATTGTAAAAATCAATCAGATAGATTAATGCATCAGCGTCGCAGGTGATTTCCGTGTCCACTCCAACTTTTGTGAGGAAGTTCCTGATAGTGCTGAAGTTGTAAAGCTCACCATTGAAAACCAGAACGAGATTTTCAGTTGAAACCGGCTGAGGCTTTGAGACCCTGTTGTTTGAGTCATAAATGGAAAGCAGATTATGTCCAAAGGCAATCTGATAAGCGTTATCGTCACTGAACTCATCCAAATCAATGTTTTCATGAATTTTATCCAGATATATTCCTGATGAATCAGGTCCTCTGTTTTTAGAGGCTTTTAACATTTTAACAATATCTTCCGCTTTAACATTACCCTGTAAACCTACTATTGAACACATACTATCAAAATCTCCTAAGGATATATTTAAAATTGAATGTAAATAAAACTAGTTATTCATCGGATTGAATCCGAATACCTTACCTGCCAATTTGAACGCCAATGGATTTACGGCCTGACTTACAATGAAATAAGCAACAACCCATCTGACAGGCCACAGGTAGAAGAGCATGTCCACTGGAAGCTGTCCGATAGGAACTCCAAATATCAGCGGCATGATGAAACTCATCATTAAGCTTATGAAAAATGCCAGAGGATTCCAAAGTCCTGTTTTCATTCCCAATTTGAATCCAAAAATCTTGCCTGCCAGTTTAAGTCCCAGAGGATGAACAATCAAGTTAACCAAAAAGTAAGCAACAACCCATCTGATTGGCCACATCAAAAAGCACATCTCTACAGGCATTCCCATAGGTGTTGCAAAAATCAACGGCATTATGATGCTCATAATTAAACTTATAAAAAAAGCTATAGGATTCCACAATTTCATATTTCAAACTCCTTATACTATATACTATTTCTTACATTATATAGTTAAGGCAAAAAAAGAATATTTGATGGGAAATCAGTCGTTTGCCCATCTTTTCAATTTTGGAAATACCTCTCTCATCATGGCAGAGGCTTGATTTTTATCCATTTCAGGATGAACTTCAACCATCTTTTCAATGCAGAAATTCATCATTTCTTCCATTGACATGTCAGATGTGAATTCACCGTCATTAAAGCAGTACATGCAGTAGTCTTCATTTTTGGTGCCATCTGCGTTGGTTCCAAAAAGTTCATCTGTTAAAGGCATTGCACATGATTGACAGAATTTTTGATTTTCAAAATCATTCATCATATCCCCCACAATATACTTTGACATTGCAGTATTTAAACCAATGCATAGAGCATTTGAAGAGTAATGTCTAAAGTGAAACATCCGTTCTTGTAAAGTAAATGTATGAAATCACTAATCCAATTACAAAAGTGGCTAAAATAATGCTATACGATACACTAATGCTTGTTGCATATTCGGTTATCTCCCCTGATGCGATTAAATATGGGCATGTCCAGGGAACGAATGGAGCCCATTTTTGGCCATATACCATCAAATTGACCAATGACAGGCCTGCACCTCCAATCATCGCAGGAACCATGTTTGTTATCAGCAGTGAAATGAATACAAATGGAGAGAATGTTAAAAATAACAGTACATTTGCATAGAGAAGCTGAGTGAAACTGTCTAAAAACAGATTTACACTGAATCCTTCAAGACCTGCTGCAAAACCAAATATGAGTGTTGAAAGACTTGTCACCACTGTTAGAATAACAATCCAAACCAGAAACATGACATATTTGCTTATCAGAAACTTTCCTCTTGACACAGGGATAGTCAGCATTGTCTTTAGGGTATGCTCATTGTATTCCCTGCCAAACAGATATGATATGATTATTGCAAATATCATGACTGCAAACATCGCCGACATGTACATATTGACATTAGTGAATAATGCTTCAAAAGTTTGCCCTTCATCAAATGAAGTTACAGCAATAAACATGAGCAATGGCGGAAGAATGGCTCCTATTATGCTTAACAAAAATATTTTGGATCTTTTAAGTTTTAAAAATTCCATCTTTATAAAAGTCAACATTTAATCTCCCCTTTAATTATTAGAAACGAATCTTGTGAAAAACTCTTCCAGATTCTCTTCACACAGATTTACCTTTTTCACATCAATTCCTGCTTTGACAAATATTGCATTGAACTTATCTCTCATGTTCAAATGACTATACAAACGAATTATATTTCCATTGACTGTGAAATCAATATTTTCTCTAAGTTCCAGCTCTTTGAAAATATTTACTGCCAAATCAATGTCTGATACTTCAAACTCTACAAATTTATCCAGTCTATTGAATAACTCATCCCTGGACATCTCCTCTATCAGAACGCCATTGTCCATGAAACCTATGACATCGGCAAGATTTTCTATTTCACTCAAGATATGAGATGAAATTAGAATAGTTATTCCAAATTCATGGGACAATCTTTTAAGCAATGCACGAATTTCCTTAATTCCAAATGGATCAAGGCCATTGATGGGTTCATCCAGTATCAATAGCTCAGGACTGTGCATAATTGCTGCTGCAATTCCCAAACGCTGTTTCATGCCTAATGAAAAATCCTTGAATTTTTTTGATTTTGCTTGGCTTAAATTAACCATTTCAAGTACTGAACTGATATTGAACGGATTATAATCTCCCCTCAGTTTAGCAATGATTTCCAAATTTTCATAAGCCGTTAAATTTTCATAAAATCCAGGAGTTTCAATGATTGAACCTATTTTTGGATAAATTTCATTGGAATGTTTTTTAGGATTTTTTCCAAAGAGAAATATTTCCCCTTCACTTGGATATGTAAGATTTAAAAGCATGCACATTGTTGTGGTCTTTCCAGCACCGTTTTTACCTAAAAGTCCATAGATTTTTCCTCTTTCAACATGCATATTAACTGAATTTACAACTTTATTTTTGAAATATATTTTTGACAAATTGTTTGTTTTGATGACGTAGTCTACCATGTTAAAATCCTCTATAAAAAATTAAAAAAAATAAATGAGAATAAAAAGTTTAATTCCCATTAAAAGAAACTGTTTCGGCCATTGATTTCAACAATTCCAGATTATTTCCGGATATTACAATGACACTGTTTTTATCTGAATTGACTAAATAAACTGAGTAATCGCAGTCTTTAATGTTTGAATCTATATCGCTTGAAACATTGACAGACATGTTGTCACTTGATGATCCGCCTGAAACGCTTATTCCTTCAGGACCAGCGGATATGTTTTCGCCATCCTCACTGGAAACGTTTAATCCTTTACCTGACAGTGAAACTGAGTTGCCGTCAGCGGAAATATTTAAACCATCGGATGAAAAGATATCGTCTGCAATGTTGAATATGCCGTCAAGGTCACTGTTAACGTTAAAATCAGCGCCGTTATGATTATTTTTCAACACGACGTATTTATCTGTCTTTTCAACTTGTGTTCCCTCTTTTTTCAAATCTTTAAGAAATGTGTCAAAATCCTTTTTATCTGCTGTGGAATCCTTGAAGAAAATTACTGAATTGAAATCATCGGAATTCATACCTAAATTTTTAAAAATGGTAAAATTAATATCATCCATAGCAACGTTTACATTTTCTGTAAATTCAGCGCCTGAAGGTGTCTTTACTGTAAAATCACCAGTGCTGAAGTCATTTCCCAGGTCAACTGCACATGCAGCTGAAACCACACAGCCCACGGCAAGCAATGCCATGAGGATACCAAATACTTTTAAATTTAATTTCATATTATCACCTATTATTTTAAAAAAATATAATGGAATGCTTAAAAACATTCCAACTATTTAATAGCTTCCCTATAGATTGATCCGCAGATCCTATTGTAAAATACGCTAGTGTAAGATGTTATGAATAACCCTTCAAGTATTCCAATGAATGCAGATACGACTATTGCCTGATTGAAAGCTCTTGCAAACAATAAAGTGAGGAAACTCAATATGAATCCTGCTGCAACATTGACAATCATGAATATGATGATTGTAAATATAACTATTCCAATGTATTTTCCCCATCCAAGATTTGCAATCTTGTCAGTGATTTCTCCAAAATCAAATGCTTTTTTGAGACTGTCATTTGCAACCATATTGTTGACAGCCATGATTTGGAGGAAGAATGCAATTATAAACAGAATTGCTGAAATCACTGCAATAACAGGAAGTGCTGATGAATCACCGGTTAATATGATTCCAATGATTAATACGACTACAGGAATAATGTTATATGCAACTGTTACGATTAAAATCTTGATTCCATTTACAAATATATTTAATATGTCGCTGAACCCCGGAAGGTCATCTTTCTTGTCTATTGAAAATTTGACAACATTATACTGATATCCCATCACAAACAATGTGATTATGAAACTGACAATTCCCAAAGCAGCTACAAGATAAATGTCATTTGCAGGTAGCTGTGTAAACTTTAGGGACAATGCTGTAGCATTTGATTGGTTGATTTCTCTTGTTACTGCTCTAAAGATGTCCAAATTCTTAATGCTTATTGCTGTAGATAATAAGTTTAAGAGTGCGAATAACGCACCAAAACTTAAAAGCTTTTTTACATCATTGAAGGGATATTTCAATCCCTCACTGACGCAATCTGTAATGCTTGCCATCAAATCACCTTATATCTGCATTGTGTATAATAATCCTATGGATCTTGCATTGAATATGCTCAGGTATGGTCCAACAATGAACATTGTAATTAACCAATTAATGAATACTCCAAATGCAAGTATTCCGCTAGGACTTGCTCCTAAAGCAGCTCCGGAAATTCCGAATACTGTGAATACCAGTCCGATGAGTGTTGTTACAACAACTGCAATCACAAGGGTTATTATAATTAAACCTATGTATGTTGCAATGCATTCAAACCATCCGATTTCATCGATTACCTCTTTGATTTCCTTGAAGTCAAATGCTTTTGTGAACGCTCCGTCGTTATATGCCATGTGACATAATCCCATTTGACTCATCAGGCATGCGACAACACCTACAATTAATGTTATTAAGCATCCGATAATCATTACTGCAGATGATGCAACACCAGTTAGGTTTCCTGCAATAACTGCGAATATGATGAATAATATGACAGGCACAATCAGATATGCAATTTGAACAATGACGACTTTCACTCCATCTACGAATATGTCGATTATATCGTCGAAATCTGGAAGAGGATCTCTTCCGTTGATTATTCCATGTACTGCGTTGTTGATAACTCTGTAATTGTAACCTGTAATTATGAAAGCAGGCAGCAACAGGAAACTGAACAGTGCTACTACTCCCAATACCACCAATGTTTTCCAGTCTTTGGCTGAATATTCCAGCGCATCTTTATATATGTCTAAAATCATTTTATTAACTCCTAATAGTAATCATCGTCGAAAATAAATATATCTTCCATAACAAAGTATTGTTCTCGATCTCCTTTGAATAACATTTTATTAAAAACCTGGGTTATTTCATATGCTAGAAATAAGGATGGATTGTACCTGCCGTTTTCCAGTGCGTTAATGGTTTGTCGGGTCACTCCAACCTTGTCCCCAAGTTCTTTTTGGCTCAGTTTGAGCTCCTGTCTTAAATATTTAATCATGGTTCTCATAGTAATCCACAAATTAAGTCATTTTTGCAAAAAGTATTTAAGTACTTCAGTAATTATGTTAAAATCTAATTACTTATGTTAATGTTAAATTACATAGTATATAAAGTTTTCTATTTTATATTAAATTAATAAAATCCAATTAAATTAATTAAAACAACTATAAATTCAATTATTAAAAATAAAACTAATTCAAAATAATGAAAAATTAAAATTATAAATTTATTAAACCTTATTTATGAATTAAAAAGAAAATATTAACTTTTTTATGTGAAAATGAAAAACGAAATATTTATATATGAGGTAATTCATCTTTAACATATGTAACATTACATTAACACATTTGATGTTGCATTACAGTTCCAGGCAGAAAAAATCATGCTAAACGAACCCATTATATGCAAACCCATTTTCCTCTAAAAATCTGCCTGGGACTAAAAAACTAATTTTAAAAAAAGAAATTAAAAGAAAGGAACGATAGAGTAAACTGTAATCAATACAACCACAGTCAATATTACAATTGCTCCGAGAGGAACCTTTTTCCAGGCAAGACCTGCCGCTACAACCGCACCTATCAGACCTATATACCATAGCTGATTGTCTACTGTCAATACTCCCGGACAGATCAGCGCCGCAAGGGCAGTATACGGAATCAGATTCAGGAACTTCTCGACTTTAGGTGGAAATTCAAGCCTGTCAATGAACAATGCCGGAATCACCCTTGGAATGAATGTTACAATTGCACAGCCCAAAATAGCCAAACTTATATAATCCATTAGTCATCACCTGAAATAAGATATTCGTCATCTACAATATACATTCCAACCGCCGCACCGACAAGTGTTGAAACAATAAGTGACCAGTTTCCCAAAAACTGGCTCAATACAATATTCAAAACGGCAGTTATCAAAACAAGAAGTGCAATCTGCTTTGATTCCTTAACTGCAGGAGTCAGAATAGCCACAAACAGCGCATATAATGAAATGTTGAAACTGTTTGTAACGATTACCGGAAGAATGTCCAGCAATACCACACCGATTCCCGCTCCCAGACACCAGCTCAGCCATGCTGTTATTGCAATTCCCAGATAAATCCAGATATGAGAATCCTCACTTAAGGAAAACATTGCAAATGACTCGTCAACGGTAACGTGTGAAGCCAGTATGTTCAATCCCAGATTGGACTCCTCAACCTGATTTAAAACGCATGTTGACATTACAAAATATCTCAGATTAACAACAAAGTTTGTAAGAACTATTGCCATTACGCTGGCACCTGTCAATGCCATTGATGCTGCGATAATCTGGCCTGCGCCTGCATAGACCAGAAATGACATGGATATTGTCTGCAGAGGGGTAAAACCCGCCTTCATAGCAATAGCTGCATATCCAATTCCCATAGGAACATAACCGAATGTAATTGGAATACCCTTTTTAGCACCATCAATAAACTTAGCTGTTCTAGAAATAATAATGTCTCCTTAAAATTAAATAAAAAAAGAAAATTAGTTATTTAACTTAATAAATGACTAATTTGGTCTGTTGTAATGATTCCCAATACTTTCATGTCCTCATCAACAACAGGAAGTGATGATATGTCATATTCGCTCATCATTCTGGCAACCGTCTCGATTGACTCATCCGCATAACAATACTTGACGGTAGTTGTCATGATATCTTTCAAAAGATTTGTATTCATTGCAATTGATTTTGACAAATCCCAGCTTGTGACAATACCTATCAGCTTATAATCGTCAGTGACAACAGGAATGTGGGTTACCTGCTTGTCCAGCATCAGATTGGCCGCTTCCTTAACATCGGCATTTTCCTTAATGGTAACGACAACGCCTTTCATCAGGTCGCTGACGACATTGTTTGCCAGAAATTTTGATAGAATGAAGTTCAATTGTCCTTTTTCAAGTAAAAATGCGTCATGGCCATAGTTGGACTTGATTTCTGAAAATGAAACTTCAACGTCATTTGCATTGAGTGCAGTGACAATCTCGGTACTTTGCTCTGTCGGATACAGCCAGTCTGAATCGACTGAAATCACTTCAACTTTAGCTTTAATGCCCTTGAATCCATCAAGCAATGATTTGTTTATGGACAAATCAAATAAGTCCACTGCCTTTGTAATGTATAAATAGCTGTTAGCATCAAAACGTTTGACGAAAGTTGCTCCCTGATGCTTCAGGTAACTTTCAACCTGGAAGTCTGTTGTAAAGTCGTAGCTTATCTCGTCCTTGTCCTGAAGGTCACGTCCGAACTTGATGTACATTGACTCGTCACTCAAATATGTGATGTGCGCAATCATACGGGCTATTGAAAGACCGTTTTCAGGCTTCAATCCGGTTTCATAGTAATTTCCATCCTTCCAGTTAGGGTCTGCAAATATTGACTGGCGGCCGACCGCATTGAATGCGATTTGCTGAGGTGAGGACATTGCAGCTGTAGCCATAGGAACAGCCTTTTTCATCATTTCAGGATAGTCCACCATCCATTGGAGAACCTGCATTCCGCCCATTGACCCGCCGATAACAGCATATAACTGGTCAATTTTGAATGAATCTATAAGCTTCTTTTGAACCGTAACCATGTCCTTGATTGTGATTACCGGAAACTCGATACCGTATTCCCTTCCGGTTTCAGGATTGATTGAACTTGGACCTGTGGTTCCTTTACATCCCCCCAATACGTTTGAACAGATTACAAAGTACTTTTCAGTATCTATCGCTTTTCCAGGACCTATTACTATTTCCCACCATCCGGGTTTTCTGTCTCCTTCATGCCATCCTGCAGCATGCGCATCTCCTGTTAAAGCATGACAGATTAAAATAGCATTAGATTTTTCCTTGTCAAGTGTACCATAAGTTTCATAAGCAACAGTTACATTATTGAGAGTCTTGCCGCTGTCCAACTTAATCGGCTCTTCAATATTAAAGTATTTTGTCTCAACAATACCTACAGATTCTTCATTCATTTAAAACACCGAAACTTCTAATTTTTCTAAAGCTACTTTAGCAGCCGCTTGTTCTGCTTCCTTTTTACTTCTTCCTTTTCCAACACCCATAACTTCTCCGTCCACCAGTATGGACATGAAGAATGTTTTCTCATGAGGGTGGCCAAATTCATTTAGCATAATGTAAGACACGTCCACCTCTTGAGCGTCACCGTATTCCTTCATTGCAGATTTATAGTCCCTGAAGAATACCTTTTCCTCATCGATATATTTGAAAATGTATTTCTTAAGGAATGCCTTTGCAAATTCTATGCCCTGGTCAATAAACATTGCTCCCAAAAAGGATTCGAAAATGTCTGCTGTAATGGACAGTACCTCGTTTTCTGTCAGGTACGGATCTTCTGTGTCCAGCTTGAGATACTTTTTCAAATCCAGTTCGTGTGAGTAATAAATCAACGCATTCTGACACACGTAATTTGATCTCAGCTTAGTTAACTTTCCCTCCTCATAATGAGGGTATTTTTTGAAAAGATACTCTGAAACTACCAGACTTAAAATGGAATCCCCTAAAAATTCCAATCTTTCGTAATTATAATCGATACCATGTTTTACACTGTAAGATGAGTGCATAAACGCTATCTCATATAATTTGTCATTTGTAGTATCAATGCAAAATTTCTCAAACAAATTCATAATAAAGCCCAAACTTATTTTATAATATTATTAATTTATGAATTTTGACTTATATATAATTATTATATAACGATAGTTATAAATATTACTCTTCAAATGCTCTTGCTCTTTTCATTTAAATATGAACATTCAAAGTAGTATTAAAAAGGATTTGGTACTATGATAATTAATTGGCAAGAAGAAATTACAAAAGTCGACCCTGACATAAAGTTCAGAGCCCAAGGCGGATGGTTAAAAACCATAGACGAATTAGACAAAAGCGTAAGAAACGGATATTCCCTTGTTGGAGACTTCGTTCAGGCTGGAAACTTTGAAGCAGAATACAGCGAAGGAATTTATCTCGACTGCAACAAGGAAGGAACCGCCAAAAAACCGCAGCAGGACTACAGACTATTCAGATTCCGTGACGGCAAGGTAAGACTGCTCGACATGGTAATCGATGCTGGCCAAGGCTGGGCAGTGGACCTGTGGGATGCAGTCGAAGACGAATTATAGGAAAAATTATTCTGAAACTGTATAGTTTGGTTTAAACTTGGAAAATCCCATAAGCTGCACATCCATTATGGAATCCGGGGAAATTGAACCCTGCAGCAGAATAATTTTATGATCTAAATTTTTTGGGAAATTCTTTCCTTTCCCATCAACTATCCCTCTAAATGAAACGGGAAACTCACCGGTATCACCTATATCCATAGTCAGTTTCTCGCAACTCAACAAATCTTCGAAAAATCTCTCCACTTCGATTGCTTCAAATACCGGAGCCACATAACTCAATCTCATCAAACCATTTTTACTTTCGCGGATGTGTACTCTTTTCTGGTCAAGGTGCAGCTCTTCGGAAGAGCTTTTTCTAATTACAATCCTGTCTGAAATTTCATCATCAAACATGATTTCACCTATTCAATGTGACAGAATTCACAGCAGGCACATGTAGGTGCGAAATATGAATCATCAGGCTCAACTATGGCTTTTTGTGCAAACAGTGTAATGTTGAATTTAGGCTCATACTCCCCGCTGACCTCCTTGGTCATTGGAGACAGTCCCCTGTAATAGACGGGCCTGTAGCCTGTTTGTGAAATGTCAAAGTAGAATTTTTCACCTGTTGCAAATTTATTGAAATATTTTTCAAGTTCCAAAGCCTGTTTCGGACTGATTGAGAAAGTGAACCCCATGGTATCGTCACTTCTTTGCCTGATTCCTGCATTGGAAATGTCCACGGCCAATATGTCGTCGTTACCTCTTACAAAAACAACACAGTTTTCCAAATTCACATCGTTTTCCTTGGCAATATCCTTTAATTCAGTCATCATTAGACCTCCTAAAATTTAGTTATACCTAAACTATGTATAATTAAATAATTGTTAATAAAGTTATCTAAAAAAAGCAGTTATTAAATATTGCAGTAATCTGAAAGTTACCTTGAAAAATAGATTTGAGAGAAGATTATTAAATAATCTTCATGGTTTCAACCAACTTATACTAATCTTTGTCTAGTAGTTGGTTTTTTGTTTTGCCAGCTGTATCTTCTTAGTTTTTTGGATTTACCAAATCCGCAAGAAGCACAAACTTTTTTGCGTATGTGATAAGTGTTTCTACCACATCTTCTGCATCTGATATGGGTCTTTTTATTCTTTTTACCCATTGATGGAGTACCCTTTGACACTGATACACCTCCTCCCTATTTGTCGTTGAAAATATAATCTCGAATAAGTATTGAATAATATTTATGGTGAAATATAAACAATATTGTCTCCTCTGATGAGTACAACACCGAGTCTTCTGGTTACTTCTCCGTCTTGTAACCCTTCTGCATCATTAAGAACTAAGTTCATGTGTAAATCAAAGCTCTTAAGTATACCTCTAAATTCACGATCTCCTTTTAGTTTTATTAAAACCGGAGAGTCTACAGATTTTCCTAATGCATCAAGTGGTCTTTGAACATTTTGTCCGCTCATTATATCACCTTATATTATCAAAAATTTTAGTTTTAAATTTGAATTTGAAAATTCATAATATAATCAAGTTAAGATAAGACAAAACCTAATTAAAACTAATACTATTAATTATAAATAACCTACTATATAAATGTTACCTTAATTTAGGCCAAAATAATGAAAAATTAAAGCCAATGTTAAATAATTAGTTAAACTACTATTTAAATTAGTTTTAAAATACTCTTCAAATGCTCTCTGACTTCACTTATATTGTCTGAAAATATATCTACTATCACTAACCATCACCAGGCACACACCATGAGATTCGATGAAGAGAAATATATCAACCTGATCATGTACATATTATTCAGATGCTCAAACAAACCTAATCTGGGCAAGACAGTACTGTGTACAGTGATGTATTTCATCGATTTCAACTATTACGAACGTTATAACAGATTTTTAACAAAGGAAACCTATATCAAATCGAAAAGGGGAATAAAGCCGAAACATTTCAGAAGGATTACGGAAGACCTGATAGCCAAAAAACAGCTGTTCATGCGAAAGGAACCATACTACAACAGGACAATACACAAATACTACCCGACAGTCATCCCAACCCTGAAATTCAGTCCGGATGAACTCACGGTGATTAATTCATGCATTGAACGCCTGACCGACAGCAACGCAAGCACAATAACAAAATATGCCTGGCAGGACGAGCCGCTGAGCAAGGCCGGAATGAATGATGAGATAAATTACGATGACGTGTTCCTGAGAGCCAATGAATAGTTTTATTAAATCGAAATACAAAATATTATTCATTAATATACTGTGGGGTAAACATGGCAATAAAAGTTAAAAAAAGAAATTTCCTAAAAAAGAAGAAAATTAAAGAGATAAAATCACAATTGGGCGAATATGGACAGTTGCTTCAAGGCAAGAAAAATGTGGAGATACTTGAAGCCGAACCTAATTCATTCATTCTTGTTGACGGAGAACCATACATCATAATTATCGATGAAAAACCGTTCCCGACCCTGAAGGCTGCTCTTGCAAATGAAATTGATGCAAAAACAGTTACCGTGGACATGGGAGCAATCAGATTCGTAAGCAATGGTGCTGACATCATGAGCCCTGGAATCGTGGCAGCCTCAGAAGGCGTTGAGCCTGGAGACATCGTTTTAATCATAGATGAAACCCACGGAAAACCACTGGCAATCGGAGTCAGTCTGATTACAGGTGAAGAAATGGTTGAGAATGATTCCGGAAAAGCCGTTGAGACAAAACACTATGTCGGTGACGACATCTGGAACTTTGAAGTATAGAGGTGTTTAGATGGCAGAGCTAAGATACAGAGCAGGAAATATTAAAAACCCACAAGTTCACAAGGTCGGACTGATAGCGCTCGGATCACACCTGGAAAACCACGGTCCCGCCCTTCCAATCGATACCGATGCAAAGATAGGTGCACACATCGCATTTCAAGCATCACTTATCAGCGGAGCCAAGTTTTTAGGAATTATCTTTCCCGCATATGAACTGGACACAATAGACCATGGAGTTCATGTTTCCCTTGATGTGCTGAAAGAAAACGTTATCAGCACACTTAATTCTGCAAAAAAATTCCTGGATATTGAAAAGGTCGTTATAGTCAATGCCCACGGAGGAAACATTCCTCTTGTGGCCGAGCTATGGGACATTGAGGACAAGACAGGACTGTCAATTACATTCAACAATAAGGTAATCTCATCAGAAGGCCCTCACGGAGGCAGCGGCGAGCTGTCAATGGCTAAGGTTTTAGGCATCGTCAACGAGGACGAAGTTGTAAACCAGGCAAACGTCAATGAATATGAAGAGGTTGGTCTGCATGGATTCACCCAGGCACGCAAAGATGACCCAAACATCGAAGAAGGTGCAAGGGACGTTGAAGAAAACGGTGTTTATGTAGATGAAGATTACGGAAACAGACTCTTCAGTCTGGCTATTAACTCAGTATTGTTTGATATTGAAAAATTATTAGATTTTTAAAAAAAAAAGTAAAAAGGATAAATATTATCCTTGGTAAGTTTCTACATGAGATTCATCACTACTGGAAGGTTCCTGTTGCTGAGAACCTGAATCATCAGTATGTTGTTCTGTAGAACTGGAACTATGTGAACTGGAACTACTTTGTGACGATTCATCCGTAGTAGTCTCTACCTGAGGTTCACTTGACTGTGAACTTTCATAATTTGATGAATAATCGTTTGAATTGTCATATCCGTATGACTGATGATCACCGGTATCAGCATTTTCTATTACTGAAAGGTTATCTAAAATGCCTCCGGATTCACTTTCATTAGGTAAAATTGATATTGGTCCTGTCATGGATGCAAAGACAGTTGCTAAGCAGAATGCAATGCATGCCACAATAAATATTACTAAAACAGTAGCAGATCGACTTGACAATTTTAACACCCTCAAAAATTTACTAACAATAATATATTCGATTAAATATATAAAATTATTGATAC
The DNA here is from genome assembly GCF_045539575.1 of Methanobrevibacter sp. Taxonomy (GTDB): domain Archaea; phylum Methanobacteriota; class Methanobacteria; order Methanobacteriales; family Methanobacteriaceae; genus Methanocatella. The sequence goes on from NZ_JAZQFM010000060.1 coordinate 18,148, forward strand.
AATGAAAACCATAAAAAAAGCAGTCCAAAGCGAAATAAATGTGAAGAAATCACAGTTCATTTGCTCTCTCGTTCCAACCAGAACAAAGAAGGAATCAAAGGAGCTAATCCAAAAGCTGAACCAGCAATATTCCGACGCAACCCACAACTGCACAGCGTATATAGTAAGTGACGGGGAAGGCTTTGACGATGACGGCGAGCCCGGCGGAACTGCAGGAAAGCCAATGATTAATGTACTTAGAAAAAATGAGCTTCACAATGTGACTGCAGTCGTCACCAGATATTTCGGAGGAATAAAGCTCGGTGCGGGAGGACTTGTAAGGGCATACTCCAAATCAGTCATGGAAGCCATCGGCGAGGCCGAGATTCTTGAAATCGAGGAGTATGAAGTCTACACAATAACATTCGAATACTCTGAAATCAAAATGGCCGATACTGAAGTTAGAAACAACAGCCTTGAAGTCATAGATAAGGACTATTCAGATAAGGTCAGCTACGATATCGTGTCAAAAGAGGGCAGAGACATTTTGAAAATATTCGAAAAATACTCTGGAAAAATAGAAGCTAATTTTAAAAATAAGCAGTTTTTAGAAAAAAAATAAAAGTGAAGAACTCACTGTTCTTCAAAGTTTGCTGCAGGTACGCCACAGACTGGGCATACGTAATCTTCCGGTAATTCATCTTCTTCCAAGACGAATCCACATACTTTACAAACGAAAGCCACTGAAGACACCTATTCTACTTTTTCAAACATGTCTGCGGTTGCGCCACACATAGGACATTTGTAGTCTTCTGGTAATTCTTCAAATTCTTCGGTTACGTATCCGCAAAGTTTACATTTAAATTTTGCCATATTTAACAATCTCCTTTAAATTGTATAATTTTTTAATATTATTTTATTTATTAGTAATATATAAAACTATTTAAATTTTTTCAAACATAGCCTTTGCCATGCGACATTTTGGACATTTGAATGAACTAGGCAAATCTTCGAATTTGGTTCCGGCGGGAATGTTCAAGCCTTCTTCGTAGTCATCTTCATCAATAACATATCCACATATCTTACATTTGTACTGAGCCATAACATAATCTCCTTTGTTGAATGCAATTATCTGCACGATAATTAACGAACATATTTAATCTTTTTAAAAGTTTCATCAGATTTTTTTAAAGATTTTAATTCTTCATCGGTTGAAGGTGTATTCAATTTTTCAATGAACCGTTCAGCATCCCTGCCTTTTAAAGTAGGCGTTGGTTTTACTTTGCTTGCCACATTATCACCCCCATACCTATATCAATAATACATAATAGTTTATTACTTTAATAATTGATAAAAAATATCAGAACCTGTTTGGAACTTTCAAGTGATCCGGAAGCGGTTTGATACGAGCCGGTGTTCCGATAGCCAGATAGAACGGCGGAACGGAATGTATGACAATAGCTCCGGCGGCAACAATGGAACCTTCCCCGACTTCAACATTTGACAGGAATGTTGTGTTACCTCCAATGGAAGCTCCACGTCTCACTTTAGGCCCTTGCAATTCATAATTGATCCTTACAGGATACTTATCATTTGTAAAACAAGCACAAGGTCCGATAAATACGTTGTCTTCAATTACTGAATTGGTCGGAATATACACGTTTGACTGAATGCTGACGTCGTTTCCAATGATTACGTCCCCTTCAATGACCGTATTGGTTCCAATCAGGACATCATCACCAATATTGGTGTTTTCACGAATGACAACATTATGTCCTGTCCTGAAGTTGTCTCCTATTACCACATCGTTGTAGATGATTGAATTTGATCTGATTGTGTAGTTCTTGCCTATGACCGGAGGCCTTGAGTTCGGAGCGTATTCCACACCAAACTGGATGTTCTGGTCAGCAGGAAACTTCAATTCAGGTTTTGAGAGGTCAGGTTTTACGGATTCCTTTTCAATTACAGGTCTTTCATAGATAATTTCATCTGTTTCCTCCCTTTGAGGCTGTCTGTAGAAATTATCCTGTCTTTGATAGGTCGGTTCCTGACGCACTGGTCTTGGAGGTTGAGAATACAATCTGGCATCCCTGACATCAACAGGGCGAGGCTGCCTTTCATCACGAGCATAATAATTAGGATTCTCATTGATTTGTTCGTAAGGTTTTTCTCTGTTCCTCGCTTGCCTATCATCAAGAGTCTGTGAAAATCTAACCATATTATCAAACCTTTATTTAATTAAAATTAATCTATTAATGATTTAATGTATGTTTTTAATTAGTATATATATTAAGCGGTTTAGATTTGGTGTTTTATGACAAAATTGGAATGTTAATGTGACAGATATAATTAAAAAAAAAGAAGAAAAATTAATGATTAAATTAAATATTTTCTTTCAAGATGTATCCAAGATAAACTCCCAGGTAAGCTGCAACCGGAATCAGCAATATAAACAACAGTATTTTTAAAACGCCGCTTAAATCAATTGATGGAGCATATGATGGAGTCTGAGTTTGAAGGGAATTTGAATATGCAGTACTTGATGAACCGGAAAATATGGAACTCAATACAGAGAATATTCCCATGAAGAATGTGAAAATAAAACCAAGTATGCATAGGACGACTGCAAAAACGCTTCCAAGATACATTGAAAAGTTCGGAATGACAAATGTCTTGTCTTCGCATCCCTTATATCCGATGAATATTCCTCCGAAGAATACTGAAAATGTCACAACCAGCAGCAGATATGTTATCAAATCTATTGAACCGCCGGACATGAATGATGACCAGAATATGGATCCGACAAACAGGAACACTCCGAATATGATGAATGAAAACACTATTACTGGAAAGCTTGTCTTTTCAGCCATGTCACTGAAAAATCCCTTGGATTTGACATCGGACTCTTTGGTTGGATTAACTAGATTGCATCCGCATTCCGTACAGAATTCCACGTCATCGTCTGTAATTTCATTGCCGCAATTCGGGCAGAACTTTAAACTAACCATAATAACACCTTGTTAATATTTTATTAAAATAATAATAAAAAGGTTGTGTTATTAGATTGTTATTTGAAAAAAAAGAAAAAATGAGATTAAATCCCATTAATGAAGGATTTAATCCAGTCTAGGATGCCGTCAATTGAAAAGCCGTTGCTTGTTGCATTTCCCATAAAGTCACTTACCTGACCTTTATAGTAGTTTACATCCCCTTGAACGTTTTGCACTTGTTCAATGGAGTTTGCAAGGTTTTCAATATCGGCATTTGTTATGTTAATGTTATTGTTTTGAACATAATTGTTAATGATGTTCACAATTGTGTTGTGGTCTGTAATATTGTCTTTTGAAACTTCCTGTTTTACGTCATCCACCAGTTTTGAAAGTGAATTTGGATCTACTCCTGAGTTGTCGACAATTTCTGCCTGTGTGCTGATTTCGTCAGCTGCAGCCTCTTTTACTTTTTCCGGAATTTCAACGTTTGTAGCCGCTTCGTATGAATTCATGATTCCTGCAAGAGCTGATTCTCCTGTTGCGGAAACCGGACTTGTTACGTATACATGACCTTTAGTGATTCCAGCTGATTTCAGCGCTGAAATGTACATATCCCCTGTGACTGTCTTGATTTTTGATTTGTCAACGCTCACTTCGAGATTGTCATTGTCATTTAAGTCCAGCAGCGCTGAGGACAGTATCTGATTTGAACTGTATGTTTTACCTGATATGCCTGAAGATATCTGATTTACTTCACTGGCATAGATGATTCTTGAGTCTGCACTGTTTAAATCAACATGTGCGTAGCTGTTGAAAAAGTCATCAACAGTTGACTTGTAATCTGAATTTGAGTGAGTTGCTTCACCATAAGTTACTACGACGGAATTTGCTTCGCCTGAAAATCCGATAGGAATGATCATGGCGAGTACGATTAAAGCCAGGATGGCTATAGTAATTTTACGCATTTTATATCACCTCTGTAAATTCCTATTTTTAGTTAGTCTAGGTAGTATTTAAATGTTATAGTTTTCTGGACATTTTCTAAAAATTCAAAAGTTCAGAAAAATATTATAAAAAATATACAATAATATATGGTGAAATTTTAAAAATTATTCAATTTTATTAATTTTGAAATTAAAAATTTGGCAAAGTGTCAAATATCTACTTGGTGCCTAGAAGCACATCATCCATACCATTATAACCTATAGTCTCACCTGTCCTTTTGGCAACCCCTTTGGCCTCAACGGCAAGCTTGTCTGCAGCATTGTTCATCACATTGCCGGAATGGCCCTTGACCTTGACAAAAAGCAGTTCACAGTTTTTATTTTCAATTTCACCCATCAGTTTCCAGATTGCCTTAACCAGTTCCAGATTTTCAATAACCTTCCCATTGGATTTCCTCCAGCCCCGTTTCTGCCAGTTTTTAGCCCACTGGGTGAAAATTCCAATGCAGTATCCGCTGTCGGTGTAGATTTCGATTTTATCCCCGCCGTCACAAGAGTCAAGAAAGTCCCTCATGGAGGCATATATCGCATAGAGCTCCATTTCATTGTTGGTTGTAAGACTGCAGCCACCGGACTGGCTTGAGTCCTCCTCGCCGTTGAAACATTTGATATATGCCCAGCCGCCTTCACAGCGAAGGTATTTTCCATCCCTGTTGACCATTGTCGCCGCGCCGTCTGTAAAATAAGAGTAAGTATCCATGTAGTCACCTTATATAATATTTAATATGAGGATAAATATACTTTAATCAGAGGTAGTTAAATATGCAGAGCAAAATTTCAGAAATTCTAGAAATGCAGTTTCCGCCGATTGCACTTCTAAAATCAGACACCAAACCGGAAGATGCAACAGGCCCTAAAGGCGAAAGGGGCGGCTGCGTAATGAGCTTTGTTGCGCAGACCATTGCAAAAAGAAAGACAACATACTTTGGCCGTGAGCACATCTCATGCGGAGGAATATCCGTAGGTTTCGGATGGGGTTCAGGTATGGCAGATGAGGATGCAGTTGACTTTCAGGCAACATTTCTCTCATTAGGAGTTGATTCCGCACCAGATAGGGCAGCCTACGAAGAGAGATTAAGCCACATGCCGAAACACACCGGCGAAATGTTCAGGCACGGCGAGAGAATATACTGCGATTTTGAAACTGCAAAAAGCGGCATCAAGTCAAGGCCTGTTTATGATGAGGGACAGTACGTGATATTCAAGGGCATTGAAAATCTTGAAGAAGGAGAAATTCCAAAATCCATAATATTTACAGTCAATCCCATGGAACTGACCGTCCTGACACAGATCAACTCATCTTTCAGGGACAACTCAGCATGCATCATGACACCGCAGGCTTCAGCATGCCAGGCAATCGGAAACTTTGTTTTCAGGGAGGCTGAAAGCGATGATCCGAACCCGGTTCTCGGACCGATTGACTTTGCCGGAAGAGGCAAGATGAAGCATTTCATACCTAATGACTACATGAATCTTTCAATGCCCTGGGAGCTTTTCCTTAAGCTTGAGGAGTTAAGTGAGGCCAGCGTTCTTCAAACCGACCTGTGGAAGAAATTCAAATAGTCCGATTGTTTCGGACAATTTAACTTTTTTTTAAATTAAAACATTTATTAATTCATAAAATCTAATATGTACCAATGAAACAATTAATCACGCCCCTGAAAAATAAAATCGGATACCTTTTTGCAATATTTCTTTTTCTGATAATCCAGGTTTACTGCGATTTGACACTGCCCCAGTATACCGCAGACATTGTAAACATAGGCATTCAGAACACTGACTTCGATTTTATTATGGCAACGGGCAAGATGATGCTTGCGATGGTGGCGATATCCGCCCTTGCAACTGTCGGCGTGTCCTATTCTTCAAGCAGGGTGTCCTCGGGATATGCAAAGGACCTGAGAAAAACAGTCTATTCGAAAGTTCTCAAGTTCTCAAACCACGAGCTGAATGAAATCTCAAGGTCATCTCTGATTACACGGTCAACCAATGACATAAACCAGCTTCAGAGTGTTCTTGTGATGGTATTCACAACACTGCTTTTTGCACCTCTTTTAGGAGTCGGAAGCATAATAAAGGCATTTGAGCTTGGAACCGACCTTTCATGGATTATCGCCGTCACATTTGCGGCCGTTATTGT
>NZ_JAZQFM010000061.1:0-3814 GCF_045539575.1 Methanobrevibacter sp.
AAGTTCAAATCAGAAAAAAATCCTAATATTTCATTTAGAATACAAGCAAACAATAATAATATCCGTTTAAATGAGCGAAAAAACAGAATACAAATGCCGACAATTGGTAAAATCAAATTCAAAACCAGTAAAGAATATAAACAAAAAATACAGGAGTCCAAAATCAACAACATAACAATCAAACACGAAAACGGCATATACATAGGAATAATAAACATCAACACAAATCATATTCCCTTGGAACACTGTTTTGAAGCCGTTGGCATTGATATGGGTATTAGAAGACCATTAACCTGCAGCAATGGTTTAAAAATCGAAGAATTTGATTTAATACGAGAAGAAAAAAACGTTAAATATTATCAGCGTGAAATGAGTAAAAAACAACCGGGAAGCAAAAATTATTGTATGGCTCAAAAAAGATACTGGCAAGCATTGAACAAGAAAATCAACAAGAAAAACGACCAATATCACAAAATCACACACCATATAGTAAAAAACAATCAGGTAATATCACTAGAAACACTAAACATAAAAGGATGGTTTAAAAATAAGCATTGGGCTCCAAAATTACAACGCATATCCTTATATGAGATAATAAGACAATTAAAATACAAATCAGAGCGAAATAATCGTATAATAATTCAGGTGGGAAGATTTTTTCCTTCAAGCCAAAAATGCAGCAACTGTGGATATCAATACTATGATTTGGAATTGGGTGAAGAAGATTGGATTTGTCCGGTATGTGGAAAACATCATGATAGGGACTTAAATGCAAGTATTAATATAAAAAATGAAGGATTAAGATTAATCCGAGAAAAAATAATAAAGACAATTTCATATTGGGATTGTCGTGGCCTGCGGTGCGCGGGTATCGGCTCGAAAGTATTAACATTCTGCTCAAAGAGCATGTTAAAAAATCGAGAATCCCCAACTTCTTAAAAGTTGGTGGAAGTTCAAAAATATATGTCTGCAGTGAATTTATCCATGATTTTAATTAATTGTCTTTTCTGCCGTGTACTTTTTTTACATGCTTTTTTGATTTTTCCTTCAGCAAAAATTTTGTTCAGTTTTTGGGAATTCTCTAATTTTTCACGGTTAATTTTCTTATTTTTGTTCATGTTTTATGAACTTTATTTCACTAAATAGTAAGTTTTAAATAAGTAAAAACTATATTTCCAATCAAGCAGGTGAAAAAAATAGACTGTGGTAAAATCTAAGAGAGGAAAAATTAATGAAAAAAAGTCGAATGATTCTGATTATTATTTTAATTGCTATAATTATGGTTCTGGGCATTCTGTCTTTCGGACCGGGTGCTTCTCAAAGAATTGATATTGTTGGTTCCACTTCAGTTCAGCCTGTAGCTGAAAAGCTTGTAGAGGAGTATAAAATCAATCATCCTGATGTAAAAATAAATGTTCAGGGTGGAGGATCCAGTTTGGGCATCAAAACTGTTCATGATGGGATTGCAGATATAGGAATGAGTTCCAAGGAATTGGACAGCAGTGGAAAAGAGGGCATTTCTGAATATGAAATTGGAAAAGACGGCATTGTAGTTGCCGTAAATGTTAAAAACAATGTCTCTGATTTAACAAAAAGTCAGCTGAAAGATATTTTTTCCGGAAAAATTACCAACTGGAGGGAAGTTGGCGGAAATGACGGTGAAATCCACATTGTATGTCGTGAAGCCGGATCAGGTACATTGAATGCTTTTGAAGATATTGTAATGGGTGATGCTAAGATTAAACGTGATGCAATTGTTCAAAGTTCCACCGAGGCTGTAAAACAGTCTGTCAAACAGGATGAAAATGCAATAGGCTTTGTTTCCTTTGCACATGTTTCTGATGATGTAAAGACTTTAAATATTGGAGGAGTAACTCCGGGAAATGAAACAATTGCGGACGGTTCATATGAACTGCAAAGACCTTTTTTATTCCTGGTTAAGGGAAATCCTTCAGGCGAGCTGAAAAAATTCATCGACTGGACGGGCGGAAGCGAAGCACAAAAGATTATTGAGGAAGAAAAAATTATCAAATCAACAGAATGATTTGTCGGGAGTGTTTATAATGAAAAAATCTTTATATGAATTATTAATAGAAAGGGCGCTGTTTTTAACGGCGCTTCTGTCATGCTTTATAATTTTAATTATTTCCGGTTTCATATTTATTGAGGGGTTGCCGGCAATTCAGGAATACGGATTTTTCAAATTTTTACTGGGAAATCTGTGGTCTCCCAATGACGGTGAATTCGGAGTATTTTCCATGATTGCAGGATCACTTTACGTAACATTCCTTGCACTTTTAATTTCAACACCTCTGTCAGTTTTATGCGCTACATTTATGGCGGAAGTTGCAGGTGAAAAAGTCAGAAATATTTTAAAGCCGGTTATCCAGACATTATCAGGAATTCCTTCCGTTGTTTACGGATTTTTCGGACTTGTAGTGCTGGTTCCGTTTATAAGGTCTCATTTTGGAGGAAGCGGATTCAGCGTAATTACTGCCGCATTAATCCTGTCGGTCATGATTCTTCCAACCATAATATCAGTTTCATATGATTCGCTTAGAGCAGTACCTGGCGAGTATAGGGAAGCATCACTGGGACTTGGTGCAACAGGATGGCAGACAATCAGCAAAGTGGTAATTCCATCAGCCCTCCCCGGAATCATCACTGCAATAATTTTGGGAATGGGAAGAGCTGTAGGCGAAACATTGGCAGTGATAATGGTTGTCGGCAATGTTTCAAAAATACCTTACTCAATATTTGAGCCTGCAAGAACATTAACGTCAAATATTGCACTGGAGATGAGTTATGCTACCGGAATTCACTATCATGCATTATTTACAACAGCGGTCATACTGTTTATACTAATAATGCTGCTTCTGGTTATTGTGAAGAGTATTCAAAGGAGATTCAGCCTTGATATTTCCGGAGGGTTATTATGAAAAGCTTTTTATCACCGCATGCGTCTCACAAAATCATGAATTCAGTATTGATTTTTTCAGGAGTAATCACAATTTCAGTTCTGGTAATCATTTTGGCATTCATATTGATTGAAGGGCTTCCGGCAATAGATTTGGAGTTTATTTTCGGAGGTGTTAAAGACCAGGGCAGATCCGGAGGAATATTGCCAATAATTGTCTCCAGTTTGTATGTGACTCTAATTTCAGTTTTAATAGCAGCTCCTTTAGGTGTAGGTGCAGCTATCTATGTTGTTGAGTATGCAGAAAACAGGAAGCTTGTTAATATAATACGTTTCGGGGCAGAGACATTGGCGTCTATCCCTTCAATTGTCTTCGGTTTATTCGGATTTGCATTTTTTGTAATGTTTTTGAAGATGGGATGGTCTGTATTTTCAGCCGGCCTTGTTTTGGCAATTATGGCGATTCCGACAATATTTCAGGTAGTTGAGGTTTCATTAAGGTCAGTACCAAGCACATATAAGGAAGGAAGCTATGGTCTGGGAGCAACAAAATGGCAGACTATATGCAATGTGATTTTGCCTGCGGCAATTCCGGGAATCGTCACAGGAATAATACTTGCAATGACAAGGGCCATTTCAGAAGCCGCCGCTGTAATGTATACGGTCGGTTCATCGGTTTCCATGCCTATTTCAATGTTTGATCCGGGCCGTCCGCTGCCCCTTCATCTGTATATTCTGGCAACTGAAGGAATATCTCTGCAGAATGCATTTGCAACTGCTGCGGTTCTTGTAATTATAGTGATGGTAATTACATTTTTAACCAATTATTTCACACAAAGGTATCAAAACAAAATGATGGGAAATTTATAAAGTTTATGAGGTTTTATTATGTACAGG
>NZ_JAZQFM010000062.1:0-39394 GCF_045539575.1 Methanobrevibacter sp.
CCGAAATAAATGCAATGAATAATGAAATAACTAACTTGAAACAAGAAACTATCCCTAAAAAAGATTATGATGACTTGCAATCCAGATTTGATTCTGAAATCAAAACCTTGGACAGTCAAATCGTTGACTTGCAAGAAAGCACTGTTCCTAAACAAGATTATGTCAACCTTCAGGCAAGATTTGATAATGAAATCGATGCTCGCGATAGTGAAATCAAATACCTGAAGGAAAGGTCTATCCCTAAGGAAGATTATATCAATCTTCAAAATCAACTTCAAAATGAAATCAATTCCGTTGAAAGCGAACTTCGTTTTGTCAAGGAGCAGAGTGTTTCACGTGAAGACTATATGAGGCTTCAGGCTGAACTTCAAAGAAAAGAGGATAAAATCAAAAGGTTAGAGGAGATTAATGCTTTCTTTAATGAATTGCAGGAAGAGCAGGAAGCTTATGAAACACAAGAAAGAACTCCTCCTTTCAGATTGGAGAAAAAACAAAGATAGGTAATTTTTACCTAACTTTCCTATTTTTTCCCTGGCGTATCTATCTATCAATTTACTTTTTCTAAAATTATACTTCCACTTTTAATGAAACGTATTTTTCAGTCTTTCATTCGGATGGTTGACCGGTCACTTGTTGGAATAATTGATTGTTGATGCAATATTTGGGCAGTCTTTTTTCATGACGTTTTCGCATTTTTTCTTTTTCTTACTTCTGTTTACTTTATACCGTAAAGTATTTATATAACCTTAAACTCATGTATTATGTAGAAAGGTTTTAGTCAACACTATAAACTTATTTTACTATAAAATTTCATGTTGATAACTATAAACTGATCTAATTATTTAATAAATTAAAAAAAGGTGATTATTAATGGCACAAGGACAACCAATTTTTATTTTACCTGAAGGTACTAACAGGTCTGTCGGTAGAGATGCACAAAGAAACAACATTTTAGCTGGAAAAGTATTAGCTGAAACTGTAAGAACCACATTAGGTCCTAAAGGAATGGACAAAATGTTAGTGGACGGACTTGGAGACATTGTAGTAACCAACGACGGTGTAACAATCCTAAAAGAAATGGACATTGAACACCCAGCAGCAAAAATGCTCGTAGAAGTGGCAAAAACCCAAGAAGACGAAGTCGGAGACGGAACCACTACTGCAGTAATCATCGCTGGTGAATTACTCAAAAAATCCGAAACTTTATTAGACTCAGACATTCACCCAACAATCATCGCAATGGGATACAGAAAAGCAGCAGAAAAAGCACAAGAAATCTTAGACGAAATCGCAATCGATGATGTTGATTCCGAAACCTTAATGAAAGTGGCAATGACCGCTATGACTGGTAAAGGAACCGAAGCTGCACGTGAACCATTAGCAAAATTAATCGTAGAAGCAGTAGAAGCAGTCGCAGAAGACGGAGTAGTCGACACCGACAACATCAAAATCGAGAAAAAAGACGGAGCTGTTGTTGAAGAATCCAACCTCGTTGAAGGTGTAATCGTAGACAAAGAAAGAGTACACCCAGGAATGCCTTCTGAAATCAAAGACGCAAAAATCGCATTAGTCAACGCACCATTAGAAGTAAAAGAAACTGAAATGGACGCAGAAATCACTATTACCGATCCTGCTCAAATGCAAGCTTTCATCGAACAAGAAGAAAAAATGGTTAAAGACATGGTTGATAAAGTTGTCGCAGCTGGTGCAAACGTATTATTCGCACAAAAAGGTATCGATGACTTAGCACAACACTACTTATCCAAAGCTGGCGTTTTAGCTGTAAGAAGAGTTAAAAAATCAGACATCGAAAAATTATCCAGAGCTACCGGCGCTAACGTAATTACAAACTTAGACGACTTAGCTCCTGAAGACTTAGGTGACGCTGGTATCGTAGAAGAAAGAAAAATCTCCGGCGAAGACATGATCTTTGTTGAAGAATGCAGCGGCGCTAAATCCGTAACCTTATTCGTAAGAGGATCCACCAAACATATCGTTGACGAAATCGTAAGAGCAATCGAAGACGCAATCGGTGTAGTAGCAGCTACCGTAGAAGACGACAAAGTTGTTGCTGGTGGAGGAGCTCCTGAAATCGCAATGGCTAAAAAACTCAAAGACTACGCAGAATCCATTTCCGGTAGAGAACAATTAGCTGTAAACGCATTTGCAGAAGCTTTAGAAATCGTACCAAAAACCTTAGCTGAAAACGCAGGTTTAGACAGCATTGACTCCTTAGTAGATTTAAGAGCTGCACAAGAAGACTCCTTCTACATGGGATTAGACGTATTCACTGGTGAAGTAGCAGACATGAAAGAAGCTGGCGTAATTGAACCAAAACGTGTCAAAAAACAAGCTATCCAATCTGCATCTGAAGCAGCTGAAATGATTTTAAGAATCGATGACGTCATTGCATCCACCAAAGGCCCTGAAGACATGGGTATGGACCCATCCATGGCTGGCGGAATGCCTCCAATGATGTAAACATAAAGAAATTTTTATAATTTCTTTTCTTTTTTTATTTTTATGAAAGACAGACTATTTTTCGTATCATCTGTTAATGATGAGCTGTATTACTTAAAAGACACTATTTTTGTTAAGTTTAATGTTAAACGTAATTGTATTTCAACTTCTAAATTGAATGGCGGATTTTCACGCAATCTTCAAAGTGTTTTTAACCATCATTTGTCCCAGGAAAATATTGATTATCTCGAAAGCCATGACGTTGAGGATTATCTAATTCAGCTTTGCTGGTCATTGAATGTTGATTCCAGTTACACTACAGGATTAGTGACATTGGCAAGGATGAAAAACGTCAGTGTGGTTTATAAAACATTCAAAAACATTGAGGTTGTGGCGATAACCACTGCAGGTGTCAGGACAAACGCTTCCAGAGCGGGGGATCCTTCATCATACTATGAGGAAAACGGTAAATTTGGAACAATAAATACGATATTGCTTACAAATGTTCGTTTGGCTGAAGAAACATTGCTTGAAGCTTTCATGACTGCAACCGAAGCAAAAACGGTAGCGCTGAACAGCTTAAAAATCCCTTCACAATATTCAAATCATTATGCAACAGGTACCGGAACTGATGGGCTTGCTGTATTTTCCAATTTAGAATCAGACAATACATTAACAAATGCGGGCAAGCATTCCAAGCTTGGCGAGCTGATAGGCCAGGCGGTAATAGAGTCAGTTAAAAAGGCTGTTAGAAAACAGGTTTGGCTCACTCCAAAATCCCAATCAAATGTCTTGGTTAGGTTGAACAGGTATACTTTGGATATCAATAAGTTTTATGATGAACTTGATTGCGATAAAGAGGAGTTCATTGTCGAACTTCAAAAGGAAATGAAAAAACAGGATAATGTTGCAGTTACAACTTCAGTTCTGAATTTAATTGATGAAGTCGAGGATAACCTGATTGAAAAAGAGGATGCGCTAGTTTTAGCCCAAAATATAATAAAGGAAAATTGTAATAGTTATCCAATAAGAAAATTATTGGAATATTGGATTAACTATTTTATTCGTTCGGTTTGAAATCGACTAATTCTCCGTTATCTTGAACTATTTTTGCAATTGATTCTTCTGCTGCAGACAGTTTGTTATTGCATAATTTAACCAGTTGCATTGCTTTGTTGAACTCATCAATTGCATCATCTAATGGAACGTCTCCATTTTCCAATTTTGTAACGATCTCTTCTAATTTTTCCAAACTTTCTTCAAAACTTAAATTTTCCATCTATATCACCTTTGTATTAACTACTCCGTCATCAAATTCAACATCAAGTTTGTCTCCAGATTTAACGTCTTTTGCTGAAGATACGACTTTTCCATCTATTTTAGCATATGTATATCCTCTTTTCAATGTAATCAGAGGATTTAAAACTTCCAATTTAGCAACATGCCTTAAAAATACTTCCTTTTTCATTTTTGTAATTTCTTCAGGATTTTTTAAGATATTCTTGTTTTCCAGCTTGAACAGTTTGTTTTTATTTTCAGTGATTATGTTTTTGGAAGCGAATTCCAATTTATTAATCAGATTGTCCAATGTCATCCCTTTAATTTCATAAATGGATTCCGGATTTTTCAATATCTGCTTTTGAGCAATGTTGTTTAATTTGGTTTTGTTTTCTGTAATCTTATCGTTGATATTCTTATTTAGTCTGTCTGTCAGCTGTTTGAGTTTATATTCCACTTCATTTATGTCAGGCACAGCTAGCACTGCAGCTCCCGTTGGTGTTGGAGCTCTTGCATCGGCAACAAAGTCTGCTATTGTGAAATCCACCTCGTGGCCCACTGCACTGATTACAGGTATTTTACAATCGTATATTGCTCTTGCAACTATCTCCTCATTGAACGGCCATAAATCCTCAATACTTCCGCCCCCACGGCCAACAATCAGGGTATCTATGTCATATCGCTGTGCATGAATAATCTGGCGAACTATCTGAGGTGCTGCAAGGTCTCCCTGAACAAGTGTGGAAAAGACCAATACCTCACAATAGGGATATCTTCCCTTAATTGTCTTGATAATGTCTTTTACTGCAGCGCCTGTACTTGCAGTCACAACTCCAATTCTTTGAGGGTATTTTGGAATTTCCTTTTTATGAGCATCGTCAAATAAGCCTTCCTTATCCAGCTTCTTTTTAAGTTGTTCAAAGGCAATGTGCAGTGCACCAATTCCGTCCTCAGTTATTGTTGTGGCATATAACTGGTACTTTCCGTCCCTTTCATAAACTTCAACCTTACCTTTGATGATAACCTTCATTCCGTCCTTGGGTTCAAATTTAAGGAATTGCCGTCTTCCTTTGAACATGACGGCCGGAATCTGTGAATTTTTATCCTTTAAGGTAAAATAGCTATGTCCGCTAGGATATGTTTTAAAATTTGAAATCTCCCCTTTAACATAAATGTTTTTGAGATTTGTGTCAAATTTTAGCTTTTTATTAATGTAGGCGTTTAATTGAGATACTGTTAAGTATTCGCTTTCCATAAATTCACCTTTAAATTAATGTTGTTATTATGTTGTTTTTAATTAAAACAATTTTTCATTTTCTAATCATTTTGCAAAAATAGACTAAATCTATTTTAAATTGAACATACAATATTAATCATAGGTGACAATATATGAGAATTAAAGACGAATTATTTGGAAAAGAAGTTCTCGATGCAGATATTCAAATCGTTGGTAAAGTAAGTGATGTAATCTTTGATAAGGATTCATTTGAAATCACCGACATTGTTCTTAAAAAAACAGGTATTTCCGAACAGATTAAAGCAAGTGAAAACATCATTCCGATGGAACTTGTAAAAGTCATTGGAGATAAGATCTTACTTAAAGGCGAAGATGATATTTAAATGATTAATATGCTTTCTAAAGAATATTTAATAGATTTATTAAAGGAAAATGAAGTATTTCTTGAAGGGGATTTCACATTATCCTCCGGAAAGAAAAGTAACTATTATATCAATATGAAAAAGGCCATTACAGAGCCTGAAATTTTATCCACTATTTCAAAATTGATTACAGAAAAGATATCTAATGATGATATTGATAAAGTGGCAGGTCCTGCTTTGGGTGCAGTTCCGATAGCAACAGCTGTTTCCCTTGAATCAAAACTTCCGTTATTGATGATTCGTAAGGAAAAGAAAGGATACGGTACTTCCAAACTCATTGAAGGTGAACTTAACGAAGGCGACAATGTAATCGTCGTTGAGGATGTTTCAACCACTGGAGGATCACTTCTAAAAGCAATTAAGGCTATTCAGGACAATGGTGGAAATGTAACTAGAGCGTTTGTTGTTGTTGACAGGCAGGAAGGTGCCATTGAAGAATTTGAAAAAGAAGGAATTAAATTAGAACCTCTAATTATTGTAGATGAATTTTTCGATTAAAAAAAAGAAAAAATGATGAAAAATTCATTTCATCATTATTTTTTAACATGATGAACAAAGTGTGGAAGTTCATCAATAATTATTTCCAATGCAGTTTTTACAGCATTTGGTGACCCTGGCATGGAAAATATTATGCTTTTTTTATAAATTCCAGCTGTGGCTCTTGAAAGTAATGCTGCTGAACCAATTTCTTCGTATGATTTCATACGAAATATTTCACCAAAACCATCAAGTTTTTTTTCAAAAAGTGATTCCACAGTTTCCACAGTTATGTCTCGAGAATCAAGACCTGTTCCGCCTGTTGTTAAAATAACATCAATGTCGTCTTCGGTCATTTTTTCAATGACGTTAATCAAATCTTCTCTTTCATCAGGAATTATGCTCCTTTCTTTTAAGGAATAACGTTTTTCAATTTCTTCAGAAATGTATTTCCCTGACAAATCAACTTTTTTTGATTTTCTGCTGTCACTTAGTGTGATTACACCGCAAGTGATTTCCTTTGAAGATTCTTTTTGATGTTGTTTTGATGTTTCACTTTCCATAATTCACCCTTCAAACATTTGATTTTTATAATATTCTTTAATTTGAATATATTCATCAATATGTTTAATTAACTTATCGCTCGGAAAATAAAATGTATACTTTTCAAATTTCTCTTTTGTAGCATATTGATGTTTACAAATAATTTCCATATGATATCTAATTGTTTTGTAATCCATGTCAAGTGAAGTAGCAAGTTGATTTGCATTGAATGGTTTTGCCAATAGTTCATCTAATATTCTAATTCTTGTTTTTGCACTGTTAGTTCCTAATATTAAATTGTATAACTCTTTGTCTCTAATTGTATGGAATATTTGGACATTATTTGTTTTCACCTTTATTCATCTCCGTGAATATTTTATAATATTAAAAGCCCAATTAAGTGCATTTTGGTCATGACCTATTAATATTTGCGAATCATCGTAGTGGCCGTCCTTGAAAAACAATGTAAGCGCCATAAACTCTTCACTATATGTTAAAAATATTTTCAAATCTTTGTCGATTATTGTTGTTTTTACATTTTCATGGTTAAGTAGATCTTTCTGGAACTTTTTGTTTTGATGTATGGATTCATAAATTTCTTTATTAACGATCAATTCTAATTTTTGCAATTTATTTGAATTTAACAGATCAATTAAATGTTTAAAATGATTTTCAGAATATATTGGAAGAATTATTTGCAGTTTAGATACTTTTGAAATTAACTCAATGTATTTGTTGAAAGCAATTGACAGATCGCTTGTTGTTGAACTTACGTATTCTGCATCTTTTAAAAGATAAATATTTTTAATTATGTCTTCCGGAATATCCGAAAGGTCATGATTGTCCCAAAATTTTTCACTTTTACTTAAAGAATACCAGTTTTCGATTAATTTGATCATATTTGTGGTTAGCAGGTAACCGTTTGAAGTTAGCTCATAGAATTTATGCGCTCTTCTCACTAAATTTATCGTCTCCAATTCTTTAAGCCCATGTAATATTGTGGCGGATGGTTTTTTCAGGTCTTGTCTAAGTTCATCTAGGTTTTTTGGAATTTCGTACAATGCCAGAAGTAATTTTGCACGCATACTTGATGTCAATATGTATTTGACATCTTTAAATTCTTTGTTAAGTTCTCTTTTTGTTTGGATGTTGGTCATTGTCTCACCATGTGTTTCACGTGTTTGAATAGTTCGTCTGCCCATTCATATGCTTTTAAATCATCTGAGATTAGGATTCTGTTTTGATCAAAACTTCCATCGTTTTTGAATAATCCCAGGCTCATTTTTTCATCACATATGGTCAAATATAAATTCAATGTTTTGGTAACTGTAAAAACTTTCAATCTTTTCTGTTTAACAGCCCTATTTTTCAATGATTCATCGATTGGTGAGATAATTGCCTTAAATATGTCTTTTGGAACAATTAACTCCACATTTCCTTCATTAATTAAAATTTCTTCAATCAATTCAGGATATTCCGGATGCAAGTAAGGAAAAATAGCCTTTACATTGTCTGCTTTAATTAATTGATCTTTAGTGGTATTGTGGGTTTTGTAAATGTCTAGTGGTGTGGTTTCAATTAATTGAGCATTTTTTAAATCGGTGATGTTTTTTATGGAATTGATGCTTAGTTGATTAATATTGTGCTTGTCCCAGAATGAGTTGTACACCTGTATTATTTCAATGCTTTTTTTAAAGTCCATTAAGGTTTTGAAATAAATTTTGGCGATTGGGTTTAAGTAATATTTCTTTTCAACCTTTTTAATGTAATTGTTCTCAGCTAATTTGTTCACGTTGCTTGAAACGGAACTATATGTGATTTTGGTTTTTTTAACAAGTCCTCGAATGTCGTTTGGGCGTTCATTCAATTCACTTAATATTTTCAATCGAATTTCTGATTTTGCTAGAAATTTGATATCATCATTAATTTCATTGTGAACATTCATTTTTTCTCCTCCTATTTAATCATGAAATTTTGAAAAATCTATGATTTTTCGGTAATAACACATTTAAACCTATAAATTTAAATAGATTTTTCCAAACTTGCCCCAAACTTCTTTAAAACTTATTCTAATCTTATTCCAAAGTTTTTCCAATCTTATTCCAAACTTTTCCCCATTGAAATTTTCACATCCTTTTTCAAATTCCTTAATTTATCTTGCTAAGATTTATTAATTCTGTGCAAGAAAATATTATTATGGAAATTTGTTATGTGCTAGATGCATCAGCATTTATCAACGGCTTTGAATTAACTTCAAAAAGGAATTACACAGTTCCTGAAATAACTGCTGAAATTAAGGATTTCGAGTCACGACTAAAATTTGATTCAGTAGTCAACGAAGGCCTATTAATTATACAAGATGTCCCTTCTGAGTATTTATCTTGTGTCAATACAATTATTTCTGAAAGTGGTGATATTTTAAGATTATCTTTACCTGATAAAAAATTAATTTCACTTGCATACATGTTATCCGAGCAGGGAGAAAATGTAAAGGTAATTACTGATGATTATACAATTCAGAATACTCTGAAAATTATGGACATTTCTTATTCGGGGATTATAACTGAAGGAATTAAAGGAATTTACAACTGGAAGAAGGTATGTGAAGGTTGTAAAAAGGAATTTCCCGAAGATTATCCATATGAGGACTGTGAAATTTGCGGATCTAAAATATTTAAGAAAAGAATTAAGGTGAACAGATGAGGATAGGTGTAGTGGTTCATGGGCCAAATGTCATAGATTCTGGTTATGCATTAAAGTTAATTGATTTATTGAAGGAATATGGTGAAGTTTCAGCAAGGCTTGGCGGAACTATGGGAAGGACTGCCGTAATTGATGCCAGTTTGGAGAATGTTATAGACATTTCACGAAAGCTGGTTCCAAGTGATTCTTTAAGGATATTCCATGATGATAATGTTGACATGATATTTCTGTTAAACTATGGAAAGTCCAATGTAACGGGCCAGGTATTCGGATACAAGGTCTATAATCATTATAAAGATAAGATTTCCAGCAATGACATTCCCGTAATCCAGATTGAAAGGCCTGGTGAAGATGATGGAAGCATAATTGCATGGAATAATAATCTGGAAATTGTAAATGAATTGTCTCGTAAACTGAATTTGGCTATTGTGACTCCGGAAGAGGTCTATGACAGTCATATCAGGCAGGATGATGCTGGCATCAACCAGAGGATAGTTCATGGTGTCAGTCCCGGTGAAAACATTATGGTCAACAGTGTTGTCATTGGAAAAACCAATTCTGACAAACTCACTCTGATTGCCAAGGACAACCACATTGTCGATATTGTTGGCGGTGAGTTAAAGCAGCACGGTCTTGAAAAGTTGGGTGAGGTTGATTTGGATTCGGCGATTATAAAGACTGGTCTTTTAAGGCATGCTGAAGTCACACCAAGAGTCATATCTCATGAAAAACCTAATGAATTTAAGGTTGCATTTTTGGACCATGCAGGTGAGGACGTATACAAATTCAGAGACTCATCTCTCGTGATTACTGTTGGTGATGATACAACATTGATATCTTCTGACATATTGTTTAGATTTGATATACCTGTGGTCGGAATAACTGATGGGGATTTGGACAAGGTTGTCGAATATGGATTCAAGGTTAAAAATTCTGTCATCTTTGAAGTTGAAAGTGGTTTTGATGACGTCTGCGGTCAAGATATTAAGAGGATAATGTTCGGCGATAAACAGGTCACTTATGATTATTCAAGCATTGAAGATGTTCATGATAAAATTATCGAAATTATAAATAATATTAATTGTAAATACAAAATTAATTATATTAACTAAACAGGAAGTGTAATCTTTGGATTTTAAAAATCTTGTAAAGGAAATTCAAGAGTTTAAAGGAGTATCTCGTAAAAGTTCAATTGATAATGTTATTTCACTTTTAAATGAAGCGTATAATGTTTCAGGTGATGTTGTCATTGACATAGGCGATGACGCTTCAGCTATTGACATTGGAAACAATCAGGTGGTATTGCTTGCGGCAGATGGAATATGGGGTGACATTATGAATGTAA
Source organism: Methanobrevibacter sp. (assembly GCF_045539575.1). Classification (GTDB taxonomy): domain Archaea; phylum Methanobacteriota; class Methanobacteria; order Methanobacteriales; family Methanobacteriaceae; genus Methanocatella. Next base: position 10,466 of record NZ_JAZQFM010000062.1, read on the forward strand.
ACCCTTACTGGGCAGGATACTGTGCAGTTCTCGTAAATGTAAATGACATTGCCGCAATGGGCGGAAAACCGCTGGCTATGGTGAACATAATGTCAATAAGCAATGATGATATTTATGAGGATTTATTGAATGGAATCAAAGATGGTTGCTTAAAATTTGGAGTTCCGATGGTCGGAGGACATCTGCACCCTGACGGTGAAGTGGATTCCTTAGGTGTGGCTATTGTTGGAATAGCTCAAAAGGATAAGATGATTACCAGTTTTGGAGCTGAAGTTGGTGATAAGGTAATTGTTGCAATTGACCTTGACGGAAAACCTCATGAAATGTTTAGTTTAAACTGGGACACCACCTATGACAAGGATGCGAAGCTGGTTCAGGATCAAATCACTGCAGTTCAGTATCTCGCTGAGAACAACTACATTAAATCCGGAAAGGACATTTCAAATCCTGGAATTCTCGGGACCTTGGAAATGCTTCTGGAAACCTCTAAAAAAGGCGCAGTTGTCAATTTGGAAGATATTCCTAGAAATGAAAGTGTTGAATGGGTAGACTGGATCAGGTCATATCCAGGTTCCGGTTTTGTTTTCACTGCAGATGAAGATTACTGCGAATACATTAAGGAATATCTGTCAAGATTCTCCATTGAAGCAAATGTTGTTGGTGAAGTAACAGATTCCAACTCACTTATACTGAATTATGGGGATGAACAGGCAGAAGTTTTCAATCAAGAAAAAAATCCAGTGTTCATATTCAAGTAATTAGGTTACGCATTGACGGGTATATAAGATGAAAAATAATTTTTTGAGGGTGTTAATATGGATTTCGGAAAGATCATATCTAACTCGATTAAATATCCTTTTAGGAACATTAAGAAACTGCCAATTCTGATTATTTTATTTATTTTAATATCTACCATTCCAATCGCATGGATGTCCGATAACAGGTATCTTTTAGCATTCGGATTATTTTCATTGTTTTTATTCATTCTAATTGTGCCGGGCTATCTGTTTTCCATGGTGGAAATTGGTTTAAATGAGTCTACAATGTTTCCATCACTAAGTTTTGGAGATACCATACGGGATTCCATTCGCTTACTGGTGTTGAGAATGGCTTATATGATTGTGCCGGCATGTGTGCTTTTCATTTTTTTATCAATATTGAGCATATCCGGAGCCAATTTGAAATTTGACCTGAGTGTTCTTAGATATTTCTTTACATTGGGAGTATTTGTGATTGCAGCGATTGTTGTTTATCTCATATTTGAAATATTGCTGTTTTTTGCAAAAGCCCGTTTGGCTTATTTAAACAGTCTAAAAGAAGCATTAAAAGTTAATGAAGTTGTCAGGGATATAAGAAATATCGGTATCATGAATATAGTTAAATGGGTAATATTCATGGCTGTGCTGATGGTTGCATTTACATTTATTTCAGCTTGGGTGATGGAAATTCCTTATGTCGGATTTTTAATCTACATTGGAGTCGTTATCCCTATATTGGAAAGTATCAGTAATTATTCCGTGGGATTACTATATTCAAATATTACCATGAAACCGGCTGTACGATAACTGTTTCATAAAAATAATGCTGTCGATATGGTTCGACGGTAAAAAGAAATCTAAAAAAAATTAATGTAACTTACTTAAGTTACATTTCATACTTTTTTTAAAAATAAAAAATTAAGGATTGCACCTTTTGCAAGGAACATATCCCTGGTTTATTGCTTCATCTCTGCTGGATAAATATACTTTATTTCCTTCAGACATCTTGTCTATGCTGCTGCAGCTTGAAACGTGGAATTTTCCGGTATTTGCATTGGCCACATAGCTTCCTGATCCTGAAGAACCTGAGGATGAGCTGTCGCTTGAATAGCTGGAGCTTGACGATGAGGATGAACTGTGTGAATCTGCAACGTGTGTGCTGCCATCCGCCCAGTTATATGGATAAAACTCGCTTGGAGGCATGTACATAATCTCAGCGAGGCCCTCTTTTAAAAGCATCTCATTAACGTTTTTTCCATCAACAATGACAACCGCTAATGTGCGTCCATATCTGTCGTTGTGTTTTGAATCGTCAATGTCCAAGCCGACTTCTTTATTTAAGCATAATTTTTGAACAAAGTTTTTAGATGCAATGTATCCTTCAACACCTCTCTCGGGTGTGTTCACACCTACAAAACGTACCTTTTCACCATTGTCCAGATAGATTGTATCTCCATCGACAACCTGGGTACATACTGCACTTTCTTCAACATGGCATTCTGTATCACTGTATTGGCTTAGTATGTCTGAAGCAGACATGTCTGAGTATTTTGAACTTGGAACGTTGTGTGAAAATCCAGTTCCGGTGTATGCGCTTGCAAATGAAACCGCACCAACAGCCAGTATAATTATCACTAATAAAGAAAGAATATGCTTACGATTAATTGCCATATTTATCTCTCCTAGTATATTGTTAGCATTATGTGTTAAATATAATTTTTGCAAATGAAATAAATAATTTTAATATATAATGAAGTTATAAATATATAATATTAAAAATTCTTAGGAGATTGTATGCTAATTAAAGTTAATGGAGAAGAAATTGACGTGGCTGAAGGTTCTTCAATCCAAGAGGTAATTGATGAAACTAACGCTCCGTATACTCCTGGTAGTATTGTTTGTTTGATTAAAGGCAAAAAGGAACTTGAAAAGAATATAAGCAAATATAAAATTAAAACAACTCAAGGTTCAATAATCATTCAACTCAATGAAAGCGATGAAGCAAAACCACTAGTTGATGTTTGGAAAAATCAATATGGAGAGTTCGTTGATTTGGATATTCGTTGGTCCACTCCTACTGAAGTGGCTATCGGACCAATCGTGACTGATTTGGAACCAACTCATGATGAATTCAAATATTATGAGGGAGATGTTGTTTTAAGTTTATCTAGTTTTAGTAATGAGTCTACTCATTTAATTATGCTTAAGGAGAATACAACTAATGTTTATAGTGTGCCTCCATACAACAAGGGTATTTTTGCTCGAGTTATAGGTGGTAGAAAGACATTGGAAAATCTCACAGATGACGATCGGGTAACCGGTATTGAACCGATTATTGAGAGAAGTACAACTACTGACAGTGCTTCCGTTTCTGATTTGTCAACAGTATTGGAGGAAGGCAATGAATTGTACACTTACATTTCTTTCGATGTCGATGACAAGTCCCCGATCTGTGTAGAACACTTGTTTTCCATAATTAAGGACGGTAGAATTAAAGTTTCTTATGATAGTGAATCATTTGTAGGTGTTTATGAGTTGGAAGGACTTGATAAGCCTAAGGAAGATACCACTCCAAGAACCAGAGGAACAATGACTATCAGAAATGAAGGTAAAGGTGTTGGAAAACTATTCATTTATCGTGTAAATAGGGTATTAACTCCAAATCACACCACTGTAGGTAATATTGTTCAAGGTATGGAACTTATTGATATTGCAAAGGAAAATGATTTTATTACTGTTAAATCAGAACAGCAAAGATTGATGTTATTAAACAAAACTCAGGCTGAAGCTACAAAACTATTGTCTGAAGCTGGAGTTGAACATTTAATTGATGGAATTGTTGATGATGATGCTATAATCGTTGAGCAAAATCCTAAACATACAATCGATATCCTAAGAGAAGGTCAAGTAATAACTAAAGCCATAAATAAAGATGATTTGTGTAAAATCAAATTTGTTGATAATGCGCCAAGGTCTGTTAGATATTTCAAACTTTTATCCGGTCTTTTAGAAAACCCTATTGGACAGATTAAAGTTCACTTTGCAGTGCCTGGAATGCATATAGTCATGTTTGAAGGGGATAAAAAATCTGCTAAAGGTTTAGTTCCGGAAAATAATCCTGTTGATAAGGTAATAAGAGGTCAAATCGGTATTACTAACATGTCTTCTAAAAGTGCAGGTTTAATTGGTATCAGATTCGAAGATAACACTGAATTCGGACCAACTGCAGAAACATTTGGAGCAACAAACATTGTTGGTGATATTGTTTCAGATTATGACAGTCTTGAAAAATTAAAAGAGGGAGTTGTAGTATATGTCTCAGAATCTAACAATGAGTCCTGATTTGGGTAAAGAAGATTGGGACCCTGATGTAATTACTCGTATGATTTTCATTGGGCCGGGAGCCCATGTGAGCGAACAGGAGATTGTTACCGCATTTCACATGCTTGATTTGCCGCTCACCATCAAGAACACATGCTATGGGTCTATGGTCAGTGGAAAAAGTGAGGATGTATACAAGGCAATTGAGGAAATCAGAAAGCTTGATCCGAACCACATTTTCACAAAGGAAAGGGGATTCGCTCCAGGTGACCCTAGAAGATGCAGAGGTCATAGATTCGGTCCTAGGGAAGGTTTCCATCAAATGGAAAAAGAGTACAGAATACTTGGTTTTGTAGCTAATGCATTGGAAAAACGCAAAGACGTTGAAATTGAGCCTAAAAAACCGGTTGATGTTGATGAATTTGAAAAAATCATGAATGAATGTTTAGATAAAAAAGAATAGGTGAAAATATGGTGAAAGTAGCTATTTATCCTCCAAACTCATTAATCTTGGCAGATTTAATTGAAAGGAAAGGTCACACTCCTTTAGTTTTACAAAAACAAATTAGACAAAAAATCAAAGACCCGGAGATTGATTCTCCGCCAATGAACATTACTGAAGAAGACCCAATCAAGGGTCTTAAATACGCAGCTATTGAAGTTCCATCAGGCGTTCGTGGAAGGATGGCGATTATCGGCCCTCTTATAGATGAGGCTGAAGCTGCAATTGTTGTTGATGGTGCCCCATACGGTTTCGGTTGTATCGGATGTGCAAGAACAAATGAACTGTCCATATTTTTGCTCAGAAACAAGGATATTCCGGTTCTGGAAGTAACATACCCTACAAATCAGGATGAAACCTATGTTATGGTAAATGATATTAATGATTTTATAGACTCACTTGAAGAAACTAAGGAGGAAGAATAATGGTTAAGATTGCATTAGTTTCATGCGGAACAGAATACAGTGGAATTCAAAAAGAAATAGAAAAGGCAGCAAACAAGTTTGGTGCTGAAATCATTCTTCCTGAAATTGATTTAGATTACATTGACGAATCTTATGAGAAATTTGGATTTTCAGCTCAAAGTTCAAGTTTAAAGTTAATGATTGCAAGGGCCATGGCTATTGTTGAAGGCAGATGCAAGCCTGACGCAGTGTTCATCGCAACATGTTTCAGATGCGCTGAAGCGGCATTGGTCAGAAACGAAGTTAGAAGATTTATTCAAAACAATACTCGTATTCCAGTGGTAACCTACTCATTCACTGAAAGAACAAAAGCGGATGAACTGTTCATCCGTATGGAAGCGTTGGCCACTACTGTAACACGTAGAAGCATTCTTGCTCGTGAAAAACAAGAAGGACTCACTCTTGGTTTGGACTCAGGTTCAACCACTACCAAGGCTGTGCTGATGGAGAACAATAAGGTTATCGGAACCGGTTGGACATCCACCAAGGACATTATCGAATCAGCAAAAACCGCCGCTGCAGAAGCGTTCGGCGAAACCGATTATGATTGGGATGACCTTGACGGTATCGGAACCACAGGTTACGGTAGGTTCACCATGGGTCAGGAATTCGGTGCGGAACTTATTCAAGAGGAATTGTCCGTTAACGCTAAAGGCGCAGTGTATCTTGCGGATTGTCAGAAAGGAGAGGCTACCGTATTGGATATAGGTGGTATGGACAACAAGGTCATTACCGTGAACAACGGTATTCCTGACAACTTCACTATGGGTGGTATCTGTGCAGGTGCATCCGGAAGATTCCTGGACATGACTTCACGCCGTTTGGATGTGGACATCACTGAACTTGGTCCATTGGCTGTGCAGGGTGACTGGAGACAGGCAATGCTGAACTCATACTGTATCGTATTCGGTATTCAGGACCTTGTTACAACACTCGCTGCTGGAGGTTCAAAGGCTGATGTGGCTGCTGCTGCATGTCACTCCGTGTCTGAACAGGTTTATGAACAGCAGCTTCAGGAAATTGACATTCGTGAACCGTTAATTCAGGTGGGCGGAACAAGTTTGATTTCAGGTCTTGTTGAAGCGGTAAGTGAGACTTTAGGTGGAATTGAAGTTATTGTTCCTGAATACTCACAACATATCGGTGCTGTGGGTGCGGCTCTTTTAGTGTCAGGAATGGGTCACAGACAGGATAATAAATAATATTTATGAAGGGATTGATTCGATGTTAGTTGAATGCTATGATGAGCGTGGTGCGGAAGTTTATGAAATCATCATTAAGCAAATCTTTCAGGATTTGGTTTTAGGAGCTTCTGTGGATGATTTGAAGGCTTATGTTAATCCTGATGATCCGGTATTTGTCTTAGCTATTAAAATGAGAAAGACTTCAAATGTTGTATTGTTTGGGGATGTTGCTGACTTGACTTATAATGAGGCTAATGGCAGAACCATGATCTTGATTGATAATGAGAATTATCTTCCGAATATCTTGAAGAGGCTGTGGAAGCAATTTTCAAGGGATGAAATCTATCAGCCTAACAGGTATCAGCTTGAAATCGAGGGTGATTACACAGAATTGGAATCAGTTGTTGTGGATGATCCTCATTCTAATTTGCAAAGGCGCATTTATGATGCAGTCTTTAGAATATTGCCTGAAGGATTTAAGAACATTAAAGATTTGTCCACTGAGGATATTGTTTGTGTTGTGGCTACTGATGAGTTAATTAAGGATGCTTGGATTGAAAAGGCTCATGAGTTTATTGATGAGTTGAACAAGGGCATGTAGAAAACTTTATATATTTGTTCGTATTAATACAAATTAACAGGAGTTATATTTAAGGAGGAGTAGTATATGAACGAACATAACGGTTCAAGATTTGCACACATAACAAAAGCGCATCCTTGCTTCAATGAAAAAATGCATGATAAAGTCGGAAGAGCACACGTACCAGTAGCACCAAAGTGCAATATCTTTTGCAACTTCTGTACAAGAGATATAAACAACGAGGAAGACAGGCCTGGTGTTGCAGGTTGCATCATGAAACCTGATGATGCAATAACTCACATCAACGACGTTACCTCAGAAGGTCCAATTTCAGTAGTTGGTGTTGCCGGACCGGGGGATTCACTTGCAAATGAGGAAACATTCGAGTTCTTTGAAAAGCTTGCAGGCGAACAGCCGGACTTAATCAAATGTATGAGTACAAATGGACTTTTGCTTCCAAAATATGCAGATAAACTGGCGGAGCTTGGAGTGAACTCCGTTACAGTAACAATCAATGCGATTGACCCTGACATTGCAGTTGACATTTATTCATTCATCAAATACGAAGGTAAAGTATATAAGGGATATGACGCTGTAAAAATATTGATCCAAAACCAGCTGGACGGTGTTGAAAAGGCAGCCGCCAACGGATTGGTTGTCAAGGTAAATTCCGTCTTGATTCCGGGATTGAATGATGAGCACATTGTTGAAATTGCAAAGGAAGTCAAGAAACGCGGAGCTGCATTGATGAATGTGTTGCCGTTGATTCCTTTAGCAAAAATGAAACATTACTCACGTCCGGACTGCTCAATGATGGAAAGCGTCAGGGAGCAAGTCGAAGAAATCATACCGGTATTTAGAGCATGCACTCAATGCAGGGCGGATGCCTATGGAATACCTGGTAAGAAAAGCGAAGATCATCATTTAGGAATGACTCCACAAAGTCATTACTAAATTACTTTTTTTTAATTTTGGCCATATTTCATATTTTCAATAGTAATATTAAATATCATAAAGAATATATTTAATATCGTTATTTTTATAAAAATTTTTTGGAAAAAGATAATATGGTAGAAACTTATGTTTTTGGACATAAAAGTCCTGATAGTGACACAATAACATCAAGTATTGTAATGGCAAACTTGGAAAACGAATTGGGCAATGCTGATGCAAAAGCTTACAGATTAGGAAACATCAACAAGGAAACTGAATTCATTTTAAATTATTTGGGCATCGATGCGCCGGAACTTTTGGATGATGTTGAAGACGGTGCAAATGTTATTCTAGTTGACCACAACTCTCCAGCGGAATCAGTTGATAATTTGGAAAATGCCAATATTCTAAAAGTTGTTGACCATCATAAGCTAGCATTGGAGACTTCCTATCCGTTATTCTTAAGATTTGAACCTGTCGGATGTACTGAAACCATTTTATGCAAATTGTATGAGGAGAATGGTGTTGAAATCACAAAAGAAATCGCTACATTAATGTTGTCTGCAATTATATCAGATACATTGCTTTTAAAATCCCCTACCACCACTGAAGACGATAAGGCGGCTGTTGAAAAACTCGCTAAAATCGCTGAGGTTGATGCAGAAGAATATGGTTTGGAAATGCTTAAGGCAGGTACTGATTTAAGCAGTTTCACTATCGATGAAATCTTGGCATTGGATGCAAAGCAGATTGACTTCAAGGATGTCAAATCCATTGTGAATCAGGTCAACACTGCAGACATCAGTGATGTAATGGCCATGAAGGATGATTTGGAAGCTGGAATCAACAAAATCATCGAAGATGAAGAATTGGATCTCTTCATGCTTTTAATCACTGACATCGTAAACAGCAATTCACAGGTCATTGCTCTCGGTAAGGATGCAGGACTTGTTGAGAAGGCTTACGGCGTCGAATTGGTTGACAACACTGTTTTGCTTGAAGGTGTGGTTTCACGTAAAAAACAGGTTGTGCCAATCATGACTGAAAATGCATAATTATTTTTAGGCATGCCTAAAAAAACCTTTATTTTTCATATTTTTATAAATCTTTATAAATGATAATTGAAAAAATAATAATTAGATGTATTTAAGATACATCTCTAATCAATCCAATTTTGGATATTAAATTAGACGGGAAGCATAATTATTAAACCTTTAATTGTATTGTTATACATTAAAAAAATTAGAAACTAACGCTTAATTATGCTTTCAATTTTTTTATACTTTTTTTTAACAAGGTGTCATGATGAAAACACTTGAATGGGAAGACAACAAATTAAAACTCATTGATCAAAGAAAGCTTCCTGATGAATTGACTTACGTTTACTGTGATAATTATCAGGATGTTATCGTAGCAATCAAGAACATGACCGTACGGGGCGCTCCGGCAATTGGTGTGTCTGCCGCTTTTGGAATGGCATTGGCGGATATTGAAGGTGTTGACTTAAACCTGGCTGCAGAGGAAATAAAAGCGGCAAGGCCAACAGCAGTCAACTTGTTCTGGGCAGTTGACAGGGTACTGGGCAGTGAAGATGCACTTAAAGAGGCTCTTAAGATGTATGAAGAGGACATGGCTACAAACCGTGCCATTGGAAAATATGGTGCGGAAGTCATAGATGACGGGGATACAATACTCACCCATTGTAACGCCGGCGCTCTTGCATGTGTCGATTATGGAACTGCACTGGGAGTGATCAGGGCCGCAAGGGATGCGGGCAAGAACATCAATGTCATATGTGATGAAACCCGTCCAAGAGGTCAGGGCGCAAGCTTGAGCGTATGGGAAATGCAGCAGGAAAACATTCCTGTCAAGCTGATTCCCGATGTCGCATCAGGATTTTTAATGTCACAGGGCAAAATCGACAAGGTGGTTATTGGGGCAGACAGGATTGCCCGTGGAGGTGTTGTAAACAAGGTCGGATCTTTCATGGTGGCTCTTGCGGCCAAACGCCATGACATACCGTTTTACGTGGCGGCACCATACTCCACATTTGACAATGAAATATCAATATTTGACACTGTTATTGAAGAAAGAGACGGTGATGAAGTGAGATACTATGGAGGGGCCAGAATCTGTCCTGAAGGAACTGAAGTAATAAACCCTGCATTTGACATAACTCCAAAGGATTTGATCACCGGAATCATTACGGAAAAAGGCATAATTGACCCGATTTAGGCAATGATGATTAGTGGTAAAAACTATTTATGCAATAAAATTTAAATAAATATATAACATTTAATAGAATTTCTATATAGTTCAATCAAAAGTCTATTTTTGATTAAAAGTTACAGTCTTGTAATACTTAGGGATTTGAAAATTGTTAATATAATAATGTGAGTGGATATATATGGAGATTAAAGAAAATAAAGGATTAAACTTTCCTCCTTTAATAGATGATTTGGTTAAAGAGTTATTAAAGGATGATTTCGTACACTTCAAAATATTATGTGCCAATGAGATTCATCACTTCAACAAGGAAGATGATTCCATCATTGACTTCCAGGAAACCTATATGAAGGAAACCAGCGCTAACGGAGACATGCTGTACATTGCTTATCCGGATATCTTCAGGGTTAAATTGTATAGGGACATGGAACAGTATCTTGAAGACGAAAAGAAATTCAATGCATTCAATGATGATGACGATTGGACTGGAAACAGAATCCAATTCTAGTTAAGAAACATATACTGTTTCTTATTACTATTTTTTTTATTTTAAAGTTTTTTTCAGTGCTTTTTTTCATTCATAATCAAAAATTATTTAATGAATTTCAATCAAATCATTAATTAAGTGATTTTTGTGAAAAGAAAAGAGATAATTTTGTTCATGACAGTTGGGACTGGAGTTAGCTCAGGCACTCCGGATGGGGGGTCAAGGATTTCCGCTCAAAAATTGTATTCCACCATCAATAAGATATTTCCGAATAAGGTGGTGTTTTTTGCATCGGAAATATCAAGACGCACCATACCTTTCGTCGAAGAGTTCTTTAAAATGGATAATGATGAGTTCATTGAAGGTGAGGATTATGAAATTGTTCCGATCGAATCCATTGATAACTTCAATGCATGTTTTGAAGTATTTGAGTCCAAAATTTGGGAATATGGCTATTTTGATAAAAAGTGCAATAATAAAATCATTATGGATTACACTTCAGGAACCAAGACAATGTCCGCTGCAATGGCCTGTTGCGGAATGTTCTACAATAAGGTTTTAATCTCCGTTGGTGGTGACAGGAGCAAGGGTGAAGTGTCTGCAGGCACAGAACTGATAAATTATCAGAATCTCTATAAGATATATGATAAGTTTGCCTTGCTGAGGATTAGGAATAGTTTCAATGCCAACCGTTTCATGCCCTGCATTGATATCCTGAATTATATTGTTGATTTGAATATCCATAAGGATTCCTTGTTAAACCTGTGCAAGGCTTATTCCTCATGGGACAATATGGAATTTGAAAAGGCCTATGATTATTTGAGAAATGTTGACCTTAATCATTTTGAGCTTTCTGAAATAAAAAGGGATGTTAAATTCAACCTGAAGGCATTAGGCAACATCTGCAATTCAAGATCTGAGAATCTGAAAAACTGCTATATTCTTGCAAGCCTGATCAACAATTCAATCAGAAGGTCTGAGGAATACAAGTATGATGATGCCATAGCCCGTTTGTATCGTGCATTCGAGTTGATTGCACAAATCAGATTGTACAATTATAACATCAAGTCATCCGATGTTGATTTGAATATTCTAATCGAGCATGGTGTCGATGAAAGGTTCATTGACTTTTTGGAGCGAACTCGTGATGATGGCAAGATACGGATTGGATTGGCATTGGATTATCTGCTTTTAAATGAGTTGGATGATGATTTGGGTAAGTTTTTCGTTGAGAATCGCAGCAAAATCAATAATTTGACTTCTAAACGGAACAATTCCATTTTGGCTCATGGTCTTGAAAGCCAATCCAGTGAGGATTTTGAGAAATTCCTGGAATTGGTTATTGATTTGGCCAAGAAATTGGATAAGGACATGAATAAGTTCTTGAACCAAACCTGTTTTCCTAAGTTTGATTTAAGGATGGATATGAACAAGCCTTAGGGGATATTGATTTTTCCGTCAATGGCCACGTGCCATTCTCCCGGGCTGGTTGATTTCACCTTGCGGGTGTTGATTATCTCAACTTCCTTTCCGGCTTCATGGCATGCATTTTCCAATCGTTTTATTCCCTGTTCATATGAATCGGAAAACTCATAATAATTGATTGTTCCGCCGTCTTCAATTAAATCAACAGCAACATCAAGGAAAGTGTATGCAAGTCCTGGAAGATTCATTATTATGCGGTCGAATTTTAAGTTAAATGATTTGCTGACTTCACGAACATCTCCGCAGTAGGTTTTGATGGAACCTTTCAACTTGTTCATCCGAATGTTCTCATCCAGGTACCTGATGGCGGACTCGTTAATGTCCACAGCGGCAATCTCCACATTTTTGTTTCTTGCAATGACGATTGGGAACGGTCCAATGCCGCAAAACATGTCAAGGATTTTTTCACCCTCTTTAACGCTTTCCATCACGCGTTTGCGTTCGGTTGCAAGTCTTGGGGAAAAGTAGACTTCACGAACATCCAGCTTCAATCTGGCGCCATGCTCCTTATGGATTGTCACCGAATCGTCCTCTCCGGCTAAAAATTCCAGGTCACGGACTCTGGTTGTTCCCTTGATTGCGCTTTTTTTCATGTATATTGATTTTCTCTTTGTGAACTTGAGGGCAGCATCGCCTATCAGCAATTTTTTATCCTGCAGGTCATCGGGGATTTCCAGTATGACAATGTCTCCTATGGTGTCGAATGATGTTCTGAGGTTTTCAATCTCCTCACTTGTCAGTTCATCCTCGAGCAGTTCTGAAAAATTGTGTGGAACCTTCTTCATCGGCTCCAGGTCAATGTCTGCAATTTCATAATCGTCAATGTCATCATTGATTGGAATATAACCGTAATCGTCACTGGCCTTTATCCTATATTCCATATTCATTAATCCTTTTTCCATTAACTTGATGCGTGTGTCATTCAATTCTTTTAATGGAACTTTTACACATTTCATAAAGTTTTTTATGTTTAAATTATTATAAATAGTATTATGTTTTATTTAGTTGGCTTAGGATTATTTGACGAGAAGGATATTTCTCTTAAGGGATTGGAATGTTTAAGAAATGCGGATAAGATTTATGCCGAATTTTTCACATCAAGATTATTTGGTTCAAGTTTTGAGGCCATTGAGGAATTGATTGGCCAGGAAATTGAAGTTCTGGTGCGAGGTGAAGTGGAGGAGGAACATAAGTTCATTGATGAGGCTCGAGATGGCGATGTTGCATTGATTACTGGAGGCGATCCTTTGATTGCAACCACTCACAGTGATTTTCTGGTTCAGTGCTCTAAAAAGGGGATTGATTTCGAGGTCATTCACGGGTCTTCCATTTTGTCATCGGCTCCGGCCATTTCAGGGCTTCAGGGGTATAAGTTCGGTAAGGTGACTACCATCCCGTTTCCTGATTATAATTTCTATCCGAAATCTCCTTATGAGGCCATTGAGGAGAATCTTAGGATGGATTTGCATACCTTGGTGTTGCTTGACATTCAGGCTCACAAGGACCGTTACATGACCGTCAATCAGGGCTTGGAATACCTTATGAATATTAAGAATGACCTGGATCGTGATGGATTGATTTGTGAGGATACCTTGGCTATGGGTATTGCTCGTGTGGGTTCAAAGGATGTTGTCGTTCGGGCGGGCAAGATTTCCGAGCTGATTGATTTTGATTTTGGAGGTCCTCTCCATTGCATTGTGATTCCATCTAAGTTGCATATTGTCGAGGCGGAGTATCTTGTTGAGATTGCGGGTGCAGATTCCAGCATTCTTGATGATGTCTGATTTTAAAAATAGGGGGAGTTTGGAAGTAGTTGTCATTACTACTTCCTTTTGAACATGTATTAATCATTTTGGAGATTTTAAATGGTTGACTGATGTTCATCGTAAGATATGAAAATTACTTCATATCGTTTATTAGTTATATTTTAATGTTATATAAATCTTTTTATTTTCATTTTTATTATTTTCGGGCATTTCTTATTATAATGTTCATTCTTTGTTTGCATAATGCTTGAAATTAATTATTGAAAATAACTTTTTAGATTATAGTCGCATAAAAAAAGTAAAAATTAGTAAACAAATTCTGTTAAAAACCCTGAGGTTTGGGGGAATATCTTTAAAAAATGACGGTTGTGGAAGTAATGGTATTTTTACTTCCAGTTTAACATGTTTTTAAACATTTTGGAGATTATAAAATGCTTGAAATTATGAATGAAAGAAATGAAATTTATTTCATATCGTTTTTTATATATGTAATATTTGGTATATAAATATTTTCATTTGATTTTTTCTAAAAAACCATTAAATATCTGTAAAACAAAAATATGAATAATGAAATTTGAAAAGACAATGGGTTTCTATGATTCCAACCGTTTAGGGGACATATTATTCATTTTTCACAAGAATCATAAGAAATACTTAAACGATGAGCTTGCAAAATATGATTTAAGCCTAATCCAGGCATTATGTATTTTAATGATACATGAAAGCGGCAATCTAAACCAAAAGGACTTGTCTGATGGATTGTACTTGACAAAGGGAGCGATCACAAAGGCAATTAAAAAACTTGAAAACGATGGATGGGTTTCCCGCGAGAAATCGGATAGGGACAAGCGCCACTATGTTTTAAGGTTAACTCCGAAGGCGGAAAAATTCATTCCAACCTTTTATGAAATCAATGAGGGATGGGAAAGTAAAATGGGCTTGCATGAGTTGGATGCGAACTTCATGAAGACATTCAATGAATTGACCTTAAAATCAATCGAATTGAATTTAAAAAAAGAATAAAAAAGGATTTTAGTATTCGTAAAATCCTTTTCCAGCATTAATGCCTGTTTCACCGGCATCTATTTTTTCCTTAAGCATTTTAGCAATTTTTCCAGGAGTGGTTTCAGGGTCCTGTGCCTCAGGGTTCATTATGACAATATTGTATGCTGTGGTTAGGCCCACAATGTCCAGGATATGGAATGGTCCTGCAGGAGCGCCTGTGGCTAAAATCCATGTTTTATCGATGGTTTCATGGTCCGCAACATCATTTGCAAGCAATGCTTCTGCGGCACTTAGGAACGGAACCAAGAGGGAGTTCAGGATGTAGCCCGGTTGCTCTTTTTTAAGCTGCAACGGGATCATGTTGATGTCTTCGGCAAACTTGACCACTTCATCATAGTATTCCTGTTCGGTTCCAGGATGGCCCATCACTTCTGCGGTATTGTTTTTCCAGATTGTATTTGCAAAATGCAGTGAAAGGTACTTTTCAGGTCTTCCGGTGTGTTCGGCAAACATTGACGGCAGCAATGTTGAGGAATTTGTCACCAGAATTGTTTTCTCTTCCATGTATTTTGCAAGCTCTGTGTAGAAGGCAATTTTCTGTTCTGGATTTTCAGCAATGGCCTCGATGATCAAATCAGCATCCTTGGCGGCTTCCTCATAGCTGGTTGTCAATGTCAGGCTGTCGTATGCATCCTGTGCCTTTTGCTTTAACTCGTCAAGTTCGCCTTCGCTCAAGTCGGTTTTTGCTGCCAATCCTCTGCAATACTCGCTTGGGTCGGTTTTCATTGCTTCTAGGGTTTCAACATATATGTTCTTGAATCTTTCAAGCTTAGGTTTGGCTCTTTCAATTGATCCTTCACTTCTAAGCCAGATTGTTACATCAAATCCACAGTAAGCGGTTTGAAGAGCGATTTGGCTTCCAAGTACGCCTCCACCGGCGACAACTACTTTTTTTATGCTCATTTTTATACACCTCAAAATAAACAAATTAGTTTACTTGTATACTTATATTTGCATTTCAATCCTTAAATAACTTACTAGATTTATATGCTTCAAAATCCAAAATAATCTTAATGAACCGAATAGATGTATTAAATAATTTACAGCAAAGGAATAATTCCTTGAAATCAATATTACTGCACGAACAGATTAGATATGACAACTATCCATTTGAATATTTTCAAAAGTACTCCTCAATGATACTGGAGGAATATCGCAAACACGGATCATTCTATAAGGCATCTCTAAATGTAGGCATTGATTACGGTGTGGTCATAAACTGGTATGTTCAAGGAAAGATGGATAATCCAGTATTTAATGAATTTTCCAAATCCATCGACAATCTCAATGGAGTATTGATTGAACAGGACAGCTCCAATGATTCCAATGTGGAAACTCAGGAGGACTCAGGCGATAATCATATCGACGGCGACTATATGATATTCCAATACGGCGACGGCTGGAGCTATAAGACATTCGTTGACGGTGAGAAAATATTCATCATTTCAAATGATTTGGAAACTCTAAAAGACAAGGTAAGGAATAAACATTTGCCTTTGGATTAAATGGGTGATGGAATGGAATGGGTTTTAAAGCAGTTCAATCAACTGTCATTGGATGAGCTTTATGGGATTGTGCAATTGAGATTGGAAGTCTTTGTAGTTGAACAGAATTGCCCTTACCAGGACCTGGACGGTAAAGACCAGAGCGCATATCATTTGTTTTTAAAAGACAATGATGTAATCGTGGCCGCTTTAAGAGTTCTTCCCGAAAACGTGGCATATGATGAAACGGCTATCGGACGGCTCATCGTTAAAGAAGCATATCGTGGACAAAAAATAGCAAAAGCAATGATGGAAAAGGCAATTGAATTCATAACTGATGATTTGGGCAAGGATAAAATCAGGTTGTCCGGCCAGGCATATTTGACAGATTTCTACATTGGCTTGGGGTTTAAAAAAGTTTCTGAGGAATATTTGGAAGATGGCATAAAACACTATGAATTCCTATATGAGGCTTGAAATTGGGATTTAAACAGTCAACATCTTTTATCAAGACAAACTTTTTTTAACGCTACCTGTTTGTGAAATTGGGGTGGTGGCTGTTTTCATAACAATCCCATGTAATTATTAAATTTACTGTAAAAGAACAATATTAACTTTTTCGTGTCAAAATGCTTTGAGAAAAACCTATTACATTTATAAACTAGTGTATGCAATTTAATTGTATGACTCGAAACAGACGTGTTACAATCAGCATCAATAATGACATTGACTTGAATTTCAGGAGAGTGGCTTCCACCAAGATGCTGTTTAAAACCGGTTGGTATTCCAAGGCAATCGAGGAAGCGATGTTATTATGGATGGAAAAAGAGGATAAGTGAAAAAATTTTTTTTTCTTTTTTTTCTTTTTTTGCATTAACTATTTAAATTAATACTTATCTAATTTATTAATATAGAGTGGTGTCAATAATGGAAAGTGATGAATTTAGAACTGTACGGGTATATACTAAAAAATATACTAGTAAGGATAAGGATGGCAATACTGTTGAAAAGGAATCAAAACAGAAACAGGTCAGTCTTAAAAAAGAGGATCCTTTTGAAGATGACGACTTAGTAAAAGTATTGTCCCAAAAGGATTATGAAAAATTATTGGACAATCAGTTTTCAGATGAAAGGCTTGACGAGTTTTACCATATCATTGAAGGCAAGGATGCCGAGATAGAGCAGCTTAAAAATCAGATTCAAACCCTTAAGGGGTCATTTTTCGATGATGTAGATTCACTTAAGGACCAACTGACTGACAAGGAGGAGCTTGTCAAGGCCAAGGATGAAATTCATGAGCTGAATAAGGAAATTAAAGTAATCAATGATGAAAGGGTCGCTATTTTTAAGGAGCTTGACTACAAGAACAAGATGATTCTGGCATATAATGTCGAGCTGAACAAGTCCATTTTAAATGCAATTAATGTTGTTATTGATGAGGCAAGGGACAACATCAACAGGAGAAACGCATTGCTCGTTAAGGATTTGGAAAAGTCAATTGAAAAAACCAAGCATGAGGTCAACGAGAAGAACAAGGCCATAGCATATGATATAAAAAGCACTGTTGAGGACATGAACGATCAAATCAGGAACACAAGCACAATTAAGATGTTGTTGAATAAGAATAAGATCAATTTAAGGGTGCCTACCGATGATCTGCTCAAGCCATTCGACTTTGACTTTGACGTTCAGCAATTCCTTTCAGGCCAGGCATTGGAGCTCGATGCGGCTGAAATATTAAAGGAGGTCATGCCTAAACTTCCAGAACCATTCTCCAAATATATTGACACTCTAGATGAGGATGATGACGCTCCCGAAACCATTGAGATTTCATCAAAAAAAGAGGAATAGCCCATGAGGACATTCAACACAGGCAAGGTCAGCTTCAAGTATCCCGACATATGGGAAGTGGAGAAGGCGGATATCATTTCCAATCCCGATTGCATCGCAACACTGTCCAAGGGAGAGGGCAACCTGGTCAATGCAGTGATGTTTCCGACTGCAACTAACCTGGACGACTATAAGGTTTTCATGGAAAATGCAATTTCAGATGATGGTGGGCAAATTTTTGCATGTGATTTTGTCCAGATTGCAGGCATGGATGCCATCAAGCTTCATGCAAACATGGACACTCCCGAAATAAACTTTGACATGCACACTTATGTGTTCATTGAAAATAAGATAATATATATTTTTGAATTGAGGACCCTTGACGTTTCAGGCGAGTCAGAAGGCGAATTCAAAAACATGATTGAATCATTCAGGATACTAGAATAATTGGGTGTATTCCAGAAGGTAATCCATTTGTGTCCGGTCAAGTATTTTCAGGGTTGAGATGTTCTGGGGTGTTGTTCCGGAACGTTCCTCCACAAGATTTCTCAATGACCTGTTTTTCATGTGCGCATGGATTTCACGGATTGTGAATTCCATGTATTCAACGTTTTTCTTTTCTAATTCTTCCTGACTTATCTCATCATAAATGGGGTATGCGTTCAAGTCATAGGCCTTGGTTGGGGTTTGAAGCACATTCAGGTGGCTGTAGTAGTTTGCGGAATCAACCATGAACCCGTCGATGCCCATGTAGGTTAGTATGGGCATGAATGAAACTTCAGTGAATGGGAATATGAAGTAGCTTGTTTTTTTGGCTTGCTTTTTAAGGCTGACGACTAGCTCGACAAGGTCTCTTGGATTGGTGAGCAGGCTGTCAGCGTTGGCTATGATGAAACCGTTGTATCCTATTTCTTCAAGTTCTTTTAGGCATTTGACTCTCAAATCCAAATATTTTGATCCCTGGATTACTGCAATGTCGCATTCGTCCACGTTCTCCTTGGCAAGTCTCAATGTTTCCTTAACGTTAAACTCGGCAATTTCACGGTCAATGTTGTATGCTGAACCTTCGTTTGGAGCTATTTTCAAATCTTTTTTTGAGAATAGTTTCGGTGTCAGTTCACCCTCGATTTTGCCGATTCTTCCAGGTCCGTCATGTGATTTTATTTCAAATTTTCTTATCATTTGATTCTTCCTTTTTTGTATTATAGTATTATTTGATTTTTTAGGTTTAAATAAATTTTTCATTTTGTGTAATCTTTTAGGTTACACTGCTCAAAATTTTAGTAAGCTTTATATATATTATTTTAAAGAGTATTAGTATGGATTTGAGGGAATAACCTATGAGGATCCAAGGTGTGTTTTCAATGTCTATAATAAATCGTCTAAAATCCTTGTTTAAAGGAGACAATGAAGTAACTGACATCAATGCTGGTGTATCAAACACATCTAATGATGTCAAAGTTGCATCTTCAAAAAATATAAAAGTTACTATTTCCGATGCGGAAAAAGAAGTTTCTATAACCAAACAAGAAACTGTAACCGAATCTGGAGATAGGAATGTTGATTTAACTTTCAAAAAAGACATCAAACCTATAGAAGATGAGACTGTTGAAGAAACAGTTGAAGATTCATCCGAAGAAATTGTGGAAGAAGTTGAAGTTGTCGAGGAAACTGAAGCTCCTGTTGAAGCTGAAGAAATCATCGAAGAAACTGAAACTGTTGAAGAAGATGAAGACGCTCCTGAAGAAGATGTCGAGGAAGTTGAAGAAAAAACAAATAATAAAGAGAGAGATAAAATGACTTTATTGACTGATAAAGAATTATTAAATGATAGTAATCGTGATCCAGATTTCACTGCTGAGTTCATTGATGCTGGAATCGAAACTGTAAAACACTGTTTCCAATGTGGTACCTGTAGTGGAAGTTGTCCTTCTGGAAGAAGAACTCCATACAAAGTAAGACAAATCGTCAGAAAATGTTTACTTGGATTAAAAGAAGAAGTTATCACTGACGACGCTTTATGGATGTGTACTACCTGTTACACCTGCCAAGAAAGATGTCTCAGAAGTGTTAAAATTGTAGAAATC
This sequence comes from Methanobrevibacter sp., assembly GCF_045539575.1. Taxonomy (GTDB): domain Archaea; phylum Methanobacteriota; class Methanobacteria; order Methanobacteriales; family Methanobacteriaceae; genus Methanocatella. Next base: position 30,638 of record NZ_JAZQFM010000062.1, read on the forward strand.
ATCAAAAAAGCACGTAACATCGCAGCTCACGCAGGTTACATGGCAAAACCTCACAAAATGACTGGAGTATACGTAATCAACACCGGTCACGCAGTACCTATTAACGATGCTGCTAAAGCTTTAAGAACTAAAATTGGTCTTCCTGAAGTACCACCTACAACTCACGCTTATCCAGAAGCATTAGAAGAAGTACAAAAATTATGTAAACTTACCGCATTTGATGAATTAATCGGTTACGATGAAGCAACCGGCGGATTAAAAGAATAGATTTATGAGGAGAGTTATAATATGGAAATTGCATATTTCTTAGGTTGTATCATGAACAACCGTTATCCTGGTGTAGAAAAAGCAACCAGAAAATTATTCGAAGCATTAGATATCAAATTAACTGACATGGAAGGAGCATCCTGTTGTCCTGCTCCTGGTGTATTCGGTTCTTTCGATGAAGAAACCTGGGCTACTATCGCAGCTCGTAACTTAACTATTGCTGAAGACATGGGTGCAGACATCATGACCGAATGTAATGGATGTTTCGGTTCATTATTCGAATGTAACCACATGTTAAAAGAAAATGATGAAAAAAGAGAAAAAATCAACGCTAACTTAGCTGAAATCGGCAGAGAATTCAAAGGAACCACTAACGTAAAACACTTTGCTCAAATCTTAAGAGATGACGTTGGTTTTGAAAAATTAGCATCATTAATCGAAAAACCTTTAGACTTAAATGTTGCTGTACACTACGGTTGCCACTTCTTAAAACCTACCGATGAAATCGGTATCGAAGATCAAGCTGAAAACCCATCTATCTTAGATGACCTCGTAGAAATTACCGGTGCTAAATCTGTAGACTACAAAGACAAAATGATGTGTTGTGGTGCAGGTGGAGGTTTAAGAGCAAGAGATTTAGATGTAACTACCAGTTTCACTAAAGAAAAACTCGACCACATGACCGAAGCAGGCGTTGACGCTATCGTTAACGTATGTCCTTTCTGTCACATGCAATTTGACCAAGGTCAAACTGAAGTAAACGAAAGATACGGAACTGACTTCGCATTACCAGTATTCCACTTAGCTCAATTATACGGATTAGCTATGGGATTATCTGCTGAAGAATTAACCTTCGATGCTCAAAAAATTGATGCAACTCCTGCTATCAAAAAAGCATTAGGTGAATAGATTTAAGGATTTTTCAATCCTTACTTTTTTATTTTTTTAGGCATTGAAAACACATTTTGGATAGTTATCTACTCTTGATAACTATTTTTTTTATCAAAAATTTTTTTTGTTTGTATCATTGCGAATAATTCGTAATCATGTTTATATACTAGAAGTTAAATAAAATAAACTAATATAAAAAAGAGGTGTAATTATGTTTGTAGCAACATTAGACGGAATATTCAAATATTCAGACCTTCCTGAAGAATACGAACCTTACGTACAATTCAAAGCAACAATAGATAAAAGAGAAATAAAAGATAGTGATGAAATAGCAATTCTAAACATTGCTGGAACTTCAACACATCACGTATTATTCCTAGATTCATACAGCAGCATCAGTGAAATCGAAGCTGAACTAAAAGACGCTGACGCTAAAATCAATCACACAACCTTAAAGATTATAGGTGGACATTTATGAACTTACCATCTGAACAAACTTGGTTAGTTCTCCAGCATTTAATATCCGACCTGACCCGAAAAGGATATGAAATTCCAAGTGGAATTAACCCTGAGATGGGATTGATAAGATCATCTGTCAGTTCATATAAAAGAGATCCAACCCATCCTGATTTGATCAATGGTTTAGCTAAGGCTGAAATGTCCTTAAACAATATTCAAGCGACACTCATAACATTGGCTGAAGAACATGAAGATGAAGAATATGTTGACCATTGGCTTGACTTGTTAAAGCAGGCAATGCAAGGAAAAGAAGTATTTCAATTTGCAAAATCAAGGTCAAAATTCTTAGCCAACACTCCTCCTGGTTTGACAACAGGCAGAATTAACTTAAAAGTTCCTTTAGCTGAGGAAAGAGTTCAAGAAATTGCAGAATGGAATGGTCTCATCATAGAATTTGAGGATGATGTGACTGTCGAATTACATGGTGATAAGGAAGACCTCAAAGCAGGCGTACAGGAAATGGGGTCATTCTTTTTAGAACAATAAAATAAAATAAGGTGATTAAATGACTAAAATCTTAGCAGTTAGTGATGTTCATGGTGAAGAAAACGAAAACCTATACACTTACCTGAAAAACAATGAGGATATTGAATTAGTTTTAATTCTAGGGGATATTACTGACTTCGGACCTTTGGATTTCGTTGAAACATTCATAAATAAAGTGGCAGATTGTGGCGTGGATGTCATTGCCATTCCTGGAAATTGTGACCCTACTGGAATATGCAATGCCATTAATGAAGTTTCTTTCTGTCTCCATAACAACATTATCGCTTATGGTGATGCAATACTTTTCGGATTTGGAGGATCAAATCCAACTCCATTCGACACTCCTGGAGAAATGGACGACGACAAAATCTACAGGCAAGTCTATGACTTATTGGCTAATTATGATTATGTTTACAATTCAGATGTTCCTAAAGTAAGAATATTAGTTACTCATGCCCCACCATTCAATACTGCAGCTGATAGGGTTGAAAATGGGGAACATGTGGGCAGTTCTGGAATTCAAAAGTCCATTCATGAATTCGAGCCTGAAATAAATCTTTGTGGACATATTCACGAAGCAAGGTCCTTAAGTAAAATAGGTAATACTACAGACGTGGCAAATCCAGGTATGCTCAAGGACAACGGGGCAGTTTTAATTGACATTAAAGATGGCTCCAATTATGATATAGATATCATTTCATTAGATGAATGAATATCTCTATTTTCTTTTTTTCTTTTTTTGTTCAATTTCTATTAAAATCAAATGAAAAATTTTATTTAACATTAATTTTATATATAAAATCATATAATTTATGAGTGATTATGATGATTTGGGTTACTGGAGATGTTGACGGCAAATTGTATAAGGAACCTTTTTCCAAAGGAATAATGTCTCGATCTCTCAATGTTGCAGATATTGGAATTGAACGGGCGCATGATATAGCAAGTGATATTGAGGCTTTTTTAATAAAAAATGATATTTCTGAAATTTCCAGCCCTGATTTGGCGGATGTTGTTTTGAACCATTTGGAAAAAATTGACCCTAAGATTGCTATCAGATACAAGCATTGGAGATCTCTCAGAACATCTAAAAAACCATTGATTATATTGATTGGTGGAGCTTCAGGTGTTGGAACCTCTTCAATGGCTTTTGAGCTGGCAAACAGGTTGAGGTTAAAGAATTTAATAAGTACTGATATGATTCGTGAGGTAATGAGGAAAATCGTATCCAAGGAGTTGAGTCCAGTAATTCATAAGTCAAGTTTTGATGCTTATGAGGCTATCAGAACTCCTTCCATTAGGATAGATTCAGTGATTGAAGGGTTCGTAAGTCATGTTGATGTTGTTAATGTAGGTATTGAGGCAATCATCGAACGTTCAGTTAAGGAAGGGATAAGTACCATTATTGAGGGAGTTCATGTTGTTCCTGGATTTATCAGGAAAGATTTGCTTGAAAATAATAATATTATCATATTTACATTGATTGTTGAGGATGAGGAGGCTCATAAGCAAAGATTCTATTCAAGATGCAGGCAACCTTGGGTTAAAAGGTCTCTTGAGAGATATATGGATAATTTTGAAACAATCCGTAAGACACAAAACTTTTTAGTGCAGCAGGCTAAAATTCATGATACACATATAATTAACAATGTGGATATCAATGAAACCATTGATACGATGGTGGGTGATATCCTAGAGAAATTTGGTGTTGATGATGATGTTGAATAAGAAAGTTAAAGACATAATGACAGAAGATGTAATTACAACCACATCCGACATTGATGTGGTGTATGCATTTGAAAAATTGATGAAATATAAGATCAGTTCTCTTCCAGTTGTTGAGGGCGATAAGTTGATTGGCATAATAACTGCGACTGATGTTGGCCATAATCTCATATTGGATAAGTATGAGTTGGGCACTAGTGTTGAAGAAATTATGATTACTTCAGTGGTTACAGTTTCTCCAGAGGATACTCTTGAAAATGCAATTAAGATTATGAAAGAAGGTGTTTCTTCTTCAGGTATTTTAAATCAACTTCCGGTTGTTGAAGAGGGAAAATTAGTTGGTATTATTTCTGATGGAGATATTATTCAGGAAATTTTTTAATTTTCCTTACTTTTATTTTATTTTATTTAATTTTAATCATTTTTAATTAGTTACTGTAAAAATATTTTTTTCTTGGAATAAGTTTTCATTAAATTTCTAGTAATTATTTTTTATTCTAGTAATTAGATTTTTGATAACATTTATATAATAGTAACATCATATATTATTATTGGCTAGACTGGAGGGTTAGGGGTCCTCTGTAAGCACACACCCCCTTTGGTGCGGTTGAAGTTCAGGAGGCGGCTTTTTAAGAGAGTATAAGCCTAGAAAAACAATATAGAAACCTCGTCCTGCAGGATTGGTGGTGATGAAGTTTTTACTGGAGGGTAAAAATTAGTCATCTTCGATATGGGAATGGGTCAGGCCCGGAAGGGAGCAGCTCTACTATTAACATTTCAATGCTTGTAGAATCCCGGGGTGGAGTTGGATTTTTAGATCACTTATATTTTTGAGATTAGTCCACTTCTGAACATGCCATTTAAATAAATGATTAAGTTTATTAATAAGTTTTTACATATATTTTATTATACTTGTTTTTCATATGTCGGGATGGCCCAGCCTGGTACGGCGTCGGACTGCTAATCCGATGGTCTCACGACCTCCGGGGTTCAAATCCCCGTCCCGGCGCTTTTATTATTATTTATCTATTTCTTGTTTATGATCATACTTTAATCCTATAGGGCAAGTATGCACAACTGCCGATTTGACTATAGGTATCTCATCAACAATGCTTTCTTGAACAGCATGCGCTATTTTATGCGATTCATTTAAACTCATGTTTCCATCAAGTTCAATGTGCAATGTAACGATGGCATATGATCCAAGGTAATCTATTTTAATGTCATGTGCAGTGTTTGTTTTTGCAGCTTCATTGGCGATGTCCCTGATTTCAGTTATCAATTCTTCTGATGGAAGCTTGCCCATGATATTGTCAATGTTTTCTTTTGCAATCTCATATCCTGTTTTGATGATTAGGCATCCTATCACTAACCCTATAATCGGGTCTAGTATCGGGTATCCCATATTGGAAACCACTACACCGACCAGCACGGCTACTGAGGAGAAAATATCTGTTTTTTGGTGTTTGCCATCAGCCACTATTGCTGGACTGTTTATCTCTTTTCCGATGGATATTATGTAATCGCTTATCTTTAAATTAACAAGGATTCCGACAACTGCCATTATTGCTGCGTAAGTGTCTGGAATGGTGATTAATGAAGGATGCAGTATTTTATCAATTGCTCCGGTGATGATTTCATAGCTTATCAGGGCCAAGAATACTACAATCACCAATCCGCTTATTGCTTCTGCGCGCCCATGGCCTATGGGATGGTTTTCGTCAGCAGGCTTTTGACCCACTACAAATCCTAGATATGCAATGATTGAGGTTGCAACATCTGAAAGGGTATGTGCTCCCTCGGATACTAATGCATAACTGCCTGAGAATATTCCAACGGCAATATTCAGAATGGTCAGGATACAATTGGTGATTATTGCTATTTTTGCAGCTTTTTTCCCGCCTTCACTTCTGAATTCATCCATTAACTACACGCTCTTCTAAAATATTCATTGCTTTTTCGATATTCTCATATGAGTTGGCGTAAGACATTCTAACATGGCCTTCACCATTTGATCCGAATGCTGCACCGTTAACTGTGATTACTCCTGCATCGGCTGCTTTTTTAACGAAGTCTTCATCCTCAATTTTCGGGAAAACATAAAATGCACCTTCGGCATTCACTGTTTCACATCCCATTTCATTCAGCCTTGAAACGATGAGGTTTCTTCTCTTTTTAAATTCATCCACCATCTTATTCACTTCATCCTGTGGACCTGCCAGGGCTTCTATTGCTCCTTTTTGGGCAGTGGAGTTGGCGCATGCAATGCTGTTTTGATGTATTTTGAATATTTCTTCGGAGTAGTTTTCATTGGCGGTTAAGTACCCCACTCTTAATCCGGTCATTGCGTATGTTTTTGAAAATCCGTTTATTGTAATTACATTGTCGCTGTATTTTGCAGGGGAGTAATGCTTCTTGTCGTAAATGATTTTTTCATAGATTTCATCTGATATTATTAAGAAGTCATGGTCCATTGATAAATCTGCTATTGCTTTGATGTCTTCTTTTTCCATTACTGCTCCGGTTGGATTGGATGGGGAGTTCAGTATTATGGCTTTTGTTTTATCTGTGATTTTTTCTTGCACATCTTCTGCTTTTAGTTTGAATTCGTTTTCCATCTTGCAGTCAACTGGGATGATGCTTCCGCCTGCAAGGTTAATCACTGATTCGTATAGTAGGAAACTAGGATTTGGCAGGAGCACTTCATCGCCTGATTCGATGAATGCTTGTGTACTTGCATATAATGCTTCGCTTGCTCCAACAGTTACTATGACGTTTTCAGGAGTGGTGACTATTCCATTGTCGTTTTTGAATTTTTTAACGATTTCCTCTCTCAGTTCAAGGTATCCGAGGTTTGGACTGTAATGTGTGTCATTGTCGTCAATGGATTTTTTCATTGCATCCTTGATGTTTTGGGGCACATCGAAATCTGGTTCTCCAATTCCAAGGTTTATTGCACCTGGCTTTGTTGCTTCAAACATTTTTCTTATCTGTGACAATTCTATTGGTTTTGTTCTGCTTGCAGGATTTATCATATTTTTTACCTCGCGTATTATATTATATATTATATATTATTATAGTAAATTTAATTTTTTCTAGTAATTATTTTTCACAGGATCCGCAATTGTAGCATGGGGATTTTTCGCACCATGGAGTCTGTTTTAAGTTTCTCAATCGTTTATGCTCTATTTTCAGAAATCTTTCGCTTACACCAGTATTGATTTTGTTCCATGGTAGAGTGTCGTCTATATCATATTTGGGTGTGTTTTCTCTCCATTCTTTCATTGTGATATTTTTTGTCAAGGACTTTTCAATAATCGCACCAACTTGCCTATTTGCACAAGACAATATATATTGGACTAGTCCTTTTTTAGGACTTTCGCACTTTATATTATAATTTTTCATTTCCTTTTGTATAAATCGGGTTTTCTTTTTAATGTCTTTAAAATCATAACCTTCCCATTGTAATGGTGTATGGGGTTTTGGAATTACTGGATTGATGCTGAATTTCACCCGTTTAATGTTTGTGTGCATATCCGCAATTTTCTTCATATACTCGCACAGCTCTTTTACATCATCATGGGTCTCGCCGGGAATCCCTATCAGGAAATATAATTTGATATTGAAATCCAAATCAACAGCATTTTTTATTACTGTAAAAATTTGTATTTCCAGTATGTCCTTATTCATAACTTTCCTTAATTTTTCAATGCTTTCCGGAGCAAGAGTAATGGTTTTAAGTCCACTTTTTTTCAATGTTTTCAGGGTGTCCAGTGTGATGGATTCGATCCTAAGCGATGGCGTTGAAATTTGAAAGCCCTCTTTTTCAAGCCCATCGATTAGCATGTCCAAGTCATGATAGTCTGAAACCGCCGCACCGATCAATGTTATCTTATTGAATCCGGTGTTTTTTCTGGTTTCAACTGCAATGTCGATGAGCTTCTCATAATTGGTTTGCCTCATTGGACGGTACAGGTACCCTGCCATGCAGAACCTGCATCCCCTGGTGCAGCCCCGTGACACGTTCAGCATTATGGTGTTGTTGAACACGCTATGGGTTTCATCATCCCCCTGGCTGATTATCGGGTTGGTGATGTGGTATGCATCATCCATGTCATTGACGATTGCGATTCTGGTTTCATTGTCATACTCGGGAATGTAAACTCCATCGACATCCAAATACTTTTGAAGGCTCCTGTTGGGATTGTCAAGGTATGAGTCTATAAAATCATTCATGACATTTTCTCCCTCGCCGATTATGAAAACATCAATATAATCGGATAGGGGCATGGGATTTGCAGTGGCGCAGGGTCCGCCAGCAATTATCAAAGGGTCATTGGCTCCTCGTTCGCTTCTTTTCAAGGGTATTTCAGCGTCTTTTAACATTTTCAAAACATTGAAATAATCTTCTTCAAACTGAAGCGTGAAGCTTAGAATGTCAAAATATTTGCTGGGAGTATTTGATTCTAATGATTTTATGCCTGGAAAAATTATCCTTTCACACCAAGTGTCTTCACGTTCATTGATGCTGTTGTACAGGATATTATAACCTAATGAAGACATTGCAGTCCTATAAACGTTCGGATAGCATAATCCGAACCGCAGGTCCACCCGCTTGTAGTTTTTTTGGAATGTGTTTTTTTCACTCAACATAAAATCATCCGCTTTCGCCTTACATTAGTATTTTTATTTTTTTCAATTAAATAAGTTATTTTCAATTTAAAAATTTATTTACCAATCAATTTTTCATTTTCCAAAAGTTATCTTTTCAATTTAATAATAATTTTCTCATGAATATTAAATTTAATTATGAATGGACATCACATAATCTATTCATTTTTCGTGGAATTGTAAAATTTTTATTTAAAA
>NZ_JAZQFM010000063.1:0-6173 GCF_045539575.1 Methanobrevibacter sp.
CACAATTAAAGATAAATAACTTCAAAAAAATATAATTGAGGTTATAAACTGATAATTTATGTAACTATTTGACTTTAAAAACTAAAAAAAAAGCAGTACCTATTAAAAAATGATTAAATGAAAAATGCAAAAAAAGAAAAAGAAGTGCAGATGCAATTGCATCCACATTAGATTTAAATTAAACCGAGCTTTTTGGCGGTCTTTTCATCAACCTTACCAGTCACTTTAAGACCTTTGTCATGCTGGAACTCCTTGACGGATCTTTCAGTGCAGCTCTGGAACTTACCGTCAACCATCAGGTAATGTCCATATGCTGTGAGATAGTATCCATTGTTTTTCAATGCCTGTTGAATCTCTCTGACTGTGGATTTATCCTTGCTGCCTTTGGATATTGTTTTCCAGGAGGAAATGACTTTAATGTTTACCTTTTTGGTTACTTTATTGTAGTACTTGTTTCCTGTGTAGGTTATTGTTGCCTTGAATGTTCCTTTTTTGGTAAGCTTTGTGATCTTGAATGTTGCCTTACCTTTGGAGTTTGTGGTGGCTTTGTATGTTTTGCCGTTGACTTTCAAGGTGACCTTAGCGTTCTTGATTGCCTTTCCTGTGTTGTCCTTTAAGGTAATTGTGTATTTTTTGGTTTTTATGGCAGTCTTGAATGTTTTAGCACTTGCAGTAATCTTCGGAGTTGCCTTCTTGACTACAACCTTGGCAGTAGCATTGGATCCGATGTAAGTGTCATTTCCCGCATAGGATATTTTTGCGGAGTATGTTTTTGGAACCATGTTGCTGACTTTGATTTTGATTTGACCGTTTTCATCGGTAGTGTAGTTTTTAACGCCGTTTAAATCAACAGTCACGGTACTGTTTGCCAATGGATTGCCCTGACCGTCAGTCAATTTAATAATCAGGTATTTGTTGACATTATATGTTGCAGTTACACCAGCTGCAGTCAGATTGGTTGAAACCTTATTTACAGTTATTGTAGCGGTTTTGGTAACTGCAGTGTGATTTTCATCAGGAACGGTAGTGACATTCAAAGTATAAGTTCCTGCGGCTAAACCGGAAACAGTGATCTTTTTGCCATTTACACTAACAACAGCACTAGGTTGACTGACAACGTTAGCGATGACTTCACTTGCACCAGCGAAGGAAACATTACCAGAACCTTCACTTCCATAATCAAATACAATATCGTCAACAGTTAATGTGGATTCCACTTTGTTTACTGTGATTTTAGATGTTGCAGTTACAGGATTGTGGTCATCATCAGGGATTGTTGTGACAGTTAATGTATGATTTCCCGCTTTTAAACCTGAAATCTGAATAGTATAATTATTAATAACAGCCACATCATTACCATCAATCTTAGCAGTGATTCCAGTAGCCCCTGTAGTTGTTACAGTGACCTTTGTGGATTTGCCATAATTTAAAACTATATTATCAAGTGTTATTGTTGAATTAGCTTTATTGATTGTTACTGTTCTGTTGATCTCTTGGAATTTAGCATATTCAGTATCGAAAAAGGCAATATAAAAACCGACTGGTAAATCTGGAATCCATCCTTCACCGCTTAAACAAGTATAATTGCGAACATTTGTATTGTTTTTAAAGTATACGCTTATTGAGATAATTCCATTAGACACAGGAATGCTACTGTTTGTAGTTAGATTAAATGTAACCTTTTCACCAGAACCATAAAAAGCTGTAAAATTATCAACACCTAAGATAGGTGGAAGAATACGTACTTGATAAGTTGAATCGGAATCATCTTTAAAAATACAGGTATCCGCAGCACTATATTTATTGGTGCTATAAATAGCACCACCATAACGGGTTGCAGTGTTGTTTGTAAAATTACAATTTGTCACATTACCAGCAACAGCAAGCCAAATTGCACCGCCATCATAAATGGTTGCTTGGTTGTTAGTAAAATTACAATTTGACACACTACCAGAATTTATCCTGATAGCACCACCAGAGTTTGTTGCAGAGTTATCAGCAAAATTACAATTTTCAACAATAGCAAAAACCATGTTAATGGCGCCACCATATCCAGTTGCAGAATTGTTAGTAAAATTACAATTTGACACAGTACCGGAACTTATCACGATAGCACCGCCATCAGAAATGGTTGCTTGGTTGTTAGTAAAATTACAATCTGTCACATTACAAGTAAGACTACTCCAAATTGCACCTCCTTGGGAGGAGGCAGTGTTGTTAGTAAAATTACAATTTGTCACATTACCATATGAATCGAAGTAAACTGCCCCTCCAAACTCTCCAGTGTTGCCAGTAAAATTACAATTTGACACATTACCAGTACTATCGAAGTAAACTGCCCCTCCATAAAATGCATTGTTGCCAGTGAAATTACAATTTGTCACTTCACCATTACCATTAAAGTAAACTGCACCACCATCACCAGTTGCATTGTTGCCAGTAAAATTACAATTTGTCACTTCACCATTACCATTAAAGTAAACTGCACCACCATTGTCTGCAGTGTTGCCAGCAAAATTACAATTTTCAACACTACCAGAATCCATCCAGATAGCACCACCATCGTCTGCAGTGTTGCCCGTAAAATTACACTTTGTCACAGTACCAGAATAAATGTTGATAGCACCACCATCATCTGCAGTGTTGCCCGTAAAATTACAATTTGTCACGGTACCTTGATCCAAGAGGTAAATTGCACCACCCCAATCACCTGCAGTGTTGCCCGTAAAATTACAATTTGTCACAGTACCAGAATAAATGTTGATAGCACCACCATCGTCTGCAGTGTTGCCCGTAAAATTACACTTTGTCACTTCACCAATTGTATTAAAGAAAACTGCACCACCATAGTATGCTTCGTTATCAGTAAAATTACAATTTGTCACGGTACCTTGATCCAAGAAGTAAATTGCACCACCATAATAGGTTGCAGTGTTGCCCGTAAAATTACAATTTGTCACTTCACCAGTACCATTAAAGTAAACTGCACCACCCCAAAAGTCAGTACCGGTTGCATTGTTGTTAATAAAATTACAATTTGTCACAGTACCAGTACTATCAAAGTAAATTGCTCCTCCATCACCATTATAATTAGCATTTTTAATGGTTAGGTTTTTAATTGTTACACCGGAAGCATTAACATGAAATGCCCTGATTGTTGATTCGTTCATGTCAATGACTGCACCGTTACCATCAATGACTTTATTGTCCTCACTGATAGTAATGGTTTTACCCTTATCGTAAGTATAGTTTTTATGGGTTAATGTAATGTTTCCTGGCTGGCTAATTTCTTCAGCCAAATCAGAATATTTAGCTGAATCCTCACCCAATACTTCAGTATCAGTTTGCGCAATAGCTTCATCATAATCAGTTGAAGCCAATGCCTCGTTTTCTTCACTTGTTTGTAGATTATCCTCAATAATATCATTATCAGTGGATAACTCGATTGTATTTGCATTTTCGCTTGCTATAGTATTATCTATTTCACTTGCGCTAACACCTGCAATGCTCAATAGAAAAACAACAAGCGCCAATAGGATTATTGTTTTTTTGTATTTCATTTTCTCCCTGAACCCCTGGAAATTGTATGCTAAAAAATGTTTTATTTCATTCAAACAATCATAAAAATACATGCCCTTTGTTTAAAACTTCTAAAACATGAATAAAAATCTATCAATAAATATATTTATACATAACTATACCAGAGACATGAAGGGTAGATAAACTGATAATTTATAGTCCTAAATATATGACTGTGAAAATGGATTATAAACTTAAATTAAAGATAATAAATGTATAAAAACGAGTTAAATATTCAAATAAAAAAAGGATTATAAAAATTTTTTAGCTTCAGTTATAAACTCTTCAGCTTGGATTAAACAATCAAAAGCTTCCTGTTTATCAAAATTTACTGAAAAATCATAACTAGATTTTCTTCTAAGTTTTTTAGCATTAGAATAATAAGTATAAACTTCTTGACTGAAATCCCCATCAAGAACAAAATCTTTACTAAACTGGGTTAAAATAGTATCATGTTTTTCACTGACAAAATCATGAGTAAGTAACAAGGCTTTAGCAGCATCAAACATTGCATAATATGAATGAGTTATAGAACCTCGATACTTTCCGGCATCAAATAAAATTTGTGCCATGCTTAACTCTTCAACTGCTAAATCCATAACACCATTAACTTCTTCAACATTTATATAGGAACACCTTCTGCCATCACTGTTTTAAGGAAGCTATAATCTTTTGTTTTGTTGAAATGTTCTTCAGTCATCACATGTGGTGAAATTACTTCTTCTTTTTTAAGAATAAAATCTACAACAATATTATCAATCAGTGATTCCAGTTCTCTGTTATCATGATTTACGACAATTAAAATATCTATATCAGATTCATCATTATCATCGCCACGTGCAACAGAACCAAATAATATCATTCTAATAATCTCGTCTGAATTAATAGCATTAGCAAACTCATGAGCAATTTCAATTCTATTATACACTTTAATCACCAATGATAAATTAGTTAATATAACATTTTAATTTCATTAATAATAAATATTTTCAAACTGCGACTAGATGAAAAAACACAGATACACACATAAACTGATATTTATGCACATACTATTTTAAGAAAATAATGGAAGAAATATCTTCAAAAACACCTAAAATTTAAAATACGAACAGATCATCCAATACAATAGATTACAAATATTTAATTTTAGGCCAATGAATTTGTAATGTAATGTGTGTTTTTTACATTATAATGGAATTTCCATTACATAATGCCATGTGTGTTTTTTACATTATAATGGAATTTCCATTATATTTATATGAAATGTTGATGAAACATATAACTAAAAAGGAGAGATATTCATGGCAGGTTTACCATTAGGAAACGACAATGATTTAGATGACACCCAATTCTACAACAGAGTAAATGAAATTTCATTTCTCTCAGACAATCTGGAACTAACTGAAAAAGGCTCAACACCAACAATCCTACTAACAGGAATTAGAGGCGTTGGAAAAACAGCATTGATGAAAAAACTAAAAAAAGACTTCCAAAATGAATACTTAGTTGTTTACATGGACCTAACAGCAATGGACAAATTCAAAAAAGAAAAATTAGACCGTTTTTGCTTCATGAGATTATTCTACGAATCCATTATAAAATCCTGTGATGAATCTGATATACTCACAATCGATAAAAAAATCATGAAATACTTCAAAACACGAAATTTCCAAATAGACAAAATCCAATCCATGGATAAAATCCCCATTCCAATCATTAAAAGCGAAGAAGATTATACCAAATTCACAAACTACGTGATGGACCTACCACAACAGATTTATAATGACAACAGAGAGCAACTTAAAGGAATCTTAATATTCATTGACGAATTTCAAATGCTAAAACAACTTGATGAAGATGTAAATGGATTTTTATGGTATATCAGAAGTGTCATCCAATCACAGAAAAATATTGGTTACATTTTCTCAGGAAGCATGAGCGTGAAAGATGAATTAATCGCCGATATTGCAGGCCACCAAGGTGCTTTCGGTGGCAGAATCCTAAACTATGAAATAAAAATATTTTCATTTGAAACAACCAGAGATTATTTAAATGAAAAAGCAGATTATCTGAACTTTACCGATGATGGATTTAAAAGATTTTATAAATGCACCAGTGGAATACCCTACTATATCAATAGTTTTGCACGATTACTTCCGCCAAATGAAGAATTAAATGAAGAAAAAATAATTTCAGAATTTAAAAAATCCTTGGAATACCTAATAATCAATTTAACAAATGAATGGTATAAGTTAAATAAACAGGAACAAAGAATTATCACAGCACTTGTTGAAAAACCTCTAAAAAGAATAGAAATAGCCAATAAACTTGGAGTAACCAGCGGAGCAATAGGATCATCACTGAAATCACTTCAAAATAAAATACTAATAGAACTAAACAATGGAAAATACCAAATATACGATCAAATATTCAAAGCATGGTTAAAAAAGGAATACGAAGAAAAAGAAGATTATCCTTATTAAAAATACATGTCTAAAAAATTATCCTATACACTCACAGATAATAGGAACAAACAAAATTTAACTAATGTTTAAACTGACAATATCTGAAGAATAAGAACATAAACTGATATT
>NZ_JAZQFM010000064.1:0-10645 GCF_045539575.1 Methanobrevibacter sp.
ATATTTAAATGTTCTATACCACTTCATATTTTTCACCAAACCGTTGCCGTTTAAGATTTCTACTATCATTACCATTATAAAATGAATCACATTCCCAATAGAGTGGCTCAATAAATATGCTCTAGGAGGTGATTGTCATGAGCACTTCTAAACTTAAAAGTCAGATAAGACAAGCTGAACGTGAAATGAAAAGAGCAGAGCGTGAAGCTAAAAAAGCTGAAAGGGAAATGAAAAAGTTAATGAAAAAATTATAAATTCAATGAAAGATTGTGGAGGTGATTGTAGGGTGCACTTTCACATTTTTAATACAATATGAGAAGCAAGAATTTGTTATACAACTCATAAGAGGTATAAATAATGATAATAAATAAAACAAGAATTAATAAATTAGAAACACAATTCAAAGATATAGACGAAGGAACAAATATAATAATTAGCGTATCAGACATAGATAGATTCGATAATCTTAACAAAATTGGATTTACAGAAAATCTAGACATAGGCGAACAAGTTTTACCAGCTATTGGCTCAGGATTAGGTAAATATTCCACCATCACTAAGTTTAATTCCGAAGGGTCATATATCAAAAGACCAGACTTAGGTAAAGAAACAAAGTATTATCAAAGACAATTTAAACGAAATGAATGGAGAGGCAGAGGTAGAACTGAAGAAGTAGTGGACATTCGTACATTTTCATATGAAAGAATATGTAGAGAACCAATTGCACCCCCAAGTATTGAATTAAAAATAGTTGAAAAAGAAGGCCGTAAAATCATAATAGCTAGTGAAAAATTCAGCTATAAAAAAGATGATGAACTATTGAAACATACAATAAATTTATTCTTAGAGCTTTTTAAAGAATGTGAAATACTGCATGAAGATTTAAGCAAATTAATAGACTTAAAAAATCTTAAGAGATTAAACTGGGAAATACTGCCCGAAGGACAAATGCCTTGGGAAAAATTAAAAAAACATTTAAAGCCAGTTTTAGAACAAACAAAGAAAACTAAAAGAATAGCAGACGAAAATAGAATACAATACATTAATGACACATATGAGGCAACTACTGTATTTTATGGAAAAGCCGGTTTTAATGGATATGTGGGATTCGTGTTTAAGGAATTTACTATATTAGAGTCTTTGATTTATGGCAATGCAATATATGTTTTTGATAAAAACTGGTTAGAATTCAGTAAACTAACTAAAAAAGAAATATTGGATGAAAATTTGCATATGGCAAGAATAATACATGATAATAGTTGGAAAAACAAAGTAAAAATGTTATTTGAAAATAATAATCTTAATCAAAATTAATTTTTTGATTAAATTCTTTATTTTTTATATTTTTTCATATCATCCAGTAAAAGCCACTGCACAGTCATCGTGATTGGCTTCATTTGGATATGTTATAATTTTTTCTAAAAATTTCAATGCCCATATTCTTGTGAACCCTGTTCTATCCTGCCCATATGGAAAAATTCCATTCAATTAATGGAGTTCAAAATCTTGTATAACCGTATAAACATTGTTTTAGCACGTATTTACATCACATACTTCGCATTCTATACTGTTTAACTCATAGATGCCTAAAAATACAATATTTTTATAATTAATGTCTTACAGTTCTAAATATAGGATATTAGATATATCTTCCCCTGTAATATTTATATCATCAATTAGATTTTTATATTGAAATTAATAGCCATATGAATCTAGAATATAGATATAACCCTTTAAATCCTTAGCTACTAACACTCTTGTTGTGAAATTTGAATCACATTTTTCATGAATGCATCATCAAATTCACCAGTTGCATCAGAATTATGATACAAATAATGGGCATTTCAAAAAGTAGCTATTAGAAATCAGTAAAAAATCTAACTCAACAAATAGATACTCTTCAACACTACCCCATAGCTACCATCAGTTGGCGATTAATGGGTATGTTAAAAAGTTGCATGTCACATCGCCAGAATTTGTAAAAATTGAAAGATGAATTAACATAGAATTTGGCTAGCGGTCCATTACAGAAAAAATACCTAATGCCAAAATCAAATAATTGACCTTCATTTTGCAAATAAAGGAATTTATGAGGCGTTCTAGCGGTCCATTTTTAAGACTTTTCAAATGGCCATTATTTTAATTGATTTTAGACACCATGATCCCATTAGTTTAAGGTTAAGAATGTATTATTCTGAATTGTTATTTCATTAATTTTGATGGGTCCATTTTTCGGTCAAATTTTGGACCCCTAACCTCACTAAACCTAGCTAAAAAAATAAAAAAATAAAAAGTTTTAAAACATGTTACAACGGCTTTGAAATCACCTTCACCCTACTGTTTATAATCTTATAATCATACTTTCGATAAAGCGAAACGTTGTTCATCACCTTGATATATTCAAGCTTGAGATACTCAGGATTGTCCTTGTAGTAGGCCTGTCTTGTCTTGTTCTTGCCACGGCCGTGAAGCAGATCAACGCTGTCCATGCCCAAGAGATTCCCTTCAAAAGACCCTTGAGTCAGATACGTTGAGTTGAATTTCCTTAACATATGCGGTCGCAGCCGTGCATATCCTCCGACCTCACCAAAACCCAGATAATCATTTAACTTTTTAAACTTATGATTTACATGGTTCAGATTATACTTCAAAAGCGGAGCGTCCAGATCAAAGTCTTCCTGCTTTAGCTTGATTTTGGCAATCCTCTGCACGCATTCGGGATTGAGGAATGTGTAGTATGGCTTGTCTGTCTTTTGCCTGACTAGCTTGCAGGTGCACACCACATTGTTGTTTCTGGCCAAGTACTTTAAAGCGTCATGGAAATTGTCCTTTTTGTGATAGGCTCTTGTTCCTTCAAATAGTGTTCTGTTTGTCATGGATTTGGCCTCGCACCTGCTTGCGCCTGATGATATGATAACCAGAATCCACATCTTCAAGTCATCGTCTGCAAACTGCATTGCAAGTCTCAGTTCGTCTTTTGTCGGCAGGTCTTCAAAGCTGATTAAATCGTTTTTGTTAACATACTTGCTGTTCAGCGGCGGTATGAATGGTATTGTCACCCTGTTGTAATGGTAAAATGTCTTGATTTTAGATATTGAGTCTGTAATTGTGTTTCCTATATGATTTTTGGTTAGATAATCCCTGAATGAGATTATCCTGTCGTATATGCTTAATCGGTTTTCCGGAGTGTGGTTTTCCTGTTCGGTTATTGCTTCAGCCAACAAGTCGCAAAGACTCATGTTGTGGAATGCTGTGTATTTGTTGAATACTGTCCTGTATGATTTTATAGATCCAACGCTATGACCTGACCTTAAGTGAAAATCTTCAATTAAATCCTGATCTGTAGTGTAATACATTTTCTATAACCTCTTTTTTATTTCGATAGATTAAACAAATCTCCTATAAAAATCCATTTCGTAATCTTTTAGTTATCCACCAAGTATATATAAGTTATGTTACTGAACGGGAACCATGATTGGAAATAAGTATTGTGATGCTTGAAGAAAGAGCGAGTAATTATAATTATGATTAGTGATGTAGCTATTTTAATTGATTGGATTTTCAATTAAATTGGTTTTGATTATAAAAATAGTATCTTTGAAATGGTTGAGCTACATGAAAAAATAAAAAAAAGTTGAGGAATGTGAAATTCCTCATTTTATTTTTTGAATTTTATAGTTTTTTTGACCTTGTCCTTGCCGTAGATGGCCTGATAGGTGTACTTTTTGTTTGCTTTGAGTTTATTGTAGACATTCTTTTTGATTGTGAATGTTACAACACCCTTATTGTTGGTTTTAGCCTTAAAAGTCTTTTTATTGAACTTCAAGGTTACTTTCTTGTTTTTGAGGTACTTTTTGTTTACCTTTTTGAGAGTAACTTTGATTTTGATTGACTTTGAAGACTTTTTGGCGTTTACGTTTTTAGCGGTTATGATACTTTTAACAACAACCTTATTTTTGACTTTAACTCCATTATACTCAGCAGTTACAGCATATGTTTTTGGAGCAAGTGTTATTTTAACAGAAGCGTAACCATCAGCATTAGTAATCCTACTAATCTTTTTACCGTTGACAGTAAAAACAACAGTTTTGCCTGCTAGAGGATTTGAGTTCTGTGTCAGCCTAACCTTAAAGTACTTGCCGCTTGAATAAAGCATATTCAAGTTATTGGCTGTTAATTTGGACTTTACCAAAGCGACATTTGTTGTCTTATTAAATCCAGAATATTTACTGTCACCGGAATAAATCACAGTGACATCACCCATAGAGTCCAAACCTGGAACAGTAATAGTTGCCATACCATCAACCAATTCCTGAATATATGTGTTGTTTCCTGCAATAACGGTCAAGTTACCGGTTGCATCCTTACAAAGAGTGATTGATACAGTATCTTTTATGTTTGATTCTATTTCTGGAACAACTTCAGATTTGACGGTGAAAGTGACAATTTCAGAAGTTTGTCTGAATCTCAAATCACCGCTGTAAGTGACATTTATTTGATATTTACCCTCAGCCAAATCAGAAATTGGAATATTGAAGACATTCTCATAGGAAACATCGTTAAAATCAAATGAAACCCTACCAGTAGCCTGGCTGTCTATTGAAATAGTAATCTGTGAATCATCGACACTGACTGTGAGATTAGGATCTTTTAAATCACCACAAGTCAAGGCAAAAATCCTATTGTCAGAAGAAGCAACATAAATCACACCGTTTTTATCCATTATAGGATTACCTGTGATTTTTGTTGACAAATCAGACTTCCACAGTATTTCACCATCACCAGAAACCATATAGAAAATATTATTGGAAGCAAAGTACAAGTTACTGTCATTTCCAATCAAAACACCGGAAGTGATATTCAAATTGGAAACTAATCCCTGTTTACCTGTCAAAACATCATACCTATACAATTTGCCATCAGCATTTAAAGAGTACAAGACATCTTCATCCAAAAGCAATTGCCTAACACCACTTGTTATTTTGCTTTTCCACAATTGAGAACCGGACACCGAATATGCAACAACAGAATCACTTAATGCGGCATAAACAATATTGCCTTCACCGATAACCGGACGCACATTTGCATAATTACCTGATTTTATGAAATTGGACTGCAAGGTATTTGCATCCAAAACCATTAACCTGTTTTCAGAAAGCACCACAACAATATTTTCATTGACTGTAGGTGAGCATAACGGTGCTGTTTTAGCAAGATCAACCAAAATCGGATTTCCACCGAACTCCCACATGCTATACGGAATCTTGACAAGATTATACCTGCCGGAGGTAACCTGATACTCGCTTACAATGTAGACATTGGCATTGGAATCAATAATCGGTGAAAAAATACTGGAACCCTGATAAAGATTGGAAGAACCATACTTCTCACCAGTAGTCTGATTGATGAAATACAATGTATCGCCTGATTTAGGTGAAATAACAACATCACGGCCTATGCATGTTCCTGAAAAATTGCCTTCACGAGTATCAGGAGTGAAAACAAACCTCAAACTGCCATCAGCATCATAGGAATATATTCCGTTTTGTGTTGTAACGTAAATGTTTCCATCACTGTCAATGGTCAAAGCACCAACAATATCCTCCTCCAAATCGATAATGAATGCAATTTCACCGTTAGTGTCAGATCCATATTGTGATTTGTAGGAGCTTTTGGAATCTGAACCTTCGTTTGGCCATTGTGATATAGGATATTCCAAAACGGTGAATGTAGTGGAATTTTGAACAGTATTGTAATTATTGCCATCATAAATTGCAGTGATTTCATACTCACCGATTGCCAAATCGCTGATGACATACTCAACAGCACCGGACAACGGAATAGTGATAACATCCTCACCGATGGTGAAAGTTCCTGAGGTTTTAGCCGGAACGTTAATGTGTATTACTGCATCCTGACCAATCTTAATGTTATCAGCGAAAATATCAAATGTCAAATCTGCCTTTGAGATAGTGAAATCGGCAGATTCTGTCTTATTAAAGTAGGTATCATCACCAGTATAGAAAACAGTAATGTTCTTGTTAGCTCCAGCTTCAAGACCGCTTAAAATAATTACAGATTGACCATCAACTACACCTGATGAGTTGTACTTACCGTCAACCGTTACAGTGACATTTCCAGTTGCATTATCATTCAATCTAACAGTGATTACAGCACTTTCACCGTAAATGATATCCTTTGCTCCAATTTCCATTGATGCATTTAGATTGTCAACTTCTATTTTGGTCGAACTTTGACTTTCAAGATACTTATCATCACCATTATACACCGCTTTGATAATGTAATCACCGCGAGTAATGTTTTTGATAGTGTATGTTGCCTTAGCATTTGTCAATACCAATGTGTGAGCTTTATTGTTAATGTACAATGTTACATTTCCCTGTGCGTCACTTAAGCATGAAACACTAATCAAAACATCCTCATTTACTTTAATTTCACCTATCTCAAGGTTAATTTTTGAAGGATATCTTGAAACCTGAACATTTGAAGTTACATTCTGCGGAATATACTTATCATCACCACTGAAGATTGCGTTTACTGCGTAATTATCAGCTTTTAAATTCTTGAAAGTGAAAATCATGTTCTTTGAGGCTTTCATTGTCTGTGTCAAATTGGAAATCTCAACAGTGACATTTCCTGAAACATCACCTGGCATGGTGATTTGTATGACAACATCCTCTCCGAACATGACGTTTTCAGTTTTAACTTGAAGATTTGGGTTTGACTTTAAAAACTCAAAAGTAATGTCATAGTAAACATCATTATAGTTAACAGTAACAACACCGTTTTTTAAAGCGGTTAATGTATATACAAGTCCTGAATCGAGATTGCCGTTCAATGCATTGTAATTGAATTCGATTTCCGGAAGATTGGTATACTTGGAGGCATTGTTTAAATAAAAACCAAGGGAAATTAAAGCTACCTGATTTTGCTCTAAACGATTAACACTGCTTGTGGCATTTAAAACCAGCCAATTGCTGATGTTTAAATCCACAGGTTTGGCCGGGTTTTTTAAAGTACTTCCCCACCAGTTATAATCCAAAACATGGTTTTGATTGCCTTTGAGTATATCAGTATTATTTAAAATAACAGAGTTAGTGATTGAAGCATAGCCATTATTGTTAATCAGTGCCGCATTATTGTTTATAATGATTGACTTTGATATTTCCGCATGCCTTGCATCAATTAAATTAACAGCAGCATTGTTTTTGAAAATACAATTTTCGATAATCAGATTACCATCATTCTGCTTGATGAAATTATCCACACTCAAGTTTATGATATTCATGTTTTTAAGAGTGAAATTGCTGTTTAAAACAAATTGAGTGGCGTTTGTTAGTGTGGCATTGTTTTCACCTTTAATTAAAACATCATAATCTATTTTGAGATTTTCACTCCAGTTACCATCCAGAAGAATAATATTTCTGCAATCCTTAGCCAACTCCAAAGCCTTCTTGATGGTATTTACAGGAGATGACCTTGAAGATCCGTTGTTGTTGTCATTGCCATTTTTGGAGACAAAAACATACTCACGAGTGCTGGTAACGGTTACCACATTAGTCTTTCTATTTGAAATCGTAGGGATGACATAAACATCACAGATATCAAAATCGCCAAAATCAATAGTAAACATGGTCGTATTTACAGTTTTAACATATTCGTCGTTAATATAAACATCATACCAAGTCCTATCTAAAATATCCTCTTCATAAAAATCTGGACGTGCCAAACTGGCAGTGACCTTTAAGGTTGCTTGTTCATTACCTGAACTAACTGATGTTAATGTCAAATTAGAAAATTCAATTGAATTGCCAAAATACTTATTTCCTGAAACATTATAAAAAGTATCGCTTAAATTTATATATAATACATCTCCAGCACGAGTATGATTGATAAATGTATTATTCGCAATTATGACATCAGGAGACCCATACTGTGGACCTCCGTCCCTGGCATTTATCGCAGTGCCATAAGCTGCAGAATTTGCAATGAAAAGTGAATTTCTAACCTCAAGTGAACCTTCATCCATAAGAGAAATTGCACCACCACAACCAATTCCAGTTGTTGAAAGTGAATCTAAAGCCCAACATAAATTATTATTATTTTTAAATAATGAATCTTCAATATAAATTCTTGGAATTCCACTATATTTACAAGCCCCGATTGCACCTCCACCATTATTGGTAGTGCAATTGTTATCCACAAAAGTAGTGTTATAGATATTTGCAATATTATAAACGTATAATGCTCCACCATTCCAACCGGCAACATTGCCCGTGAAGTTAGAATTGTAAATATTTGTAATGCCTGCACCATAAGTGGTTATTCCACCTGCCCATGCGGCAGAACGATTTTTATAAAATTTAGTATTATAAATGGTTAATTTACCCCAATTCATAATGCAAGTTGTATGCTCATATGCAAAATTATTTGCAAAATAACAATCGCGAACAACCATCGGTTGCAGTTCAGAAACCGTGATTAATCCTTTAGGAATATTGCAATTAACAAAAGAGCAATTATCTAAAATTGCATCCCCTTTTTTAAGAGCGATTACTGCACCATTACCTAATACTGTATTTATATAATCAAAATTACAATTTTTAAATATATAATTTCCATTTCCACCCAGTTGTATAAACTTTGCATCAGGGGAATATTGAAGGTAAACCCATTTAAAGGTAACATTTTCTAAAGTTAAACTTTTTTTATTATAATCTGGAACAACAATTGGAGTATATGTAACAAATTCTCCACCTTCTACAACATAACGAAAACCATCGGAGGGAACATAACATCTATGGAACTCAGAATCCCCAATATATGATCCCGCAGATCCAATAATTTTCACATTATTGTTAATTTTAATTTGATAATTCGAATCTGTCGGACTAGATGGATAAAAATTTGTATTTTCTTTTAATCTTAAAGTATAATCCTTATCGGTTAGAGAACAATAATACTGTAATTCATCCCAATCATTAACAATAATTTCATCAGGTTCATCGCTCTTTAACAAATCCGATGAATCAACACTCCCAATTTCATCTAAACATTGACTGTTTGAATTGATTTCAGAAATATCGTCAGACATTGTAACATTACCTGAATCAATTTCATTTGCAGATACTGCACCAATACTCAAAATTAAGATGAAAAATATTAAAATAAAATAGGATTTATTAAAATTCATAAAAAAATATACCTCCATCTTATAAAAAAATAATAGAGAAAGAATAATTCCCTATTTTTTAACTGTAATTTTTTTGCTTACACCCTCTTTTAGATAAGTAACTCTATATGTGTATTTTTTACCTGCTTTGAGTTTTTTAAGAACATTATTCTTAATAGTAAATGTTGCTACTCCTTTTTTATTGGTTTTAACTTTATAGGTTTTGCCTTTGAATTTTAAGGTTACTTTCTTACCTTTCAAGTATTTATTATTCACTTTTTTCAAGTTTACCTTGATTTTAAGAGATTTTGCAGACTTTTTAGCATTTATATTCTTAGCAGACACAATGCTTTTAACAACTACCTTATTAGACACCTTAACACTACTATACTGTGCAGTTACAGTGTATGTTTTTGGAGCAAGTGTTATTTTAACAGAAGCAATTCCATTCTTATCAGTTACACCAGTTATCTTTTTGCCATTAACAACAAAAGTAACAGTTTTTCCAACTAAAGCAACATCATTTTGTGTTAGTTTAACCTTATAATAACTTCCACTTGTATAAAGCATGTTTAAGTTACTACCAGTTAATTTGACTTTAGTAGATGCAACATTAACTTCCCTTGTAAATGAAGCATAATTACCATCACCACAATAACTAATAACTACATTACTGCTTGAATCCAATCCTGGAACATAAATTGATGCTTTACCGTTAACTAATTCCTGAGTGTATGTTTCATTTCCAACAGTTACAGTCAGTTGACCTGTTGCATCACTTGGAAGACTAACAGAAACTGTATCTTTTTTACTGGATTCAATTTCAGGTGAAACTTTAGGTTTTACAGTGAAATTAACCACTTTAGAAACACTATTAAATCTTCCATCACCAGCATAGGAAATGTTTAATTGATAATTTCCAGAATCTAAATCTTCAATAGACTTATTGAAAATATTTTTATATTCATTCCCCTCGAGAGTGAAAATTACATCACCAGTAGCTTGACTGTCAATATCTACAGTAATATATTTATCATCTACATTGACAATAAGATTAGGATCTTTTAACTCAGCATGTGTTAAAGCATAGATTTTGTTATCCTGTGAAATAACATAAACGGTTCCTTTTTCATCCATTACATGATTACCAATAATTTTAGAGTCAAGAGTTGATTTCCACAATATTTCACCATTGGAATTTAACCCATAAAAAGTATCATCAGATGCAATATACAAATTACCATCATTTCCAATTAAAACACCAGAAGTAACTTTTAAACTGGACATTAATGATTCTTTACCATTAATCAAATCATATCTATATAAGTTACCTTTGGAATTGATTGAATACAATCCTTTTTCAGGATCCAATACTAATTTATCTCCAACGCCACCAGTTACTTTAGTTTTCCACAATTGAGAACCAGATATGGAATATGCTACAATAGAATC
>NZ_JAZQFM010000065.1:0-4065 GCF_045539575.1 Methanobrevibacter sp.
CATAACTTAATCTTGTTAAAATAAAATTTAAAATAGGGATATAATGTTTTGGAATGAAAAAGCAGAATGTATGGAAAAGGAAGAAAAAGAAAAACTACAACTTGAAAGACTACAGGAAACCGTGAAACTCGCATATGAAAATGTTGAGTTTTACAAAAAACGATTCGATGAAATCGGATTGAAACCGGAAGACATCAAAACACTAAAAGACATTGAAAAAATTCCATTTACCACAAAAAGCGATTTAAGAGAAGCTTATCCCTTAGGATTGCTTGCAGTTCCTCGTGAAGAAATTGTGGAAGTTCACGCATCATCCGGAACTACCGGAAAACCAACCGTAACTGCATATACTCAAAACGATTTGGACATTTGGGGAGAATGTATTGCACGTGGATTGAAAATGGCCGGTGCTGAAAAAGACTACATCATCCAAAATGCCTACGGATACGGTTTGTTTACAGGAGGATTCGGTATCCACCACGGTGGAAACAGTATGGGTGCAATCACAATCCCAATTTCAGCAGGAAATACCCAAAGGCAACTGGACACAATGGTTGATTTCCAAAGTGACATTCTAACATGCACCCCTTCCTATGCAATGTATCTTGGAGAATCCAGAGAAAAAGCAGGAATCCCTCTTGAAGACTTAAACCTGAAAGCAGGAATTCATGGGGCTGAAATGTGGACCGATGAAATGAGAAAAAGAATTGAAGCATCCCTTGGAATCAAAACCCACAATATCTACGGTTTAACAGAAGTTATGGGTCCTGGCGTTGCTCAGGAATGCGACTTCCAAAACGGAATGCACATACAAGACGATCATTTCTATCCGGAAATCATCAACTCCGAAACCGGAGAAACTTTAGGATATGGAGAAAAAGGAGAGCTTGTTTTAACCTCCCTTACCAAAACAGGAATGCCTATTTTAAGATTCAGAACAAAAGACCTGACTTCACTCATCGCTGACAAATGTGAATGTGGAAGAACAACCGTCAGAATGACAAGAATCACAGGCAGAAGCGACGACATGTTAAAAATCAAAGGTGTTATGGTATTCCCATCACAAATTGAAAAAGCATTGCTCAAAGTTAGCGGAATCAGCCCTAACTACATGATTCACGTAACAAGACCTGACATTTTGGATGAGGTTGAAGTTAAGGTTGAAGCTACAAAAGAATTGTTCTCAGATGAAATGAAGGAAATGGAAAGAGTTGAAAAACAAATTCAGGCATCAATCAGATCAGAGACCGGTTTAAGAGTTGATGTAAGTATTGTTGAACCTGAAACCCTTCCAAGAAGCGAAGGTAAAGCTGTTCGCGTAATTGATGAAAGGAATTTTGACTAGGTGATAAAATGGCAGTAAAACAAATTTCAATTTTCGTAGAAAACAAAGAAGGAAGAATTAAAAAAGCTATTGACACATTAGCAAAAGAAAACATTAACATTCGTGCTCTTTCAATAGCAGATACAACAAAATACGGAATTTTAAGATTAATTGTTTCAGACAATGAAAAGGCAATAGAAGCTCTTGAAAAAGACGGTTTTATTGTAAAGGAAAATGAAGTTATCATCCTGGCAGTTCCTGACGAACCTAACGGATTGAACTCAACTTTAGAAGTTTTCGATGAAAAAGGCATTAACTTAGAATACCTTTACGCATTTGTAAGCAGCAAAACCGATGAAGCAATTGTTGTAATGAGATTGGAAAACATGGAAAAAGCTATTGAAGCTTTAAACGAAAGCAATGTTAAAATCTTAGATGAAGCCGACATTAAAAATTTATAGAAAAGAATTACTCTTTTCTACAAATTATTTTTATTTTTTATTTCCAAAACTTTTTCTAAAGCAACATCTGCATTTTTTGCAATAACACAAGCTTCTTCACCAGATTTTAAAAGATTTACGATGATTTGCTCAATACCTTGCTCAATACCGTCATCTTTTCCATTTTGATACTTGTTTTCACCATATTCATGTATTAGACTCATTCTACCACCCAACAAATCACAAATAATATTCCTTTCAAGTGAATCAACAACAAATTTGTCAGTTGTTAACCACATAATCCCAAAAGACAAATCTTTTTGAGATGAAGTCAAATTTTTCAAATTAAATAATATCTTAATGACGCGATAAATGTATTCAACAATGTTTTTACCTTTTTTACTTAATGGAACTAAAGACAATAATATAATATCTCTACCATCTAACGGTTCATTGTATTTAAGTTTAGTTTTAACATTATTTATAATTTCTTCACTGTCTAAATTATTCAATCCATGAACCTCATACTTAAAGACATTTAATCTGTTATATCTATACTCAACTATTTTAGAATCTTCAGCTGTGCTTAAAACAGATAGATTAACTTCCTTATCATTTTTCTTATGCTGATCAGTTAACGCAACATAACTGTGAGCTCTTCTTGAAAAATCATTTCCAACTTCAGTACTTTGAAACTCCACAATTAGATTCTCATCATCCAAATCTAAAATTAAATCAGGTTTGTAGTTAGTTGGATCAATATGCCTTAATTCTTTAGTCCAAACTTTAGTTCTTTTTGATTTTTTACCTAAAATCTCTAAAAGAATACTAGCATCTTCATCAGACACATTTTTGAATAACATATCCTCCTGAAATTCAGCCATTGTAAGACACCTCCAATATTACTGAATATATTATTAAAAACAAGACTTAATAACTTTTATATTTGAATTAAATAGTATTAATTTAAATAAAATGGTTTTTGGAGGTAAATATTACATAATTAAAGCAATAATACTAAATTAAGGCAATAATAAAAAATCAAAACAATATTATCAAGTGAAAACAATTATGTTAAATCAAAAAAAATTTCAAAATTGATTAAAATATGGAAAAAATAAGAAATAAAAAAAGAGTAAAAAGAAAATAGCTATAAATCTTTTAACATGTTAGCTATATCTTCTTTAGAATAACCTAGACGTACAAAAAGACTTTTTAAAGGATCAGTTTCTGGAACTACTCCCAATTCCCTCCAACTTTTAAAATCATTTTTCAAAATACCGTTGATTAAAAGTTGAATAGTAATTAAATCATCACTTTTAACAGCAATGAATGCATCTTCATCTTCAAAAACATTATCCGGATCAATCAATGTTAAATTACCTGCTATATCTTTTTTTACGATTGCATTGTCGATTTTGTAAGCCATAATAACCACTACTTTTTTATCTACTATAAAATATATTTAAAATACTATTTATAAGTTAACCTTTGATAGATTTATATCCGCTTTCAATAGCTTTTAGGTTCATGTCATGGAATTTAGGTTTCAGATTATTCTTCATGGCATCGATGACTGATTCTTTTGATAATGGGAAATTGTCATCAGCGGTCACCGCACCTAAAAGAACCATGTTCAAAGCCAGAACACTTCCGGCCTCAATAGCCAATTCAGTACCGTTGATTGGAAGAACGTGTTTGAAGTTCTCTTTCAATACTTTGGTAATGCTGTCCACGCTAGGATAAGGCTTGTCGGTTGAAGACGGAATTATCGGATGAGTGTTATAAACTATTTTTGTCTCTGAGTTTACTTTATCCAAACCCCTGATTGTTTCAATAGGCTCAAATGCAAGCAACATGTCTGCTCCCTTATTCGGAATGATTGATGAATTGTATCCTCCGATTTTAAGTTCGGTTGATACAGATCCTCCCCTTTGAGACATTCCATGAATTTCACTCATTACCACTTCCAGGCCCTGATTCATCGCAGCCTCACCGATGATTGTGGAGGTTTTGATGATTCCCTGACCTCCTACACCACAAATATAAATACTATAATGATTATCCATTTTCTCACCTACCTGCCTCTAGTGCACCATACTTACATACCTGAATACAGACGTTACATCCGTCACATTGCGCCTTATCAATGGTAATTTTTCCATTGATTTTTGAAATTGCAGGACAAGCAAGTTCACTTACACATTTATCACAATTATTACAATTCTTTTCAACTAAGTTAACCGGAGGTTTTTTGGTTAAACCTTTAATTAATGTACATGGAGCTTTTGAAACGATTAC
>NZ_JAZQFM010000066.1:0-20738 GCF_045539575.1 Methanobrevibacter sp.
TACAGACAAACCAATCCAGAAAAAATAAAGAAATTATACAAGACCAAAAATGGAATTCTAACCTTTTTAGACTTCCAAATGCAAAACTGGACCCAAAAACACATAAAAATTAAATAAGCCTATAAAATTTTACAGACTCAATTCTTGAAACTTTTTTTCAAATTCAATATTTGTAATGTCCATTATTATCCTCTCTGTATCTAGTTATATTTATTTTTTAAAAATTCTAATGATTCTAATCCTTTTTCAACATCTTCTTTAACTTTTGGGAAAACTTTTTTAAAATATTTGAGGTCTTTTTCTTTCCAATCATAATCGGCAAATCCTCTAATCTCAATTAAAGTGTATAATATATCTCCAATGTATTTTTCAGTGGAATCTTTTGAATATCTTAAAGTGTCACAAACTTTGGTGTGAATCCCGATTTTAGTTTTAAGATTTTTTTTATTTTTAATTTCAACTAAATATTTTCTAGATTCTCCAAAAAGGGAATAATAATCTCGATTGATTGCTGAGCGAATATGTGCTTCGTCTTCAGTTTTTGAAAGTTCTTTACCAATCTGGAAAAATTCTTCAAAATCATACATTGCATTCACCGTGTAATATTGTTCTAATTAAGCAAAATTGCTTTCATTTCATAATATTGTCTTAAAATCAAACTAATTTCACTTAATTTTATAATTAACTAATAATGTATGCTTAATTCTATATATAACTTTCTAAAAATGTGATGACAAATTAACAAAGTAAAATCAATAATAAAAAGAGAAAATAAGTTTTTTAAACTTATTTTAGATAGTTTTCAACAAGGTTACGTGTTTCATTTAAGGATTCCATAGGAATTCCTTTAGGCATCTGGCCGAGTTCCCCGTCGACATCCTTGAGGATACTTCCGTTCATTCCTAAAAACATTCCCTCGCTGACGATATCGCTGAATGATTGTGGTGGTAATAAGGAGACTCCAACTTTATTTTCATCTTTAACGTTCATGTCGTTGGTAACTACAGTTATTGCACGTTTTCCTAAATTCACATTACAAAGCATGAGGTTATCGTTTTTCGGATGTGTTGTAACGCTCATAACTTCGCCGACCTTGATGTCAACTCCCATGATCGGATCATTGATCGGACCCAGTGCAAGTCTGTCTTTTAAACCGATGATTGTATCGAGGAAAAACCTTACTTTTGCAATGTTTTCCTGTGTTTTTTCCCTGTCTTCCTTCGGAGCGTTGCTTAGGAATTTCTTGTTCCAGTCATCTCCGCCCAAATATTCAATAATCTGTAATGCTTTTTGTTTTAAAGCTTCAACATCCGGAGAGTTTACCAATTCATCTCCTTCGAGGTAAGAGTAAATCAATGATTGAAAATCACTGTTCATTTGCTTTCCCAAATCAACAGCTTGTTTTTTATTCCAGCTTCCTCTAAATGAAGCTGTTGGAATGAGATTTAAATAATTCTCTCTTGCCTTGCTTGCTACTAAAATTCTATAATCTTTTGTTGTATCCCACAATTTAAAGTCTCCTTGTAATCTAAATTATATTTTAATTGTTAAATTTAATAAGTTTTTTGTAAAATAAGACGTCTTTAACTTTTAAAAACAAAAACTATTTATATTAACAATTAAATAAAATAATACATATTTATTTAATTATTATTTTATATTGTGGTGTAAACATGGTAGAAGTTTCAAAATTACGCAGTTTAGATATTTATACCAACACAGGACATTATGTTGGTCGTGTAGAAGATGTTATATTAAATATTAGATTAGGAACTATTTCAAAATTACAAGTTAGAGCTATTGAACAAGAAAGAAGACCTACCGGATCATTAGTTAATCAAATTTTTGGAAGTATTCGTGGTGAATCTCCAGAAGAACACGAAATGAGATCATTCCAAAACGATTTATTAACTGTGGACTTTGATAAAGTTCAAGCTATTGGAGACATCATGTTAATCAACCCTAGGGACATGAAAAAAATTAACCCTGAACCACAAATCCCTGAGGCTGCTCCAAAACAACCTGAAACTCAACCACAAAATGAAACTCAAGTTCAATTCGACTAAAAGATTAGAAATAATCTTTTAAATTCTTTTTTTTTATTTAATATTTTATTTAGTAAATTTGCTCTAAGTGATAATATGAAAGTAGGTATTATAGGATGTGGAGCTATTGCTAACATTATTACTACAAGCGTAGTTCCAGAAGATAACGGTATTGAAATTGCATACTTTTTCGATAAGGATGTCGAAAGGGCTGAAAATTTAGCCAGTTTGGCAGGAGGTGTTGCAGCACTTGACCTGGATGACATGTTGGACAATGTTGATTTGGTCTTGGAATGTGCGTCACCTGCTTCAGTCAGAGAATTGGCACCAAAGATTCTTAAAAAAGGCAAGGACATGATTGTAATGAGTATTGGCGCATTCATGGACATGGACTTTTATTTTGAAGTTTTGAATTTGGCTAAGGAGCATGGTGCTAAAATACACTTGCCTTCAGGTGCGGTTGTAGGATTGGATGGAATCAAGGCAGTTTCCAAGTTCGGTCTTAAAGAGGTAAATCTTGTAACCCGCAAGTCTCCAAAATCCCTTGGAAAAGACATTGATACTGAGGAAGTATTATTTGAGGGTAAGGCTTCAGAAGCAGTAAAGGAATTTCCATTAAACATTAATGTTGCAGCCACAATTAGTATTGCATGTGAAAGGGACATTGATGTTAAAATTATCGTCGATCCTAAAGTTGACAGAAATGTTCATGAAATTACTGCAAAAGGCGATTTCGGTGAGTTTAAAACTACAACCATGAACTATCCTTGTGCAGCCAATCCGAAAACAAGCATGCTGGCAGCATTGTCTGCTATCAGATTGCTTAAAAGTTTCAATGAAACTATAAGTGTGGGAATGTAATAATGAAAGATTTTGAAGTTTATTCATCTCTAAAAGTTCCGAAAAACTCTAAAATCATTGTCCGCTTGGATGGCAGGAGCTTTCATAAGTTGGCCCGTGATTTAAATCTGGTAAAACCTTATGATGAGAACTTTTATAATGTTATCTCTGAGGTTTGCCGAGACCTATTTGAAGAGTTTTCAGCGGAGTTCGTTTATACTTTTTCAGATGAAATAAGCTTGCTTTTAGATAAAATTCCATTCGATGGCAGAGTTGAAAAAATAAATTCCGTAATAGCTAGTTTCACTGCAAGTTCCTTTGTAATGCATTATGATACTCAATTTAAGAAACCTCCAGCTTTTGATTCAAGAATCATTCCAATCAGTGACGGCGATATCTTGGATTATTTCAAGTGGAGGCAGGATGAATCATGGAGAAACTGCGTTAACTCACATGGAATCTCATACCTCAAAACCAAGTATTCAAATACAGAAGCAAACGATAAAATAAATGGCATGAATTTAAGTGACATTCATGAATTCTTGTTTGAAAATGGCATTAACTTAAATGATATTGAAACTTATAAAAAACGGGGAATTGCAGTATACAGGAAAAATAAAAAAGTGGTCGGTTTCAATAAAAAAGAAAATAAAAACCAGACCTCATTCAGAAGTTATGTTTACACAGACTGGGAGCTTCCGATTTTCAGTGAAAAATTCTTTAAGGAAATTCGGGTGATCAAATGAGCTTTATTTCAAAATTATTTAAAAGCAATGACGAGGAGTTCAATGAAGTTCGTGTTGATAGGGAAGTTCTTGAATCAGTAATTTATTATTCAAAACAGGCATATCCGAACGAATTTTTAGCCTTTTTTGACGGTAAAATCATTGATAAGGTATTGTATATTACAAGTTTGATTTTTGTTCCGGGAGAGACATGTGAAACCGGAGCTGTCGTTCATACTGAAATGATTCCGATGAACACAAAATATTGGGGATCAGTCCACTCTCACCCAGGACCAAGTGCAATGCCGTCTGGAGCAGATTTAAAGACATTTTCCAAAAATGGGTATTTTCACATGATTGTATGTCTCCCTTACAGTTTGGAGACCTTTAAATCATACGACAGGTACGGCGAGCATATTGATTATACTATTGGGGATTACAGTTACCTGGTTGACGACAATCCTGACGAATTTTTCGATGAAAGTGATGTTTTAACTGAAAATGATGAATTCAAGCCAGGATTTTTCGATGAAGAGGATGATGAATTCTTCCAAAGCCTTGATGAAGAGCGAAAAAATCACTATGAAGAATATGAAAAACGCAATCAAATGGAAATAATCTCAAATACGACTTTGCCTAATCAGGTAATAAAAATAGAACTTAATGCTGATGGCAGCGTTAAGAAAATATCAAAAGAATTCAAGGATTAATTCTTTCTTTTTTTTAATGGTTGAAAAATAAAAAAATAAAAAACAATATGGTGAAAATTGTTTTTTATAATTCTAATCCGTTAGCTTCGTAGACATTGTCTAAAGCTTGGATTTCTTTAATAACATCTTTTGGAATTTCTTTGTCTAAAGTTAGAACCATGATAGCTCTTCCGCCTTTTTCATCTCTTCCAACTTGCATAATTCCGATGTTAACGTTGTGTTCTCCTAATTTGGTACCGATTTTACCGATGCTTCCAGGAACGTCTTCATATTTTGCTATGAACATGTGTCCTTCAGGAATAACATCGACCCAGTAATCGTTTACTTTTAAAATTCTTGATTCGTGTAAGTGTGTACCAACTGCAGAGAATTTGTCGTCTGCACTTTTTGCGATTACTTTAATTAAGGAATCATATCCTTTTGAATTATTTTTTCTGCCTTCAGTAATGCTTATTCCTCTGTCTTTAGCAACAAGGGATGCATTGACCGCATTAACAGGAGAACTTAAGAATGGATTTACAGCACCTTGAATAACAGTTCTTGTCAAAATTTCAAGGTTGTCGATTTCAGCTAATTCTCCGCTGTAAACGATTTCAATTTCTTTAATTTTACCGTTGACTCCTTGGGAGATAAAGCTACCTAATTTTTCACATAATTCCATGTATGGAGCTAATTCCTGGTAGGTATTGCTGTCGATACGTGGCATGTTCAATACGTTTCTAGGTGCTTTGCCGTTTGCAAGGTCGATAATTTCATCAGCTACGATAATAGCAGCATCTCTTTGAGCTTCTTTGGTTGAAGCAGCAATGTGTGGAGTCAATACGATATTGTCAAGTTCGAATAATTTTGAATCTTCAGCAGGTGGCTCTTCTTCATATACGTCTAAAGCAGCTCCACCTATTTTATTATTGACTAAAGCATCGTAGAGTGCGTCTTCATCAATGATTCCACCACGAGCACAGTTTACAATATATGCTGTGTCTTTCATTAATTCAAATTGTTCTGTGGAAATTGAGTGTTTGGTTTCAGGAGTGAGCGGTACGTGAATTGTAATGAAATCAGCATTTTCAAGCACTTTTTCTAATGTGGTTAATTCAACGCCCATTTGTTTTGCAACTTCTTCAGGCAAGTATGGATCATATGCCATTGCTTCCATACCGAATGCTTTACATCTGTTTACAACTTGTGAACCGATTCTTCCCATACCGATTACACCGAGAGTTTTATTTCTGAGTTCAACACCCATGAATTTTTTCTTTTCCCATTTGCCTTCTTTAACGGATTTGTCAGCAATGGAAATTTTACGAGCCATGCTTAGGATTAAACCCATTGTGTGTTCTGCTACAGTTACTGAGGTGGATTCTGGTGAGTTAACAACCATAATACCTTTTTCAGTTGCAGCATCCAAGTCGATGTTGTCTACTCCAACACCAGCTCTTGCTATGATTTTCATATTTTCTGCTTTTTCGATTAAATCTGCAGTTAATTTTGTCCGACTTCTTACGATTATTCCGTCATATTCATGGATGGTATCTGCTAACTCTTCAGGAGTAATGCTGGTGTCTACAACTACTTCAGCAACTTCTTTTAAGTTTTCAATACCCTTTTCATTTATTGCATCAGCAACGAGTACTTTCATATTTTCACCATATAATTGATTTTAAAAAGAATATTTAATAATAAATATTACTTAAATTTATATTCTTTATTATATTTAAAATTTAAACAAATCTAATGGATATGCTAATAATTTTTAAATAAGGACTGCAATAATTACTATTAACGATGTGGTTTTCACATATCAAAAAAATAAAGGAGATATTATTATGGTATCAGTAGAAGAATTTGCAATTTCAACAGCAAATGATATTCCGGGATTTAAAATAGTGGAAACAAAAGGATTCATTTACGGATTGACTGTTAGAAGCAGAGGTGCCGGCGGACAGATAGGTGCAGGCATAAAATCATTATTCGGTGGGGAAATCACCCAATATGTAACAATGATGGAAGAGTCCAGAGATGAAGCATTACACAGAGCCATTGAACACGCTAAGGAATTAGGCGCAAACGGTATTGTTGCAATCAGATTTGACTCAAATGAAATTTCAGATGTAATGCAGGAGATTCTTGTTTACGGAACTGCTGTTGTAGTCGAAAAAGAATAGGGTTACTATGTTTTTAGATGAACTGGAATTTAAAGGCAAATCAATTCCCCAGACAATTTTGGGCTACGGTCCATTCATGGCTGAACTTTATTATGGGCATCGATCAAGACTGTATCTTGATGATTTATATAACAATCCTCAGGCTACTGCAGATGTAATTGTTGAAGCTTATAATCATGGTGTTCGGGCCATAAACCTGGTTAATGATTCAAATCTGCTTGAAGCATATGATATCGCAGCCGAACAGGGCTGTAAGATGAAAGTCATTGCAACCATAGGCAAATCCGATGTTGATTATTTGAATCCTAATTATGAGGTTGCAAAGGAAGTTGACTGGGATGAGGATATCGAGCTGTTCAGCAGTTATGACTGTCCGTTAATGCTTGTTGACGAGTTTATTGTTGACGGGTATGACTGGAGACTGACTTCAAAAATATTGTCTGAAATTAACAATACCGGAGCCCTTTCAGGATTGGTGACTGCGTTCCCTTCAAGGACAACAGATCTGATTTCAGATAATCTGGACATGGATTTATTTGATTTTTACATGATTCCTCTCAATTCAATTTCTTACATGATGGATATTAATGCGTTTAACGCATCCCAAAGACAGGAATTTGTTGACAGGGTTTTAAAATTAAATAAAAAAGTTATAGCTACTAGGGTTTTAGCAGCCGGTGTACTGCAGCCTAAAGAGGCATTTACATTTTTAAAAAATACGGATTATGTTGATTTAATTACTGTGGGTGTTGCAAAAGTTGAAGAGGCAAGTGAAGACTTTTCACTCTTAAAAGAGTTCTAAAGTTTCACAACTTCGTATTCTTCAAATGGAACAAAGCCGTCTTCTTTCAATGTTTTGTTCAAGTCTGCAAGTCCATTAATTAAATCTTTTATATTTTTATTTGATGGTTTTTTACCTGTAATCTGCAGATATTGTCTTGGTGAGATTTCACAGAGTTCGCATTCAAAATTGCAGCATCTGTCTCTTTCTTCACAGCCGTATCCTTCCTGTGCTTCATCTGTTCCGATGACAATGTCGTCAAGGATTCTAGATACTCTCTCATCAGATGCAAACATTGCTATTTTTTGTGTTTTACCACAGATTCCAATAGCTCTTTGTCCTTTGTAATTGCAAACCCATTTTATTGGATGATTTTCCATGCCTGTAATTTGTAAGTTTTCCATATTACCACTCTAATTTTCTTTTCTCTCTCTTATCATTTTCAGCAATTCTTTTGAATTTTCAAACTCTTTTAGCTCCCATGATTTAATAACCGGTATTGTTCCGATTGATTCTTTGATCTTTTCGTTATTGATTATAAATACCGGTTCGGATGTGGTGACCATTGATAAATCTTTTAGCGGAACTGCCATTCTTTTTAGAGTTTTTTCAGTCCTGTTCTTTTCAACATTTGCCATTAATGGTGAATGCTTATCTGAACTTTTCATCTTGGCTACTGCATCGAACGGACTTTTATTGGTTGATAAAACACCATATCCCAATTTGGATAGGTCATTAACATCATCGCTGTATTCAACATCTTCCTTTTGAGGTTGTTTTAAAAGGTCAATATCTAATGTTACTTTCGTATTGAGGATTTCTTCCAGAATCATTGCAGTTTCGGTATTTGCGCGAACAATGCCGTTTTCATATTTATACATTGTAGCACGTGAAACGTGGGCAAGATTAGCCAAATCTTTCAGGGACATTGAATATTCTTCTCTGTATTGTTTTATGACATTTCCATCAATTTTAACGAAATATCCTCCACGGTCTGCTAAAATTTCAGGATATTCGTTGTATAATATCATATTTTTAAAAGTATCAATGCCGATGGTTGGAATGTCATATCTTTCATAAATCACTCCCTCTTCAAGGGGTCCGTTTCTTGATTTTTCCCCTATGATGATGGGTGAAGCCAAAAAGATATTTGCCAGCTGTTTCATTTCATGGGCGTTATGCTCATTAATGCTGTCAATATTTAAAAATGTTTTCAGAAGTAAAATTAACAGATTTTTTCTGGCTACTAAATCAAATGAACCCTGGTCGTAGATATCTGAGGTTTTATATCCCTGTGATTTAAGTAGATTTTCTATTTGCTGTAGCAAGTTTCCTCTAGTTAACATAAAGATACCTCTTAAAAATTATATATTGTTTAACTCTAATATATTTGTATATTTGAGGGTGATTATAATTAACATTTTACATATTGGAATAGATGACACTGATTCTCCGGACGGGATGTGCACTACATTTCTTGCAAGCCAGATAATCAATAAACTTGAAGATAACGGTATCGAACTGCTGGATTATCCTAGACTAATCAGATTAAATCCATTTGCAAGATTTAAAACCAGAGGCAATGGTGGAGTTAGTTTTAAGATTGAAAATGATGATAAGGCCAGTTTGGCAAAGCAGATTGTCTTGGAGGAAGTGGAAAAGCTTTCAATGTTTGACTGTGACAACACCAATCCCGGCGTTATTTTTTATGATGGGGAAATAACTGAAGAAATGGTGGATTATGCATTCAGGGCGATTTATGAGTTCATAACAATTGAAGAAGCGGAAGAATTCGCCAACTCTGTGGGATGTGAAATTCACAAGTTCAAAAAGGGAAGGGGAATCATAGGATCAATAGCTGCCATCAGCCTTCCGCTTGCGGATTACACTTTTGAACTGCTTACGTATAGGGCTCCTGAAAATTACGGAACCAAAAGGCAAATAGATTATGAATCAGTTTATGAGATGGACAGTCAAACTTTTCCCGATACCTTTGAAAACATTGATTATGGAGAGAAATATATTGCAATAGAGCCAAAAACACCGTGTCCTGTTTTATACGGTATCAGATCAAACACTGTTGAAGCCCTTAAAACCGCAAAGGATATTGTTAAAGTGTCTGAACCGATTGTTGATTACTGTATCTATAAGACTAATCAGCATACTGACATGCACATTCAAAAAACACCTGACATTGCTTCAATGAAGCAGTATGGCTGCTATGAAGTTACAGGTGAGGTTAAAAACAAACCTACAATTATTGATGGCGGGCACATGTTTTTCTATATATTTGATGAATCCGGCGAGATTGAATGCGGTGCATATGAACCGACCAAAGGTTTCAGGCAGACAGTTTCTAATCTGCGCCCTGGTGATGTAATCCGTGTATTCGGTGGAATTGGTGAGCAGAACACATTCAACATTGAAAAATTCCAAGTTTTAAAATTAAATGATGTTGAATATAAAAATCCGGTTTGTGAATGCGGTAAAAGAATGACTTCTGCAGGAAAGAACAAGGGATTCAAATGTAAAAAATGTGGAAGGAAAATCGAGTCAAATGAAAAAGTTCCTATTACAATCGAAAGAAATTTAAAAAATCATCAATTTTACGAAACACCGGTTTCTGCAAGAAGACACTTGTCAAAACCACTTTGTAGAATGTAATTTCTATAAATTTCTTATTTTATTTGTTTATTTAATCATAGGATTATTTAAAATGGTTTATTTTAATATCTTATTATTCACTTTTAGTGAACTATTTCTCTGTTTTTTCATGATTTTTATTCATGAAATTGGAACTTTTGAGAACTCAATCATATTGATTTAAATACTAGTTTTTTAAGATAAATTAATTAATGACACATATTTTTTAGTGTCGGGTGGGAGCGGGTTTATTTGACCAATGATGATGATAAGACAAATATTCAACATATTTATCGTAATAAAACTGATAAACGTATTTTAAAGAAAAATCCTTGGAAAGATTATGGATTACATTTATCTGTATTACTTTTAGTGATTATAGCAGAATTAATCGGCCCTATTCAAATAAAGTTATCAGAAGGGGTTGCAGTTTCAATCATGCCTCTGTTATATACAATGGTAATGGGATTAGTATTTTACTTGGCAAAACCTATCACCTGGATTCAAAGAAAACAATCCAGAGTTGCTGAAGGAGCTATGATGCTTTTCATTGGTGTTTTAATAGCTAAATTAGCTGTTTCCAGTGGCCAATCCATACACTTGATTTTTGAAATGGGTCCTGCTTTGATCTTACAGGAATTAGGACACTTGGCTACAATATTTATCGCACTTCCTGTTGCTTTACTTTTAGGATTTAAAAGAGAAACAATTGGTATGACAAATTCAATCGGTCGTGAACCGGAAGTAGCTGTTGTTGTTGATAAATACGGATTCAATTCTCCGGAATCAAGGGGGATTTTTGCATTGTTCATTGTCGGAACAATTATAGGTACAGTTTTCATAAGTTTCCTGACAAGTATCAGTGTTTCTATTCTACCATTGCACCCTTATGCATTTGCGATGGCTAGTGGTGTTGGTAGTGCAAGTATGAATGCCGCTTCCTTAGGTCCTACTCTTGCAGCATTTCCTAATTTAGTAACACAAATTGAGGCATTTGCAGGTTTCAGTAACTTGCTTTCATTTTCAATAGGTATTTATATTGTAATATTTATTGCATTGCCTTTAACTGAAAAATTATATGAATTTTTAGAGCCTAAAATCGGAAGAAATTCAATTGTTGATGAAAAGGAGGGTGAGTAAATGGTTGATATAATTGACGGATCTGAAAATGTTTCTGTTCATGGTATTTTTAATTGGATTTTACTTTTAGCCATTTTCTCAATCATTACAGCTATTGGTAATTATGTAGGTTATCAGCATCCGATGACTGACTCCTTAATCGGTATGGGCATTCTTTCAGTAATTACTCTGGTTGGAGTTTGGATGGAAAGGGAACTGCCGTTTAACATATCTTCAATTATTTACATCAGTGTAATCGGTATTGTTTTAGCATTTCCAAGTATGCCTACCTCTGCTCCATTGTTGCATTATGTATCACAGGTTGAACTTTTATCTATCGTAACAGTGTTCTTGGCTTATGTTGGTATAGGTATGGGTAAAAGCTGGGATGAGTTCAAAGCCCTTGGTTGGCGCGCTATTATTATTACTATTTTGGTAATCGCATCAACATACTTGGGTTCTGCGGTTGTAGCTCACATTATTTTAACATTGACTGGAGTTCCAGCCTAATTTTTCTTTTTTTTATCTATTTTTCGTTTTGCTTTTTTTAAGTTATGGAATAGTAACCTATATAATGCCTTTTTTATAAATAAATTATACATTAAAGTAAATCTATATTGGTTTTGGAGTGGATTTTTATTCCGGATAAAGACAATCCAGTTGAGCATATTTATCGTGAAAAAACGGATAAACGAATTTTAAAGAAGAACCCGTGGAGGGATTACAGATTACATATTACTGTGCTTTTATTAGTTGTCCTTGCAGAATTAATAGGCACAATTGAGATTCCACTCACAAAAGATGTTGCCATTACCATCATGCCTTTAATTTATACCATTATTTTAGGTTTGGTTTTCTATCTTGCAAAGCCTATCACCTGGATTCAAAGAAAACAGGCCCGTATTGCTGAAGGCGCCATGATGCTTTTCATTGGCATTTTGATTGCAAAGCTGGCTGTTTCAAGTGGTCAGTCAATAAGCTTGATATTTAAGATGGGTCCCGCTTTGATTTTGCAGGAATTGGGGCACTTGGCAACAATTCTGATACTTCCTATTGCGTTGCTTTTAGGATTCAAAAAAGAAGCTATTGGTATGACCAATTCCATCGGAAGGGAACCTAACGTTGCAGTTGTTGTGGATAAATATGGCTTTAATTCTCCCGAATCAAGAGGAGTATTTGCAATTTTCATCATCGGAACTGTAATAGGTACAATATTCATAAGTTTCCTTGTAACATTCTCATTATCATTCCTGCCGTTGCATCCCTATGCATTTGCAATGGCCAGTGGTGTAGGTAGTGCAAGTATGAATGCGGCCGCTATCGGACCGACTCTTGCAGCATTTCCTGGTTTGGAAACTCAAATCGAGGCATTTGCGGGATTCAGTAATTTGCTGTCATTCTGTGTTGGAATTTATATTGTGATATTTGTTGCAATTCCATTAACAGAAAAGATGTACAACTGGCTTGAACCTAAAATCGGAAAAGAATCAGTCACTGCTAAAAAGGAGGATGAGGAATAATGCCTGATCTAATTGATGGGTCTGAGAACGTTTCTGTTCATGGTATTTTCAATTGGATTTTGTTGTTGGTTATTTTCTCAATCATAACTGTGATTGGTAATTATTTAGGATATAAACATCCGATGACCGATTCTCTTGTGGGAATGGCGATATTGTCAGTAATTACTCTTGTTGGGGTATGGATGGAAAGGGAACTTCCATTAAACGTTTCATCTATTCTTTATATCAGTATTATAGGTATTGTTCTTGCATTTCCGGGCATGCCGACATCAGAATTTGTTCTTTACTATGTATCTCAGATAGAACTTTTATCTATTGTAACTGTATTTTTAGCTTATGTTGGTATAGGTATGGGTAAAAGCTGGGATGAATTCAAGGCATTGGGCTGGAAAGCAATTGTCATTACTGTATTAGTTATTGCATCCACTTATTATGGTGCTGCTATTGTGGCACATATTGTTCTTGTGTTAAGCGGTGTTCCAGCTGTTTAAATCTATTTTTTAAATATTATAAGTTAACTATTTAACATTATTTGTACATATATAACAGTTAGATGTGCTATGTTTTTAAAAAATATTTCTAAATTTATTTCAAATTACCGTTATGAAAAAGCAACTGTGGAATCCATCACTACTGTTAAAGCGGCTTTTTTAGATTTTTTTGGAGTAACCTATCGTGGATCTAACGAAGAGGCTTCAAATATAGCTTTTAATACAGTTGAAGAAATATTTTCTGGAAACTTAAATTATAATTTAAAAGCTTCAATTATTGGAAAAAATAAGAAAACCGATATTTTAAGTGCTGGATTTCTAAATGGTGTATCTGCTCACGTGCTTGAGTTAGATGATGGTCATAGAGGTGCTCAAATACATTTGGGTGCAGTGATATTTCCAACAGCGCTCGCAATATCTGAAAGTTTCGATTTAAGTGGAAAAGAGTTTTTAGAGGCAGTCATTGTTGGATATGAGGTCGGAATATTGCTTGGAAAAATTGTTAATCCTGAACATAGGAATAATGGTTTTCACACAACAGGTACCATTGGAGCTTTTGTTGCTGGAGCGGTAGCTTCAAAATTATTAAAACTTGATGATGAACAAATTTTAAATGCCTTGGGTTTATGCGGAACACAGTCCGCTGGACTTTTGGAATCCGACCATGGGGGATCCATGGGTAAATCTCTGCATGCTGGTAAGGCAGTATACAATGGAATACTGTCTGCGTTTCTTGCAAGAAATGGATTTACCGGCAGCGGAACAATATTTGAAGGAAATGAAGGTTTTTTGAAAACCATGGTTTATTCCAACACTGATTATAAACCGGAGGAATTCTCATTTGAAAAGGCCTTAAAGGAAATAGGTCGAGTGAGGGTCAGGGACATTTACTTTAAGAAATATCCGTTTTGCAGACACATTCACTCATCAATCGACACTGCATTGAAGCTGAAGGCAAGTATCGGCGATGAATATGATCATATTGAAAATATTGCCGTTAAAACATATGATGTTGCGGCACAGCACGATAATTTCGACCCGAAAAATGTTGAAGAGTTAAAGCAGTCATTGCCTTATGCTGTTGCAATATCCCTTGTTGTTGGAGAAGTCACTGTTGATGACATGAACCAGCTAATGGAATATGGGCTTTTGGATAACTATTCAACAGTTGATACAGTAAACAGCATAAAAAATCTGGTCAGTAAAATGATTATTCTTTCTGATGAAAAGTTAAATGACTTATATCCTGACAAGAGGCCATCCAATGTAATAATTAAATTGGATAAGGCATTTAGAAATGGTGTATTTCAAAATATCACATTGCTTCCGAAAGGGGAC
This sequence comes from Methanobrevibacter sp., assembly GCF_045539575.1. Taxonomy (GTDB): domain Archaea; phylum Methanobacteriota; class Methanobacteria; order Methanobacteriales; family Methanobacteriaceae; genus Methanocatella. The sequence continues at coordinate 14,378 of NZ_JAZQFM010000066.1, forward strand.
TTTGAAAATCCGTATCAGCTAAGCGAATTGATCGATAAATTCAAATCAAACAATCCTCTTTATGATGTAAGGAACCTGACTGTTATAGACTCTCTTGAAGAATATTCTATGAAATATGTTGTTCAAAAATTGAATGAGTAGGTATTATGGATAAAACAAAAGAATTTTTAAGCAAAATCGGAATTCAGGAAACTTTTGATGATTTCAGTTCAGATAAGAGATTTGCTGATGGCGGGCAATACCGTTTTGAAGTTCCTGGAATTCAATCTCCAAAGACTATGAATGCTCTTTTAAAGGAATCTCTTAAAAACAATATTTTTATTCATAGGGTTACTCAAACAAAGGGGATTATGCTTCTGACAGATGAAGAAATAACCGAAATGGTTGATTTGGCTATTGATTATGGGTGTGAATTATTTTTATCTGTCGGTCCAAGAGCCACATATGACACTTCAGCAACAGTTCATACAAAAGAGGGGAGCAGAATCGGTTACAGGCTTAGAGGTTATGATAATTTAGTTTATGCAATTGAAGATGTAAAAAGGGCATGCAGACTGGGAGTTCGCGGAATCTTACTTTATGACGAAGGTTTGCTTTGGGTTTTAAACAAAATGAGAAAAGAGGGAGAAATTCCAAAAAACACTCACTTCAAACTGTCAGCCCATGCAGGTCATTCAAATCCCGCATCTGCGAAATTATTGGAAGCACAGGGACTTAATTCACTTAATCCTGTTCGTGATTTGCAAATTCCAATGATTGCATCCATCAGGAATGCTGTTGACATGGCTATAGATTTGCACACTGAAAATCCAAAATCCACAGGAGGATTTATTCGCCATTATGAAGTTCCTAAATTTATTGATGTGGCGGCTCCGGTCTATTTAAAAACTGGGGGGTCTGTTGCTGCAAACCATAACTGGGACACCACAGAAAAAGAAGCAATAGCCCGTATTAAGCAGGTTATGCTAGTTAAAAGAATGATTGATGAATATTGTCCTGAAGCAATCGTATCTCCATCCAAAAGTGAAGATTTATCAGTTCCAGAGTGATCATATGGATATTGTTGAAAATATTTCCAAAACCATCATCAAGGCATCCACCACTTTAACAGATGATAAGCTGAAAGCTTTGTCTCATGCAATTGACATTGAAGAGAATGAAAATGCCCGATGGGCATTATCACAGATTTTAGAAAATTATAAAGTTGCACAAAAGACAAGGTTTCCTCTCTGTGACGATACAGGAATTCCTCATGTTATAGTGGAGCTGGGACGTGAAAGGGAAATTTCAGGGGAGTTGCTGAATCAGATTCATGAGGGCATTGAATTGGGTTTGAATAATCTTCCTGCAAGGCCAATGGCAGTCAAAGGAGATGAAATTGAAAGAATCGAACAGAGCAAAGGTTTATACGAAAAGCCAGGAATGTTAAAACCTGCATCCGTATTAATTGATTGTGCCAATGATGAATCAACATATAAAAGGGATATTTCACCGGATACTTTAAACTTACATTTCATTCTTGAAGGGGGCGGTCCTGAAATCCGGGCAAAAACATACAGGGTTTACCACAAACGCTCCTTTGAAAATGTTATTGACACTGCCGTTGACTGGTTAAAGGAATCTTTAAGCTTGTTGGGCTGCACTCCTTCAATTCCGTCAATAGGTATAGGAAGAACCCACTATGAAGCAAATGCGCTCATGTTAAAGTCAATTGCATACGGCAATCTGGACAATCAAAGTGATGTGGAAAAGCGCGTTACATATAAATTAAATGAAACTGGCATTGGACCGTTGGGTTTTGGCGGAAAAACCACTGTTCTTGGTTCCTATGTAAACATCGGCAATCAGAGGGCAAGCGGTGTGAGAATTGTTGCAATCCGCCCGGCATGTTTTGTTGAGCCAAGAGTAGCAACATTAAAGTTATAAAACTTATATACTTATATTAAAAAAATTTTAAGGTACATGAAAATGCAAGAAAATAATTTCAGAGTTAATCCTCATTCTTTAAAAACAAATATTTCTCGTGTGGAAACAGATAAACTGGTCACTAGGGGATATAATCAGAGAGATTTGATTGAGAAAATCCGTTATAGCGATATGGTTTATTTAATCTTGAAAGGAAGGCTGCCTTCTCTTAAGGAGGGAAAGATCTTTAATCAGGTTCTGGTTTCATTTTGTGACCATGGAGTAACACCTCCAAGCACTCAAACAGCTAGATTGATTGCTTCATCAGGTTCACCTATGAACTCGGCTGTTGCGGGGGCATTGCTGTCATTCGGACATAAGCATGCGGGAGCTATTGAAAAAACCATGCAATTGTATCAGTCAAGAGTCAATTCCATCTATAGGACAGAAGATTCAGACATTGACAACAAGCAAATTGCAAGTTTGGCCATCGATATCTACAATGAGTATATGAGTAGCGATGAAAAAATACCTGGTTTTGGACATAGATATCATAATGTTGACCCAAGGGCCGACAAGCTAATGGAATTGGTTATTAAGGAAGGATTTATTGGGCCTCACGTTAAACTGGCTTTGGCTCTGGAAGATTTGATTTATCAAAAAAAGAATATCAGACTCAATGTTGACGGCGCAAATGCCGCAATTTTATCTGATTTGGGATTCACTCCTGATTTGGGATTGGGCGTATTCATAATCGGAAGGATTCCTGGAATCATTGCCCACATTCACGAAGAAAAAATGGATGAAGAGGAATTCAGACGTTTTTGTGACCTTGATGATATAATATATGAAGGTGGAAGATACGATGGAATTTATTGATGTAATCACTGAAAGATACAGTGTAAGAGGATACTTGGACAAAGAAGTGGAAAAGGAAAAATTGGAATATGTTTTAAAAGCTGCAACCATGGCTCCAACCGGAGTAAACGCACAGCCTTTTAAAGTTTATGTGATTGACACTAAAAAGCATAAAGAAGCGTTATCCAAAATTTACGGTGCCAAATGGTTTGTTGAGGCTCCTTATGTATTGTGTGTTGTTGCAATAATAGACCAGGCATGGACAAGGCCTTGGGATAAAAAGAACATTGCAGATATAGATGCAACAATTGTAATGGACCACATGATTTTGGCCGCTCAGGACGTTGGCCTTGGAACATGTTACATTGGAGCATTCAAAAAACAAGAAGCTCACAGATTCTTAGATCTAGAAGAAAATGAGGAAGCAGTACTCTTTACTCCATTAGGGTATCCTAATGCTGAACCTCGTGACACTCCAAGAAAAGAACTGGATGAGTTTGTAGTTTACATTGATTAAAATGAATTTATTCATACTCGGTGCGGATAGTTCTGCGGAAATGGAAAAAATTTCTGAGGAATTGTCTCAAAAAAAATTTAAAATTGTCCAGCAGGAAAATCATTACATCCTGATGAGAAAAAGGAGATATGGGAATATATTAATTCAGGCCATATGTTTAATTTTAGCATTGTCAGTTTCTTGGGTATTTTTAATCATTAATATTGTATATTTCTCTTATTCTTTTTTATGGGCCTCTCCAAATGTGTTAATCACAACAGAAAAGGTATCTGAAGAAGGGGAACCTTTAGAATTTAGTAACATGGATGAAATATTGGAAAAGGCGAATGCTATTCTATAATCTCATCTACACTATATTCTTCTATTTTTCTTATTACTAATGGATCTTTGGCGTTAATGTATTCTGATTCTTCACCTAGTTTCGCATCTATGAATACTTCATCAGCGCCAGCTTCTGCAAACAGGCTTATGATGTCGGAGAGGAAATCTTCGTAGTCATTCTGAACCCGCTCGTCACTGAAGCCCAGTCGTGGAAGTTCATTGGTCCAGATATCGCTTCCAGGCGAGAACTTTTTATCAGTTAGCTTATTGTCTTTTATTTCACTATCCATTGTTAATGAGAAATTTTTATTAAGAATTATCCAAACTGCTCGTTCCATGAATATCATTTAGAATATAATTATATAAATAGTATAAAGTCAAAACTTAAAAATAGTGTTATTATGGCAAACGTTAAAATGTTTAAATTATTAGGGGTAATGTTGGCATTAATGTTAATTGTATGGGCTATCTCACCATTTTTAGCTCACAGGCCAATAACTACTGAGGTTATTGCAACTGCAATTATATTGATTTTAATAGCCATTGCATACTTTATAATTTTATTCAATCCCGGCTGGACCAAGGCAGTATTTTTCTTTGAGGGTATTGTCATCGGTGTAAGCGGGTATATGTTATTGGGTTATCCGTACAATATTGAATTCGTTATTGTTGGTTTAATCATTATAATAATCGCAATTTTGGCTTATTTGCAAAAGTTACCGCCTAGTATATTGAAATGGTTCTATAGATAAATTATTTATCTTTTATTTATTTTTTTCTTTAATATTTTGATATAAATTTTATTTTTTGGATAATATTTTTTAATTAAATTACAATTTCAGCTATTTTTACCAATATTAAATAGTAAAAGATATATATATTACACAACAAAAATAAGTACACCATGGTGATTAATTATGGCAGAGATATCAGACGCAATCGCAATGATAAAAAAAGCTGAATCTGACGCTGAACAATTAATTGTTGATTCACAGTCCCAATCAAAAGATTTGATTGCTGAATCAAAATTAAAAGCTGAAGAAATTGTTTCCGAAGCTAAAATTGCAGCTGAAGAAGAAGCTAAAAATACTGTTTTTGATGCAGAAGATAAGGCTAAAAAAGAAGCGCAATCTATTGCTGAGCAGTCCGCAGGTGACGTAAAAGCCTTAAAGGACAAAGCTATGGCAAATGTTGATGAAGCTGCTTCTATTATTGTCAAAAATATTTTGTAGTGTGAGATTATATGTTCAAGACAGCTAGAATGCGAAAAATTAGAATTGTTACACTGGAAAAGTATGTAGCTCCTACAGTGGACGCTCTCCACGAATCTGGGCTAGTACAAGTCAGTGATATTTCTGAAAGCATTCAGCAAGATCCTGAATTAGCGGATGTAGTTACTCCTGCAAAAGCGACTCCCTACACAGGTAAGTTATCTTCACTTTTAATGAAAACAAACGGTATATCTGAACTATTAGGAGATTCTTTATCAGAAGGCCATGGGTTAAAAGATACTTTAATGTCTTTTATTAGTCCAGACATGCCAGTTCAAAAAGAAATTGAAGCTTTAGATACTGAAGATTTCATTAAAAAAGCTGAAGACACATTAGCTCAAGTAGAGAGTAAAACAAGTGTTATTGAAGGAAAATTATCCGCACTCGACGCTGAAACAAGTGAACTAAAGTCTAATAAAAGTTTGGCTAATCGCTTATCTAATTTTGACATGGATTTAGCACTTTTAAAAGATTCAAAGTACACTTCTACTACTGTTGGTAGGATTAATGCTGAATCTGCTTCAGAAATCAAAAATGAATTAAGTAACTTGACTGATGAATTAGAAGTATTTACTGTTCCTATGGATGATAAAGAAGGAGAAATTATCACTGTAGTGACATTAAAAGAATTTAGTGATGATGTTTATTCAACACTTCGTAAATTCGACTTTGAGAGAATTGAAATAGGTGACGTTGAAGGTACTCCTCAGCACATTATTTCAAATGCTGATTCCAGATTATTAACCATTGAATCAGAACGAGCATCTGTTAAATCAGAGTTAAGAGCAGTTGCAGAACAATGGGACGATGAGGTATTGGCTCTCAAAGAACAATTAGAAAATGAAAAAGAAAAGAACGAAATTCTTTCATCCTTTGTTCAAACTAAAGATGCTTATGTACTTGAAGCATGGGTGCCTGTCAAAGACACTGAAAAAGTAGAACAATTGGTTGAAAAAAGTTCTGATGGACATTGTGCCTTTGAAACAATAGAGGTTGAAGGTACAGATGATGAAAATGTTCCTATCCTACAACAAAATGGATGGTACGCAAGACCTTTCGAATACCTTGTTGATATGTACTCTCCGGTACGTTACAATGCATTGGATCCAACTATATTTGTTGCAATCACATTCCCATTCTTCTTCGGTTTCTGTTTAACCGATGCAATTTATGGTTTAATTGTAGCTCTTCTTCGGGTAGTATTATTAAAAGAAATGTGGAAAGTTAAAAAATCTATGCATTCCTTCGGATGGATTTTAATCTGGTCCGGTCTGTGGGCCGTTATACTGGGTTTGATTACCAACGGTTTCATTGGGGACTTCCCAGAAAGAATAGCTGGTTTCCGTTTACCGACCGTATTTGCTCCTGTTGAAGCATTCGTACACCCTGATACTATTTTGATAATAGCTATTGCTGTTGGTCTTATTTACACCAACATCGGATTTATCTTAGGTGCTATCAACAACTTAAGATACGGAAACAAGAAAGA
>NZ_JAZQFM010000067.1:0-6140 GCF_045539575.1 Methanobrevibacter sp.
GCAGTAGACAATATGATAAAGCTTTATAAAATATATAAAAAAGAATCTAAAAAGTCTAATGAGGATAAAAATGAAGATAGTCCACTGGAGTGACTTCAACTGTCCTAATTCATACATTGGACTGAACAGATTAAAGCAGGCTCTTGACGAGCTAGAGTTGAATGCTGAGTGGGAGATGAAGCCGTTTGAGCTGCATCCAACACTTTTTGATACACCAGCAAATTCAATGACTACTGAATACGTTATAAAATACGGAATCGGCCCTGATGAAGCGAATGAAATAATCAGAGAAACAGAAGATATAGCGAAAAGCGAGGGACTGGACATCAACTATAAGGATGTCAGGTTGACTTCATCAAGAAACGCCCACAGGCTTGTCAGATACGTTCAAAACAAACACCCGGAAAAATCACTGGAACTTATTTTTAAAATCTTTGAAGCGAATTTTATCGCAAACGAAACAATAGCTGACATTGACGTTTTGGTAAGCGTAGCGGCAGGCATCGGCTTGGATGAAAACGAAGTGAGAAACCTTCTTGAAGGCGAATCATATATGTTTGAGGTTCAGCTTGAAGAGGAAGAGTCCATAATTATGGGAATTGAAGCTATTCCCTTTTACATGATAACCATTAATGACGAACAGCTAACCGTTCCGGGAGCCTTTGAAAAAGAAGACTTTAAAATCGCCATCAGAGACATGATCAGCGGCGAGATGGAATCCAAAACATTCCTTTAAAACAGACTAGAATAGATGATAAAAAATGAAAATTACATGCATTATTGATTATAACTGTCCGTATTCATATATTGGACTTCATAGGATTAAAAAAGCTTGTGAAAAACTTGATTTAAATGCCGAATGGGAAATGAGGCCATTTGAAACAGAACCTCAGGCAGGAAAAAGAACCGCCATGAGCATTACCGAAAGATATGCGGAAAAATATGAAATATCCATGGAGGACGCATCCAAAAAAATTTCAGAAATTGAAGAGGCCGCCCGTGAAGATGGCCTGGAAATGAATTTCAGAGACATTACACTTACAAGCTCAAAGGATCCCCTAAGGTTTACAAAATACGTTCAAAACGACCATCCGGACCTTAGTTTAGACATTGTTGAAGAAATATTCAAGGCGAATATGGTTGAAAACATTAACCTCACCAACATTGACCGTCTTGTTGAAATTGCCGTTTCATGCGGATTGGAAGAAACTGACGCAAGAAAAATACTTGAAAACAATTATTTCAACATTGACGTGTTCAGGGACATGGAAGAGGCTATCTCTTCCGGAATTACAACCACACCCTGCTTCATACTGGAGGAAGATGGAAGCGAAACAATAATCAGGGAAGCTCTTTCAACTGAAGAGTTTGCAAAAGCAATTTCTGATTTGATTAGCTAGTAAAAATTGATTTTAAGGTGTTAAAACCTTATATATTATTTTTTAAATAATATATATTCATGATTTTAAATAAAACGACGAATGAATTAACCAATATAAATATTATATGCGCAAATACTTTTTTTAGACGTTTGAAAGGATTGATGGGAAAAAAGGATATTGACTTTGCCCTATTGTTCTGCAACCTGAATGACTCGGGAATACATACCCATTTCATGAGATTTGATATTGACGTGTATTTTTTGGATAAAAACAAGGTTGTTTTTGAAAAAACCACACTAAAACCCTGGAAATTTTACAGACCAGAAAAACAAGCTAAATTTATTTTAGAGACAAAAAAAGACGTGTTAAAAATAGAAATTGGAGATAAATTAGATTTTATCTAAAATATCTTCAGGGTTTTCGAATATTTGGATATTGTCAATGCTTGATAATTTGCGAGTATTTTCAATGTCAATATCCCTCATATAGATTGTAATAATTTTTCCTTCGGAAATTGCATCATTCGGACATGTGTTTCTGCACAGGCCGCATCCTATACATTTTGTAAGGTCTATTTCGGAATGTGGAATGATTGCACCCTGTTCGCATGCAAGGGCAGCCACACAGTCATCACAGCCTTCACATTTGGAAAGTTCCATCTTTGACGGTAAAACTGTATCGATTGGTCCCGGATGGATATCTACGGGAACCATATAAACCGGTACCGCACCCTTTCCAGCCTGCGCTACAGCATTAGTAACCAGGGTATCGGCTATTCCATAGACTATTTTTGAGACTGTATTTGCTGTCGCCGGCGATACGATTAACAAATCATATTTACCCAGTGATAAACGGCCAGTAATTGGATATGAGAACTTTTGGTTTGAATCAGTGGCTAATTCACGGTATTTTCCACCAGTGATGCGTTCAACATTTTCATAAAGTCCATACATCTTAAGAACTTCTTCAGCTGCACCAGAGAGAAATACTGTTACTTCATGTTCCTTTGCAAGCTCACGAGCAACGTGCACTGATTCCCTAAGTAAATGACCAGCTCCAGTAAATGCAAATCCGATTCTCATTTTAATCTATAATTTATGATATTCATAAGCATCTCTGTCTGAGAATGCGTAATCTAAGGTTGTGTATTGGTTCATGAATTCCGCTACTTCATCAGCGATGTCTTCTTTATCAACAGCTACACGTTTGATGAATTGAGCGACTTCTTCCATTTCTTTTTCTTTTAAACCTCTTCTGGTAATTTCCTGAGTACCGATTCTGATACCTGATGGGTCATCGGAGTTGTCCCTGTCATCTCCAGGCAGGAGGTTTTTGTTTAGGATAACATTGTTGTCAGCAAGTTCTTTTGCAATGTCTGATGCTGATCTGATTGATCTTAAGTCCACTGCAATTTGGTGGGACTGGGTGAATCCTAAGTCTTCGCATAAAACGTCGAAACCTAATTCATACATTGCTTGACCGAGAGCCTGTGCATTTTTGATTGTTTGTTTTGCGTATGCTTCACCGAACTCTAACATTTCAGCTGTTGCAATACCTAAACCTAATAAGTGGTGCAAGTGGTGGTTACTTACAACACCAGGGAATACTGCATTGTCAATGAGATCTTCGTTTTCTTTGTGAGAGAGGATAATTCCTCCTTGTGGACCAGGGAATGTCTTGTGGGTACTACCCATCATTACGTCAGCACCTTCTTTTAGAGGTTGCTGGAATTGTCCCCCAGCGATAAGACCCAATACGTGAGCACCATCGTACATTATGGTTGCTCCTACTTCATCAGCGGCTTCACGTGCTTCTTTGATTGGGTGTGGGAATAAGAATAAACTTCCACCGAACAATACGATTTTTGGTTTTTCTTCTAAAATCTTTTTGTTCATTGCATCGATGTCGATGTTCATGACATTTTTATCCAATGGGTGGAATACGGTTTTAAGGCCTCTGATACCTGCTGCACTTACGTCTGCGTGGGAAATGTGTCCTCCGGAAGGTACTTCCAAAGCCATGACCTTTTCACCAGGTTTTGCAAATCCGAAAAATGCCGCAAGGTTTGCAGTTACACCTGAAACAGGCTGTACGTTAGCATAGTCACAGTCATATACTTTGCATGAAAGCTTTTTGGTCATGTCTTCAACTATGTCAACGTATTGACATCCTTCATAAAATCTTTGGAATGCTTGTCCTTCCGCATATCTGTGAGCAAAATCAGTAGCTAAAGCTTCAGTTACCTCTACACTTGTAACGTTTTCTGAAGCAATTAAATTGATACTGTTTCTCATGTACTGAGTATGTTCTTTTGCTATTTCTTCAAATTTTAAAATTTCGTCATGATAATTAGCCATTTATTACACCTAATATCCAATTATATATTTATGATTTAATTTTTGTTCATCTTATAATATAACATTTTTGAAAAACACTGTTATGAAATGATAAAAAAGAAATATTGAAATTAATTGCTGTATTTCAACTCAACTTTTAAAACCAAAATCACATAAACCAACAATGCAAAAGCAAAAAGCAAGAATAATGTTCCGAAAATAAATATGGACATCACTCCAAGCCCGTCAACCAAAAATCCGCCGATAGCTATTCCTATTGCAATACCCCCATTCAGGACACTTAAAAATACGCCGTTTGCAAGTTCCGGAGTGTTGGGAAGGACTGATGTTTCGATGTACTGGATGAGGTTGTAGCCCATTCCGTCCAGTATTCCAAAGACCAAAAATAAGACCAAAACAGGGATGAGATAATCCGCAAACACTAACAATCCCAAAAATACGGAAGCGCACACCAACTGGAAAATGATTAGAGTGGCCTTATCCTTCATAACTATCAGTTTTCCGCCCAGCCATGTTCCGAATATTGAAATCAGGCCATAGACAAATAGAAATATGCTCAATTCATGAGTGTATATGTGGCTGACGCTCTGAAGAAAATAAGGCATGTAATTATAAACTATGCTGGCTCCAATCGGCATCATGATTATTCCAACAGTGGCGAGGATAAATTCCTTTGACTTTATAGCAGATAACGGCATTTCATAGCCTTTTGACTTGCCTGAAACGTTGGGGAAAAATACGGCTATTAAAATCAGGGTAACTAAATTAATCAAAAAGATCCATGTCATGGCAATCTGATATCCGAATACTGTTCCAAACCATGTGGTAATCGGAAGACCTATAATGCTTCCAACGGAAATTCCAAGAAGTATCTTTGTAATGTAGTCCTGACCTTCACCTTCAGGGGCAATTTCCTCACAGAATGTCAGTGCAACTGATATGAATGCAGGATAGAATACTGCAGACAAGATTCTGAAAAATGATGCAATATAGATATTGTCTGTAAAGATTATTACAAGGTTTGCAACCGCAAAGATGCTCAAAATTGAAACGAATGTAGTCTTGCGGTTAAATTTTGAAAAGAAAATCGGAACGAACAGACCTGTAACCGCAATTGTAAATGTAAATGAACTTACATACAGCCCTGACATTGCAATTGATGTGTGGAAATACTGTGAAATCTCAGAAATTATTCCGATAATACTTAATGGTGTGTTGATGCCCAAAGTGGACAGCATTAAGATATAGAGAAGTATTTTCGGATTGTTTTTCATGGCTTTATCCCTCATTAATAACAATAGTTATATCATATTAAAATTTATTGAAACATGTAAAAATAATTTTAAAAAATCGTATCTTCAAAAATATGAAAGTTATAAGAAATCTAACCTCATATTATGCCCAATTGTACACTTCTAATTTTACATTTAACTTTATATAAAATTTTTGATGCACACCATGAATGCATAAGTACTGATATAATTCAAAAAGCATTCGTGAAAATCAAATGAAAATCTAAAACAGTGAAAATAACTAATCAGATATTGAATCTGGATTGATGGTTTGATGAATTGAGTAAAAATAAGTTTGAACGTATAGATGAAAAAAATAAAAAAGAAATAGAGAAATTAATCTCTAAATCTATTTACCTATGTCTTCAAGAGCAGCACTGATTTGTGCCATAATTTGCTCGGTTTTGAAGTGTTGGTGGTTCATTGCACCAGATGGACATGCACCTACACAAGTACCGCATCCTTTACATAATGCAGTGTTAATTTGTGCGAATTCTTTACCGCCTACACCGGTTGCGATAGCAATAGCACCGAATGGACATAATTCAACACATACTTGGCAAGCACCACAAACGGTTTCGTCGTTGGATGCAATAATAGGTTCGATTTCCACTTCTCCTTTTGCCATTGGGATAGCTGCTCTGGATGCTGCAGCTGAACCTTGTGCTACGGAGTCAGGAATATCTTTAGGACCTTGTGCTACACCAGCAATGTAAACACCGTCAGTTAAGGTGTCAACAGGTCTGAGTTTAGGGTGAGCTTCCATGTAGAATCCGTCTGCAGATCTGGAGAGACCTAAGGTTTGTCTGAGTTCGTCAGATCCTGCGGAGTGTTCGAGACCAACACTTAATACAACTAAGTCGTAAGTGTATTCAGTTACTTTACCGAGTAAAGTATCTTCTGCTCTGATAGTTAAGGTTAAGTCATCGTTTTCGAAGATTTGTGCAGGTTTACCTCTGATAAATTCAATACCGTATTTTTCTTGAGATGTTTTGTAGAACTCTTCGTATCCTTTACCGAATGAACGGATATCCATGTAGTAACAGGTTACTTCGGTATCAGGTTCGTGGTCAATACATAATTGAGCGTTTTTCATGGAGTACATACAA
>NZ_JAZQFM010000068.1:0-10251 GCF_045539575.1 Methanobrevibacter sp.
AGCTCCGATAATCTTCTTCTTGTCCGGATCTGCACCGTTTTCGTGAAGTGCCTTGAAGCTCTGACCGGTAATGTGGCCCTGCACTTCAGCGCCTGCCAAAATCAAAAATCTGATGTTCGGATTTGAGATGATGTTCGCAACTACCTTTTCAATACCCAAGTTTTCTGTTTTGCATGGTCCTGCAATAGCTGCTCCGGAAAGTTCAGCTTCGATGTGGGAAGCAAGGGTTGTTACTGCAACCGGACTTTCAGGGTCCCCTACGATGTAATCTCCGCTGATTACAGGCCAGCCGTCTGCAGGAGCTTTTTTATCAGCCATGATATAATCCTCCTAATTTTGATATTTTAAAGTATATCTTAAAAATATTTAAATATTTTGTAACTTTATTCGGGTAAGTGGGAGGCTGCTTGACTTTTTTCAGCCTCAAGAATTTCATCAATTGTAAATACTTCAAATCGTAAAATCTCCTCGGCTGACATTCCGGACTCCAAAAGAGAAAGGATAAACCTTTTTCTGCCTATCTTGACACCTTCTTCATAACTTTTATCAAAACATTCCCCATAACCTATCTCAAAACCTATCTCAAAACCTTTCTTAAAACCTTTCTTAAAACCTTTCTGAAATCTTCTCTCACCATATTCCTCGATTAAAGACATGTTATCACAAATTTTTATTTTTAATTTCTAAAATTTCATCAAGAGGCATTTTAATCCTTTCAGAAATCTCTTCACATGACATACCTGACTCTAAAAGAGAAATAATTACATTTTCACTGCCTTGCTCAATACCTTCCTCCCTACCTTGCTCAATACCTTGTGCAATTCCTTTCTGTTCTTTCCTTTCCCCATATTCATGTATCAAACTCATCTTATCACCTAACAAATCGCAAAATATATTTCTTAACTCCTCATCATCCATTGCTTATGATTGTAGCAGTGCATATATGATTTTCAAGAACATATTGCGAATTAACTGTTTTTTGGGGTTGCTGTGGGCGTGAAATTTGGTGTGGCAGGTGGTGTGGTTGTTTGAATTTTTGGTTAGAAATATAGCTCGGAAGGCTTTCCGATATATTCGAAATCGTCCTTGTTTTCCAGGTATTTTACGCCGATGACCTTTTCATCACTGAATACGGTAACGACGCTCATTCCGTCATTGACATCGATGACAATGACTTTCCTTTTATCTCCGCTTGGAGCTTCAATTCTAATAATCTCATCGTTTTCAAGCAATGTTGGCTCTTCGAATTCGTTTCCTACATCTGTTGAGTACCAGTGCTGAGGCAATTTGACTCTGATTCCTAAATCATCTAAAATATCTTTAACGTGCATTTTAAAAACTCCTCTTCATCTAGATTAAATTCTCTTTCAAACATTATTTAAAGATTTTGTCACTTTACACGGGTGTTAATGGTTATACCAGGAAGTGAACCCTACTCTTATTAAAAATCTAAAAATAATTTTCATAATTTAAAGCAACATCACGAATTCTATTTTTATTTTCAACTTCATGTTTACTTTTAAAATAGCATTCAGTGAAATAAATAGTTTTATGTTGCCTACTTAATATAAAAATGAACCTAAATCCCGACCTATTCCCCTTAGGAATATCTTTACAACGAAATTTTTTAATTTTAAAGACTGGAAATTTAACATCTCTTCCCAAATGAGGTATTTGAATATATCTATCATGAGTTAAATAATGATTATTCCTTCTCAAATCCAATAACAATACATTTATTAATCTTTCAAAATCTTCTTCTAGTGACGGGCATTTTTTGGCAAGTTTAGAAAATTCTTTATCAAACTTAGGATGTGTTTTAATTTGATAATTACTCATCATATTCCCTCACAGAGTACTCTGGATCACGATAGAAAACATATTCATAATCTAAATCATCATTTTCCTCAGCGACCATCCAAGGCATATCTCCATGAGAATATTCACTAACATCACGTGCAGACATATCACTTAATTTATCAATGACATCATTAATAACACGCAATTCTTTAGTATTTAATAAAGATAAATCTGGAACTACATTAAGATAGTGTTTATGGATGGTTGTACTAAAGTATGGTTCTTTTTTAACTTCAAGAATTCCTTCATTAACCATTTCATCAATTATTTCATCAAAATGATTAGGAAAAGGACCCCGTTCATATTTTATATAAGTTTCATTAGTTATTGAACTTTCATATTTTTCATAATAATCAAAGTCGGAAAAATACAATAATTTGCATAATACAGTTTTTCCAACATTTTTTTTATTTTCACACCTATTAATGATATATGAAAGAACTGTTTTGAATTTTTCTTTATTAAATTCCATTTCATTCAACTCCATTATCATTAAATTGAACTTAAAAGTGATATCTTTAAATTTTAAACTAAACCTATGGTGATAAGAAATATATCTGAACTAACTAATAAAGTTTGTTGAATTAGAACTATCAAATTGTTGTGACATGATAATTACTAGTTTACTATGAATTATACCAGGAAGTGAACCTTGCTTTTGTCAATATCTTCAGGACTGTGAGGAGCCGGAATGTCGTCTGAGTGGCCAAGAGCCATGATTCCTGCAATCCTGTAATGCTCGTCGATCTTTAAAATGTCACGAACAACGCTTTCGGCATATACACCGTCCTTTTTTCTCATGTGAATCTGAACCCAGCAGCTTGCAAGATTCAAGTCTGTTGCGGCAAGATGAAGGTAGGTGAGTGCAATTGATGAATCCTCACACCATGTGTCTGATATCATGGTATCTGCAATGACAACGATTGCCTTGTCGGCACCCCTTAAAAGTTCTGCCCCATGGTCCTTTGCCTCTGCAAGCGCATCAAGAGTTTCCCTTCTCTCGACCACCATGAAATTGATAGGCTTTCTGTTCATGCTTGACGGAGCCAGAAGTCCGGCTTTCAGGATCTTGTCAAGCTCTTCCTTGGTGACCTTCTCATCTGTAAATTTTCTTGTTGACCTTCTTTTGAGTAAAACATCCATGAATTCCATGGTTAAAATTAGTCTTTTGAAGCTTAAAACTTAATCGGTTGAAAGCTAGTAATAGGTGTCAAGCCTGCAGATTTCCTCATAGACCCTTTTTGAGTTGTCCCTGTCGACATGAGTGAAGAAGCAGTCAACCCTTTTTTTGTAGACATCATCCATTACGCAGCCGTTCTCGATTATTTTAAAGATTTCCCTTTTCAGCTCGTCGTGTGTTCTTGCCACAGGTCCGAATCCGTCCTCTTCATACTGGAAATATGCATCATCGACATTGAAGTGGTAGTTGTTGTCGAACTGATAGTAAACGAGAGGCTTTTTCATGTATGCAAAGTCAAATGCTATTGAAGAGTAGTCGGTTACAATCAGGGATGCATTGTTGAATGTCTCTGTGTAGTTTTCCAGCTCCAGGTCAAATTTGACATCCGGATGCCTGGTGAATGCGTCGATGAACTTGTGCAGGTTTCTGTGGGGCTTGAATATTACATCATAGCCGTTTTCACGTGCAAAGTCCATAAGTTCGTCATCGGTTATCAGGTCATTGAACACCCTGTAGAAATTTGTCCTGACAAAATCAGACGCTGAAAGCTGGTCAAGCTGGCGCCTCCATGACGGCATTATTACAATCTGCTTTTTGGCGTCATCCTCAAGCCTGTCAAACCTTGGAAATCCGAGTGTTTTTATTATATCTGAGGAATATCCGTAGTCAGGGTTTTTAAACGATTCCCTTTCCCTGTCGGACACGCATGAAAGCATCGCAAGGGGCTTGTCAAACTCGTTGAGCCATTCCGCCACATTGTCCTTAGTGACCCCATGCTGGAGAAATACAGTCTTTGATCTTGAAAGGCCTGCCAGGTGAGGATAATTTCCCCAGAACGGATAGATTATTGAGTTGTCCGGGTGTGAGGTTATGATGAACTCGCAGAACAGGGCATAGATTCTGTGCCTAAGTGACCTGTATGCAAGGACCCTGCCAATCTTTTTTACATCCTCGAACTGTCTTGAGGATTTGGTAAAACCTAAAATGCGCCTTAATCTTTGCCATCTTGAAGCTGTGAGATAATCGTATTCGCTCTGATGAGCCTTGTCAAGGACAAAGTATGCATCGACCTTCTCATCAATTGAGTTGACATATCTGAAAAGCTCCAGAGCATTGTCTCCTGCTGCATTCGGGAGGTCCATGAAAAGCCAAATATGCCTTTTTCTGTAAAACGGATATAAAAGAAGATACATTATTCTTAGAACCGCCCCTGTTACCCAGCCCTGTGAGCGGCCTTTAAGCATGCTGATTATTGTTCTGATTTCAAGTTTAAAAGCAAACGGAACATGCTTTTCGACAATGAGAATTTCATTGCCGTTGTCGATTGCAAGGTGGGATTTTGAAAGCTTGAATCTGGAAGTCCTGTTCAGCCTTGAAGTCTGTGAATACTCAATTTTCAATGGGGCCTTTTCTGTCTTGAATGAGATTTTTGAGTTGTTTTTGAAGGGTAAAGTTACCCTGAAACAGTGGTTGAAGCCATAATTGAAGCCCAGGGAATAGTTGTCCCTTTGGGGATATCTCACATTTTCTGTTGGAATTTCCTCACCGTCAACCAGTGCAGTTATTTTGGTGTCCTCAGTGAAGTTTGTCAGGATTCCGTCAATTTTGACCTCATGGTCATTTATAAATGTGAAATTGTCAATGAAAAGTGCGTTCAATTTGAAATTGTCAGCGACTTTTGTCTTGTCGTTTAGATAATCCCAGCCATACCTTTTCATCAAAATCACATGAGCTTTCAGCGCTGCCGGAATTGAACTCTGATGCAGTATGACGTCCTCGTCGATTACCTTAAGGATTTCGATTATCTTGTCATATAATGTTTTGATTTCATCCGGACTAAGTAAAGTGTCGATTTTTCTAATCTCGACAATCCACTGAAGGTCATACATTAACACGTGCTGGATGAACTTCGGAATCTCACCAATCTTTTCTCTTGTGTAGTTTATGAGATTGAGGAAATATTCGTCGATTCTTGATGTGAAATATGACTTTGTGGAAGCGGATGAGGTAATCAGCGAATTCTGGGTTCCGTCCTTTCTGTAATTGTACCTTGGCTTTGATAAAAATCCTATTATGGGATTTTCCAAAAGAAGCTGGTTTATCATAAGGGCATCCTCTGAAACCCTCAGATTTTCATTGAAAGAGAATTTCTTGATCTTTTCGTACCTGAAGAAAGCTGACGCTCCTGAAAGCTGAATGTATGACGGTGATGTGATTACATTAACGACCTGATCCTTTTCATATTTGAAATTCAGATTATGAGGACCCCTTTTGACTCCAAAATAGTGAATTGGGATTGAAACCACATTGACTTCCCAATATTTCTCTAAAAATTTGTATGCTGCCTTGAATGCGTCTTTTGACATGACATCGTCACTGTCGCAGAAGTTGACATATTTTGCATCGACATATTCGAGTCCACGGTTTCTGGAATAGGCCGATCCCATATTTTTTTCATTAGTGATTAAGGTGATGTTTTCAGGCCAGAGCTCCCGATATCTTTCAAGAATGTCCAGCGTGGAGTCCGTACTTTTATCGTTTACTAAAATTAGCTGGATGTTTTTGCCGAAACCGAGAGTCTGATGGATTATTGAGTCAATCGCTTCCGATATATAGTCTTCCTTATTGTAAACAGCCATAACAACCGCAATCTTAAACGGCAAAATCACTTCCTCCTTTACCATATATTAGTTGTGCATGCTATTTAAAAGATGTGTGAAAAATAATATTCACACAGTTTAATTCTTATTAGACACAATATAATACTGATTAGATTTCATCGTAGCTTTCAAGCGCCTCATCGATATGGGATACCAGATACCTGTAGGACGGCAGGAAGAAGAATCCGTCATCGTCTCCGACGCTTCCCTTATATAATCCCCAGCAGAACCAGTAAAATGAGCACAGTACTGCCTGAGCTCTTGCGTGGCGATGTTCAAGGTCTGTGAGCTTGCGTCCGTAATATGCCTCAAGTATCATTTCACGGATTTCTTCAGAATAGTCATATCTTGCTATGATGCATGAAATGTCGTTTAAAGGGTCGTTTATTCCGGCATACTCCCAGTCGATTAAAAACAGCTCATTATTTGCTGTTGCAATATAGTTAGGCTCATAGACATCATTGTGGCTTATTACAAGCTCGATTGAGTATTTCTCCCTTTCCATTTCAACCAATGTATTGAGCCTTTCAACCTTTGCTATTATGTCCTTAAATTCATCGAAAAGGTCTCCTTTTGTGGCTGAAGCTATCTTCATGAGCTTTTTGCCTTCACAGACATCATCAAAAATCTTGACCTCATCCGATAGAGGTATGCTGTGGGTCCTGTGGATGTATTCCATTCCCATCCTCAGCTGATCCTCATTTTTTAGAAAATCGCACTCGACGATGTTGCGGACAAAGTATGACAGTTTCCAGCCTGAAGGGTCCATGTATATCACTGACTTGTCAATTCCAACTTCCTTGGCTTTCCTTTGAACGTAAAGTTCAGACTGCCTGTCAATGAGGTTGTCTGCAGTTCCTCCGGGATGCCTGTAGATGTAAGGGATATCCTTGATTGTGAACTTGAATGAGACATTGGTAAGTCCGGCCTGGACAATCTCGATGTCCTTTATTTCATTTGGATGTGCGTCCAGAGTGTTGCAGATGTTGCTTATGATTTTGGAGTCGACATTTAAAAGGAAATCTGAATCGAACTGCCTTAAATCCTCAATGCTTTCAAATTCCAGGAGATTTGAACTGTCTCCTGATTTCATGTTCAGTGTCAGGTCCCTGATATGGTATGCGTAGAACTCCTCCCAGCTCATGTTGGAAATTCCGAAGTCATTGATTTCATTTTCCAGAAGTTCCCTGAAGCGTTCAGAAAAGCTTTCGTTGAAATATGCCGGACCGGTCATCGCCATCTTGTCCGAACCGCCCACATAGCATCCGGTAATGACGTTGCTGTTTGAATAGTCAACTGAAAATTCGCGGAAGTTTCCTTCAAAGTATGCGCAGTACCTGTATGCGATATTGTCGTCGTTGCCGTCAAGGAAGGGATTTTCCAAAAAGTAATGGTCGGCACAGCAGACAAAAGTGTTGTCAAGGTATTCGCTTGCGGAGTAAAGAGATGAGACGTTTCCGTCGGTTCCGAAGGTGTTGTTGACAATCAGGTGCACCTGACTGTATTTCTGCTCAAGATAGAAGAACTTCTCCTTCATGTATCCGACAACAATATACACATCACTGACACCCGCTTCAAGCAGCTGCTCAATCTGCCTTTCTATTAAAACCTCATTTCTGACAATGAATAGTCCCTTAGGCTTTTCATAGGTAAAAGGAGCAAATTGAGTGGATTTGCCTGCAGCGAGAATAATTGCATTCTTATCCAAACTTAACACATCCTAAAGTATACTTAAATATACATTGTTTTTTGAAATATTTATATTACATCAATTGTTAAAAAAAATAGCGGAAAGTTTGCCTGACGGCAAACCTGAAAATTATAATTTTTTGGCAATGATACGGATAACGTAAGGATTGTCATCCTTGTATACTGCCAGATCATTGTCTTCAATCTTGAATAGAATCTCAAAGCCTCTGGATTCAAGTTTTTCAATGATTTTGTCAAGATCCATGTATCTTCTGTAATGGGTGGTGAAGTTTTCGGTTTCACTCAATGCATCGCCCTGCTTAAACATAGGGTCTTTAAGGCTTCTTGCCTCAAGCAAAAAGCATGCATCCTTGTTTAATTTGTCCGCAATCCAGTCAAGGGTCCTGTCCTCCTTGACTTCCTCAATGGAATGGAAAGTGAATCTGGAGTACACATAGTCAAAATCATTGTTTATGACCAGATCGTTTGCGCTTTCAGCAAGGTTTGTGAAATCGTCACAGACAAAATCGATGTTGTCATTCTTGTAGTTTTCATTTAAAAAATCGATTTCATCATCAATTTGGTCAACTGCAACAACTTTTATGTTGTTATTTGAAAAAAATATGCTGTCTCTTCCGTTACCGCAACCGAGCTCAATTAACCTTTTGTTTTCATCCAATTTAGGCAAGATAAACTCAGCAAAAGTGGATGCACCAGTTGGCTTTGAATGTGTTGAGTAATACTCGGTCCAGTATTTCTTGTCATCCATAATATCTCTCCTAATTTTTTGAAACGATTATGAATATTAATATATAAAAAAAGGTAAATAAAAGTGTTGTTTTAAAACAAAAAAAGTAAAAAGATGATAATTTAGTCGTTTGCCAAATTATCGAAGTATCCTTGTATGAATACCACTGGGGTTCCCTTATCTCCGGAACCGCTTGTAAGGTCACAAAGTGAACCGATGAGGTCAGTGAGTACCCTAGGAGTGGTTCCTTCAGTAATCATTTGACCGGTAAGGTCCTTGTCCTTGTTTCTGATTTCTTCCTTGATTGCCTCTTTTAATTCGTCTCCTCTTAAATCTGCAAACTCATTGTCTGAAACGTATTTGAGCTTGATTTCATTAGGAGTTCCGATAAGGCCATCGGTGTGTGCCGGTGAAACGACAGGGTCAGCCAATTCCCAAATCTTTCCAACAGGATCCTTGAATGCACCGTCACCGTAGACCATAACTTCAATCTGTTTTCCAGTGAGGTCAATGAGTCTTTTTTGAACTTCTCTTACCAGCTCATCACCTGTGTTCGGGAAGAGTTTTAATTTTTCTTCAGTAGCCTTGTTTGAACCTAAAAGGCCGTATTTTGGATTGCATCCTGAACCGTCTACAGGTTCTGTTAGGATTTGGTGCAGTCCGTAAACGTTAGCTCCAAGGTCTTTTAAAAGAGCAACGGTTTTGTCCCTTGTGTGAATGTCACAGGTTAAAACGTCTTCAGTATAGTCAAGGATTGTTTTTACATCGTTTGAGAATACGAACTCAACTTCACAGTCTTCGCTTTCAATGAGTTCACGGTAAAAGTCAATCATGTTTATTCCGGTGAATGGGTGAATCCATGAACCGAATGTCTTTTTGTAATCATCTTCTGAAATTACGCTTCCGAGGTGGAATTCGCTTTCAGCTAATAATTCTTCATCCAAGATTCCGTTTCCTACTTCATCTGCAGGAAAAGTGGTTTGAAGAACAATCTTGTCCATTCCTCTTGCAATACCTTTTAAAACAATTGAAAATCTGTTTCTGCTTAAAATAGGGTTCACTACCCCAATGCTTTTTGATGGGAATTTATCCTGTAAGTCTTTTGCAACATCGTCAACAGTTACATAATTTCCTTCTGAAATTCCAACAACAGCTTCAGTGATTGCGACAACGTCCTTGTCTTTAAATTCAAATCCTTCGCTTTCTTTTGCATTCATTAATGAATCTACAACTATAGTGGCTAAATCGTCGTTTTCTTTAATAATTGGTGTTCTTATACCACGTACAACAGTACCAACACATCTCATAATTAATTCTCCCTATAAGAGTAAATGTCGATGGAAACCTATTTCCAACAACCCATTTACTATATATTTTTTACAGTATATAAAAATTTAGATTTACAGAGTTCAAATTAATTTTTTAAATTTGTACAATGTTAAAAATTTAAGTGCAATCGGAGCTATTCGACCTCCGATTTTCTTCTAATCAGGATTCCGGCCAGTATTATCACCAACAGATAGCATACAAGCAGGTTCGGGTAGAGGTACCTGTTGAGCTGAGCAGGTATTGAAACGAACACTATTGCAATATTTAAAAGATTCGGAAGGTAAATCAGCCACAAATCTTTAAGTCGTGTAATCCAGAAAAGCACTGCGAGAATTATCAGCGCCAGATACATGTACAGACCAGGGCTGTCGAAGAGCGTGTCCAGTACGACATTGTCCTTTGCGAAATTGACCCAACTGTTCAGTGCATCATATTGGGGAGTTCCGATATTTACGGAAGTTGCATTGTCAAAGCCTGCAGCGGGAGTCATGTTTCTCTTATCGTAAAAGCCGTCCCTGTGACCTGTGTTGTTTGTATTGTACACACCACCGTTTGCATGCTGCCACTCGACATCCCTTGTAACATGCCATACAATCGGGGCGGCATTTAAGAGATATGTGGCGAAATGCATAGGATTTTTAATGGAATATCCGATTGCCATCCTGATGTATGTGCCCTTGTCCTCTTTCCACACGTCCTTATTCACTATATGGTTCCGTGCAGGATCCTTCCAGAACACGTTGTAATATTTGATTGATTTGTTCTTGTCTACAAACTTGTGAAGC
>NZ_JAZQFM010000069.1:0-7514 GCF_045539575.1 Methanobrevibacter sp.
ATAAACATCTAATCAACAGAAACTGCCATAACCAATAGACATAATAACATTATAAACACTATTATCGATGAAATCACCATTTAAATAACTTTAAAAAAATTAAATCACCACATATGTAATAATTAATATACACTTTTGAACAGTACATCATATCGAAATGAAAAAATCTATAAAAACAGTATATATATTATATAATCAAAACTATTATTAACGATAGTTATTATGGAGCGTTAAAATGAAAGTTGAAGAAATAGATGCTATAAATTTTAAAGACAATATTGCAAAAGATGTAAAAGAAATGGTAGTTCAGGACGAAACCATCACATTAACAATCAACAATGAAATAAGCCGCAGCTTATCTGCAATTGAGGATTCCCTTAAGGAATTTACAGTAGGATACCTATTTAACGAAAACATGGTCAAGTCAATGGATGACATCAAAAAAATTGAAGTTGACGGAGTTCAGATCCATGCTGAAATTGATGATACCCTCCTAAAAACAAACGAAACTGTGTTATGTTCAGATTCAGCAGGAGGATGGAGAAGCAAAATAAAACAAGTAAATCCTGTCAAATCCGATTTTCAGGTACATGTAAATGAATTAATCGACAGAATTGAAGAATTGAAAGACAATGCTGAAATCTGGCAAGCTACCGGAGGAACACATGTGGCTGGAATTGTCTACGACGGACAGTTTGTTGTAAAAGAGGACGTCAGCCGTCACGTTGCGGTGGACAAGGTTATAGGATACGGACTTTTAAACGGCTTTGACCTGTCACAGTCCTATGTAATATACAGCGGAAGAATGCCTGCAGATATGGTAATCAAAATGACCCGTGCAGGAGTGCCTATTTTAGCGTCAAACGCAGCTCCCGCTAATTCAGGATATAATATTGCAAAAAAAGGAAACATTACATTGGTTGGATTTTTAAGAGGCCAACGCTGTAACGTTTATAATAATCAGAACAGAGTAATTTTTGACTAAAATTACTCTAAAACTGTATGTCTAGCTTTTAAATCACTTTCAGTCTGTTCCATTTTTTCCATTAACTCGGACACGATTGCATCTAAAAATACCAAGGTGGTCAGTTCAAATGCTGTACCCAATGGAGTTAATGAAGTATAGTTACCGTGAATTTGACGTTTCATATAGTTTTCATCATCCACTTCCTGTTTTGTCCTACCCTTAACGAAAAGGTAACCGTCAGCCAATTGACCAAGAGTGGAATCAGGATAAGAAGTAACTGCCAAAACTTTAGAACCCCTATTTTTAGCTATATTTGCTGCAGAAACGATAGTATTTGTTTCTCCTGAACCTGAAATTGCGATTATACAATCCCCTTCATTGATTGCCGGAGATATTGTTTCCCCTACAACATATGCGCTCAAACCTAAATGCATCAATCTCATTGCAAATGCCTTGGCCGCAAGACCAGATCTTCCTGCACCTGTAACAAATACGTTTTTAGCGTTAATTATCACATCTTCAAATTCATCAATAGCTTTTTCATCTAAAAAATCTTGAGCACTCTCAATATTATCCAATATAGCCTTAATAGAAGTTTTCATTATTTCCATTTTATCTACCTAAATGTTAAACAGTACATTATAATTATGATTAAATATATTATATATAATTAATGAAATTGAAAAGTAAGGGATTAATCAGTCTGGACATTGACGGTGACATATATGACTACAAGCTGTATCAGAGTTTGGAATCCCTATCCATGACCAGGTCACAAAGACAATCAGCCAAGGAACTTAACATATCACATACTGTTTTTAATAGAAGACTGCTGAAGGCTGAAGAGAAACTCGGCGTCAAGATTACCAAGAAGGTTGGAAACGGAACAATATTGACAAGGGAAGGTCTGGATTTACTTGAAGAATTTCAGAGATATGCCGTGAGGATTGAAAAGACCGCCAACATCAACATTGTTGGAGGACATATCAGTTCCGGACTACTTGAGACAATAAAGCATCCTTTCAATACAAACATTTACAGCAGCAGCGACAGGGATGCATTCGAACTTGCAAAAAGAGGTGCAGTCGACATTCTGACATTGGACGATCCGCTGATAGCATATGAAAGGGACATTGACTTTACACCGATAGCATACGATTATCTGGTTTTGATTTCAAGTCCCGACTGCGATGAAATAACAAGCATCAACGATTTGAAGGGCATGAATTTCGTAAACGTCACAGGTTCCGCGCAAAGGCTTGCATGGAATACCCTGAAGCATTACGACATAGAATATAACATCACCCACAAGGTAAACTCACAGTTCGATGCCTTCAAGCTGGTTAGGAATTCCAGCAATCTGCACTGCTTTTTAAATGCCAGTTATTTCAATGGAAATGAACTGCTGAAGTTCGATACACGTCACGTAATCAGCCTGATAAAAGTCAGTGAGGACAAACCGGAGGTTGATGAATTTATAGAGTATTTATTGAACGAAGGTCAGGAAGCCATAAGAAATCAGGGCTTCACCCCTATACAGTAATACTCACCAAATGGTCTCGGCAAAGAAAAAATATATTTAATAAACATAGTAATTTATACGATTTTATGCATTGGTGAGAAATCATTTATATGTCACTCAAAACATTAAATAACTATAAAATCCAATATTAAATTGATAAAATTAAAGGCGATATTATGGCAAAAAACAGAGATTTACTAGCGATTGGTCACTCTGCTCACGATTATATTATTAGAGTGCCTGAATTTCCAAAAGCAAACTTTTCAGCACCAATTACAAACATGAAAACCTTCAATGGTGGAGCAGCAGCTAATGTTGCGTGTGTTGGTGCAAAATTAGGATTAAAAACCTCATTGGTTTCAGCTGTTGGCGGAGATTTCAAAAAAACCGAATACTTTGAACATATGCAAAATCTCGGTATTGACACCGATTCACTAATCATTGTTCCGGGAGAGGCTACCCCTACCGCATTTGTCCTCACCGATGACAATGACGACCAGATTAGCTACTTCTATTGGGGAGCTGCCCGTGAATTTGCAGAAAGCAAAGTTCCAACTTCAGCAATAAAAAATACCGAAGCGGTTCACTTGGCTACCGGAGATCCGGACTTCAACTGGAAATGTTCACAGGAAGCAAAGGACGAGGACTTGCTCGTTTCATTCGACCCAGGTCAAGACCTTGGAATGTATGATACCAAAAAATTGACTGACGTCATTGAAAATACAACAATACTCTTTGGAAATCATCATGAAATTCAAAGAATTTTAGATGCTCTTGAAGTTGATTTAGCAGGCCTCAGAGAGCTTGGACCAAAAATAATCGTTAAAACTTGTGGAGCTCAAGGCAGTGAAATCTATTCAAATGAAGACAAAATAAAAATCGATGCGATTACAACAGAAGCGGTTGACCCTACAGGAGCGGGGGACTCCTACAGGGCAGGATTTTTATCAAGATTCCTGAACGGCGAATCACTTGAGGAATCCGCAAAATTCGCATCTACCGTATCATCATTCATCATTGAGCATCAAGGTTGTCAAACCAACATGCCAAGCTTTGATGAAGCGTTCGAAAGAATGAATGGATTTTACTAAATCCATTTTTTAATTTTTTTAAAGTAAAACTTATATTTATCAATATTTCTTTAATTTGTTTTTATTAAATTAAAAATAACTATTTTTTTAAAAGCACTTTACATATATCAATAAAGTTTGAATTACCAATAATCCAATTAATTTAAATACTATTAAATAAAAATAACACAATATCAACTTATAGTGAGAACATTATAAAACAGATTTGATTATTTTAAAATTCAATTGAGGAAGATAATATGACACAAATTAGCGATGCAAAAAAAGGCATTTTAACCGATGAAATGAAACACGTCGCAGAAGTTGAAGGTGTTTCAGAAGATTTCATTTTAAAATCCGTTGCAAACGGAACTATAGTAATACCAGGAAACGTGCACAGAGACATTGAAGCTGCAGGTATCGGTGCAGGATTAAGAACAAAAGTTAACGCAACAGTCGGAACTTCAACAGATATCGTTAACTTTGATGAAGAAGTATTAAAAGCACAAATTGCAATCGACAACGGTGCAGACTGTTTAATGGAATTAAGTATTGGCGGAGACCTTGACGTAATCAGAAGAAGAGTACTCGACATGTCCCCATTACCAGTAGGATCAGTACCAGTTTATCAGGCAGCTATCGAAAGTATCAGAAGAGACGGTTCCGTCGTTTACATGACTGAAGATGACTTGTTCAACACCATCGAAAAACAAGCAAAAGATGGTATTGACTTTATGGCAATTCACAGTAGTATCAACATCGAAACCTTAACCAGACTCAAAAGACAAGGCCGTGTAACCGGTCTCGTATCCCGTGGCGGATCATTCATGTCCGGTTGGATTGTTGAAAACGAAAAAGAAAACCCATTATACGAAAACTTCGATTATGTTTTAGAAATCGCAAAAGAGCATGACGTAGTCTTATCACTTGCAAACGGTATGAGAGCAGGATCCATTGCTGATTCAACCGACAGGGCTCAAATACAAGAATTGATCATTTTAGGAGAATTGATTGACAGGTCCCGTGAAGCTGGAGTTCAATGTATGATTGAAGGACCAGGTCACATTCCAATCAATGAAATTCCGACAAACGTAATGATTCAGAAAAAAATGTGTTCCAACGCTCCTTTCTACATGTTAGGACCTATTGTATGTGATGTAGCACCAGGTTACGACCACATCGTATCTGCTATCGGAGCAGCATCCTCTGCAAAAGCTGGAGCAGACTTCATCTGTTACGTAACTCCTGCAGAACACTTAGCTCTCCCTAACCCAGATGACGTAAGGGAAGGTGTTATTGCAACTAAAATCGGAGCTTACGCTGGAGACTTAGCAACCGGTCAAATTGACGGTTCACAAGATTTAGCTATGGCTGAAGCAAGGAAAAATCTCGATTGGGAAGCACAATACGCTTGTGCAATGTTCCCTGAAGCTGCACGTGCAAAAAGAGACCAAAGACCTCCTGAAGAAGAAGACACCTGTACCATGTGCGGTAACTTCTGTGCAGTAAAAATCGTGAACGAATGGTTGGACCAATCCGATTCCGACTTAATCAAATAGATAGATTCCTATCTATTTTAACTTCTTTTTTATTTTTATCTAATTTTAATCAACTCTTTTTACATTAACACTGACGTTTTGAAATTTCCTATCTGATTTTTTATTGGGATATATATCCAACAGTTGAAAACAATGAAAAACTGCAAATTGCAAATGTTAATGCAAACCAATATTTCACCACAATTTTACGAAGTCAGTGCAATTTTACTAAATGACTGCAATTTGTAAAATAAATGCTAATATTAACTAATAACCTGAATAAACACCTTAAAAATACTTAAAAATAAAAATATTTAAATACAATCAAAATATAACTAATTCATAACCAACCATAAGGTGAATAATATGAACATCAATAAAAGCATTCCCATTGTTTATGACCCCGAAATATTAAATAAAATCAAAGAAATGATAAACGAAGGATTTGACAAATTAAACACATTTGTCAAAACAAAAATCAATGAAAAAAATATTAAAACTAAAAATTTTGAATTTTACTATGAATTAGACCAAAAATTTGATGCAATCGCATTCAAATTAAAAGAATTAAAATTATGTGATGAATTTAATTATTTTCTTTCTATTTCAGATTACATTTTATACATAGTTCATCAAAATTCTATTGATTCAACATTTGGATATTGTAATTTTGCTCTTGAATTGTTCGATTTTTTTACTGAATTATTTAAAACCAATACCGAATTTTATAATTCTTCTGAGAAAATCCCCCTTAACGAATTCAAAACCATACAAAAAAAATTTAAGGAAAGATATTGGGATTACAGATACATCTTTTATAATGACATATATCAACCCAGTGGCAGTTTCACTGATGAAGAGATGTATGAAATTCACAAAAGTTTAAGGGACTGATTTCATGAACTTTTTTGTAGACACCAATATTCCAATAGGTTACACCGTCATCCACGACAGATTACATGAAAAATCAAAAACATTTATAGACAATCATGAAACTGATTCTATTTTTTGGTCCACATTAGTGAAAAAAGAATATCACGAAACATTAAACGACCTAATTGATGAAGTGAAAATTTTCTTGGAATACTGCAAATCTATTCTAAAAGCAAACCAAAACGATTTTATAAATTATTATGAATTTGAAAATTTTATCCTTAACAAAACAAAAGAATGTACTTTAGATTATAGGAAAAAACAAAAAATTTTAGAGGATTTTTGGAAAAATACTAATTTTAATGAAGGAATTGGTGAAATAATTTATTTTAAATTCCGTGAATTTCTTCATGATTTTCAACAATTATACATTAAAAGACAAAAAATGTTAAGAGAAATAATGATTCTACATAATTGCGGTTTAGACAATTATTTGAGATATTTCAATTATGCAAAGCAACTGTATGAATGGGGCGTTCACAGACCCGACTGCAAGATCATTGCCGATGCCCATGACTGCGGCAAAACACATGACAACTTGATATTCGTTTCAGCCGACAAAAAGATGATAAAAATAATCACATCCCACAATACAAGCTTTTTAAACATTGCAGAATTTAAATCCTGCAACTAATAATATGAGTTCAATCCATAAATCGTCAATTTAGCGAATTCCAATTCACATTAACATTGACCTTTTGAAATCATCATCCGATTTTTTAATTGGGATATATATCCGACAGTTGAAATACAATGAAAACCGCAAATAGCTGCCGTTAATGTTAATATTATATTACCTGAAAAACATATCTTAAACCATACACATAGGGAATGATTATATGGAGTCCATTAATGAAACCTCAAAGGAAAAACTTCTTGAAACAATTGAAATATTGAAGGAAGAGAACGAAAAAACCAAAGATGAACTGATGGAAAAGGTCAGGGCTCTTGAAGGAGAACAGCTTAAATCAAACGTGAGCAATCGCCAGCTTGAAGGAAAAATCAAAGAGCTTAAAGGTGAAATCAACTCCTTTAAAAAGACACCTCTTGTACTTGCAACTGTGACTGAAGTTTTTGATGAAACCAAAATAGGAATTCAGGGTGCAGTCGGCCATGAATTTCTTGTAACATGCCCAGGTTCAATTAACAGAGATTTGCTTGAGCCTGGAGCAAGGGTTGCACTGAACCAGAATAGTTTAACAGTAGTCAATGTATTTCCTGCCAAAAAAGACAAAAACGTTTCCGCTATGGAAATAGATGAAAAGCCTGACGTTACTTACGAGGACATTGGCGGACTAGACACACAGATTACCGAGATAAAGGAAACCGTGGAACTTCCAATAAAAAATCCTGAAATATTTGAAGAAATCGGTATTGATCCGCCAAAGGGAATTCTGCTTTACGGACCTCCCGGAACAGGTAAGACACTCCTTGCAAAGGCAGTTGCCAATGAAACCAACGCAACATTCATTAAAATTGTGGCT
>NZ_JAZQFM010000070.1:0-41124 GCF_045539575.1 Methanobrevibacter sp.
TTTTAAATTTATGTTCTTTTAATCAAAATAGATTTTTATCCTATAGAATAAGGGGAATTATGTTAAAATTTAAGAAATTTTATAGGACGTTATATTAGTCTAGAGTTAATATTTTAGATTGAAAAATTTTCTAGAGATTCAAATATGTTAAATGAAATATTAATTTTTAAAATAATTTTTTCATTCGCATTATTCTAAATTATAATAAATTATTAAGCAAATTTTATATTAATTGTGTTATAAAATTATTTATAATGACATTTGAAGATGAATTAGTGGATTTCACTAAAACTTTAGCCTCAAAAAGAAGGGGAATCACAACTGAAGAAACAACCAAGATTGCTTTAATACTGCCTTTTATACGACTTTTAGGTTATGACGTTGAAAATCCGGATGAATTGAAGGTAGAATACGTGGCAGATGTTGGAGTCAAGAAAAGGGAAAAGATAGACCTTGCTGTCTGCATTGACGGTGAAGCAAAGATGCTTGTCGAGTGCAAGCCGGCAAATGTAAGATTAAACACCAATCATTTCACCCAGCTTTTCAGATACTTTTCTGTCAGTGATGTAAAGATTGCAGTTTTGACAAATGGAACAATATACTGGTTTTTCACGGATTTTGACAATCCCGGAAGAATGGACGAAAAACCGTTTTTGGAAATTGACTTGAGAAACCTGACTGAATCCAAAATTGAATCCCTGAATTTATTTACAAAATCTAATTTTTCCATTGAAAGGATACTGGAACATGTTGAGGAGTTGAAGTACAGGCAGTCAATTCATGAAACAATTCTCAATGAAATTAAAGATCCGACAGATGAAATGGTAAAAGTCATTGCAAAACAATCATATTCTGGCATAATCAGAAAACCACGTCTTGAGTACTTCCAAAAATTGGTAAAGGAAGAATTGAGAGATGTATTTGAGAATAACTATGATATTGACCCTTCTGATATCATAACCACTGAGGAGGAAAGGGAAGGATTTTACATTGTTCGGGCAATTTTAAGTGAAATAGTTGATACTTCAAGAGTGACAATAAGAGATAGGATAAGCTATTGTGGAATACTTTTGGATGACAATAATCGCTATCCGATATGCAGATTGTACTTCAATGATTTGGACAATATGGTTGTAGGGTTTTTCGATTCCATACAGAAGGATAAAAATGGATCTAGAATAGATGAGCAGATTAAAATAGATAATGTTTATGAAGTTTATAATTATAAGGAAAAGTTATTGGAAACTGTTAGGGTTTATTTGAAGGTAAAGAAATAATGAAGAGTGGATAAATATGGCAAATATGTGGATGGTCCGTGCAGGTGAAAATGCATTTTTAATTAATGATTTTAAAGAATTGAATATTATAGCAATTGGATGGGAAATAGGAGATTTATCCGGAAAAACTCCAGATGAAATTAAACAGTTGATGGTAAAAAGATATCCTGATGCTACAAAAACAAGTTTGGGTCTTAATTCTGCACAGGTTATTAAATTTGCATGTGATTTCCAAATAGGTGATTATGTAATTTCTTACAATCCTCAAACACGTAAATATTTAATTGGTAAAATTATTTCGGATTACTATATGTCTGAAAAATTGGCTGAAAAGTATAATCAGTCTGAAGGGTTTTATCATCATTTTCGTGATGTTGAATGGATTGGTGATGTCAATCGTGATGATTTAAATGAAACTGCTTTGAAACCTTTAAAATCAGTCATGACTATTTTTAATTTTAATGATAGTGCTAAAAATGCAATCTTATACTGTTTGAACAATAATAAGATTGAATGGATAGATTTTTATAGGGAATTTGCAGATAAACTGCTTGAATACAAGGACAATAGAAAAGAGTTGATTAGTAAAATCCAAAAGGTATTTGATAATATTAACATGAATTTGCCAACATTAGAAAATGATAGTGATGGCAATAATATTGTTCCATATGACATTGATCCATTCACTGTTTTTGCCCTATTCAACAAACAGATTTCATATGAAAATAGGGTTAATATAATTTCTCAAATCAAAGAAGAATTTTCACTTAAAAGTGATGTTCCAAATTCATTCCATGGGCTGGCAACAGTAAACAATCTTAAAGCGACATTTTATAAGTTTACAGGTGGCCGAGGGGATGATGATATAGATAATTTATGGAAACTCTATGAATTAGCAATTAACTATTCAGATATCAATCAAAATGATTTTATTGAAGTGTTTAATAATGTTATCAATCAGGATGGTATTAGATGGAACATCACTATGGGTTTAAATTGGATTATGCCGTTTACATTTATAAATTTGGATCAGAATAATCGTAATTTATTATCTTCAAATGAAATGTTTTCAAATGAATTTAGAGAGCAAATTAAATCTTTAAAAACACCGCCTGAAGGTAAAATCTATCTGCAAATTTGTGAAGAAGTAAAAAATTGCCTCAAAGATTCTAAATTCGATAATTTCTCAGAATTTTCACATAAAGCTTATGTCTTAAGTCATGAAAATCCTAATGAAGAAGGTGATGGAATAGGTGATGGTAATGTTAAAACAGTTAAATACTGGTTAATTTCACCTGGTGCTGGTGCTTCATTCTGGGATGACTTTTATGAAAATGGTGAAATGGGTATAGGTTTTGATGGAACTGGAGATTTAAGTCAATATAACTCCAAAGAGGAACTGAAACATAAGTTCCAGGAAATACATAATGACCGATCCAGCCACAAAAATAATGTTCATGCCTGCTGGCAATTTGTTTATGATATTCAGGTTGGAGATGTTGTATTTGCCAAAAGTGGTATGAGTGAAATAATTGGCCGTGGTATTGTTGAATCAGATTACATGTATGACACAAGCAAACCTTATCATAAAATCAGGAAAGTCAGATGGACTCATAAGGGACATTGGCAGGCACCTGAGAAATTGCCAATGAAAACATTAACTGACATTACTATTTATACGGAATTTGTCAATAATATAAAGGATTTATTTGTCAGTGGTGATGATGAACCTGAAATTGAAGAAATTGAATATCCCGTATATGATTCTGGAAAATTCTTGGATGAGGTTTATATTGACAAGGCGGATTATGAAACTCTTTGTGAACTTCTTAAAAACAAGAAGAATATTATAGTTCAAGGAGCTCCAGGTGTTGGAAAGACTTTTATGGCAAAAAGACTGGCTTATTCAATTATGGGTTCAAAAGATGTTGATAGAGTAATGATGGTACAATTCCACCAGAGCTATTCATATGAGGATTTTGTAATGGGTTACAGACCATCAAATGATGGTTTTGATTTGAAAAATGGGTCATTTTACAACTTCTGCAAAAAAGCTGAAGAAGATACTGAAAATGATTATTTCTTCATAATTGATGAAATCAATAGAGGAAACCTTTCAAAAATCTTTGGTGAGCTATTTATGCTGATTGAAAATGACAAGCGCGGTGAAAAAAATAAGATACAACTTTTATACTCTGATGAGCTGTTTTTCATTCCAAAAAATGTTTACATTATCGGTCTGATGAATACTGCTGACAGATCACTAGCAATGCTTGACTATGCATTAAGGCGCAGATTCGCATTCTTTGATTTAAAACCTGGATTTGATTCCAATGGATTTAGGAAATATCAGGAAAACCTTTCAGACAACAAATTTGATAAATTAATCGAAGTCATGAAAGAACTCAATAATGACATTAAAGGGGATGAGTCTTTAGGTGAAGGCTTCAGAATAGGTCATTCATATTTATGCAATATCAAAGATGAAAATATCCATGAGAAATTAAGTTATATTATAGAATATGAATTGATTCCTCTTTTAAAGGAATACTGGTTTGATGAGCAGGAAAAAATTGATTACTGGTCCGACAGGTTGAGAAGTGTCTTTGATGATTAAAGTTAAAAACATCTATTATATGCTTTCATATGCATTTCAGAGCCTGAATTCCAACGCATATAATAAAATTGAAATGGAAGAGTTTGAAAACACGGCCGAGCTATTTTCCGAAATACTGATTATCGGCGTTTCATCCCAAATCAAGCAGGGACTTGTAAGGGATTACATTGACGTTACGGAGACCACTTCATCAATCAGGGGGAAAATCAATATCACTGAATCAATCAATGAGCAAAGCTTCATCAAAAGACAGCTCAACTGTACATATGATGAGTTCTCAGTCAATTGTTACTTGAACCAGATTATCAAATCAACAATGAATCTGCTTGTAAAAAGTGATGTTTCACATTCAAGGCGAAAGAAACTTAAAAATCTTCTGATGTATTTTGATGATGTTGATCTCATTGACTTGAAATCCGTAAACTGGAAAATACGGTTTGACAGAAACAATCAGACATACCGGCTCTTGATTGGAGTTTGTTATCTGGTTGTGAATGGGTTATTGCAGACTCAAAAATCGGGTAATGCAAAGATGATGGAATTTCTGGATGACCAGAGAATGTCAAGGCTTTATGAGAAATTCATTTTGAATTATTATAAAAAGGAACATCCTGAAATCAGGGCTCATGCCCCACAAATTCCATGGCAGATTGATGAGGGAATTGACTTTCTGCTTCCGAAAATGCAGACAGATGTTACTCTAGAATATGAAAATCGAATATTGATTATTGACGCCAAGTATTATGGTCGCAATTTAAGCAAAAATTATGAAAAGGATATACATCACTCTTCCAACCTTTATCAGATTTTCACCTATGTTAAAAATAAGGAGTTGGAGCTTCAAGGAAAAGACTATGAAATCAGTGGAATGCTACTTTATGCAAGGACAACTTCTGAAATTCAGCCGGACAGTGACTATGTTATGAGTGGCAATAAAATTTCAGTCAAAACTCTGGACTTGAATCGTGAATTTGGTGAAATTAAAAAGCAGTTGGATGATATTTTATGGGAAATTATGTTATAATTGGAAAGTGAATCATTAACTTTCGTTTTAAAATAACTTAATATCTTATTTTAGAAATAGGTAAATATTGTTAATAAGATATAATACTGTAATCAACTTAGAAGGTTTTGCTTATGCATGAGATAATGAATGAACTCATTAAATTTCAAAAGGAACGTGACTGGAAAAAATTCCACACTCCTGAAAATCTTGCAAAATCAATTTCTATTGAGGCAGCTGAACTTCTGGAGCATTTTCAGTGGGAAAAAGAATATAATGTCACAGAGGTTGGTGAAGAGATTGCTGATGTTCTAATTTATTGTATGTATATGGCAGATGCATTGGATTTGGACATTAAGGAAATAATTTCAGATAAGATGAAAAAGAATGCAAAGAAGTATCCTGTTGAAAAGTCAAGGGGAAATGCACTGAAGTATACGGAGTTTTAACATGATAGTCTATGAAGCAACAAAGCAGGAGTTCTGCGATTCAGTTCTGTTAGGATCAATTACAGATGAGATATATGATGTCTATAAGGAAAAGATTGGAAAGTCCGCCAAATCTCAGATTAGGTCATGGGAAAACTCTATGGAATACATGTATAAGGTTCTGAATGATTCAGAGATTCCAGCTGACTGTGGTGTTGCAATTGAGTTTACAATTCCAACAACATCTAAAAGAATAGACTTTATCTTGACAGGATTGAACCAGTTTCAGGACGATTCTGTTGTCATTATTGAGCTCAAACAATGGGATTCCGCAGAGAAGGTTGATGGAAAGGATGGTGTTGTCAGGACATTTCTTGGTGGAGGAGTTCGTGAAACAACCCATCCCTCATATCAGGTATGGTCATATGCATCACTTATCAGGAACTTCAATGAAACTGTTGAGGATGAGGAAATTGGTCTCTTTCCATGTGCATATCTGCATAACTATGACTTCAAAAACGATGACCCCCTCAGGGATGAAATCTATAAACCATATTATGATGAGGCACCGTTGTATGGAAAGAGGGATGTTTTAAAATTAAGGGGGTTCATCAAGAAATATGTCAAATATGGTGACAATTCAGATATTTTATACCGGATTGATAACGGTAAGATCAGGCCTTCCAAAAAGCTTCAGGACACCCTTTCAAGTATGCTTGAAGGCAATAAAGAGTTTGTCATGATTGATGAGCAGAAGATTGCCTATGAATTGGCTTTGAAAATGGCTCGTGAAAGCTATCTGGATGACAAAAAGCGTGTTTTGATTGTTGAAGGAGGTCCAGGAACTGGAAAGTCCGTTGTGGCAATCAATCTGCTTGTGGACATTATGGCAGATGAGATGGTCTCATTGTATGTTACCAAGAATTCCGCTCCAAGAAACGTGTTCTATGAAAAGTTACGTGGAGGAAAGCATTCGTTGAGCTATCTGAAGAATCTGTTTAAGGGTTCGGGTTCTTTCACACAGTCTGAATCAAATGAGTTTGATGCGATAATTGTCGATGAGGCTCATCGTCTTAATGAAAAATCAGGACTGTTTGGCAATCTAGGTGAAAATCAGGTTAAGGAAATCATCAATGCATCTAAGTTTTCAGTGTTTTTCATAGACAAGCACCAAAAGATTTCTCTTAAGGACTACGGAAGCATTGAAGTGATCAATGAATTTGCAGAATACTTTGATGCTGAAGTCGAGCACATAAAACTGGAATCACAATTCAGGTGCAATGGATCTGACGGATACTTATCATGGCTGAATGATGTGCTGGAGATTGAGGAGACTGCTAACTTCGACGGCTTTGACTTTGATTATGACTTTAGAGTTGTTGACTCACCTTCTGAATTGAAGGAGTTGATTTTTGAGAAAAACACCAATAACAATGCAAGGTTGCTTGCTGGATATTGCTGGAACTGGATCAAGGAAGGAAAGAATGATTCTGATGTTCATGACATTGTAATTGATGACTTTTCAATGAGCTGGAATCTGGGAAACTCTGACACTTGGGCAATTGATGAAGATTCAGTAAATGAGGTCGGTTGCATTCACACTTCACAGGGACTTGAATTTGACTATGTTGGAGTTATTATCGGAAATGACATGATGTTTGACGGTGAACATATTGTGACTGATTTTAATCAACGTGCAAGAACTGATAAGTCTTTGTTCGGAATAAAAAAGTTGTATAAACAAAATTCTGAAGAAGCTTTAAAAATTGCAGATGAAATTATTAAGAATACTTATCGTACATTAATGACTCGTGGTATGAAAGGTTGTTACGTATTTTGTGAAGATATATTGCTTCAAGCATATTTAAAAGAACGATTAAAATTAAAATAGTTTCATTGATTATCATTATTTTGTTGTATTGAAAAATGTATTTTTATTCTCAACTTATTATGATGAAATTGATAATAAAGGTAAAGTTAATATCCAGTCTGATAGGTTTAGAAGATATTCAGGTCATAATGCTTCCTGCCAATGAAATTAATGAATATTATCAGAATAATAAAAGAATTGATATTTCTCAACTGTCACTTTAATTTGATGTAGTATTAAAATTTATTAGTTAAATAAAATAAACTTATTTTAGGAGATTATAATGTATTGTGAAAATTGTGGTCATAAAGTTCCGAATAATGCTGATTTTTGCCCTAATTGTGGCCATAATATCAAACATTATCATTCAATATTTTTTACTACACTTAATTTAAAAAGCAAATGGAATCAATTTTCAAATGGCAAAAAAGCAATATCATTAATAGCCATTGGCTTAATTGGTTTAATTATTTTTAATGGTGCATTTGGCTTTTTAGCACCTCATGAAGATGAATCATATGTGGAAGATTATAATACTTATTATTATGATGATTTGGATACTGATGAAAGTGAAAGTTACACGACATTAATAGATGAGGAAACTTATGATGATTCTTCAGATTCAGTATCATCTTCATTGTCTTCAAGTGATTATTCTGATACGCAAGAAGATTCAAATTCCTATGATTCTGGGGGCAGTTATGTTGGCAGTGTAAATTCAGATAAGTTTCACTATCCTTCATGCGGTCAAGCTCAAAAAATCAAATCCGGAAATTTAGTCACATTCTCAAGCAGGGATGAAGCACTTTCCAGAGGTTATTCCCCTTGCAGCTTCTGTTCCCCATAAAATCCTAATTTAAAAAATTATATATTTATTTAAACACAATATGTTAATAAGAATTAGTCATGATTAAATAAGTTGGTGCAGATTATGGAGTTCGTAGGAAATCAAAAGAAGGTTATTGAATACGGAGAAGGAACTCTTTTAGTTGAAGCTGGACCAGGGTCCGGTAAAACAACAGTTATTGTCGAGAGAATTAAGGAACTTGTTAAACAAGGTGTTAATCCTGAATCTTTTCTTGTAATTACATTTACAACAAAAGCTGCTGATAATTTAAAATATAAATTAAGAAAGGAACTTTCAAACAGCACAGTCTTAAAGATGCAGATTTCCACAATCCATTCATTCTGTCTTGAATACTTAAAATCCAAAAACATGTCATTAACACTTTTGGATGATGATACTTCCGAAAAAAAGACTTTATTCATTCAGAAATTCAAAAAGGACCTTGGATTTACTGATGAATATACTGTTTTGGATTACCAGTTTCCAAGTGTTTTAAGCAAGTTCGGAGAATATACATGTTTTAATGTAAACTCCAATGAATTAATCCAAAAAATCACTGATTCAAGAGTCATCACCAAAGAATACATTGATTTTATAAATTCATTGGATTATTTTTCCAAAAAGCGTATTGATGATTATGATGATCCATTAAAAAAGGAAAAGAAGAAAAATCCTGATGATTTTGATGAAAGCAGATTATATTCAAAATCATGGTATAATGCAAGATACCTTCAAATTGCAAGGGCTTATCCGAAGTATTTAAAACT
The DNA here is from genome assembly GCF_045539575.1 of Methanobrevibacter sp. Classification (GTDB taxonomy): domain Archaea; phylum Methanobacteriota; class Methanobacteria; order Methanobacteriales; family Methanobacteriaceae; genus Methanocatella. The sequence goes on from NZ_JAZQFM010000070.1 coordinate 8,810, forward strand.
GTTGGATGAATATAATTATGTTGATTATGATACTCTGCAGCTTAAAGCTTTGGAGGAACTTGAAAAAGACCCGATAACCAAATACACCACAGTTTTTGTTGATGAATTTCAGGACACTGACCCATTGCAGTTCAGGATTTTTGAAACATTAAGGGCCAACTGCACCTACTTTACAGCAGTTGGTGATGTCGACCAGCACATTTACGCCTTTAGAAGTTCATTCAATGACTTTTTTGACGAGCTTATCAGACTGGACACTCCGGATGTTTTAAGCCTTGATGTAAATTTCAGATCAACTGAAAACATTGTAGAACTGACTGAGGCATTCATCACTCCTCAAAGAAAGCAAACCTCACAAAAGCATATGGTGAGCAATGAAAAAGGATATAATAATCCGAATTTCCTGCTTGAAAACAAAAATAGCGATGATGAAGCTCAAAACGTTTATGAAATCATTAAGTATCTGAAACAAAACAATCTTATTGAGGATTATTCTGATGTTGCAGTGCTTTACCGAAAGCACACTGATAAAACTATAGCAAATCTGATTGAAAAATTCAACACAGACCCAGATATAGACTATTCCATTAGAGGTCAGAGTGACTTGTCATCCAAAGAGGAAGTCAAAACTGTCCTTACAATGTTGTGGTATGTATCCAGAAATACAAAGGTAGGTTATGTTCCGTCCAATGACGAACTAGATAAATTGAACCTTAAAGCATTGTGTGGTTTATACTTCAACACGCCATTTATATCACTTGATGATTCAACTAAATCATATCTTTGTGAACTGCAGGATTCCTACTATGAAGAGGTAACAAGAATTGAAAATGAATTCTACGGCAAAGACAAATTTTCACCCGACAAGGTTCACAGGGTCAAGAAAAGGGAAAATCAGGACAGATTATATGAAATATTCAACAGCCTCAAGCTGCCTGAAATAGATTTGGATAAAATAGAAAACCCGAAAGACAGAATGTTTTTTGAAAGACTTGATGAAATCAAAGCCCAAATTGAAGGGGAGGAACCTCCAACAATATTAAATGTTTTCTATCAGCTGATTGCTTTATCTAATATATTTGACTATGAGCTTAACTACACCGAAATTGCTAACCTTTCCAAATTAACCCAAACAATTTCAAACTATGAATCTTTCATCTCAGAAACAGATTTCAGAGGAGTTATGTTCTTTTTAAACAGCACAATTGAAAATTATGATTCTCATCAAAGCGAATCCAAAGGTGTTCAGCTGATGACAATTCATGCTGCAAAGGGTCTTGAATTCCCTGTAACTATTATCACATCCCTTGAAAAGGACAAGTTTCCAATGATTCCAAAAGATTCGAAACGTGAAAAGGATTTCATCTTCCCTAATGATACATATTACACTCCAAATGAATGCCTGGAATTTAAAACAATTCTTAAAGAGGATGAAAACGGCAATTTAAATCATGAATTCATCACAATTGAAGAGGAAAATCAGCTAAACATTGAAGAGGAGGACAGGGTTCTTTATGTTGCAATGACAAGGGCAGCTGATCTTTTAATATTGTCAACACTAAAAAAAGTACCTGAAGAGATTGAAAGAATCCGTGACTGGACAACACCATTTAATATTGAGGATTTAAGTAAAGTAAAAATCTGTGAACACTACGCTGAAAGTGATGACGGACCGGTTGTACTGAACTATTCCAAATACACACAATACATTTCATGTCCTTTCAAATATGATTTGGGGTTCAATTTGGGATTCAGGCGTAGCGGTGCTAAAGCGGCAAACCGTGGAACCGTATTCCATGAAATCATGGAAACCGTTAATCTAATGTTAAAAAATGGTGAAAGTGTAAACACGGAGAAATTATCAGAAATTACTCATGACACATATAAGAAGATGTTTGACATTGAAGACAGCCCTGATGAGTATGAGGTGTTCAAAGCCAATGTTTTTGAATACTTTGATAAATATTCCATTAATAGGCAAGTCATGGATGCAGAACTTGACTTTGAGATTCTTAAAGATGACTATCTTTTAAATGGTTCAATTGATCTGGTTTATAAGGTATCCGATGATGAGGTAGTAATTCTTGATTACAAATACGCAGAATATGATGAGGACCATATTGACGGATACACTAAACAGCTATACATTTATGCATATGCACTCGGGCAATTGTCTGACTATAAAGACTATAAAATTCAAAAGGCAATTACACACTTTGTTTTAGGTGACTATCAGCATGAAGTCTATATTGATGAAAATGTGCTGAATGATGAACTTAAACACTTAAGTGAAGTTGCTGGTGAAATTGATAAGGGTGTTTTTGATAAAAAACCTGAAAAAGAGGAAAACTGTATGAGATGTTCATACAGATACTTCTGCAAACCGAAAGAGTTCGCAGGTGAGTTATATGAAACTGAAAATTAGTGATATTGGTGTAATAAACAATGCAGACATTGACATCAACAGAATCAATGTTGTAGGTGGAGTAAATTCAAGCGGCAAGACAACAGCATCCAAACTATTGTATTGTTATTTGAAATCTCAGGATTTACTTGAAAATGAGGGTTTATCCAACATAAACCAGGACAATGTTGAATTTATTTCTAATGAAAACTTTTCAGATATATTCTATCTGGAAAACATTTCGATTCTTGATTTAAAGGACTCATATATCCTAAATCTTGACCATATAAAACACGTCAAGGAATGTCTGGAGATTGAAAATAAGAATCTTTCATCTGCGTTGGTTTCTAAAATTAAAAACATCATAAAGAATGACTGCTATTCTTCATCCGGAATCAGACAGATTGGTGTTATTCAGATTCTACTGGAGAACGGTTCACTTGGCAGAAACTCATTTTTAATCATTGATGAGCCTGAAAGTAACCTGCATCCAGAGTGGCAAATCAAGTTTGCAGAAATCTTAGTCATGTTAACAAAGGAACTGGACATTACATTATACCTAAACTCATACAGTCCGATTTTCATTGAGGCTATTTCACTTTATGCACAATACTATGATTTACTTGACAAAACCAGTTTTTATTTGACCAAAAAACAGGAAAATGGTAAATATAACTTCAAAAAGATTAGCCCTAAAAACATGGGAGAGGTTTATGAGAATTTAACAAAACCGTATGATACTTTGGATAAACTCAAGGCTAAAATTCTATTTAAGGAGTAGGAACATGACATTAACATCTGATGAGGCCAAATTCGTTGAATTTCTCAAATCGTTCAGTCAGTTCTACTGGCCTTCACACAAGATTGCCGAAAACTCCAAAGGCATTTCAATTTTACCTCATGATGGAGATAAAAACGAGTTTAAGATGTATGCACTTGATGAAATCTGTCATTCCTGTTCAATTTTCAAGGAAGGGGGAGTATGGTTTACTCCAAAGACAACAGATGCCATCTGGTATAAAAAGGAGAATGATAACTTCTTCATTTTCCTCATTGAATTCAAGGGGGATTTATTATGCAGGACTTCAAGCAAATGCTCATTGGTTGAAGTTGTCGACAGTCTCAAAAGCAAAAATTACTATGATGAACTCTCATCTGAAATCAATTCATTGGATAAGATTGTGGATAAATACTCAGACCGTTTGCTAAATGGGCTTGCATCAAAGCCACTTGAAACCGTTACGATTGCCCTACCACTTATTTATGAGGAATATTACAATAACAATAACGTTGAATATTTGGATATCAGAAAATTCCTGACTAGTTCAAGAATAATATATCGTGTCGTCTCAATTTCAGAGGATTACGAGCCAAACCGTCAGAGAACTAGAGGCAGATCCTACAGATGCTCCAATATGATTCCATCAGCATGTAAAAAATTAGCTCGTGAAAGACATGACAGAGAACTTGATGCATCCTATGAATCAAGCCTGCAGACTTATCACAGGAGATATGAAAAAGCAGGAATTGTATTCAGCGCAGGTTTTGTAGATAATATTGCATTTAACAATTTTATTGAAAACTATTTGAAATAGGTGCTAACATGAACGGAAGAGAAAAATGTATGCTAATTAATCAGGTCAGACAAAAAGTTGCCGATAACAATAACATTGATTTTGTAATCTATGACTGCACTTTCGAAGGTGAGTGCACAGGAAGATGCCAAAAATCAGATTCAGAGCTCAGTTATCTTGAAAGTGAACTTGAAAAAAGGCAGAATGAAGGAAATAAAATCAATCTTAAGGGAGTTTTCTCATTTGATATAGATGATGAGCCTAAAATACAGCCATCTTCAGAAGAAATTGCAATAAAAAGACAGGAAAAATTAGAAAAACTCATGGAAAATCCTGATTTAAAAGATTTACCTTCTAGATATTTGGATATGCTGCTTTAATGAAAGCAAAATTTCCTTTTGTAAATACTCTTCAAATGCTCTTACAAAATTGGCATTATATATCAGTAACTGAATTAATGTATGAATATGTGAGCTGAGAAAATGGTCTGGAAATATTCTAATTATTCAAAAATAAACCCTGAAGTTGCTAAACACTTTCCGTTCAGCCATCCCAGACAGTTCCAGCTTGAAACAATCTCAGAAATCACAGAAGCAATTAATAAAGGATATAAATATATTGTTCTTGAGGCAGGAACAGGTACCGGAAAATCTGCAATTGCAGCAACTTTATCTGGGATGTTTGACTCATCATATATCCTGACAGTTACAAAACAGCTTCAAGATCAGTACATGAAGGATTTCAGTGATTTGGGATTTAAATTAGTCAAGGGAAGAGGCAATTTCCAGTGTAAGAATTATAAACATAATGGAATCATCCAAAGCTGTGATTTGGGAAAATGCATTGTGGAAGGCCACTCATGCAAATATTCACTAAATAACCATGAAAAAGAAAAAATCACCAAAGAAAACACCTGTGAATACTATTATCAGAAATACATGGGATTAAACTCCAAAGTTACAGTTGCCAATTACCATTACATGTTTATGGAGCTCAATTATGTAAGCGATTTTTCAAAAAGGGATTTAATGATTTGTGATGAGGCTCACAATATAGAATCAATGATGATGAACCAGCTCACTCTTGAATTTGACAGGCATGATTTAAAGGAATATCTAAAGTTCAACCTTTCCAAAGATTTAATTAATCAGCTGAGTGAAGGCGAGAGCACGGACTGGATTAGTTTCGTTGAAAAAATCAGAACCAAATACGAAATTGAACTTTCCAAAATAGAAAATATTGACAATCCTCAGTTAAGAGAAAAGAAAATTTTTATCAAAAACATGATTGGAGACTGTGAGAGATTTTTAAAACATGTTTATTTAGATTCTGAAATGTGGATTTTTGACTATGACAAGGAATTCGGAATTGCCCAGTTCAAGCCTCTTAAAATAGACAATTACGCTGCAGAAACACTATTCAAACATGCTGATGTATGCATTTTCATGAGTGCAACCATTCTAGATTATGAGCTTTTTGCACATTGGCTTGGAATTTCACCTGATGATATATATGCAATAAGGCGAAAAAGCCCATTTAATATCAAAAGAAATCCGATAAAAACATTTAAGAGCTTTAACATGTCTTACACCACTCTTGAAAAAACAGTTCCGCAGACAATTCCCACTATCAGAGAAATTTTAGACAAACACAAAAACGAGAAGGGAATTATTCATACGGTCAGCGCAAAGTGCAGGGATTTTCTAATGGATAACATCAAAACTGACAGATTCATCTCGCATGATACTCATAATCGCTCTGATATAATTGAGGAATTCAAAAGTTCCACTGAGCCTAAGGTACTGGTTTCACCGTCCGTTAATGAGGGTGTTGACCTTCCGGGTGATGAATGCAGGTTTCAGATAATCTACAAGATTCCTTATCCCGATTTGGGGGACCGTCAGATATCCATGAGAAATGCTATTGATTCTAAATGGTATGACTACAAGACATCTCTTGCACTGGTTCAGACACACGGAAGGGGAATGAGGTTTGAAGATGACTACTGCACAACCTATTTCATTGACAGCCGGCTTGACGGATATCTCTCACATGATTTTTTCATGAACCATTTCATTCCAGATACATTTACTGATGCTATTGAGAATTTCTCAAATGATTATTTGGGTGAAAAAAGCATTATTCCCGAAGATTTGCCTAATATTAAATTGAAAACAGATTTGAAATATGAACTGATTCAAAAGGCAGATAATCTGTTAAATGATGGAAAAACTGAAAAGGCAATTGCTTTTTATAATGATTTGATACATGATGAGCTTTTCTGCAATGACCATTATCCATATTTGAAGCTTTCAGAACTATATTCAGATACATACATGTTTGAAGAGGAAACGCAAATCCTTGTCAAGTTTTTTAAATCAGGAATGCATGTGTCTGATGATATTTTAAATGAATTCAAAAAACGTCTGATGAGATTGGATAAGATGGGGTATTTTGACTATAAAACAAATATGGAAAGTCTTGAATATGAATTTAAGCAACGGAATAATGTTCATATTAAAAATACGGTTCCACTTGCAGATAAAATAATTAAAAACAGATTGAATAAATGAGATTAAAGATTAATATTCTAGTGGGAACAAGTCGCACTGAATATTTTTTAACAAATAATGTCCAATAAATAGTTTATCTTCAAACTATATAAATTTTTCATAATAATATTTTGAATAAATATAAAAACATGTTATTGATAATATCTTATTAACAACATATATTATTAAATTTAATTCTGCCATATTTCATAATGTTTGTAATGGAGGGATAATGTATGATTACATGCGATGTATGCGGACGATTAAACGACCCTGAAAGGGCAACATGCGAATACTGCGGGTCTGACTTATCAGACAGCCCGGACTGGGACATATACGATGACGACAGCTTAGATGAAAATGATGAGATGAGCTATATTGACCCTGACTATTATGAATAGGTGATATTATGTGGGAATGCGAATACTGCGGAGCGGAAAACGAGGACGGAACAGACGAATGCCAATGCTGCGGAAGGTCCGTTGATGTTAACTACTATGCGCTTTGAGACTATTTTAAAATTGCATTTTGAATATTTAATTATTCAATTATCTTTTTAATTTACTATTGTGTTTGGTTAAAAATTGAAGTCATTTAGGAAAATTGTTAATTAAGTTAATGCAAAGCTGGTTTGAGAACTTGGACATCCAAAGTCATTTAATGTAGTTAATTTGATAGCTTCATCTTCATTTTTAAATTTAAAAACGACTTCAACATTTACAATATCTTTGCCAATTGTTATTGTAACATTTCCATCAGGGTTAACCAGATTTTCCTTATTGATGTCAAGAATTTTAGATGCGCTGATGATTTCAAGATTGACTGGAAGATAATTTTCATCAAAATCCAAAAACACTCCAAATTCCAATTCAATGGATTTTTGATGGACATACTCCTTTTTTACTTCAATATTGACTATATCTAAATTAGTGTCATATGTATATTCAGCTACAAATTCTTTAATTTGCATAGTGTTTCCTCTTTTGTATATTTTTTTCAATTAATGTTATTATTTCTATTTCTTCCTTATTCAATATATTGATGACTATCGCCAAGTCATCATTTTTCGTATGGATATAAAGTAATTGAAATATGCTATTTTCATTGTATGATTTTTCAATCCAACCAATAAACTTTCAAAAAACCGTAAGGCATCCCTGGCCGTTTCAGTATTCGTTGCACTTGTGGCGTTCGGTCTCATGCATGCAGGCGAATACGGCTCAATCCTTCGCGTTATTATAGTTCAGGGACTGGGATCAGTATTTGATGTGCTTTTATTCTTAAAACCAAAAACGTATTCACATCATACCTGTCCCATCTGATCTTCGACCTTATCTCACTGGCAATGACAGGCAATATATAGGATTATATATGACTAATAATAAAATGTTAATATGATGTTAGAGTGGACTATTTGCAATAAATGCGGTAAAATCCTTGACAACTCACAGACTGCGTGTCCTTCATGCGAAAGTGAGGTTGAAAAGGTTCATATGGATTATCTGATAGGTTATCTTAACGATTTCAGATTTATACTCAGCGCTGTAAATGTATTTTGCGACTTCTCGCCGTCACTGGAGAAGATGGACAGCGCAAACCTTGTGAGCGTTGTGCTTGATGACCTTTTCAAATGGTTCAGCTATCTCGGTTTGGGCGACGATGTGATAACTGACAATGAACTGGAGTTCATAAACTCAATTCTTAATGTAAACTACTCAAAGGACGACATCATGACCCTTACAGATGAGAAGCTCGGCGATGAGATACCACTGTCTTTTGCGGCCCTGCATGAAATCGATTTGTTCGCCCGGAAGTATGACATGAGAAACGTCAACTCATGCGCCAGCCTTTATGAATGCTACAAGTTTTTAGGCAAGTTCTTCATAACCGTGGATGACGAGCTTAACAGTGATGTCCTTGAGCTTTACAGCTCATACATTAAAAGGCTTGAAGTCTATATGAATGAAAATGAAATAGACAAGAATGTTTCCGTTCAGCCCGCTATGATTCCCGAAGGCGTTGACATTCCTGAAGTCATTGAGGAAACCAAACCGGAAAAGTCACTTGATGACTATATTGATGAGCTGAACAGGCTTGTAGGCCTTAAGAAAGTCAAAAAGGATGTAAATTCCATGATCAATCTTGTAAGAATCAGAAAGATTCGCTCAGACCGTGGAATCAAACAGCCCGCCATGAGCCTTCACCTGGTGTTTTCGGGAAATCCAGGAACGGGAAAGACCTCAGTTGCAAGATTACTCTCCAAGATATACCATGCAATGGGACTTTTAAGCAGGGGACATCTCATTGAAACCGACAGGTCAGGTCTTGTTGGAGGATATGTCGGACAGACCGCAATAAAGACCCAGGAAGTCATACAGACCGCAATGGGTGGGATACTTTTCATTGACGAGGCATATGCACTTGCCCAGTCAAGCGAAAACGACTACGGAAGGGAAGCGATTGACACACTCCTTAAGGCAATGGAGGACAACCGTGACGACCTGATTGTAATCGTTGCAGGATATCCTGACCTGATGGACAAGTTCCTTCACTCAAATCCCGGTCTGGAGTCAAGATTCAACAAGTTCATATACTTTGAGGACTACGATGAAAAAGAGCTCTATGATATATTCGAGCTTATGGCAGGCGATGCCAACTTAACTTTGGACGACGGAGCAAAGCAATATCTAAAAGAGTATTTCGAGACAATGTATGAGCACAGGTCCAGGAACTTTGCAAACGGCCGGGCCGTGAGAAACCTCTTTGAGGAGGTTATCACAAGACAGGCAAACCGTCTGGCGGGCGAGGACGACATTTCAGATGAAGAGCTCAACACTTTGACATATGAAGATTTTTTAATAGAGGAAGAAGATGACTAGCCAATATAAAATATGTAACGAATGCGGTGAAAAGGTGGATGTGGACTACAATTTCTGCCCTAACTGCAAGTCCCAATCATTCAGGCAATCAAACATGCCCGCAAAGGCCAGAAAAAGCCAGCCAAGCATCATACATTCACTGCTCTACTGGAACCATGACGGAGAGTATGTTATAGCAAAGACAAAAGTTGCGACAATAGGAGTATTTCTCCTTTTCCTGTTTTTCGCACTGACCGACCGTGACTGGCTGGCTGCCATTGCGCTTGGTGCGATCTTTTCTATTCTCACATACTTTGTAGGATATGGAATCCACTCATTCAGGGGCAGACCTAAGGATGCCGTGCTTGAAAACAATGACTACGGGCTTCTTGATGACTTGAAGCATTTCCTCTTTTATTGGCAGAACAAAAACACAGGGGAATTTGTCCTCTCAAAAACCAAGGTAATTTCCTCTGCACTCTTCGCTCTTCTGTTCATAGCAGATGCATTCGTATCCCACTTCAACATATTTGCAATGTATGTGGTTGCAATAATGTTTACCGCACCTCCTTTTGCTGTAGGCTGCGTAATTCACAAGATTACCAATCCTAACCCTACAAATCCTCCTCACAGGATTGAAAGCAAAAAGCCTAAGGAGATTAAGGAGGTCAAAAAGGTAGCAGAAAAACCGAAATCTCCGCAAATGGACAAGAACCTGATTCCAGAATTTGAAAACTACAAGGCTAAAATCTCATCTTTAAAAGCGGAATTCGATGCAAAGGACAAGGTTGCACGCGAGCTTATCGAAAAGCGTTTCCAGCCGCCGCAGCTTACCTACACCAGATTCATTTCACTTGTGGACAAGTCCAAGAAGCTCTTTGACAGGGAATCAGAATCTGCTATGAATATCCTGAACCTTGCAACCGAGGATTCACCCAGGGTTGATGCGGAAATCAAATCCAAAATCAACATGCTTAAGGCAATAATATCCAAGATGGATGACTTGACAAACGAGCTTGTCCTGACCATGGATTCTGCTGACGACGGTGACGTTGACGTACTTCTGGATGATATGGAAGGCGTAATCGGATCTATTAAAGACTACAAATAGGTAAAACATTTCAAGGACTGTCAGGTGGCTGAATGTAGAGAAGAAGTTGCAAAACACGTAGACAATATCGATTAGGTGAACCATGACAGAGCGTCAATTCGGCGAAAATCTCGATGACTGGATAGTCAAGACAACTGAAAAAAGTGAAGTGTCCAGCGAAAGCGTTTCGGACGTATTTTTCGATGAGGCAAAAAGGCTTTTTGAGGATTCAAGGGCAAACGAGGCACTGACTTTAATCAACGTTGCAATTGAAAAGGACAGTGAAAATTTCAAATACTTTACTCTCAAGGCCGAAATTCTTGAAAGCCTCAACCGATATTCCGAGGCCGATGATGCATACTCACGTGCATTTAAGCTCAATGATATTGATAAAACACGTGAAAAATGGGCATTGATGCTGTACAGATGGGCGAATTCCCTAAACGACAAGACAAAGGCACTTAAAATCATCACCGGTGCGATTGAAATTCTGCCCGAGACTCTTAAAGACACATACAGGGAAAAGTTCTGGTATCTCAAGGGAAGCATATTGGACTGTCTTGGCCAGCCAATAGAGTCAAGGATATGCTATCTCAAGGCTGAAGGATTCAGCGATGAGATAAAAGAGCTTGAAGGACAAATCGAATTTTTAAAATCATCCAAAGATACACTGATAAGCATCACCGGAACCAGATTCTACTTCGGAATTGAAATATTCAAGCCGAAAATGACAGTAGATCTTGTAAAGGAACCTGAAAACGAGCATGACCCTGACGCCGTAAGGGTTGAAATCGACGGTGAAAAAGTGGGTTATGTTGCAAACAGCGAATATACGTTGATTGAAAATATAAAAAGCGCAAGCGACATAAAGGATATGGATTTAAAAAAGGCGGAAGTGGTGTTCATTTATATGGATGAGCATGTTATTGCAAAAATCATCTAATCATTTTTATTGTCCTCAATCATCTCGAGAATTTCAAGACCCAGTTCGGTATTGTGGTAAAGCCTTCCTTTTTTGGCTTCCTCATTGATACATTCAACAAGATTGTCTTTTTTTAGGTTTTTAAGTGCATTAGAAACCTGAGTAATTCTAAGTCCGCTGTATCTTGCTATTTCAGAAGGCATCATATATTCATTTTCAATTGTTTTCAGGGTCTTGTATTTGTTGGGTGAAACTTTTATTTTACCTATTATTTCCCATTTTTCCATCTCTGTAAGTTCCTGAGGCATGAATAATTTTTTGTTTAATCTTAAATACTTGATTAGTTACTGATTAAAGAATAGTTATTTATTTTTTTATTCGAATTGTTAACATTATAATCCTATAATACTTATATAAAATTAACACACTTCAATATTTAAAATTAATATATTACTATATGATCTTTAGATTAGGAGAATTAAAACATACAATAGATTATCCGCAGGCATATCTTGGCGATGAGGAATTATACATCTAAAATATAATCAAGTTAATATAGAATTTAGGACAAAATAATTTCAATGATAACTCATAAACACTTGCGAACAGTAATTGAAGACATCTATTTGAATGACAATGAGCTCACAGAGGAACTGCTCATAAGGCTGATTCATGAATTCAGGTATTCCAACCTCTACATTCCTGCAAAAAGGGAAAACAATACCCTGAATTTCATAATATATGAGGATGAAGAGGCTAAAATCACTCCTCTTTTCACTGATTTGGATGAGTTTCACAAGTTCTATAAGGATGATGACATTCAGGTTCTAAACAACCCTTTCGAACTCTATCAGAACATCATAAAGACAACAGATATCGAAGGGTTTATATTGAATCCGGCATCTGAAAAATATCTGTTTAATAAGGAATTCATTTTAAGCATTGAAAACATTCCGAAAACAAACTTCTATGCCACAAACCCGTATTCTGAAGATGAACTGAGAGGCATCTACAATTCAATAAACAACAGTGACCTTGAGCAATTCGTTGACAATCCGGCAAACATCGGCGACTATGAGATGCTTTTTGAAAAGCTTACCCATTCCAGACTTTTAACATTGATGCTTAGTGATTATGACTTATCCCCGAAAGCCGATGACGGCCTTATATCACAAAAAGAGACTGGACCGGTTGCCTCCATGTACATTGACAATGTGGGCGGAAGGTATGCGACAATATTTTCATCAAGGCAAAGGCTGAATGATCCTGCAACTTCAAAATTCAGATATGCGCAGCTTATCGATTTGGCAACCCTTGTCAATTTTGTCCTCACCGAGGATATGGACGGTATCATACTGAATCCGCAGTCAAGCAATGTCCTGATTCCAAGGCTTACTCTTTTAAGGTATTCCCTTGGCTTTGAGAGATTTGCAAATGACGAGAGACTGTTCGAATCAATTTACTATTTATTCTTATGAGGTATTGCAATGTCAGATTTATCAGAATTAATTAAAATCAACAAAAATATAGAAAAGCAGAATGAGGAAATAATTCGCCTCCTGAAAAAGATTGCAGGCGAAAAGGATGAGCCTAAAGATCCCTTTGCACTTGACAAGGAAATGTCCAGGATGTTTGTAAGCAAGATGGTTGAGGATTTAGCCCAAAAGGGACTCATCGATGATGATAAAGAGGAAATAGTTGAAGAGACACATTCAGGCCTTCCATTGGACATCCGCCATAATGTCGGTGAGGTGGTATTCATTGAGGGTGAGGACATATTCAAACTAAGTGTCAAGAATAATGAAACAACAGTTGATAATTTGACATCTGATGGTGAAGCTAATGATTTTAAATTACAGGAAATTATAGCAAATGAATCCATCAAAAACAATCAAAGTTTAGAAGATGCCACAGTAATACTCAACGAGTCACAATCAAAAGACTTGGCGGAAACTTTGAAACTGTGTGTTGAAAACGGAGCTAAAAATGTCTATGTTCCGTTAAGCGAATCCAAACAGGTCATGTGGTCACTTGACGCCCTTAGAACAAAAATAAACATTGACTTTTATAAGGATGAAGACTTCATTATAGAAAAAATCTTTGGAAGGTGATTAAATGTCAAAATTCTGTCCGTTTTGCGGTGAAGAACTGGTTAATGAGGCAAAATTCTGCAAGAACTGCGGAAAGGACATATCCTCATACACCAATATTGGAAATGGTCAAAGTACCGGCGGCAGCTATGCTCCGCAGGTAAGCGAAAACAGCCACACCCTTGCATTGGTATTGGGTATACTGTCTGCAATATTTATTCCTATTATTGGATTGATATTCGGAATTTATCTCGTAACACGTAAGGACAACCCAAATGCCAAGACATATGGTATAGTTGTCATTGCACTGTCTGTTGTGGTCTGGTTCATTAGCTTCATAATAACTTCAACATTCATGTATTACTAGAAAAAAGGGTTTTAAATGAAATTGAATAACTTATCGAAATATACTGAAATTGACAGGGAAAAGCTTGAGCTGATTAGAAGCGCAATGCCTGAAACCGTGCTTAGAGAAAAGGTATTCTATTCAAAAGGCTACATTGACAATGAAATAGATTACAGTCCCGATCTCTGTCTTGAGGCACCACCTATTGATTATAAACTAACTAAAGTATGTCCAAAATGCGGCAAGAAATATCCTGAAAGCGAGATATTCTGCTTTGACTGTGCCGTGAGTCTAAAAGACATTGAGAAGGTCAATGTAAGACAGATTGATATACCTCATGAATTCAATTTTGAGGGTGAGAATTCATACACTGATTTCAAAGAGATTCTCACAGCGGAAAATCTTCTGGAGCTGACCAAATTCGAATTTGAAATGCAAGATTTTAATGAAATCATCAGAAACATCAAGCTCACTGCCATCAAGAACCTTGACTCTGCAATAAAGGACAATGAAATAGATTTGGACACATTGTCAATTCTTGAAAAGGTGATTCTTTTTACAAAGTCATTTGTCAATGTTGAATACAAGTCCTACGGTCAGGAACTTGGATTTTACAGATTCAATTCAATTTTTGTCGATGACAGACAGCTTGACGCACTTCAGATAACAACAATGCTTCATGAGCTCACACACTATCTTATAAAGGAAATACTGACCCATATACTGTGCAGGCTTCTTGACGCATCAAAGACAAAGGAAATTGAATCAATCGTAACGTTCATACTCTCATATTCTTCCGAAAACTGCCTGATTGATGAATATGCAGCCCATACAGTTGAGGGAAGATTTACCCTTATAGGATATCAGGACTATTCATCATTCTTGAATATCCAAAAGACAATCGAAAGGTCAAAGGATGAGATAGATATGCTCAAGACAATAGGCAACAGCCTTGCAAACACTGTTAAGGAAATCGTGGAATCTTTCATTGACAGTGACCTTCTGGAGGATATCAAAAAGCAGTTCAGAAGGGATATTCTTGACGAGCCGGATTACTCCCAGCTTATGCTTGAAAACTGCACATTATTAAATGACGTGGGATTTTTAAGGGCAATTGAATTTATTATTGTTGACGGTTTTGCAGTATCCATGGACAACATCGAAAAGCTGAATCAGATCAATGAAATGTGGTAGCATGGACTGGTTTTTGAAGGAATTTGATGAACTGAGCCTTGATGAGCTCTATGAAATACTGAAGCTCAGGGCTGAAGTCTTTGTAGTGGAGCAGGACTGTGCATACAATGACCTGGATGATAAAGACCAGATGGCATTGCACCTGTTTTTAAAGGATGGTGGCGAAATCATTGCGGTTTCAAGGATATTGCCTGAAAACGTGGCATTTGAGGATATGGCAATCGGCCGTGTCATTGTAAAAAAGGAATACCGTGGACACGGAATAGCTAAAAAAATCATGCAGAAGGCAATAGATTATATCATAAAAGACCTGAAAAAGGATAAAATCAGACTGTCAGGTCAGGCCTATCTTGTCAGGTTTTACGAGGATTTGGGATTTAAAAAAGTGTCCGACGTATATCTTGAGGACGGAATAGATCACTTTGAATTTTCATATGAGGTTAAAAAATGAATGTAGAGGAAAAAATTTTGGATTTGAACAGACAGCACTCCGGTGAGGATGCAGAAATTAAGGACTTATTACTGATTGTTATGACCAAGTTTCAGCTCTTTGAACCATGTTTATATTTAAGTGAAGACGACGAATGGGTAAACGTTTCCATGGTTTCAATAGAGGATGAAAGCGTCACACAGCCTATGTCCATTAAAAAGGAAGAAATATCAATGGTGGGCATTTTCAACAGGGAAGATATTGAAGTGAACCTTCCGAAAAGCGATTCCGAGGTATTCTACCAATGAAGGAAATATTCATCGCAGATGACTTCAGCGTTGATGAGCTCACAGAAAAGATCAACAATCTGATGAGCAAGTGGTCCGTCAAACTTTTAGACATTAACGGCCCAAGCTGGGTGATTTACAATCAGGATATGGAGGTCAAGTTTCTCTTTTTCTTTGAAGTGGACTTCAACGACATTGAAACCAGAATAAAGCTTGAGGATTTGAAACTGAATGTCATCCATCACATTGAATCATTAAAAGACGATACTGCATACAGGGACAATCTTATAAATTCAGTGTTCATTGATTAAAAAAAATAAAAAAAGAAGAATTAAAATTAATTAATTCTTGTATTGTAATATCTTACGCCGTCTTCATCATATGTGTACCATCTGTTTACTTCTTCGTCGAATTTTTCACCGATGACAGGGACATATGAATCACTTTGAGGATTATATACCTTATATGTGGTGTTTGCATTTGTAAGATTAGAATCATCACCATTTCTGGTTGAGTTATCGCCAACAATTGTGCCGTTGGTACCGTTGACCTTGTCTACGTCAATGACTGTTTTGTTTTTTGTCTTATTGGTGACATCAATTGCAGTGTTATCTGAAGAGTAGATGTATGCTGCAACTGCTGCAAGAGCAATCACTAATATTACAATTGCGATTAATATTATATTCTTTTTATCCATAATATTTCACCTATTATTAAGTCTGTTTTAACTAGTATTTAATATCTAATGTCTTGTCCATGTTGCAATATGTTAAAGTTGTTGTAATTATAGTCCTTTTTTCTCAAACTGTTCACCTTTGAAGTGATTCGCAACAGTTTTATATGGAATTACTGTTATTTAAAATGAAAATTAAATATCCATTTCAAATTTTTCATGATGACGACACCTTCGTATAAATTATTTTCCAAAAACTTTAAATACATTCATTCTACAATATATCTTCAAATCCCATGGAGGAATTTTATGTCTATATATGATTTTGAAGTAAAGGACGGCGAAGGGAACATGCAGTCCCTAAGCCAATACAAGGACAAAGTACTTTTAATAGTGAATTCAGCGACTAAATGCGGTTTCACTCCACAATATAATGAATTGAATGAAATGTACAATGAATTCAATGAACAGGGCTTTGAAATACTTGATTTCCCATGCAACCAGTTTGGAAGTCAGGCCCCTGGAACAACCGAGGAAATCACAGAGGTGTGCAGATCAAAATGGCTTGTGCCGTATGCAATATTCGACAAGATTGATGTCAACGGTGAGAATGCATCACCGCTATTTGAATACCTTAAAAACGAACAGCCTTTCACTGATTTGAAAGGTAAAGGTGCAACCGCACTTAAATTAATGCTTAAAGCAAAAGACAGACATTACAAGGACAGCAATGACATCAAATGGAATTTCACCAAGTTCCTAGTTGACCGTCAGGGCAATGTGGTTCGCAGATTCGAGCCAACCGAAGACATGGGTGATGTGAAAGATGCCGTAGAGGCTCTTTTATAATCCCACTTTTTTTTATTTTAAATAAATCTTATTAACCATTAACATCTAATATACTATTAACTAATATTGGTGTAAGCATAATGTATAAGAAAATTTTACTTCCAACAGACGGTTCAGACTATGCGGAACAAGAAGTTGACAGGGCATCAAAGCTACTCGCTGACGATGGTGAAATCATAATCGTTTCAGTTGCGGGCAAAATTACTTCAACTGCATTTCAAAGCAGAAGAAAAGTCCGTAAAATTAACGAAAGAATGAAAAAAGAGGCAAATGAATCCGTTGCCAAAATGGAAAAACTCTTCGACGATTCCGTGAATGTGAAAACAATTGTTGAAACAGGTTTTGCTGCTGAAAAGATCAATGAAGTTGCAGAAAGGGAAGGTGCTGATTTGATTGTCATCGCATCTTCAGGAAAAAGCGGACTGCACAGATTCATCCTTGGAAGCGTAACTGAAAAGGTTCTTAAAACAGCGGACATTGACGTTTTATTAGTTCACAACGATTAAGGTGATTTGATGGAAAGAAAACAGGCTATAATAGCTGCAGTAGTTGTCATACTGATAATAGCTGTCGCAGCATTTGCATACATTTCAGCAAATAGCCACAACACAAAGATTGAAGTTACAAGCAACGGCACTCTTAAAAACGGTGACTTTTTTTCAATAAGGCTCACCGACGAGTACAGAAACGCTTTTCCAAATGAAGTGGTAGACATTAAGATTCTCGACGATTCAGGTTGGGCTCATAAGTATCAGGTTACCACTGACAATTCAGGTGAAGCTTCCGTTGAATTGCTGACATTTGAAAACGGTAACTACACCGTTCACTGTAACTATAACGGTACAATGTTCAACAAGCAATCACGCAGCGTAACAAATCTGGCTATCGATGACGGATTTAATTAGAAAATTTTTACGGGAAAATATTGGTTGAAATCAATATTTTTCATTTACTTATTTTTAATGATGATTAGAGGTTTTATTAATGGTTAAGGTATCTGTTGTTATTCCGGTTTATAATGTTGAAGACTTTCTGGGGGAATGTCTCGACAGCATCACCAATCAGACATTGGCTGACATTGAAATAATCTGCGTTAATGACGGTTCAAAGGACAAGTCCCTTGACATCCTAAATGACTATGCGTCAAAGGACGATAGAATCACTGTCATTGACCAGGAAAACGGCGGTCATGCTGTTGCAACAAACAGGGGAATGGAACTTGCAACAGGAAAATACCTGTTTTTAATGGACTCAGACGATATTCTTGATTTGAAGGCTTTGGAGCTGACATATGATCTTGCCGAAAGCAAAAATGTTGACTTTGTCATATTTCAGGCAATCAACTATTACATGGACAAGAACGAGTATATTGAAGAGGAAAACTACAGCATGACAAAACTTGCAGATCATGTTGGAGATTCCGTTTTCAGCTACCGTGACGTTAAGGATTTCGTATTCGACATGTCTGTGACACCATGGTCAAAGCTCTACAGGCGTGATTTCATTGAAAGGAACAATATAAGATTTCCCGAAGGGCTTGTATTTGACGATAACGTATTTTTCTATGATGTGCTTTTTGCGGCTGAGAGAATCAGTTTCCTTAAAAGGCATCTCTTCAAGAGAAGATGGTATCCTACCTCATCCACCCGTGCGGGAGATGAGAGATTTCTTAATTATATCCCAATCTCCAATCTGATATGGGACATATTCAGGAAATATGGCGTTTTTGAGGATTTCAAGGAGGAACTCTACGCCAAAAAGACAAGTACAGTCTATTACTGGTACCAAAATATTCAGGATGAATTCAAGGAAATGTTTTTCAAAGAAATGAAGAGTGACTATGAAAAGATAGCCGAGGATGAAAAGCTTGCCGAAGACCTGAAAAGCAATGTCAATGACAGGAACAGGGTTATTTTCCAAAGCGTATTGGATGCGCAAAACACCAGGGAATTTGATCTTATGGTGGAAAATTACGACTTGAAATGCGAGAATGAAACACTCAAATCCAAAATAGAGGAGTTTTCATCATCTGCAAGCTGGAAGATTACAAAGCCTCTGAGGGCTATCAGGAAATAGGTGTGATAATATGGTTGAGGTTTCTGTTATTATTCCCGTTTACAATGCAAGCGATTATCTTGAGGAGTCACTGGACTGCATACTTAATCAGACACTGGACGATCTGGAAGTTATATGTGTCGATGACGGATCAAAAGACAACTCTCTTGAGATATTGAATGAGATAGCTTCAAGGGATTCAAGAGTGAAGGTATTCCATCAGGAAAACCGTGGAGGAGGCGCTGCAAGAAACGTTGCAATCCCCCACGCAACAGGAAACTACATCTATTTTATGGATGCCGACGATAAGCTTAAAGATTACGCACTTGAGAAATGCCTGGACATATCAAAGCAAAAAAATCTTGACTTTCTGCTTTTCAAGGCAATAAACTATGCCGAAGATACAGGCGAGTATTTTGAAACTGATGACTATTCAATGAATGAGATAGCCGAGGCCGTTGGAGATAAGGTGTTCAGCTATGATGATTTGGGCGATTTGGTCTTCAAGATGTCAGTTACCCCATGGTGCAAGTTCTACAATAGAAATTTTGTAGTCAACTCCGGTGCCAAGTTTGCCGAAGGACTGATATTCCACGACAACATATTCTTTTATGACAGCCTCTTTTATGCTGAAAGAATCAGCTTTTTGGATGAGGTGCTCTATATCAGACGCAGACATTCCGCTTCATCAACAGCGGCAGGAGACAGAAGATACATCAACTACATAACAATTTCAGACATGATCTGGAACATTTTCTTCAAGCACAATGTCTTTGATACGTACAAGGCCGAGCTTGCAACCAAGAAGTTCGGAGTTATAAACTACTGGTACAAGAACATCCAGGAGGAACATAAGCAGGCCTACTTTGATGAGATGAAAGGGGACTTTGAAAGGATAGCTGAAGATAAGAAGTTCTATGAATATATAACAGACAGTTTGGTTGACTGGCAGCGAAACATCCTTGATAGCGGTCTTGAGGCTGATATTCCTGAAGAGTATGACCTTATGATGGAGAACTATGATTTGGAAATTGAAAACAGACATTTAAGGGAGCTGCTTGATGAGCCAATCTATAAGATAGCGGTATCCAAGATTAGGAAGTGATTAGAATGGTTAAGGTTTCTGTTGTTATTCCAGTTTACAATGCAGAGGATTTCATTGAGGAGTCACTTGACTGCATACTTAATCAGACACTGGACGATTTGGAAGTTATATGTGTCGATGACGGCTCCGAGGACAGTTCACTTGAGATATTAAACGAGATAGCTTCAAGGGATTCAAGAGTGAAGGTATTCCATCAGGAAAACCAGGGCGGAGGTGCTGCAAGAAACAATGCCCTCAGGCATGTCACAGGAGAATATCTCTACTTCATGGATGCTGACGACAGGGTTGAAACCGACGCATTCGATGAGTTTTATGCATTATCAACAAAACATGATTTGGATTTTCTGATTTTCAAAGCTACAAATTATGCTGAAGATACCGGAGAGTATTTTGAAACCCCATATTACAACATGGACAGGATCCGGGATTTTGCAAGGGGAAAGGTCTTTTCATTTGAAGATCTGGGCGATTTGATATTCAACATCAGCGTCACCCCATGGTGCAAGTTCTACAATACAAAGTTCGTGCTTGAAAGCGGAGCCCAGTTTCTTGAAGGTTCAATTTTCCATGACAACCAGTTCTTCTGGGAGGTTCTCTTCAACGCAGAGAGGATGTATTTCATTGACAAGTCATATTACATAAGGCGCAGACACTCAGCGTCCTCAACAGGAGCGGGGGATTTAAGATACATCAACATCATCAATGTGGTCAACAACATCATCAAGCTCTTTGTAAAATACGACCAGATTGACAGATTCAGGCAGATTCTCTACAACAAGAAGGTGCTGTGGATTACCACAAGATTCTTTGAAATCCGTGACGAGTTCAAGGATGACTTCTACAGGGCAATGAAGGATGACTTTTCATCCGAGGGCGATGACTTTATAGGATGCCTTGATGAGAAAAACAGATTCCTTTTCAATGCCGTCTTAAGCTCAAAGACTGCAAGGCACTTTGATTTGATGTGTAAAAACTACGATTTGAAAAAAGAGAATGCACGATTGAAGAATCAGAAGAAACTGCCTAATTTCTTAAAGTACAAGCTCAAAAAGCATGTGAAATGATATACATGCAACTTAGATTTTAAGTATATTTAAAAGATGAATGCCTTGATTTGAAATTATAATCATGAAAAAATGAATTCAGGGCACAAAATCAATTATTTTTAAGTGAAACTGATATTTGGTTAAACTATTTAAAACAAAAAAAACATAATTTTATTATTAAATTAAATTTTTGGGATATATATGAAGATTACTGTTATTGGAACCGGTTATGTTGGACTTGTAACAGGTGCCTGTTTTTCAAAAATGGGAAACAAGGTATACTGTGTAGACATTGTAGAAGAAAAAATTGAAGGACTTAAAAACAACATCCTTCCCATCTTTGAACCTAATCTTGACACATTGGTGAAAAGCAGTCAGGAAAGAGGGGATCTGATATTTACAACAGATATCAGGGAAGCTCTTGACGATACAAACATCATATTCATTGCAGTAGGAACTCCTATGGCTGAAGACGGAAGCGCTAACCTTGACTATATTTTCTCTGCCGCTTCAGATATTGCAAACAACATCACTCACGATTCACTTGTTGTCATTAAATCAACCGTGCCTGTCGGAACAGGATTTAAGGTGAAAGAACACATCGAAAACATTCTTAAGGAAAATAATTCACAAGTAAAAATCAGTATTGCATCCAATCCGGAATTTTTAAAGGAAGGACATGCAATTGAAGACTGCCTTCACCCAGACCGTGTCGTAATAGGTGCTGAAGAGGAAGAGGTATTTGAAACCCTGAAGGACTTATATTCCACTTTCGTTTTAAACCACGACAGGTTCGTTCTTATGGACATCAAGTCCTCTGAAATGACAAAATACGTGGCAAATGCAATGCTTGCAACCAAAATCTCATTCATGAACGAGGTTGCAAACATCTGTGAAGTTACAGGAGCAAATGTCCAGAATGTCCGTCTTGGAATAGGATCAGATAAAAGGATAGGTTACGATTTCATCTATGCGGGATGCGGATACGGAGGAAGCTGTTTTCCAAAGGACGTCCAGGCATTGATAAACACTGCCCAGAGCAACGGATATGAACCTAAACTTCTCTCAACCGTGGAAGGAGTAAACAAGAAGCAGAAAAGGGTGCTTGTCAAAAAGGTTCTTGACAGGTTCGGAGAAGACCTCACAGGCCTTACATTTGCAATATGGGGACTTGCATTCAAGCCTGGTACCGATGACGTTAGGGAAGCGACATCACTTGTAGTAGCTTCAAAACTCATCAATCAGGGAGCAAAAATAAAAGCATACGACTCACAGGCTAGAGAAGAGTTCATAAGAACAATCGACGACAAGTATCTCGATTCAATTGAATTTGTGAATAACAGGTACGATGCCCTTGATGATGCTGACGCATTAATATTGATTACAGAATGGAAGGAGTTCAGAAACCCTGACTTTGAGCTACTTGAAGAAAAACTAAATCAGAAAGTGATTTTTGACGGAAGAAACATTTACGACAAGAAAATAGAAAAACTAGGATTTGAATTGTATCAGATTGGATGTTAAATATGCCTTCAATATCAGTTATTGTTCCAGCTTACAACGTTGAAAAATACGTGGGGGAATGTCTGGAAAGCATTATGAACCAGACATTTGATGACCTTGAAATCATATGCGTTAACGACGGTTCTACCGATTCCACATTGGATATTCTCAACGATTATGTCAAAAAGGATAAACGCATAAAAGTGATTTCCCAGGAAAACAGGGGCCTTTCAGGAGCAAGAAACACTGGTTTGAAAAATGCAGATGGAAAATATGTCTATTTTATAGACTCTGATGATTATCTCGAGCTCGATGCTCTTCAAAAGCTGTATGAACTCTCAGAGAAAAACGATTTGGACATGGTGCTCTTCAAGCTGATTAATATTGATGATGAGACAAAGGAGAGATACCCTACCAAATACTATGACATGAAATATATGGGAGAATATGCCGGTGAAGTGTTCAGCCACAGGGACATTCCAAAGTATGTATACAGGATTCCCGTTTCCATTCCGGGAAAATTCTTTAAAAGAGACCTGATAAAAGATATGGAATTTGTTGAGGGAATGATATTCGAGGACAATGCCTTTTTCGTCGAGGCGCTCTTCAAGGCAGAAAGGGTTAGCTTTCTTGATGAATACCTCTACATCAGAAGAGTAAGGCAGGACTCCATTACAACCTCAAGCAAGAACTTCACTGATTATATTGCAGTTTCCAACTTATTAATCGACATAACAAAGGATTACGGACTGTATGATCAATATAAGCCTCAGCTTTTCAACAAGACTATCACAAACACCTATCTAAGGTTCGATCAGGTCAGCGGTGAGGACAAGGACATATTCTTCACTGAAATGAAAAAGGACTATCTTGCCAAAAAGGACGAGTATGATGCAGATGAGGCATTCCAGAATGGCCCTGAACGCCTAAGGGAAATATTCTACAGCGCCATCGAATCCGAAAACGCAAGGGAATTTGACCTGTCAATCAAATACTTTGACTTGAACAAAAGCTACGCGAAGGCATCAAAATCAGCCGAAAAACTTTCCAACGAAAACCAGCACCTTAAAAGTGAAAATGAAAAATTAGCCGAAGAGAATGAAAGGTTAACCCGAATTAATGAAGAAGCCCTTAACTCGACCAGCTGGAAAGTTACAAAACCGTTAAGATATTTAGGCGATGCTGTTAAAAAATAGAATTTTTTAATAATTTATTAGCCTAAAATATTACCTTTTTTAATTTTAACTAAACTATTTCTTTATTTCATTCAAAAATCATATAATTAAATTAATATATCAAAAAATAAAAAATATTATTGTAGAAAAAATTTCTACATAGTTATAACTATTTGGTGTTTTAAATGAATAAAAAGATAGGTTTTATTTTAGCTTTAGTTCTATTATCATTAATGGTAATAGGTACTGCAAGCGCAGGTTTATTTGACTTTTTGGGAGGAAGCGACACTGCAGCAGGAAACGATAATGAAACTCTCATTGTAGGATTCGATGCAGAATTCCCACCATACGGATATAAGGACGATAATGGAAGCTACACTGGTTTCGATTTAGACTTAGCAAAAGAAGTTTGTGAAAGAAACAATTGGACTTTCAAAGCCCAACCAATTGACTGGGATTCAAAAGATGCAGAATTAGATTCCGGATCTATTGACTGTATCTGGAACGGATTCACAATTGACGGAAGAGAAAACGATTACCTTTGGTCTAACCCATACTTTGACAACAAACAAATATTTGTTGTTAAATCAGACTCAAACATTAAATCTATTTCAGATTTATCAGGTAAAACCGTAGAAACACAAAAAGATTCATCCGCTTTAGCAGCTCTTCAAGGTGACAACAAAACTATCGCTGACACTTTTGGAACCTTAACCGAAGTTGCTGACTATAACACTGCATTCATGGACTTAGAATCTGGTGCATGTGATGCTGTTGCTATGGATATTGGTGTTGCTGAATATGATATCCAACAAAAAAATGATACCAGCGCATTCTCTATCCTGAATGAGTCAATTACAACCGAAAAATATGGTATTGGATTCAAAAAAGGAAATGACGTATTAAAAGACCAAGTACAATCCACATTAGATGAAATGTTCAAAGATGGTACTGTAGCTAAAATCGCTGAAAAATACGGTATTTCCGAAGACGCTTTAATCCAACCTTAAATTAGAACAGTAAGAGGGGAGAATTAGATATATGATATTAAGTAAGGTAATTGAATTATTGCTTGGAGGTATGGTCACCTCTATTGAAATATTCTTACTCACACTTCTATTCTCTCTTCCTCTTGGTTTAGTAGTAGCCGGAGGAAGAATGAGTAAGTTTGCACCGCTCAGATGGATTGCAAAGGTTTATATTTCAATCATGAGAGGTACACCATTGATGTTACAGTTGATTGTTGTATTCTTCGCACCGTATTATGTTTTTGGAATAAATCTTTCAGCTGATTACAGATTTATAGCCGTTATTATAGCATTTACAATAAATTACGCAGCATACTTTGCTGAAATTTATAGAGGCGGAATTGAATCTATCAACAGTGGACAATATGAGGCTGCCCAGGTATTAGGGTATTCCAAATTTCAAACATTTTTCATAATTATATTGCCGCAGGTATTCAAAGTAGTTCTTCCTTCAATTACTAATGAAGTGATTACTCTTGTAAAAGATACTTCTCTATCATTTGTTATCGCAATTCCGGAAATGTTTACAGTAGCTAAACAGATTGCAGCATCTGAAGCTTCAATCGCTGCACTATTGGTAGCAGGTGTATTCTATTACGTATTCAACATGATTGTTGCTTTCGTCATGGAACACATTGAAAACAGATTGGATTATTATGAATAGGAGGAGTGCTTTATGAGTTTACTAGAAGTTAAAAACCTTAAGAAAAGTTTTGATGACAATGTGGTATTGAAAGACATATCTCTCAATGTTGAAAGGGGAGAGGTATTGGCAATCATCGGACCGTCAGGTTCCGGTAAATCTACATTGCTCAGGTGCATCACTGACCTGGAACAGGAGGACAGTGGTGAAATTAATTTTGACGGTACCTTTGGATTGGTATTCCAGAACTTTAACTTGTTCCCGCACCATTCAGTAATGAAAAACATTACAAATGCACCAATTAAAGTACAAAAAAGAGATAAGACAGAAGTTTATGACCATGCAAGAAAACTGTTGTCTCAGATGGGACTTTCAGATAAGGAAGACGCATATCCATGTGAACTTTCAGGAGGACAGCAGCAAAGGGTATCTATTGCACGTGCTCTTGCAATGAATCCGGACATTCTGTTTTTCGACGAGCCTACATCCGCACTGGATCCGGAACTTACCGGTGAAATATTGAATGTAATCAAGGATTTGGCTGCAAACAACATGACAATGGTTATCGTTACCCACGAGATGGCATTTGCACGTAATGTCGCAGACACAATCATCTTCATGGACGGTGGAGTGATTGTAGAGCAAGGAACACCTGATGAAGTATTTTCATCCGACAACCAAAGAATGAAAGACTTCCTCGGCAAGTTTTATGATTAATTTTTAATCATATACCTTTTCTATTTTTTTAAATATTTTCACTTTTTTGATGAGCTTTTTTTATCCGTATCAATATCTACGGCTTTTAAATTCATTACAATACCATAAAAAAGCCATTAAATTAATATTTTAGAATTACTTTAAATAGTATTAACAATATAAATTATACTGATAAAATTTTTATAAGTGAGAATATGGTAAAAGTTTCTGTTGTAATTCCCGTTTATAATGTTGAAGACTTCTTGGGGGAATGTCTGGACAGTATCGTTAACCAGACTCTTGATGATATTGAAATCATCTGCGTCAATGACGGTTCAACCGACAAGTCTTTGGATATTTTAAATGACTATGCTTCCCGTGACGATAGGTTCACTGTAATTGATCAGGAAAACGGCGGTCACGCTGTTGCAACCAATCGTGGTATGAAGCTGGCTAAGGGAAAATATTTATTTTTAATGGATTCAGATGATATACTTGAATTGACAGCTCTTGAAGACACATATAAATTGGCAGAGGAAAAGAATGTTGACTTTGTTCTCTTCCAGGCCATCAACTATTATATGGACACCGGAGAATATGTCAAGGCTGAAAACTACAGTATGAATGCACTTGCCGATTTTGTCGGCGACAGGGTGTTCAACTACAAGGACATTGAGGATTACATCTTTGACATTGCGGTTACCCCATGGACAAAGCTCTATAACAGGGAGTTTGTTGAAAAATGCGGAGCAATATTTCCTGAAGGTCTGGTCTTTGAGGACAACGTATTCTTCTGGGATGTGCTTTTCAATGCTGAAAGGATTGTATTTTTAAGAAAACACCTCTTTAAAAGAAGATGGTATTCAACATCATCCACAACATCCGGTGGAAAGCATTTCGTTGACAGCATTGCAGTGAACAATCTCATCATAGACAGGTTCATTAAATACGGCATGTTCGAAAAGCACAAGGCGTATCTCTACAACAAGAAAATCCGTCTGGTCTTCATGAGATATAACAAGATCAAGGATGAGTTCAAGGAGTATTTCTATGAGAAGATGAAAGAGGATTTCACAAAGATGCTCTACAGCGAAAGATATGATGATTTCATATATAACATATATCTTTACAATAAGCACCGCTTTGACAGTGTTGTGAACTCAAACACTCATGAGGAATTCAAGATACTTTATGAAAATGCAACTTTGAAAAACCAGAACAGGAGTCTGGAGAGAAAGATCAGAAAATTGAGTCTTGAAAACAACGCTGTTCTTCACTCCAGAAGCTGGGAGATTACAGGTCCTTTAAGAGTTGCTAAAAAAATGTTTAAATGATATTATGGTTAAGGTTTCAGTTATTATTCCGGTATACAATGCCGAAGATTATTTGAGAGAGTCCCTGGACTGCATCGTCAACCAGACACTTGATGATATTGAAGTCATATGCGTTGATGACGGTTCTGTAGATTCTTCCTGGGACATTCTTGAGGATTATAATAATAGATTTGATAATTTTCAAATCTTTCACCAGGAAAATCAGGGCGGTGGAGCCGCAAGAAACCATGCATTGACAAAGGCCGTGGGAAAATACATCTACTTCATGGATGCGGATGACCTCCTTGACGGTGACGCCCTGAGGCAGTTTTATGAAATCTCAGAAGAGAAGGAACTTGACTTTCTCATATTTCAGGCAACAAACTACGATGAGGATACAGGAGAGCATTTCGATACCGATTACTATCTGATGAACGAGCTCTACGAGTTTGTTGGAGACAGGGTCTTTTCATTTGATGATTTGGAAGATCACATCTTTGATTTTTCAGTCACCCCTTGGTGCAAGTTCTACAATCGCGAGTTTGTCATCAAAACCGGTGCGCAGTTTGCGGAAGGTCTGATATTTCATGACAACATCTTCTTCTGGGGAATCATTTTTGATGCCGAAAGGATGTTTTTCTACCCGAAAAAGCTGTATACCAGAAGGCTGCATTCAAAATCATCAACCGGTGCGGGCGACAAGCGCTACGTAAGTTCAATCACAATCAACAACATGATCGTCCAAAGCTTCATTGACCACGGATACTTTGAAAAGTACAGGGAAAGGCTGTACAACCGCAAAATCAAGATGGTGTTCAACAGATATTCTCACATTCAGGACATCTACAAGGAATTCTATTACGGTGCAATGAAGGAGGATTTCATGAAGCTCATAGGCCATGAAAAATATGATGATGCCATGGAAAACCTCAACGAATACAACCGCTCCCGCTTTGAAAAGGTTGTTGCCTCTCGTGACTTTTATGAATTTGAGGCTCTTATGGAAAATCTGAAACTGGAATGGGACATTAAGAGATTGGAAAATAAGCATGAAAGACTGCAGAACCGTTTTGACAATCTTGCCGAAAGGCGAAAGATACTGAAGGAACAGAATACTGTATACAAAAAGGAAAAGAGAAAACTGGAAATAGAAAACGACAGATTGAACAGAAAAGTTAGTAGGTTGGAAGAAAAGATTGACAGACTTGAGAAGACTCAGGAGGAGATTTTCAATTCAAACAGTTGGAAATTGACAAAACCTTTAAGGGATATTAAAAATTTAAGGTAGTGTGATTATGGTTAAAGTTTCTATTATAATGCCTGTTTACAATGCAAGCGAGCTATTGGAAGAATCAATTGAAAGTGCAATGAAACAGACTTTAAAGGATATTGAAATAGTCTGTGTTGATGACGGGTCCACAGACAATTCAGTTGAACTGTTAAAGGAGTTATCCAAAAAATATGACTGTATAAAAATATTTACCCAGGAAAACGAGGGTTCAGGAAGTGCCAGAAACCACGGGCTTGACGAAGCCACAGGAGAATACATCGCATTTCTTGATGCAGACGACATTTTTGTGGACGGCAATGCACTTGAAACATTATATGACTATGGTGTAAAAAACAATGCGGATCTGGTCTGCGGAAACTTAAAAAGACTCTCCTTCGATACCGGTGAGATTATAGACAATCCCAACTACAAAGCGGAAAACTACTATTATTTCGACTCTCCAAAAACAATCACACCTGCCGAATACGGAGTCCCTTGGGCATTCTACAAGAACATATTTAAAAGATCATTCTTAAATGAGCACAACATCAGATTCAAGGATTTAAGAAGAGGTCAGGATCCTGTATTCCTCTCAGAGGTATTGGCAAAAGTGGATAAGGTTTACGGATGTCCTGTCGATTTGTATGCTTACAGGTTTGAATCCGGAAAGCCATACGCTAAAATCAATACGCCTGAGAAAAAACTTCACTATATTCTTCACTTTAAAGGGTGTTTTGATGCTTTAGAAGAAGGGGGATTGTATGAGACCTCAGAGATATTCAAGCAAAAGCTCATGTACTTTTTGGATTACGGAACAGAATTTGACGACATTGTCATGTATGACAGTGCCATGGAAGCTTTCGGATGGCCTACAACCTACTTCGATAATTTCAAATATGAATATGAGGCATTTCTGGTCCATCACATGATGAACAAGATAAATATCGAGAATTCAGAGGAGTTCTACAGCAAGGCCAAACAGATGCTAATTGACATGAAAGTATGGCACAATGAACTCATTCCGGCAGATACTTTAAGAAATCTCATATTATTTTTCAACACTGAATCATACGAGGAATATAAAGAGAGATATCATGAATTCCTCATTGAAGACGCCAAAATCCAAAATGTATTGTTGGCTGAGGAAAACGAAAAGCTTACCGAGCAGGCTGAAGAACTGCAGGACATTAACAATCAGCTGTTTAATTCACGCAGCTGGAAATATACAAAAGGCTTAAGAAAATCTGAGAAATAATCGGAGATTTTCATTATTCAAATTTATATGGAGTTATAATATTTATGAACGTACCTATTATATTGGCTGGAGGTGTAGGCTCTAGGGTTGGAGCGGACATACCAAAGCAATTCATCAAGGTTTTAGGAAAACCTATACTGGTGTATACCATTGAGGCATTTCAGAATCATCCTGAAATTGATGCTATTGAAGTTGTCTGCATTGAAAGTCATATGGATTATTTAAGGGAACTTGTTGACGAATACAATTTAGACAAGGTGAAATGGATTACAAAAGGCGGCGTTGACTTTCAGCATTCAGTAATCAATGGAGTCAACAATCTCAAGGGCGTGCTTGATGACGATGACATTGTCCTTGTTCATTACGGCGCTTCACCTTTCGTGCAGGAGGACATCATCTCCGATGCGATAAGGGTCTGCAGGGAAAAGGGAAACTCATCACCTGCAATGTCTTCCCCGCTGCTTGTCGGAACCAATGACGGCGAAAAGTCAACAGAATGGATTGACAGGGACAAGATCGTAATATTCAACGCTCCTCAGTGCTTCAAGTTTTCATACGTTACACAGCTCTATGACGAGGCTATTGAAAAGAACCTGCTTGAACAGGTTGAACCTCACACAACCACTTTAATGTATCTGATGGGCAGGGAGATTTACCTTTCTAAAAGCAGTCAGATCAATATCAAGATTACCAATAAAGAGGATATAGAATTATTCAAGGGATATGTTTTAGCAAAAAGATACGATGGTGAGTAGATGGGTTTTAAACAACGTTTCATGGAATATTTTCTAAAAAAGAGCAACAGCTATAACTATTACAAAAAGGAATCAGAAAGCGTGGCGCAGTTGAAGGAGGATTTCAAGGAATACAAAAAGACAACTGACGATTATCTTGACTCCTACAATCATCTGTTCAATACAATATTTTTGGATTATGAGCTTCATCCGAAGCCATTGCTTTCAGGCCTGCAAGGAATCTGCGTTGAACTCTTATCATTTTGTGATAATGTCTGCAAGAAATACGACCTGCAGTGGTGGATTGATTTCGGAAACCTTATCGGTACTGTAAGGCATGAAGGTTTTGTGCCTTGGGATGACGATACAGATATCGGAATGATGAGGGAGGACTACATCAAGTTCAATGAGGTTCTTCCGAAGGAGATTGAAAAGTATAATCTGCAGGATATCATTACAATCAGTTACAGGAAACGTCCTATCGAAGGGGATAAGATTGACAGTTTTCTCCAGCTTTTCATCATTGACAAGAACCATGAGGGTAAAAATGCCCTTTTGGGCGGTGTTGACGTTTTCCCATATGATTTCTTAAACGACTATGACCCTGACACTATTGACGATTTGTACTATGAGTCAAAACTTGATTACTTCAGGGATCTGAGCAGGGGCGAAGGAATGGAAAAAAGCCTTGAAAACCTTTATGAAAACCTGAACCTCAGCATGGAGGAATCCAAGTATGTGATGCATGGTGTTGAAGGTGCATGCGGTCCTAGAAACCTTTACAAGATGCTTATTGTTGATAAGGAAACAGTATTTCCGCTTAAAAGAATGAAATATGTTGACAGGATGTTTCCGTGTCCAAATGACCATGACACTTATCTCAGAAAGGTCTATGGAGATTACATGAAAGTGCCTAAGTCAATACGTACTCACAGCAGGGTTAAAAACTTCCGGTATGTTGAAGATGCCCCTGAGAAGTTCCAGGACTACATTGATCTTTTAAAGGGAATCAATGAAAATTTCGAATTTGATTGAATGCAATATTCAATCCCACTTTTTTCTATTTTTCAAGAAATAATTACTATCGGGAGTGTCCGAAATTAGTTAATTATGTAATACTAATTACTAAAATGGATATTACTTAAAATTTCCAATGGATATAGAGTGAATTTTAAAAATTCACCAAATTTATTTTTTATATAATTAAAAAACAACTTTTCGTC
>NZ_JAZQFM010000071.1:0-3513 GCF_045539575.1 Methanobrevibacter sp.
CGACGGAAAGAAAGTCAAGGGCAAGGTGCTCAAATTCAAGTTCAAGGGCAAAACCTACAAGGCTAAAACCAACAAGAAGGGTGTCGCTAAGGTCACAATCAAGAAGAATGTGCTGAAGAAACTGAAACGTGGCAAAAAAATCACCTATACGGTTACTTTTGTCAAAAAAACTGTTAAAAAAACAGTCAAAGTTAAAAGATAAGGGAGCATCACTCCCTATTCCTATTTTTTAAGTGTTCAAGTGAGTTATTCGCATAATATTTTTTTCAAGTAACCTGCTGGTACCGGCTTATTTTTCATGTTTTCATGGGAAGTTTTTCCTTTGAAGGGGATTCTCATCATCCATTTTTTCACTGTCTGTTGCGGGAATCATAATGCTTTTTCAATTATTGTGGGATTTCGCATAATTTCATTTCTCTCATCTACATTTCCCAGTGTGTTTTTGACAATGCCTAAGAGAACATATCATTTAATTTATTTTACAATCAATATTATTGAAAGTAATTGCTATATTATTGATTTAATAAATTGTCTCTGCAATTTAAAGCACATGTTATTTTTCACGGAATTCCAGTATTTTGTGTCTTGGAAAAAAATATCCTTACAATAACTCAACACGATCACTCCGCTCCAGACATGGAAACCCACATCCTGTCATAGTGTCGAAAAGGGAGGGATGACCATGGCATTTCCAGACCATGACAGTCACGACTGACTGTTCCACCGCCCAATCAACACCATATGTACACCACTCAAATCAAGTAAAACCAATCAATAATCATGGATTTCAAGTTAAAACCAACAATAACTTTACAATCCGGCTTCAAATAATCAATTAAACAATTTAAAATCATTCAAAAGCCTTGAAATCAAATGTTATGCATGTCAGATTTCAAGTTTCATGAAATGGCATGTCAAAATCATTCAATCATGCTTTGGAATTTGCATTGAAAACAACCCATCAAACATGGCAAGTGCAATTATCAAATCACAAATCAGCAGGTTTTAGCCGGTTTACTGTAAGAAGATTGCATTATAGTAACTAACGTTCAACTCCACATTCAACCGTTAAGTCGCCCATGTCTATTCAATGTTGAAATCCATAAAAACAAAACATAAACAATCATTTTAACTGTTAAATAATTTTTTAAATATCAATTCATGAAAATGAGTATTTTCCAAACGTTTACACTTGAAATCCACCTCTCTTTGAATGAAAAAATATATTAAAATGTTAAAATAAAATGATGTTCAATGACAGAAAAGCACATCCGCAAAAACCGCAAATCATACACTATATACAAGGGCTCGAAAACATATGGCAGGTACATGAACCTTGACGATGCCATCATGGCACGAGACATTCTCACAAGTCATGACTGGGACATGACCAGGATTCCGAATGTAATCCAAATCGATGAGGGATACATCATCCTCACAGTCGCAGACGACAAGCTCCACATCACGGCAAGAACCGCAACCGAACCATCAGTGGAACTTGTGGAAAAGCTGATTAAAAGGCAAAGGAGAAACCCGAACAATTCCAGATACGGACTCAACATCGCAAGAGTATTCGACACATTCATAATACAAAAAACAATAATGGGTGACGATTACATATTCGGATACTATGACAACATAGAGGATGCAAGCTTCGTGAGAAACCATCTCCTTGACAACAACTGGGACACTGGAACTTTTTCAACAATCATGCATGACGATGAAACGGGAAAAATCAAAATCACGGATGTCATCGACGGGAAGGTGTATGTCCTCGACACGTATGACGATGAAAATGATGTCAGTCTTGAGCGGTCATACAACAGGTTCCTTGTCAAAATCATCAAGCACAATCACGGCCTTGCATCACACCCATACCTTGATGAACTGGTTGATATCATCCCTCGGCTTGAGGAGAAGTACAATGTCAAGGCTCATGACGATGTGTGGGACTTGAGCAATGTCACCAATCCCCTTGAAGATGTTATCTTCAAGCTGACGCCATTCCAGAAAATCGTGTATGACAATGTCGATGATTCCACAGTCGATGATCTTGAGGCGAGGCTTGCAAGGTACCGGTCAGGAAACTTCACAATGAAAATCAAAAGAAGCCTTGACGAGCTGGTCGAGCTCGACTTGATTACAATAAAAGATGAAACTTATTCTAAAAAGTAATTTTTAAAAACAATGTAAACCAATATTAACATGTATTTGTTTAGTCAAATACTTTAAGTTCTTTTTTGGTTTGAACTTGAATTGGAGAGCTTTTAGTCATTGTAGCTCTCCAAAATCATATTCTTATTTTCTGTCGCTTAGAAGCTCGCCGGCAACACCGATATCATCAGTCTTGTAAGCCTGAACCAGTACGGTTATCGCTTCAATAGGCAAACCATAAGCTTTAGCCACGGTCTCGGAGACCTTCTTAACCATTTCACGTTTATCCTCAATGCTAATGTTCTCGTTTCCAGCTATTGTAATAACAGGCATAATTAATCACCATTATATTATAGTTTATCTTGAAAAGTTTATACCATTTTTGGTATGTTGATTTTGTAGTATTTTTTTTAATGTTGGAAAAATAGTGATCTTCTGCTCTCTGGTTTCTTTTATATATTATGCATGTGCATATATTATTAATATCTTGTGAACGTATATTTTTTTTCATGGAAAATTATAGAAAAAAATGTGGTGTTTTTTTATGAGTAGTGTTGTTAATAAAGGTTTAAAGGTAGATATTTTTCCAGATAAGTCAATGGAGCATGTTTTGAATCAAAATATGGGAAATGCAAGGTTTATATGGAATAATATTTTAAACCGATACAATGAACTATACCAATTGTTCAAATCCCACGGTTATCCTTTAAATCCCAATATACGTAACTTGAATGCTATTTTAAAGATGTTAAAACAGGAACATAGTTTTTTACGTGAAGGAGAATCCACAAGCCAGCAGCAGGTTTTTAGAGACTTAAACAAATCATTCACAAATTTCTTCAAAGGAACACACAACTACCCTAAATTCAAATCTAAGAAAAACCCTAAACAATCATTCAGAATTCAAAAAAACGGCAACAACATACGAATAACCAATAGACGAATCAGATTAGCAAAATTAGGATACATACACTACCGCACAAGCAAAGAATACAAAAAACTACTGAAAAAAAGTAAAATCAACAATGTAACCGTTAAAAAGGAAAACGACAAATATTACGCAATAATAAACATAACCACAACAGTAGAATATTTAGATAAGACTGGAAAAGAAGTTGGTATTGATTTAGGTTTAAAAAATCTTGCAACACTTTCCAACGGTCAAGAAATAGCCAATCTCGACTTAAAAAAGGAGGACAAGATGATCCAAAAATATCAACGAAAATTATCCAGACAAAAATACATGAGCCAAAATTATCAAAAAACACTAAAAAAGTACTATAAATGGCTGAACAGAAAAAACAATAAAATACGAAATGCCTATCATCAATTCAGCAAATTCCTTGTTGAAAAATATGA
>NZ_JAZQFM010000072.1:0-9578 GCF_045539575.1 Methanobrevibacter sp.
ATATATGTTATATTAAATATTTAAATATATTGTTTAAATATAATTCTACTTTCTTTTTATTTTCTTTAAGTAATTATAAAATCTTTTTTAAATAATTTAGTAATGTTTATTTGTTATTTTATGGAAATGATATTTTTTAAATTACAATTTTTTCTTAAACTATTTAAAACATGATAAATATAAATATACTCATATAATAAATTTTTGATATTTTAAACTATTAAAATATCTGATTTAGGGGATATTATGAGCTTAATTATCGCTTACATTGGAAAAAAAGGATGTGTAATGACTGGAGATAAAAGAAAGATAGGATATTTTGGTGATAAACAAAATTTAGAAGTATTAGAAAAAGAACTGTATGAAGGTAATATTAGCGGTGACGATGAATTTATAAATCGCGCAACCGAGCTAGGCATTTCCATAAAAATTACAGATGATGCAAGTAAATTGAAGATAGTTGGAAATGCTGTCAGAGGTGAAGTAAGTACAAAAGGAACCTTCGAAACAAAACGTAGGAGAATTTACGGTACTACCAACGGTTACCAAATTGTTGAATTGTTAGGCTCCGAACAGAAATCACGTAAAGCTGGCGAAAAAGGAATTATAATATTTGGAAACAATTATGCTAAGCAGCTTGCCCAAGGCCTCATCCAAAAGAAATGGAAGGCTTCCCAAAGCTTAAAGTATATGGGTGAAGTGTTTGAAGAAATTTTAGCTGAAGTTTCATCAAAAACACCAACTGTCGGTGACAAATTCGATACTTTAATTCAACAACCTAAATACAATCCCTCTGAAGCTCAAAAACACCTTAATATTACAATTGATAATGATATTAAAGTATTGATTAAATTCAGACAAGACTTAACTGAAAAATTAGTTCAGCAAAGCATTGCAATTGACATGGCAAACAAAATCATTGACAAGGGAGATGTCGGTAAAGTAGTCTCCATTGATGGAAACATGATACTGGTTCAGCTAAACGACAAGACACAGGCAATGGACGGAAATTGGAAACAGCTTGCAGGTCCGGGCCAAAACGTATTGATGTTTTGTGAATCAGGCACCGTGAAAATAGGAGATAAAGTTGTCATTGAAAATGAAGATTTATGCCTTAAAAAAGATAAATCCTCTCTCAGTTGCGATATAATCTTATGTTCATTGTGATTGGGGGTTTAAATGAAGATAACATTTTTAGGCAGTGGTGGTGGAAGGTTTTCCGCCATTTCACAGCGAAGAATGACCGGAGGGTTCAGGATTGATAATTTGGGTGGAAAGAATTATCATATAGACCCAGGTCCAGGAGCTTTGGTCAGAACATATCAGTTTGGATTTGACCCTCGTAACCTGAGTGGTGTTTTTGTAACCCACGCCCACACGGACCATTATAACGATGCGGAGATACTTATTGAGGCTATGACCCGTGGTATGACACGTCAGTTCGGTACTATAATCGGAAGCGAAAGCGTTTTGAACGGTTATGAAAAGTGGGGTCCGTGCATTTCTAAATACCATCAGTCCAACTCTGAAAAGGTAGTTTTAAAGCCGGGTAAGGAAAGTCTTGTAAATAATATTAAAGTGAAGGGAACCAGAACCAATCACGGCGATCCAACAGGATGCGGATTCCAGATTGACTACAACGGGTTTAAGGTTTCTTATACTTCAGACACCGGATTTTTTGAGGGTTTGGTTGAGGACCACAAGGGCGCTGACATATTGATAGCCAGCGTATTGAGGCCGGGAAATAAGACAATCAACGGACACATGTGCACACGCAATTTCATCGATTTAATCAATGAGGTCAATCCAAAAGTAGCGGTGATGACACATTTGGGTCTTAAGATGATATCCAGCAATCCTGTAACCGAAGCCAAAAAGATTTCAAAGCAAACAGGTGTAAAAACAATTGCTGCATTTGACGGTTTGTCATTTAACGTTAATTACAACAATCCGAAAAGATTCAGATTGATTTCTTTAAAGGATGTTGACTCACCAAGTCACAGTACAAATCATAAAATGTTTGCAAATGAAAGAAAAAACTCCTATCAACTGGCTTTCAAGCACAATGAGTTTGATGAAGTTTCTTTCATGAAAAAAAAATTAAAGTTCTAAGTTTGTAGGATGAATGAATCCTGAACGAATCATATGGTCTGCAAGAACAATTGCAGTGCTTGATTCGGCAACCACTGTCACTCTAGGGCAGATGCAGGGATCATGTCTTCCTTTAATTTCTATTTTTTCGTTTTCCATTTTTTCCAAATTAACTGAATCTTGACATTTTGAAATGGATGGGGTTGGTTTAACTGCAATTCTTGAAACGATTGGCATTCCATTGCTCATTCCGCCAATGATTCCTCCTGAATTGTTTGTTTTTGTAGTAATTTTATCATTTTCAATTTGGTATTCGTCATTTATCTCGGAGCCTGTGCGGTTTGCAACATCAAATCCAAGACCGATTTCAACTCCTTTGACAGCTCCAATGTTCATCAGAATTCTTGCAAGGTCTCCGTCTAACCTTTCAAAGACAGGCTCTCCAAGTCCTTGCGGAACTCCAACAGCTATTGTTTCAACAATTCCTCCAACGGAGTCTCCTTCCTGTTTTTTGGCTAAAATCAGTTCTTCCATTTCGGATGCAGCACTTAGGTCTGCACATCTGACGGGATTCTTTTCTATGTTTTCTTTGATTGCATTGAAGTCTTGAGGCTCTGCTTTAATGTCTCCAATTTGTGTCACGTGGGAAATTATGTCAATACCTTTTGTTTTTAAAAGTTTTTTAGCTATTGCACCGCCGATTACGTGGCCGATTGTAACTCTTCCGCTTCCACGGCCGCCCCCATTGTAGTCATAGTTTCCGTATTTCATCATCCATCCGAAGTCACCGTGGGATGGGCGTGGTGTGTATTTGAACATGGAATAGTCTTTGGAATGTTGGTTTTTGTTGAAAACAACTCCTGTGATTGGTGTTCCGTCGGTTTTTCCTTCAAAAATTCCGGATAGTATTTGGACTTCATCAGATTCCTTGCGGGGAGTTGTTACGCTGCTTGTTCCTGGTTTTCTTTTATCAAGTTCCTTTTGAATGTCTTCTGCTGTCAGCTCAAGGTTTGCAGGGCAACCGTCTACAACGGCTCCAACCGCAACGCCGTGGCTTGCTCCAAAACTTGTTATTGTGAATTTTTCTCCAATTGAATTTGACATGGTAAGCCTCTTTTTAACAATTGTTGTAATATTTGTATTTCAGACATTTAAATTTTCACAAATATTTTTACATTGTTGCAGAGTTAAACTGCATTTTAATGTTCCCATTTCAGTATCAAGAGTAAAATCTGCATTGTTTTTAATAATTTCACAGATAAATTCTTTATAGTTTATCAATGCTTCGTTACCATTTGGACCGGCTTCTTTTTTTAGTTTTTCAATGTTTTCCCCACAGTTAATGAAATCAAATATTTTCATCAATCCTTTTTTACGTGATGATGTTCTTTTAACATCTTCTTCTGTAGGGTTAGGGAATGAAAATGTGATATTGTAAGACCCTTTTGAGATTTTTTCAATGAGTAAATCTTCGGGTGTAGTGAAATTCATATCTATAAGATTAATCGTTGAATTTTTTGCAGTATTAAATTTAAGGCTTAATGAATACATATTGTTTAATGATAAGGGTTTATTCAATGTTTTACCTTCTAATTTTAAATTGATTTCGTTTAATTTTTGAATAAATTTGCACCTATTGTTTTTATAAATATCATAAACATATTTTATGGTTTCGTAATTTCCTTTTGTACCGATAGATTCGGGGTGTTCCTTAAGATATTCATCAATTTCATCCAAATCTTGTTTTATTTCATTCAAATATTCATCATAGTCTTCTATTGTTTTAAATTTCATAACTTCACCTCAATTAAATGTACAATTCCTTTTGGGATCTCATTTTTGTCGCTGCCAAATAATTCAGTCAGTATTCTTAATTTGGCGATTAGATAAGCCATATACTTTTTTTCATCAGATGCTGGAAATCTATAAATTCTCCAAGAATGACATAATCCTTTAGTTTTTGATTTGGAATTATTAATAAGGTCATCAACTTTTTGATAATTATTATTTTCATCGACTTTTTTCCCATCAAATTCAGTTAAACTGTCAATATCATTGGGATTTTCTTTTTTTGAAACAAAACTCCCATCAATCCAGTGGTCAAGAAAATAACCGGTATCTATTATTTCTCTTAAGTGTTTTTCATATTCTTTAAATATATCTTCCCTTTTAACTGATTTTTTACAAAAATTTTCTTTAAACTCATCAAAAGTCATGTTATACATTCCATAGGGAAGATATCCGTTTTCATCAAAACCGTTAAATTTTTTCATTTTCATAGTATCACATAAAAAATTTAACAGGTACTTGTATTTCATTATATAAAATGCTGTATATAAATATTTTTTTCCAAACTTATCCCATTGTTATTCCAAGCTTATTTAAGACTATTATATGAGTTTAAATCAATTTTACACGCATAGTACAATTTTTTGAAATAAGGGCAATTTTTCTAAATGAGTGCAATTATAAATTTTTAAATAATTATAAAACATAACTATTACCAAGTGATAATTATGGAATTTCCGACAACAAGAATGAGAAGATTAAGAAAAAATGCTAAAATTAGAAATATTGTTCGTGAAACAAAGCTTGAAAAGGATGATTTAATCTATCCTATTTATTTTAAGGAAGAACTGGAGGGCATGGAAAAAGAAGAAATTTCATCCCTTCCTGGAGAATTCAGATACTCACTGGATGCAGGAGTTGAATTTGCAAAACAGCTTGAAGAAAAAGGTTTAAAATCAATCATAGTATTTGGAATTCCTAAAGAGGAAACAAAAGATGAAATAGCTACTCCTGATTATTCAGCAACAGGTATTGTTCAAAAGGCTGTAAGAAGGCTTAAAAAGGAAACAGATCTTGTTGTAATAACTGATGTATGTTTATGCCAATACACTTCTCATGGACATTGCGGAATGATAGTTGAAAACGAAGACACAGATGACGGAATTGAAATATTGAATGACGAATCTCTTCCATACATTGCAAAAGTCGCACTTTCTCATGCTGAAGCTGGTGCAGACATTGTAGCTCCATCCGACATGATGGACGGTAGGGTTGGTGCAATCAGACAGACCCTGGATGACAATGGTTATTACAATGTAATGATTATGTCCTATTCTGCAAAATATGCATCTGCATTCTATGAACCGTTCAGGGTTGCTGCATGCTCATCACCTCATGCGGGAGACAGAAAATCCTATCAGATGGATCCTGCAAATGCTGTTGAGGCAATCCGTGAATGTGAACTTGACGTTATTGAAGGATGTGACTTCCTGATGGTAAAACCTGCACTTCCGTACCTTGACGTTGTTCGCATGGTTCGTGATGAGTTCATGCTTCCTTTGGTTGCATATAACGTAAGCGGTGAATATGCAATGCTTATGGCAGCTATCGAAAAAGGATTTTTAACAGAACGTGCAATTTTAGAATCTCTACTCTCAATAAAAAGGGCGGGAGCAGATTTAATTATCACCAATTTCGCACCATACTTACTTTTAAACGAGTTGATATAAAATGGATGCTAATGAAATAGCAAAAATAGCTCAGATTGCATCAGCGCTTGAGGTCAGCGGATATCCAAAACCTGGAAATGTCCACAGGACCCGTGACTATGATGATATGGTATTTGAGGATTTTGTAATAAGTGGTATTGTTATAGGGGATACAATTCGTGAGGCATGTACCGATGTGGATGTTGAAAACCCTGAACTCGGTAAATACATCCTTCAGGCAGTAGCCGAAACCGACAGGTGGATTAAAAACAACACAAACCTTGGAATCGTCATGATGACAACTCCTATTGCAGTTGCAGCGGCAATCAGTGACTCATTTGATGATATTCGTGAAAACGTAAAATTGTTGATGGGAAACACTTCCGTTGATGATGCATGCGACTTGTATGATGCA
Organism: Methanobrevibacter sp.; assembly: GCF_045539575.1. Taxonomy (GTDB): domain Archaea; phylum Methanobacteriota; class Methanobacteria; order Methanobacteriales; family Methanobacteriaceae; genus Methanocatella. The sequence continues at coordinate 6,004 of NZ_JAZQFM010000072.1, forward strand.
ATCAACATTGCCGATGCCGGCGGAATGGGAGATCAGGACGAATATGATGTTGCAAGCGACAATGCTAAAAATGAGCTGAGGGAAAACAGCCAGACAATGTATGATGTTTTAAAAATCTCCGCTCCATGGGACATGCTTGCACGTGAGATGACCTCAGACATGCCTGCTGTTTTTGAAATCGGTTATCCTACCTATCATGAATTAAGGGATGAAAAGACCCAAAATGAAGCATGTGTCCTGACATTCCTGACAATATTGTCTCAGGTTCCCGACACTTTGATTTCAAGAAAATACGGTTCAGACGAAGCTTTAAAGATATCCATGATGACAAGGGATTTATTAAATCTTAAGGACAGTGAGGATTTCATGGAAAAGGTCAGTGAATTCGATGAGTTCCTTTATAAGAATAAATACAATCCTGGAACCACTGCTGATTTGACTGCAGCATCAATCTTTGTAAGTTATCTGAAATCCAATTTTGAATAACTTTTTGAGCATCATGTCTAAATCAGAATTTAAAAGAAAGGATAATCTGTTCTCGTTATGCGGGTTGAATTGCAGCCTATGTCCGAATCTGGTTCGAGGTAACTGTCCTGGCTGTAGAGCTGGCAGTCACTGTGCTACAACATGCCAATTTGCACCATGCAGCGTTGAACATGGGGACGTTGATTACTGCTTTGAATGCGAGGAATATCCCTGCAAGCATTATGATGGAGTTGACGAATATGACTCCTTGATCACCCATTTCAATCAGCTCAAGGACATGGAAAAGGCAAAAAGGATTGGCATTGAAAGTTATCATGAGGAGCAGCTAATCAAGATTGAAATTCTCAAAAAGATTTTAGACGAATATGACAATGGCAGAAGAGATGTGTTTTTCTGTCTGGCTGTTAATTTATTGGAAATTGATGATTTAAACAGCGTCATTAATGAAACAGATGATTTGGCTGAAAATATGGATTTAAATGAAAAATCAGACTTGATGAAGCAAATGCTGATTGACTGTGCTTCAAAAAGAGGAATATCTCTTAAGCTGAGAAAAGGGAAATGGTGATCTTATGGCAGAAAAAATAGCACTTGCATCCTGCAATGGAATGAGTCCAAACGGTTTGGTATCACGTGTTGCAGTGGGGGACTGCAAAAAGGAACATGATAATGTAATATCCATTTGCATGGGTTCGACTTCAGCAGACATTGAGGGGCAGAACAATGAAATGCTCATGAAATATCCGATAATTGCCGTCAACGGCTGTTCAGGCGGATGTGTCAACAAGATTCTGGAAAACAAGGGAATTCATGTAGCTGGCACAATTGGTGTCGGTGATGTTTTAAGCGACTTTGAAGTATCTGCAAAGGATCCCTTCAGATTGGATAGTGAAGCTGAAGAATGTGTAAAAATAATTGTCGAAGAATTAAATAAATTGATAAGTGAAATGTAATGCTTATTAGTTTTTTTATTTTTTTTTTAAAAAAATTTATTTTTGTTTGTTAAATTGTCTTTTAATTAATAAATTGAGCTTATTTTCTTCAAAAACTTTATAAATGGTATGATTTAAAATATTTAATAAATATTGTCATTTGTTTCGGTTTAATTTTAGTTTCTTTGTAATTTAGAAAATTATTTATAGTATACTAAGTATACTATCATTGGTGATAGTATATGATGACTAAAACTATTAAGATTTCTCAAGAAACTCACGATTTGCTGTCTGAGCTAGCATCAAAAAATGACACATTCAATGATGTTATAACATTCTTAATAGATTACTATCGTGAAAATGAGGAATTTTTGGATAAGCAAGCTGAAGCATATAATGAGGATATAAAAAACTTTGAAAAAGGAAATTTGGATAATGTGTCTGAGATAACATTATCTGACCTTGAAAAGAGAATATCTAAATTAGAAAATGAGCTTAAAAAATGAAATACCTACTTTTCGAGAATGATAGATTCAAAAAATTTTTTAAAAACACCAAAATCCATTTAGTTTTGATTTCAAAGATTTGACCAGCACTAAATGCCCTAAATGCCATAGGGCTAGAGTAGGTAGTTATGGGATAATTTTCTATATCTCTGAAAGCAATCATCGAATTGAAATCATCGATATAATTCCAAGAAGAAGTAATTACAAAATTTTTTAATGTATTGTTTATGTTATAGATTAACTATTTAAAGAATTAAGATGAAAGATATTATTAACAAGAATTTCTATTGTTAGATTTTCAAGTTTTGACTAATGGTGAGGAAAATGGAGATAAAATATAATAAAAACGCAAACAATCCTCCTTTAATTGAGGATTTAGTTAACGAACTATTAAAAGATGATTTCGTACACTTTAAGGTATTATGTGCAAATGAAGTACACCATTTCAACAAAGAAGAAGAAACAATTATCGAGTTTCAACAAACCTACTTAAAAGAAACCAGACCTAACGGCGATATGTTATACATTGCATACCCTGACATATTCAGAGTCAAATTATACAGGGATATGGAACAATATCTTGAAGATGAAAGGAGAGCTGACGCTTTCAACGATGATGACGACTGGACAGGAAACAGAATTATATTCTAATTCCTTTCACTCTTTTTTTTAATTTTGAGGATGTGACGCAAAATTTTTAATTGAATTTTGTGTTTTTGATTTTTTTATAGTTTTTCTTATTTTTAGTTGTTTTTTCTGTTTATTTCGTTGTATATTCTTTTTAAGTTATGTCCGATTGTGTATAGTTTGAATTCTGTGTTTGTGTTTTTTATTCCTGTTGTGGTGAATTCATGGAGTTTTCATGTTTTGTTTTATGTGTGCAAATGGTAGTTCTGCTGTTTTTGATCGTTTTTTGTAGATTTTTTGTGCCCAGTCTGTTTCCATTTTCCGTTGCATTCTGATTTTGGAAGGGTTTCTATAGTCTTGAATTGTTCTGTAGTTCTTTTTCTTGCAGCAGATTTCTTTCATTATGCAGTTTTTGCATTCGTTTGTCCAATAGGTTATTCTTGGTTTGTTTTTGTATTCGTATGTTTTTCTTCGATATAAAATTTCTCACAAGGGGCAGATATAGGTTTCTATTTCTGCATCGTAAGTGAAATTGTCTTTTTGGAATGGTTTGTCCCATAGTTTGTACTTTTTTTCTTTTCTTGAGAGTTTTCTTGTGGATATGTATCCATCAAGTCCTTTTTCTTCGAGATATGTTGTGTTTTCATCTGTGGAATATCCATTATCAGCACTGAATTGGAAATTAGAAGGCATTTCATCGTAAATTCCTTCTAAATTGCTTTCTAATTGTTCTATTGATGGAATTAGTTCGAAATGGTCTGTTGGATTTTGTGTTACGTATGATGAAAGTATTATTCCTTTGTATTCGTCTACAATGATTTGTGCATTGTAATCCCATTCCCATTTGCCTTTTTTATTTAGCATTAAGCGAGCATCGGGGTCATTAATGCCAATTACATCTTTTGGTGACTCTTTTACTTTTTCTTCGAGTTCATTGAGTTTTTTTAAAACTTTTTCTGGATCTTTTTCCGCCTGTTTTAAAAGATTTAAACTTGAAGAACGAAGTTTATCTTTGTTTTGATTA
>NZ_JAZQFM010000073.1:0-4753 GCF_045539575.1 Methanobrevibacter sp.
GTATAAAAAGTTCAAATATAAAATATACACATGTTAATATTTGATTAAATAAATTAATTAATAAACTAATTAATACCAAAAAATTAAAAAAAGATTAAATATATTAAGCATATATGAATATTCATCAACATATTTGAATGATTATAGGATTAAATGAAAAAATGAATAAAAAATAAAAATAATGATTAGAAAAATTACCAATCCTTCAATTCTTTATATGTCATGTTAACATCAAGAGGTGTTAAACTTGGCCTTTTTTCACAAATCAATGCATATCCGTCGCTTCCGACCTCATATTCTTTCACCAAATCGGACATAATCATGATTAAATGTTCACTTTCATGGTTTTCATCAAGAGAATAGTTGAAAATTTCCGATTTTTCCTCATCACTGTTGTCAATGACATGCTTGTCAAGCATCCTGTGGGAAAGGTGTGTTATCATAATATCTTCACACTCGTAGTTTGAAGGCACATTTAAATTGAACAGGTCAACTCCTTCGGGAAATCCATCGTTTTTAATCTTCAGGACAATGTCATGGAGCACCTTTTTGGCGAGTGTGAAATCATAGTCCACATACCATTCTCCGTTTTCATCCTGCTTGAAAGAGGTTTTCGGATCCATGAAAAGTGAAGCTGCAATAGCCGGAATACCTAAACTTACCGCTTCAAAGGCGGCGCATACTGTACCTGATGAGGTTATATCGCAGCTTATGTTTACCCCCTGATTGATGCCTGTTATGACCAAATCAGGCTTTTCGTCCATCACATAATCCGCACCGACAATGACTGCATCTGCAGGACTTCCGGAAACAGAATATGCCTTGCTTCCGTCTTCAAGTTCGCACTGCTTAAGCTCAAGATGCTTGAATAATGTTAAACGGCGCCCCACACTGCTGTTGTTTTCATCCGGCGCCACAACAACAACGTTGGCAATGTCTTCAACAGCCTGTTTTGCGGCCAATATTCCCGGTGCAAAAACTCCATCATCATTAGATATTAAAATGTTCATAATCCTCAACCTGAAAGTGTTATTTATAATTAATTTAATCAATTAAGTATTTAAAAAATTCTTTTTCAGTAAAATCCAGATGTATGTAAGCACAGATGATGTGATGACCGCAAGCATTGTAGGTCCCAAAACAATCGAATTCATGTTGACCGTGAGCTGATATATTCCAAACCCTGCAAGCCATGAGAATATGTTCCAGCACCATGTCCATTTTTCGTTTTCCGCATCACCCAAATAAAATGATACAAGCAGCACCGCAGCCATCGGGGCGAACACTGATGTTATGAGATAAAGGAAATCAATATAGTGGTCCATGATTCCTGAAATTGCAAGGGCTGCGCTCAGTATGCTTACAATAACGCCGGTAACCTTAGGGTCCAGGCTGTTGAAGATTGCCTTTGCGGATTCGCCTGCAGAATTTGTTGCCAGAAAGTTTGTTGTTACCGTTGATAAGACCAGTATAATCACTCCAGGAATTCCAAGGCCTGCAATAAGAATTGCCTGTGACACGTCAACTGTTCCCATTCCGACTATCTCGACACCGATGAAATACATCCAAAGGCTTGCTACAGTATATGCTACAGAAGATATTGCAGTTGCCTCAACAGGCTTTTCGGCATCCTTAGTATAGTCTGAAATGACCGGCAGCCATGAAACAGGCATTGCAATTGATATTTCAAATATGTTCCAGAATCCCAAAGCGGCTGAAGCCACTGATGTTGGAGCTGTCTGAATTCCAAAAAGCCTTACTGTCAAAACGACAAGCAAAACTGTCAGGATTGCCATTACGATGCTTGTGATTTTTGATGACCTTTGAAGTCCTACATACACCCAAACGGCGACAAGCGCAGCAAGAATTACTGAAATGACCGGAAATGATATTCCCAGATTCAATCCCAAAAGAGCCTGCGTACCCTGAGCGTTTAAAACCGCTACCCACGCTATCAGCTGCATCACGTTCAAAGCGGCGAAAAACTTGGATCCGTAATTTCCGAATGTGGATTTTATTGTCTCCATTGCATTCAGCCGTAGCCGTGCCCCTATAAGACCCACTAAAAAAAGCAATATTCCTCCTATTACATGACCAAGTATCAGCGGGAGCCATATTGAGTCTGTAGGTGCCTGGGAGCCAAGCTGTATTCCGGCAATTATCTCTGAAACTGAGATGGCAACTCCAAACCAGATTACTGCATTTGTAAAAAGACCAGTTCGATTTTGCATAATTGTCCTAAGTTAGATGGTTTTAAGTAAATCAAACAGGTATGGAATTGCCTGTTCGAACTTAACACCATATGTATGGGTTTCATCACCTATTGTCTTTTCAATGGATATTTTTGTAAATTCTCCTGCAATCTTGCATGCTGCGGCCGGAGACTTACCGCTCATGACTGATCCTACAAATGATGATGCAAAAACGTCCCCTGTTCCGTGGGACATATAATCAACCCTCTCATTGTAAACCATTTCGCAGGTTGAATTTTGCTTATCAAAAACAACCATTCCCAACTCGTTTTCCCTATGGGTATCTCCCTTAAGGATAACATATCTTTTGGTGAAATCGGTGAGTTCTTCTGCCATTTCAAGCATTTCCTCATGGGTGAACTCTTCCTTCCATGGCCTGTGCAGTATGTAACATGCCTCAGTGGTGTTTGGAAGAATGAAATCTCCCAGTTTGCATAATTCACCCATTGCATCTGCAAAATCCTGGTCAAATCCGTTGTAGAATTCACCGTTGTCCGCCATTGCAGGGTCCACAAAAACCAGTCCGTCCTCTTTCAGCCTGGAATCAATAATATCCTTTATATAGTCAAGCTGCCTTGAGGATGCAATGAATCCTGTGTAGATTGCATCGAAATATATTCCTTCACTTTCCCAATGCTTTCTGATGGCAGGAAGGTCTTCTGTCAAATCCCTGACAGTATAATCCGTAAAGCCTGATGTGTGGGTTGAGAGAACCGCTGAAGGAAGAACGGCAGTTTCAATTCCAAAAGCGGATACCACAGGAAGTGCCACAGTAATGGAACATTGCCCGTAACATGATATGTCCTGAATTGTTAAAATTTTGGTTGACTCTTTCATTTTTTGACCTAAATATTAATTAATTTGTTTAATATGTTATATGATAAACTATTTAAAGATTTTTGGCACATTTCTGTACATGTACAAAATAATACAGTGAATTGTCGCTTAATTTATGCATTTAGCATATTTTAACTATGAAAAAATTCCACACCCTAATCTATTGAATTAAAAAACTATTTTATTGTTGAAGAACATAAATAAACCTATTATATTATTTGATTGGGGAATGTTATGAATATTGGGAGATTGATTGGTAACACACCAATGATAAAAATTAACTATGAATTTGAAGGAAAAGAAGGCAGCATCTACTCCAAGCTTGAATACTACAACTATTCAGGAAGCATAAAGGATAGAATTGCATTATACATCATTCAAAAAGAAAGAGAAAACGGCAACCTTAAGGACGGCCAGGCCATTGTAGAAGTTACAAGCGGAAACACAGGCATTTCATTCAGTGCAATCGGGGCACTCTTCGGCCATGACGTGCACATTTTCATGCCGGATTGGGTTTCACTGGAGAGAAGAAACCTTATTGAAATGTACGGCGCCCATGTGCACCTTGTGTCCAAGGAAGAAGGAGGATTTAAAAAGGCCCTGGAACTTGCAGAGGAATTTGCAAAAGAAAATGATGCTTTCAGACCGCTCCAATTTGATAATCCTTTAAACGTAGAAGCCCAATATACAACAACAGGTCAAGAAATCATCGATGCACTGCCTGAAGTAAATGCATTCGTTTCAGGCATCGGTACCGGCGGAACATTAATAGGTATAGGTAAAAGAATCAAGGAAAACAATCCTGATTCCAAGCTATTTGCTCTTGAGCCTTCAACATTGTCAATACTTAAAATGGGAATGGAAGAGGGAAGCCACCTTATTGAAGGAATCGGTGATGATTTCATTCCGGGCATCGTAGAGCAGGACCTGATAGACGATATAGTTCTGATTGATGACTGCGATGCAATAAACATGTCAAAAAGAATTGCAAAAGAGTTCGGTTTGGGGATTGGAATATCAAGCGGCGCCAACTTTTTGGCTGGTGTCCTTATGGACAGTGATGATTTAACCGTTGCAACAGTCTTTGCTGACGACAACAAAAAATACATCACAACAAAACTGTCAGAAGAAATAGACGACAACCCTAAACTAAAATCAAATAAAATCAAACTTCTAGGCTTTGAAGTAATATAATTAGGTTTTAAAAACCTAATATCTCTTTTTTTAAATCATTTTTCTAATGCCGTCAAGATTATCTTCAATGAATCCTTTGTATTTGGGATTTGCAAGAATCCTGTATTGTTTTTTCCCGCTTCGGCGATATGCTTCCGCCATGATTGACTGAAGCTCATCGACATCACTGCACAGGATTATGTCAAGCTTGCTTTTTTGATCATCAGTCAGATTTCCAAGGTAAGATCGAATTGCGCCCTCGAATTTCAAAACAAGATTAGTGTTCTTTCTGGCTATCCTTTCAAGAACAAATGACGGTGCCAATGTAAATAGCTTTTCATACTCTCTGTCATCTTCATATGTAATTTTTTCCTGACTCATTGAAATCACAATATAAATTTTAAACTTAATGATATTTAAAATAGTTCATCTATATGTCAGTAACCCAAAATGCAAATTTATTTCAATCTTTTTAAAAATTAAAAAATATA
>NZ_JAZQFM010000074.1:0-21399 GCF_045539575.1 Methanobrevibacter sp.
CTTCATCAAGGTTATTTGCACTTAATATTTTAAAAATGTGTTGTTTTAAATCGATGAATTTTTCCATTTCTTCCTCATTTAATTGATTTTTATCAAAATAATCTTTAAATCTTTTATTTATTGCTTGTTTTACATGAAATTTACAGAAATGATGTTTTACTTTTAATTTATCTATTGCTTCACGATATTCATGTTTTAAATCCGTTCCAATTGATATCTTCTTCTGATTACGTAGTGATTCGTTTAAAAAATTATAAATGGTCTTGGAATCTTCTGATTTGACCAATTTGATCGAAACAAGAGTATTTAATTTTACATCGAATAAAGCCAAAATATACTGTCATACTCCATTAATTCTAGCCCAAAGACTATCAAACAAGTAATATCCGGAATAGTACCAATTATCATAGTTAAATTCATATTTGGAGTTTAAAATGATATTTTCTATACTTTGATGTGAGATTTCAACGTTATGCTGTTGTTTTAAGTTAAATCGTATTTTATGAAGCCCTGCACCATAAATTTGATATAAATTTTCAATACAATCAATAACAGGTAAAGTAATATTGGAATTAGGATAAACAAGAGAAGATAAATCTGAATAAAAGACTTTACCACATTTTTTGCACTTATATTTTTGAATAATGCATTTTTCTCCCCAATTCTTAAAAAAATAAGTTTTCTTTCATAAGTTCCATTTTTAACTATGTGATGTGATTTACAACTAGGACAAACTGCAATTCTATTTTCAAAATGAATTTTACCTCTTTTTTCCAATCTAATAAGATTATCCTCAATATTTTCACAACCAAATCGAGAAAGATCATCAGATTGACGAAATTCAGAAAAACTCTGGTACAAAATCGGAAAGTTTATATTCTTTTAACTCCATACATTCATATGGAGCTTTAATATTTTTACTGGACATATTAATATTTAAGTTCCACCTTATATATTAATTTTACTGCTTTTAAATTAAAAATAAAGAAAAAATAGAACGAAAAAAATTCAAGAATCAAAAACTAGTGAAAATTCAAATCACACAAGTTTTTGAAAGTGACATGAAACATTTAAAAGTTAATTTTATATAAAAAAAGAATAATTGATTAATCTATCAAACTAGGATACTTCAACAATAATATATTGAATAAATACCTACTGCATTTATAATCAGTGCCGACCCCATACTTAAAACAGGTCCTCACCGGTACCGACTAACTTTTATAATATTTGTAAAATGTAAAACTACATGAAATAACTCTCATTCTAAAAAAATGAATCCAGAAGTTAGAAATTAAAAAAAAGAATGTTAATAGATGCAATTGCATCTTTCAATACCTATCAGCCTGCAAAGTGCATAACCCAGATATTGCCGCCCCCGACATTTAAATCAGTTTTTGCCACACAAATTTTTAAAATAAAATAAAAGCAGATGAACTTAATCATCTACTTAACGTTAATATTAACTTTTTTGGTTACCTTTTATAGCTATGAAACATCTTCACTTCCAGATGCAATAGCCGATATGGACACAGTATTTCCAGCATTCATAATTTATGATTATGGTGGGAAAATAAGATTTAGAGAAACATTAATTGAACCATGGAGCAAGGATTAAGATGGCTGAAAAAGAATGGATAGAAATCGGACCCGTGAGAGGAGATACAGGGCCTAAAGGAGATACTGGGGACATTGGAATTGGAACTGTAATAAAAGGACATTATGATAATTACTTAGAGTTCATTGCAGTTCATCCTTCAGGTTCACTTGGTGATGCATATATTGTAGATGGTAGCTATTACTACTGGAACGAAAACGGCTGGGCAAATGCAGGCTCTGTAAAAGGAGATACTGGGCCTCAAGGTGATAAAGGTGATAAGGGAGATACTGGTGCGACAGGTAGTAAAGGAGACAAAGGCGATACTGGTGCAACTGGTGAAAAAGGACAACAAGGACCTAAAGGAGATACTGGAGATACAGGAGCTACTGGCGATACTGGACCGGCCGGGGCAAAGGGGGACACTGGAGCTACGGGTACTGGTGTTACTATTAAAGGTTCGTATAATACTTACGAAGAATTAATAGCTGAACATCCAACAGGTAATTAGGAGGATAACTATTTAATCAACGGCTCTCTTTATGTCTGGAATGGAACAACTTGGGAAAACGTAGGAAATATAAAGGGAGAAAAAGGTGATACTGGAGATACAGGAGCTACAGGTTCACAAGGTGTTAAAGGAGATACCGGCAGTAGTGGCTTTTCAACAACCGTTAATGTCGACCATGCAAATGGCCGAATAGTAATCACAAGCGAGGAAGGTTCAGCTATAATTTCATTTGATGAACTCAAAGGCGATAAAGGTAACACAGGTTCAAAAGGAGATAAGGGAGATACTGGAACTAAAGGTGATAAAGGAGATACCGGAGCCAGTGGTGTAGGTAGTGATGAGGAAGCTGGATGGAAATTGCCAGTTGATAAAATACAAACTATAACAACATTACCAACAGGTGTTAGTGCAGGTTATCGTGTAGCTATTGTTACAAGCTCCATCATGGCCATTAAAGAATACATAAAAAGGGAAAATTTGTAGTCACTTTCAAGGACGCAAATAAAAAAGCGATAAAGAACGTTAAGGTCAAGATCAAAATCAAGGGCAAAACCTACATCAAAACAACAAACAAAAAGGGGCAGGCAAAACTAACCATCAATCTGAAGGCGAATAAGAAATATACCGTCAAGGTTGGTTTCAAGTCAACCAAAAAGATAAAAGTAGTTAAATAATCAATTATCCCCGGATAATTGATTTATTAATTTTTTGAAATGTAACTATGATACACTTATTTTTTCAAAGTCTTAATCAGCTGCAGACTAATATTTAAAGCATGTGCTTGTCTTTTTGGAGTAACAGTTATTGCAGCTTTGACAGATTGACTCCCCATCCCCATTCTCTTTCCATTCAGCCAGGAAATCGGCCTGTGCAACAAACGGCTTGGACATTGACATGAACTCCACATCAGTATGGTTTAATACATCGTTCATTGATTTCATGTCCCTGAGTGAACCGCCTAAAATCACTGGAATGTCCACTTGGTCAATCAGCTTGTCAACATAGACTAAAAAGGGATTCTTTTCATTGCCGTCATAAAGGTATGATATTGTACGTGCGGTCAACTGTATACTGTCAGCTCCTGCCTTTTCAAGTTCACAAGCCACTTTAAGGCTTTCCTCTGCAGTCATACCATCCTTCCTGACATCCCATGGGTTGATGCGTATGCTTACGTGAAAATCAGGCATTGTCTTTTTAATGAGTTTAATAATTTCTGAAGCGATTCTGACACGGTTTTCAGTGTTTCCACCATAATCATCTTTTCTTTGGTTGAAGTATGGGTTGATGAACCTTGCAAGGTAGAAATTGTTCCCCATATCTATTTGCATTCCGTCAAAACCGGCGAATGAGAATTTCTTGGCAGCCATTATGACTTCCGCCTGGAGTTTCCTTATCCCCTCGATTTTCAAATCGTTGGCTTCGGCCTTCTGGTTGTCGCCGTCATCATAGTAGAAGAACGCCAATTGCCCTAAAACCGGCACATCATGATTGTGGCAGATGTCAGTTATCATCTTATACTCCTTTACAAAGCCGAGATAATTCAGGTTTGCACAATATGGAGCAAACCTGTCCTTATGGTCAAGGACAAACATTTCAGATATTATAAGGCCGGTACCGGATCCTGCAATCTTTTCATACTTGTCATATATTGCTGGTGAGAGGAATCCTCCATCCTCGGTTTCTGTCTCCCAAGTACCTGTCCTTACAACCCTGCTTTTAAGTTTCAAATCACCCAATTGAACTTCATCGAAAATGTCTTTCATAATAATCACACTACTACTTTATTTATTATTTATAGATAATGGAAAGTATTTAAATCTACTAGTAATGTCAAAGTAACTTACAGTGATAAATTATATATTGCACAATTAAAAAAGTAATATTCAATTGATTAAAGGAGGAACAATTATATGGCGAATGGAATTCTTGCAGCGATTTTGTCCTTTTTCATTCCAGGACTAGGTCAAGCTTATGCTGGAGACATCAAAAAAGGAATTATCTTTTTCATTGTCCTAATAGTTTTAATATTGCTTGGAACAGTAATATTCAGAAGCTGGATTATATCCATCATTAATATCGCATTTTCATTATATGCAGCTTATGATGCTTACCAAATGGCACAATGATAAAAAAAAAAGAAGTATAAATGGAGTTTATTAAACTCCCTATTTTATTTTAAAAAAAAAAGCAAAATAAAAGGTAATCTATTTGATTACCATTAAAGTGTCCCCAATGCTTACCGCATCACCAGGCTCTACGAAAATTTCCTCGACAGTACCGTCAACTTCTGACTGGATGTCGTTTTCCATTTTCATAGCCTCGATTACGGCAATTGTGGATCCCTGTGTGACCTTATCCCCAACATTGACGTTGAGCTTGATTACCATACCCTGCATTGGTGAAGGAACTGCGCCTTCAACAGGCTTGAAGTTTCCAGACTCGGTTTCCTCGATTTCCATGAACCCGGTAGGCATGATTTTGACTTCAAACACGTCACCGTCAACTTCAACATTGTATTGTGTCGGTATTCCGATTCCTTCATCCTCGCTGATGGTGTGAGCAGGTTTCAGCTCTTCCTCTTCAGCTTCGCCTTTAAGGAATTTCGGAGCGATTGGTGGATATAATGCATAGGTCAATGCATCCTCATCGGATTTGACGAATCCTTTCTCTTCTCCTTCTGACTTGAACTTGTCGAATTCAGGTTCAAGCAAGTCCGCCGGCCTGCAGGTTATTACTTCCTCATCGCCAATTATTCTTTTTGAGATTTCCTCATTGACAGGAGCCGGTGGCTTACCGTACATTCCTTTCATGTATTCCTTGACTTCGTTTGATACGGTTTTGTACCTTTCCCCACCAAGCACGTTCATTACTGATTGGATACCTACGATTTGGCTTGTTGGAGTTACGAGTGGCGGATAACCCATGTCTTTTCTGACTCTTGGCATTTCATCCAATACGTCATCGTACCTGTCAAGTGCGTTTTGCTCTTTTAATTGTGAAATAAGATTGGAAAGCATTCCTCCAGGGATTTGGTATAATAATACATCAGCGTCAACGCTTTCGGATATTGGGTCAAGGATTCCGGAGTATTTTTCCTTGATGTCCTCGAAGTATTTCTTGATTGATGCCAATAGTTTCAAGTCCAATCCAGTGTCATATTCGGTTCCTTGGAGCGCTGCAACCATACTTTCTGTAGGTGGCTGGGAAGTACCCCAAGCGAGAGGTGAAATAGCAGTGTCTAAAACATCAACGCCTGCCTGACAAGCCGCATAATAACTGATTGGAGTCATACCACTGGTACAGTGACAGTGCAAGTCCACAAGCAAGTCTGTTTCTTCTTTGAGTTTTGATACCAGCTCATAAGCTGCAGTAGGTGTGATCAAACCTGCCATATCCTTGATTGCAACTGAATCACAGTCAAGTGCTTCCAAGTTCTTTGCAAGGTCTACGAAATCATCCAGGGTATGAACCGGACTGATAGTGTAACTGATTGTTCCCTGCACATGTGCACCCTGATCCTTTGCAACTTTAATTGCCTTTTCCATATTCCTGATATCGTTTAGTGCATCGAAAATCCTGAATATGTCAACACCATTCTCATATGATTTCTCAACGAATTTTGTTACGACATCATCTGGATAGTGCTTGTAACCAACCAGGTTCTGTCCCCTTAAAAGCATTTGAATAGGAGTGCGGTTGAATTCGGATTTCAATTGTCTTAACCTTTCCCATGGATCTTCGTTCAAGTATCGTATGCAAGTATCAAAAGTAGCTCCACCCCATGCTTCAACTGAGAAATATCCGACTTTATCCATTTCTTCAGCTATAGGAATCATATCACGGGTTCTCATCCTGGTTGCAAGCAATGATTGGTGAGCATCACGGAGCGCTGTTTCTGTAAATCTTACTTTTGCCATTTAATTACACCTCTTTCAATTTTATTATATATAAAGTAATCTTAAATTATCCAACTATAATATATGTTTTTATTATTATATAATTATAACGATAATTTGAATAATCATCATGAAAAATAGCTAAAAACAGAAAAATAATGGATATTGAAAATATCTTAAAAAAAAGTTAAAAAAAAGTAATGAATATTGAAAAATTATCTTTCCAGTTCACCGGCGATGAATTTTTCAACGTTTTCATATGCTTCGTCATCAGTGTATTGAATCGGAGGATGCTTCATTGTGTATGAGGAGATTGAAGTCAATTGTCCGCCAATGCCTCTTTCCAAACCAATCTTACAGCATCTTACAGCATCAATCACACATCCAGCGGAGTTTGGAGAGTCCTCAACACTTAATCTGAGTTCAATGTTCATTGGAACATCACCGAATGTGCGGCCTTCCATCCTGAGGAAGCATAGCTTGTTATCGTTTTGCCATGGGACGTAGTCACTAGGTCCGATGTGTATGTCACGATCATCCATTCTTTCTGTTAGCACGGATTGAACCGCTTCGGTTTTTGACTCTTTTTTGGAGTCTAATCTTTCACGGTTGAGCATGTTTAAAAAGTCAGTGTTACCACCAGTATTGATTTGATAGGTCCTGTCTAATTTAACACCCCTATCCATGAATAAGCTAGCTAGTGTTCTGTGTGTGATAGTAGCACCGATTTGAGCTTTGATATCGTCACCTACAATTGGAATTCCTTTTGCCTTGAATTTAGCATCCCATTCATCGTCACTTACAATGAATACTGGCATGCAGTTCACGTATGCGATTTCAGCGTCAAGTGCGCATTGAGCGTAGTATCTTGCAGCCTCTTCGGAACCCACCGGCAAGTAGTTCACCAATATTTCAGCGCCGCTTTCCTTAAGGACGCTTACAACGTCAACAGGTTCCTCGTCGCTTACGACGAAAGTGTATTCATCATCATATTTTGACATGTGGTCTGCCACACCGTCCAATACATGACCCATGCTTACTTTAACGTCATATTTTGGAATGTCCTTCTGGAATATTGTGGTACAGTTAGGTTTGGCAAATATTGCCTCGTCAATAGTTTTTCCCACTTTCCTTGCATCCACATCGAATGCAGCTACAACTTCAATGTCACTTGGAGTGTATCCTCCAATATCCCAGTGCATTAATCCAATTGCATCTTCTGGGTTTTTACCATCATAATAATGTATTCCTTGGATTAAGGAACTTGCACAGTTTCCTAATCCTACAATCGCTATTTTAATTTTATCCAATATAAACACCAGCTAATATTAATTATTAAAAATAATACTTTAAATAAATAAAATACTAATATTATGTTATGTAGTATACTTTATATAATTATTGTTTTTTTAGGCATTTTAAAAAGTCTAGTGAAAATCACAATTAACTTTTTTTACAAATTCCAATGCCTCATCAAACGCATCATCCAAATCCCCCTTGGAGTCGAATTGCGTTTCAATCAGTTTCAGTGTGTCATGATTGTAAATCATTTTCGGATAATCCATGTAATTGGGCCCGAACATTGAAGTCAAGTGATGGTGAGTGTCCTTAGGGCAGTTGAACTCATGGCCTTCGAATTCTATTTTAGTCAATGGGAATGTCTTGTCATAATCGAACATCCTTATTTTCCAATGGGGGATGCCTTCAATGGTGTCTGAAAACTGTCGGGTTTTGGAATCGGTGAATCCCACTGATTTTCTTGCATTGTCGATTTCATCCATGTACCTGATTCTGCCATTGAGAAGGTCATTGTGAAACTTGTACTGCGCCGGGGCGAAGCTGTTTCGGATTTCATCCACCTTGTCATCCTCAATGAAGTCGAATGGGAAAACGTCAATCTTGACGTAGGGCTTGAGCCATGCAAACTGCAGGAAATTATACTTGCCGTCAACAAGGTCATTGCCGTACCGGTCCTTGGCATCGTATGCGCTTTTAACACCATCATAATAGTTTTTCCTGTTTTCACAAAGCAGTGTCAAGCCGCAGAATTCGTCCAATCCGCAAGCCTTGATTTCCTCAGGCAGGACCTCGATCAGTTTATTGTAGTCATGCCTTAAAATCACCAGGTCAATGTCATCATCCCATGGAATGAACCCTCCATGCCTCACAGCACCCAAAAGGGTTCCGAAGCCTAGCCAGTAATCCAGGCCGTGCTTCCTGCATACATTATCCATGAAAATCAACAGTTCCACGTAAAGCGCACGGAACTTCCTATGGGTTTCGCTGAATGTGAGCTTGCCATCCTCACCGGTGAGGTTTGAAAGGAAATCCTCGGTGGATACTCCTGTGGAATTGTTTATCCTATCTGTCATGTCAAAACTCAATTTCAGGATTCTTGGATTGAATTTAATGAAATCCGGCAATTTAAGATAATAGTTTTCCAAACCCATATTAACACCAAAACGCTTATTAAAAATAGTTTTTTCAAATCATATTTTTAAATATACTCCATAATAAAAGTTATGGGCGAAATCGTGGCAAACCGGTTGAATTGAAAAGGATAATGATTAATAATAGTTAAATATAATTATCAACAATTAAAAAAATTAACATCAATGAGAAATTAGTGAGTTTGAACATGAAGAAAGTCCTTTATATTGCATTCAATTATAATCATGACACTGGAATCGCATCGAAAAGATTGAGGGGAATATCAAAGTACCTGCCGTCCTTCGGATGGAAGCCCATTGTGATTGTTCCCAGAACATCCAATGACACCGTAGAGATTGATGGCGTTGAAGTCGTTGAAACCGATTACCAGGACATGATTTCCAGGTTCATGCCGAAATCAAACAAGAATACCGGAAGAAAGAGGGAAGTGAGCGGAAGCGACCAGACAAACAGGTTCGTCTCAAAGGGACTGTCCTTAGCCGGAGAGATATTCGCCTACCCCGACAGCATGAAATACTGGAAAAAGCCTGCATTCGAGGCATCATGTGAAATAATTGAAGGCGAAAGGATTGACGCGATAATGTCCTCCTCATCACCAATCACCTCCCACCTCATAGCCCATGACCTGAAGGAGAAGTATGACATCCCATGGGTTGCCGATTTGAGGGATTTGTGGAATATGAACCCTTACGTCAACCATAATGCCGTGAGGAGATTTTTCGAGAAAAGGTTGGAGATGAAAACGTTCAGCAATGTTGATGCGCTGACCACAACAACCGATCTGGCAAGGGACACTCTTCAAGGCATCCATCCGGATAAGATGATAACCTCAGTCGTTTCCGGCTTTGACCCTGATGATTTTGAAAAGACACGGCAAGGCGAACATAGTGAGAAGCTGACCTTGATGTATGCCGGATCGCTTTACAAGGGCAGAAGAGACCCTTCAATACTCTTTGATGCCGTGCATCAGCTGATTGAGGAGGATAAAATCGGCAGGGACAATATCATGATTGATTTTTATGGCGATGAAATAAATCTAAGGGAGCTTTCAGAGAAATATGGCATCACCGGAAACGTCAAAATCCACGGCAGGATAACCCAGGATGAAGTATTGAAGCATCAGATGAACGCCGATGTGCTGCTTTTGATTTCCTGGATGAACAAATCCGAGAAAATGTTCATACCCGGCAAGGTCTATGACTGCATCGGATGTAAAAAGCCTATACTGTCAATAGGATATCCTGAAGGATCGCTTAAGGACCTTATCGCCAAGACCAATATCGGATACCATGTATCAGATGTCGAGGAATGTAAAAAAGCCGTTTATGATTACTACACTAAATATTACAAGAATGAATTGAAATACTGCGGAAATGAATTTGCAGGAGAATACTCCTTAAAAAACACTGCAAAAAGATTTGCGCAGATACTTGAGGAAATACAATGAACCCCTATATTGAAATTATAAGACCTGGAAACGCGTTGATGGGTGCGATATCCATCATACTGGTTGCATTGATAGACAAAACAATAAGCGTCCCAGTCGTGCTTGCGATGGCCGCAGTGTTTTTCGAAACCGCCGCTGGAAATACTATAAACGATTACTTCGACTACAATATTGACTTGATAAACAAGCCGGAAAGGCCAATACCGTCAGGAAGGATTTCCCTCAAGAACGGAAGGAACTACGCTTACCTGCTATTCCTTGCAGGAACAGTGTGCGGATTCCTGATCAGCTACCTGACCAATAACTGGATACCATTCGCAATCGTGTTAATGGCTGATGTTGTGCTTTACCTATACGCCTATAAACTGAAGTCAACACCATTAATCGGCAATTTGGCAGTTGCTTTCATGACAGGTTTCGGATTCGTGTTTGGAGGATTCAGCATAAACAATCCAAGCATCATCATGACCTCAATATTTCTGGGATTCTTCGCCTTCGTCATGACCGCCGCCCGTGAGATAATTAAGGACATTGAGGACATTGAAGGCGACAAGGCCGATGGCGCAAGGACATTGCCTATAATAATCGGGACTAAAATCCCTGCAGTTATCGCAACAGTGCTCATCATTGTCGACAGTGCATTATGCCCATTATTATACTTCCAGCATATTTTCGGAATACTTTATCTGGTCATTATCGCCATTGCAGTTGTGCTGTTCCTATACAGCGCCTTCATCATCATTAAATCACAGGATGAGCAAACCGCAGGCAAGGCATCAAAATATCTGAAAATAGGAATGCTCATAGCATTCGTTGCATTCGCCCTCGGTTCATTCTAATTCCTTTCATATATTTTTATAGCCTCGAACTCCTGGACAAGGGAATAGTCGGTGAGGTTGGTGCCTCCCGACGATACATAATACGTTGCATTGCCGTTGAGCAGTTCCTTATTCAACAGTGTGGCGTTTCCAATGTTTCCGGGAATGAAAACGTTCTTTTGAAGATACCATGTTTGAGCGTAACCCCTGTTTGAAAACACTATGCCCTCCTTTCCGTCAAGCCAATTGGCAGCATTCTGTTCGCAGACAGGGACAGGATCGTCCTCAATATGAATTACAAAGGTCCAGCAGATGCTCAGCATCAAGAGCATAATGACTATTGGGACAACATACTTGACCTTGCTTTTGAAACGGTTGAGCAGTATCTCAACTGCAAACACTACCAGAAATACGAATCCCGGAGCCATTGATGTGAAATACCTGTTTGTCTTGGTGATATGCGCTGAGAAAAATATGAGATAAGCCAGGAACAGTCCCGCCATGGCGATATTGATTGCAAGATACGGGTAAGTGCTCAGCCAGATGTTGTCCACGCCCTCAAAGTTTATGATTATTTTCGTAAGCGAGTATGCTAGCAGATACATACCGGCAAACAGTATCAATTCGGAATAGAAAAACGAGAACTTGCTGGCCGTGAAAAATGATGCGAAGACCATGACTATTGAAATTGCCAGCAGGACAAACATGAGTTTAGAGGGAACTGTCCATTTATATATGCTGGAATCCATATCCCTAATCTTCATATAGGAATCCCTGAATGTCTTTAAAAACATGTAAGTGATTAAAATAACGCCAATGATGGCTACAATCAAAATAAGATTTCCGATAAATGCTTGGCCTGATGAAATGTTATATGTTATGGAATTAATGTAGAAAAACAGGTCATTGTGAACAACACGCCCCGCATAAGTGATTACGCGACTGCTTTGAGAGGATACTGAAGCAGCCTGGTTTATAAATCCCAGAGGAATTTCATTAATCATGAAATAGGCGAAAAACGGTACTGAAGTTAAAATCCCCGCCAACACGCCGCCCAATAGGTTCCTATAATATTTTTTGATGTTGCTTGCAATGTTGGTTCTGCTCATGAAGTACAGCACCATCACTCCAACGCTTATGGCGCCAACGTACTTTGTAAAAAAGCACAATACCGCCAATGGAAATGCGATGTAGAAGTATTTCTGATTTTTTTCCATTGCCTGAATGAAAAAGTACAGTGCCCACACCATTACGGCGACAAATGCAATGTCCAATGTCCCATTGGCCACCCATCTGATGTTGATGAACATTGTGGCGTATAGGAAAGCGCCGAAAAAGGAGTAGAAATTATTGAATCTTAACCTCAACAGGTAAAACATGCCCATTATGCCAATGAAAAAGAAGATTCCCGAGGTTATGATTATGCTTGTTGATGAAACAAAGCCCAGCCTGAACAGTATCGAGGTCAGGAAAGGTATGAACGGAGGCAGGTACCCCACGAACCTGTAGCCGTCAATCTCAACGCCTGACATTTTAAGGGCTTCAATCAGATAGTAGAAGACATCCTGATACTGGTTTCCCAGAATATGATGAGTTGAGTTTTGATATATTATTGCGGAAGTTATCACCAGGGCAACTATCCCAATGGCAAGTATCGCCAATCTGTTCTCCAATTTCTTATCCATGCCAATCAAGCAAAATCCCCCTTATTGTTAATACTTATTTTCTTAAGCTAATTAAATATTTTTGAAAAAAGTATTATGTATTGAAAGTACAAATAATACATATAATGTTAAAAGATTTCGATTTGAATAAAAAAGATTATCATTGCCTGATCATAATTGCAGTTTTCAGCATTATCCTAACAGGCAATTACATAATATTCAATTCCAATTTTGGAATATACTGTTCTGACGTTTATGTTTATCTTCTCAATGCACTCTACTATACAGGAGTCAACATACGGTCAACCGGAACAATATACCTATCGCCCCTGATTTGCTTTCTAACATCAATATTTTTCTATGCAGGATTCATAGACAAACTGGCGATTTACATTGTGACTGGAGCCTTTGCAATATTCGGAAACCTTGGATTTTACATCCTGCTTAAAAGGTATTTCAATGAGACATTGAGCCTGGCAGGGTGCATAATCTATTCTTCAATGACACTTTACCTCACATGGCTTGCCAATGGAACGCTGGACATTCCGGCAGTGTCAATGATAATCTGGACTGCCCTGTTTACAATAATGGCCGTCGACGACAATCCCCGATTCTACAAGCATGCAATATTATTCATAGTCCTGGGAGTGTTTACAAGATACACTATGCTTTTAACAGTCCCTGCATTATTGCTTTATTATGTTTATCAAAAAGGATTTAGAGTGGAATCCGAGGATTTCACAGAAATCAAGAAGGGAATCATCATCGCATTGATCCTTGCAATAATTACGATAAGTGCGGTTTCCATAATGGGAAGCGGGCATTTCGCCGCCAGCGGACAGATTTCCAATGGAATAAGCGGCGCCCAAGGTTCAAATGTGGATCCGGCATACAATACCGATGTCAGTTATTATGTGAGCAACTTCCTGAATTTCATTTCAAACTCACATACCGTCGTTAACGGAAACCCCATTCTGGAAAACCCCACACCACTAGCCTATGCAATCGTCGCAATCATCATTATCGGAATGGGATTGTGGCTCTATGACCATAAAAGAGGATTTGAAAGAAAAGATTTAATCCCAGTAATGTTTTTCATATTGGCAATAATCAGCTTTACCAGAATCAGTTCAGTCGTTACAACATTGCTTGTTCTAATCGGACTTTATTTCCTGGGAAAGGACAGTGAGTGTAAAAACGAGTGCTTCATGCTCGCCTGGATATTTTCTAACCTGATTTTCTTCAGCTATTACAGCATCAAGGTGAATCGTTACCTGCTTCCGGCATTTCCAGCAATAGTATATTTCATTTTGCTTTCAATAGATACAATCAACGCCCATGTTAAAATCAACAGGAACATCATACCGGCCGTTCTGATTGCACTGTTCATTGTTCAGGCATTCACGTTCACATTCACCTTTGAGCCTACAAATGAGTTCAAAGCCATAGAAGAGGTTTCAGATTACATTATCGGCAACAATCCCGATTATGAGAACCTACCCATCGGGGTTTACAATGTAAGGGCATACAACTGGTGGCTGGGAAGCCATCTTTTACCGATAAGCAGCAGCGACCAGGACATTATCGATTCAAGCAACGCCACCTATTACATCTCCGATAGGGTGCTGAATAATGTTACAAACTATACCGAGATAAAAAATATCGATCACATTTACATATATGAGAAGAGTGTTTAAAATGAGGATTCTACATGTTGTGCCTTCATTCGCCCCGTGCTTCGCCCATGGAGGAGTGGTGAATGCATCCTATCAGATTGCAAAAAAACAGGTCGAGGACGGACATGACGTCACCGTCTACACTACCGACAGCTGCAATGAACGGTTGCAGTTTGAAGACAACTATAATGTTGACGTTGATGGGATAAAAGTGTTCTACTTCAAGAACCTGTCAAACAACATCAAGAACAAGCTAACCATCGACACTCCAGTCTCCGCAATCAGCCACATCAGAAGGACAATTGCGGATTTCGACATCATCCAGATTCACGAGCACAGGCACTCCCTTGCGATTGCAACCCACAGGTACGCCAAGAAGAACCGCATACCCTATGTCCTGCAGGCTCACGGGTCAGTTCTCCCGTTCTTTCAAAAGGAGAAGTTGAAGGACATTTTTGACAAGTTATGGGGCTTTGACATACTCCATGATGCGTCACGAGTGTTTGCACTCACTGAGGTTGAAAAGGAACAGTACCTTAAAATGGGCGTTGCAGAGGACAGAATCGAGATTGTCCCATTGGGAATAAACCTGGATGAATACGCCAATCTTCCGGAAACTGGAAATTTCAAATCAAGACATGGCATTGACGCTGAAGACAGGGTAATATTGTTTTTGGGAAGGATCCATGAAATCAAGGGACTTGACCTCTTGGTGAATGCATTCGATAAAATCAGAAATGACAATGTCAAGTTAGCCATTGTCGGCGGCGATTCAGGTTTCAAGGACACTCTTGACGAGATGATTGAAGAAAGGGATTTGCAGGACAGGGTAATCTTTCCAGGAGTCCTGACTGGCCGTGACAAGATTGAGGCGCTGGTTGACTGTGACGTTTTCGTCATGCCTTCCCGGTACGAGTCATTCACAACAAGCGGCCTTGAGGCAATGGCCTGCGGCAAGCCACTGGTTTTAACCAGGAACAACCACATCCACACATGGGTCAAGGATAATGTGGGACTTGTCTGCGATTTTGATGAGGAGGACCTGTCCAATTGCATTGAAACATTGCTGGACAATGGGGAATTGTGCAGGGAGTTCGGTGAAACCGGCAGGAAACTTATTGAAGACAAATATGATTGGGACAAGGTTTCAAAACATATTGAATCCATATACAGGTCTTGTTTTTAAGCGATTTTTTTAAACTATATATAATAAAAAAAATAAAAAATATATATCATAAAAGCAATTTTAAGAGGATAATATGAAAGTTGTATGCTGTAAGAACTGTGGTGCCAAATACCAACTCGATGATGATGACGATATCACAACATTTGAGTGTTCTTCATGTGCAGGTGACTTAGAATACTTGGAAGATTATTCCGATGGCGAAGACAACAATACATCCTCCTTTGTTGATTCATTCAAATATGATAATTCATATATTGTTCAATGTGAAGATTGTGGATTAAAATACAAGATTAAAAGTAGCGACAGCATACTTGATTATGAATGTGATAGCTGTGGAGGTTCCTTAAGATATTTAGACGAGGATATGAACAAGGAATTGGATAAATATCTTGAAGAAAGGAAAGAAGAATTGAAAACCATCAGGCAACAATCCCAAGCGGACAAACCAACATCTGGAGAATTATCAAATGAAGAGGAAGACCGTTCCTTAAGGTCATTCACACATAAAATCGGCGACTTTTTCTCAGAGGAAAAGATGCACAAGATAGCTGACGATGAGAAAAGGGAAATGGAGCTTGAAAAAGAGGAAGAGATTCCTAGAACTGCAAGAACCACCATTCCCCAAGCGGTTTTATCCAAGTTCGGTAAAGAATTCGCTGTTCCCAAAACCAATGATTACAATATTCTGAAATCTTTCCTTAAAGATGAATTCTTTAGGAGCATGAAGGAATATTATCCAAATGAGCCTGACAAATCCTCAAACGGATTGCTCAATAAGATCAGCATTAGGGAACCTGACAGCGACGAGATAATACCGAATGAAACTACACTGACCGATGACAATGACGGCGGCTTTGATATCAATAACCTTGATACCAATGAAATCATAATACTTGTGGGAGCAGGCATTTTCATCATAAGTATTATTGAAATATTGATTATGAATAGCGGTGTCGGTATTGTTGCATTATTCATTGGAGTTATAATGCTTTGTTTCGGACTTTATAAAACTAGAGATGTTAAGCAAACTGAAGAAAGAACAAGAATCATCAGAGAACACTTGTTAACCCTTTCCGATGAATATTATGTATTCTATAATGTTAAAACTCCAACAGCACCATCAGGAATCAACCACCTGGTTGTAGGTCCAACTGGAATATATGCTCTTTTGTCTCAAAAGTACAATCCAAAACTCAGGCTCGAGGCAGAAAACGAGAACTTGAACTTGATCGGTTCTGCCGATTTGGATGAGGACAAGATTGAAGAGGTTCCGACAAGGGACAATACCAGAAGATTCAGGTACACCACCAAGCAGGCCAAATTCTCACAGGACAACAAAATTAAGCAAAAGGCATTGTCATTGGGTGAAGACTTAATCAACTTCCTAAACGACAACAACATTAAGAACTGTTTTGTGGAGCCTTTGGTTGGGTTTATCAACAATGAGGTTGTTGTTATAAACATGCCTTTGACTGATGAGGACCTGTTTATTGATGAGCTTTTAAATCAGATTAAAACAAGCACTATCAAGTTGGATCAGGAAACCATTGACAAATGTGCTGTTTTACTCAGTCATTATTCTGCAGACTGCTCTGCAGAAATTTAATTTCTTTTTTTTGGATTACCATGATTTTCAACAAAGTTAAGCAAAAGTTTTACCTGCATAGATGTCGAAAGGTTGCAAAAAGCTGTGGCGATAACTTCAAGGTAAATGGTGAAAGTTACGTTACACCAAACACTACTTTAGGCAATAATGTTAATTTTAACGGCATGAAGATTCAAGGAAATGGCAATGTAATCATCGGCGACAATTTCCATTCAGGCATAGAGTGCATGATAATCACCAGCATCCACAACTACGACAAGGGAAATGCGATACCCTACGACAACACCATCATCTCAAAGGACGTTGTTATTGAAGACAATGTATGGTTGGGAAACAGGGTAACCATATTACCCGGAGTGAGAATAGGCGAGGGCGCAATAATCCAGGCCGGAAGCGTGGTCGTTAAGGATGTTGAAAAATATGCAATAGCAGGAGGACACCCTGCAAAAGTCTTCAAGCACCGTGACATTGACCATTACGAAAAACTAAAAAAAGAAGGGAAATTTCATTAGGAATCAATTTTATAAGGCCATATTCTCCTAAATGATATTACTTTAAAAAAGTGAGTTGATGAATCCAGATGCAGTCAAACCAAAACCATTCTATGATTTAAGACAAATGTTGGAAAAACCAGCCCATTATTATTTCAAAAAGGAAAATGAGTTGGATTTGATTGATGTTATTGTTAGGGTAGCTATTGGAAAACATAGAGAATGGATTCATAATAGGGACATTGAGAAATTTTAATTAACAATCCTTTGAAAAATTTAGTTTTACACCATACAATCAGTTATTTTTTAGCTAGGCTGTCTAATGGGCATTTAAAAAAGATTTTTCAACGAATTCTTTATATAATGATTATGTTTATATACATTCATAATCATAAATTATTTTAAATTTACAAAAAAAGTTGTTGTGATTTTCATGAGATTGTCAAATATTGAAGTTAAAAATTTTAAAACTTTTAAAGATGTATCTGTAGAATTTAATAAATCTAATCTGTTAATAGGATCTTGTGCTGCAGGTAAATCCAATTTTGTTGAAATTTTTGATTTTTTAAAAGACTTATCCCAGGATTTTGACAAAGCATATAGAAAACATGGTGGACCATACTTAAAAAATCTTAATTTAAACTCAGATGACAATCCCACATGTTTGAAAATTTCATTTGACGATAAAGAATTTGGAGGTATTGGTTTAGGTTTGTCAGACCTTCAAAAAGAATTAAAAGAAAATGAAAGCATCACTCTACAGTTTAAAGATTTCTTCTATGAAATATGTGTTAATTTCAAAGAATGGGATTATGAAATCCTATCTGAAAAATTAGTGTATAATTTTGATGTATACAAATTTAGTGAAAGAGATTTTGAAATTATTTCTCAAAATACACTTTATATAAACAATATTCATGGGGAATTTACAGCTGAATTAAAAAAAGAAGAGGAATATTTCACAATAACTAATCTTATTCCCGAAGCAATGTTGGATGTAGTGAAAAATAATTTTAAACTGAGAAAAATCCCATTAATTAACTCTCCATTATCTTCATTTCCTATTCCATTAGAATTCACTTTTAAAGATATTGAATGTTATAATTTCAATCCACAATTTTCTAAAGGAGTTAGTGAAATTAATGGAGACAATAATTTAGCGAAATATGGTGAGAATTTAGCGGCCATTTTAAATAAAATATTTAAAGATGGGGATAATAAGCGTAAATTCCTGAATTTAGTTAATGATTTACTTCCATACATTGAGGATATTGGAATAAATCAATTAAATGATAATCAAATGATGTATTCAATTACTGAAGTGAATAATATGATTGAAATTCCTTCATTTTTCATTTCTGATGGAACCAGTAATGTTATTTCATTAATTGTATCATTATATTTTGATGATTCCAAATATTTATTCATAGAAGAACCTGAAAGGAATATTCACCCTTCCCTACTTTCTAAAGTTGTCGATATGATTGGTGAAGCTTCAAATAATAAACAAATTTTTGTAACTACTCATAGCCCAGAGATTTTAAAATATATGAACTTGAATGATGTTCTGTTTATTTCAAAGGATGAAGAAGGATTTTCAAAAATTACCAAACCAGTCAATAATGAGACAATTGCTCCTTTCATTGAAGAATTGGGTATTGATAAAATATTCATAGACAATTATCTGGAGTGGGAAGATGAATAGTTTGAGAATATTGCTTGAAGGAAATGATGATCAAAGATTCATCGACAATGTTATCGTCCCTTATATTTCACAAATTAAACCTTCAATGATTTTAACAATTAAATATGCTGAAGAAAGAAAAGTTGATGTTGATAAAACAATTCAAAAATTAGATGCAAAAAATCATAAGTATATTCTATTGGGGGATTATGATTCTTCGGATGACTGTATTACTTTGAAAAAAGAGGATTTAATAGATGAATTTAATCATTTAAATAAGGATGTTATTTTCATTGTCAAAGATTAGATTGAAAGCTGGTTTTTAGCAGGTATGAATACTGATTTGGAGATATTTGCTGAATTTAGCGTACCTGATGATACTGAAGGAATAACAAAGGAAATGTTTAATGACATGATGGAGAATAGTCGTTTTGATTCTCGTATTGATTTAATGAAAGAAATTTCTAAATCATATGATTTTGATTTGGCAACCAAAAGGAATAATTCATTTAAATATTTCATTGAAAAATTAGAAAAGATACTCAATTAAATAGAATCAAGATATTAATTGCTTCATCTCAAATTGCAAAGATTTTTGATAAAAAAGAAAGACTGTTGCAACTAAGGGCAGAAATCCAATGGATAAATACGAAACAGAAAATATGAAACTATTGAAAAAAATATGGATTAATGCATCTGGATGCTGTTAAGCCAAGGCCTTTTTTTGATTTAAGGCAGATGCTTGAAGGATCTGCTGAATATTATTTCAAACACATTGATGAAGTTGATTTGATTGATGTTATTGTACGAGTAGCTATTGGAAAGCATCGTGAATAGATTTATAATCGGGGCATTGATAAATTTAGGATTTGAGTTTTTTTTGTTTTAATAAGGATATTTTCATATTTAAACCTTGTAGAAACCATTTTTAAAATATTTGTATTGCTCTGTAAATGTTATATATAGGGTGCTAGATTTTTTCATGTGAGAAACTTGCACTAAACTCATATTTTTTGTATATTTCTATTAATTTATCATTGTTTTCTTATGGGGTTTTATAAAAATTAATTAAATTAAAAATGGGTCAATTAAAAGCGATATATTTAAATATAACGGATAACAAATATTTATTTGGCGATAAAAATGTTACCGAGTTTAAATTACGATTCAAAAGACCCAAAGTTTATTTTGTTAGGCAAAATATTTAAAATTATCGATTCTAAAAAATTTAAAGACACATGCAACCGCAAAGGAATTACAAGTCGTCAAATGATGGTAGATTCCATAAAAATTCTTTTTATGAGTATGTATTTTGATTATACTGTTTCTAATGTTGTTAATGAGTTAAATCGTAGCTCAAAATTGAGAAAATTTGCAGGATTTTCTAAAGAAATGCCAACAGCCGAACAGATCTATGAATACATGAGCAGATATTCCGCAGAACAATACTGCAAAATAGTAAATGCAACATTAATGAAATTTAATAAAGAAAATAGAGGAACATACAATCGTTTTATTGCTGATGCAACACCATCAGCTTGTGATTTTAATAATGACAAGCATTTCATACCAAAAGAACATCTTGAAAAACTAAATTTAAAATGGGGATTTTCAACCACAAAAGGACATTTCATTGGATTTAAAGTTACTGTTGTCCTAAATGAGAAAACAATGGTGCCAGTTTCAATTTTAATCCATTCTGGAGCACCTAATGATTCAAAAATTTTTGACGACGTTTTACAAGACCTCCAAAAAAGGCAAATAATCAAAAGAAAAGACATGATTTTATTCGATAGAGGTTATTACGGCTATAAAAACTATCAAATCGGAATTAACAAATATAAAATCATTCCCGTCATATTTCCAAAAGAATCTTACAAGGAAGAAAAATTAAAAGGACAAATGTCCTATCCAATGGAAGTATTTTCAAGAAATAAAAAATCAAAAGACTTAAAAAAAGATATTGATAGTATTGCATCAATATTATATCAAAAATTACAAAATTGGAAAGAATTAAAACCAATACGTGGCATAATTGAAGATTTCTTTAAAGTAGCCAAAGATGCATTCGGATTAGGAGAATTCCACAGTTACACAGTCGAATCAATGAGCAGAAAAATCTACCTATGCTTATTATTAACAACACTAATCGTACAACAAGGATACAAAACAAAAACACAACTACAGAGGCTAGCAGAAGGAAATGTCGTTCAAGACACACCAGTATCAAAAAAATGCAATAAAAAGAAAAATAAAAATAAAAACAATAAAAAATCAAAAGCACCATTAAAAACAGAACAACAAGAACTAGAAATCAGCAAAAAAGAAGAGCAAATATCACTCTTAACATTTTGTTCTATCTAGCACCCTAT
>NZ_JAZQFM010000075.1:0-142887 GCF_045539575.1 Methanobrevibacter sp.
ATTTATTTTCATTTTTTCACATTTTTTTATTAATAATTTATTTATTCTATTTGTTTTTTAAATTTATATTATTTGTGATATTATAAAAAATATGGTAACCTTTATTAATGACTTAGTTAATATATTTAAGTATTCTATATATTACGATATATGATTTTTATATAGCTATTATTCGAACTTAATATTATATAGCTATTTTTTAATTAAACATGTTCATTCATGTTATTTTTATTTCGGAGGAATAATCATGGTTCGTGCTTATACAAGAAGAGATTACATTAGAAAAACCCCAAATTCAAGAATTGTACAATATGACATGGGTAATTTAAGAGATGAATTCCCTGTTTCTGTAAGTTTAGCTGTAAAAAAACCAGCTCACATTAGACACAACTCTTTAGAAGCTGCAAGGATTGCTTCTAACAGATTAATGCAAAGAGCTGCTGGTAGAATGGGATACCACTTAAAATTAAGAGTATACCCTCACCAAATCGTAAGAGAAAACCCAATGGCAACCGGTGCAGGTGCGGACAGGGTTCAAAGTGGTATGAGAAATGCTTTCGGTAAACCAATCAGTGTTGAAGCTATCGTTAAAAAAGATCAAAGAGTCATCACTATTGACTGCCAAGAAAAAAACTTTGAACAAGCTAAAGTTGCATTAAAAAGAGCAGGTATGAAATTACCAGTTCCATGCAAAATTGTCGTTGACAAAGGCGCTGAATTAATTAAATAATTTTAATTAATTTATTTTTACTCTTTTTTTTAATTTAACCATTTCAACTATTTTAACTATTTTTCTAATTTTTATAATTAAATATTTAAACATTAAAATTTATAGTATTATACATATTATTGGTAATGTTTTTATCCAAACTATTGTCAATTGAATATGTGTTTATACCAAGAGGTTTTATTTTATGTATGTTGTAAAATTTGAGGATTTAAGTAAATCCGATATTGGAATTGCAGGAGGAAAAGGTGCTAATTTGGGAGAATTAACCCAGGCAGGCATTCCAGTACCTCCAGGTTTTGTAGTAACTGCACAAGCATATGAAAAGTTCATGGATGAAGCAGGAATTAATGACAGCGTCATGAAAATTCTTGATGAAATTGATATCAATGATACTAAAGCTCTTCAAGCAGCAGCTGAAAAAATAAAAAAGATTATTATTGAAGCTCCTATTCCAGAAGATTTAGTTTTATTTATCCGTGAATTTTACAATGAACTTTGTCAAAGAGTTGGCGAAGATGATACTGATGTTGCAATCAGATCATCCGCAACTGCAGAAGACTTGCCTGAAGCTTCATTTGCAGGTCAACAAGATACTTTCTTGCACGTTTCAGGTGATGACGAAGTAATCGAATATATCAGAAAATGTTGGGCATCTTTATTTGAAGCAAGAGCAATTTTCTACAGGGAAGAAAATAACTTCGAACATTCAAAAGTTTACATTGCTGTTGTTGTTCAAAAAATGGCTATTGCAGATAAAGCTGGTGTAATGTTTACTGTAAACCCATCTACCGGTGAAGAAATCGCTTTAATTGAAGGATCATGGGGTCTTGGTGAAGCAGTTGTATCCGGAGATGTAACTCCTGATAATTATCAAGTTGATAAGAAAAATAATGAAATTATCAATGTAACAATTAGTGACAAAAAAGTAATGTACACTAATGATGAAAACGGAACTAGTGTAAAAGTTGAAGTTCCTGAAGATAAAAGAAATGAAAGAGTATTATCTGATGATGAACTCATAGAATTAACTGAAATGGGTAAAAGAGTTCAAGCTCATTATGGTGAACCTATGGATACCGAATGGGCATTTGAAAGAGATAACTTATTCTTATTACAAGCAAGACCTATCACTACTTTAGGTGACGTTTCAGAAGAGGAAGACTCTGATGTTGGCGCAACCGGAGATGTTCTTGTAAGAGGTCTTGGTGCAAGTCCAGGTATGGCAAGCGGTAAAGTCAAAATCGTTTTAGATATTGATGAATTAGATAAAATCAAAGACGGGGACATAATGGTCACAACCATGACCACTCCTGATATGGTTCCTGCTATGAAAAGAGCTAGCGGTATTGTTACTGATGAAGGTGGAGTAACTTGCCACGCATCCATTATTTCCCGTGAACTTGGAATTCCATGTGTTGTTGGAACAGGTAATGCTACAGCTACTTTAGAAGAAAATGCTGGTGTTACTTTAGACGGTAAAAAAGGATTAGTATTTGAAGGAATTTCTGAAGTTAAGGAAGAAGCTCCTGCTGTAGCTAATGTTGAAGCAGCTCCAATCATAACTGTTACTGAAGTAAAAGCTAATGTAAGTATGCCTGAAGCAGCAGAAAAAGCAGCTGCAACCGGTGCAGATGGTGTCGGACTTTTAAGAACCGAACACTTAATGTTAACCTCAGGTGTTCACCCTGGTAAATTCATCGCAGACGGTAAAGAAGACGATTTAATTGACACTATTGCTGAGAAGGTTCAAATTGTAGCTGATGCATTCTATCCAAAACCTGTATGGTACAGAACTTTAGATGCTCCTACTGATGAATTCATTGCATTAGAAGGTGGTGAAAACGAGCCTAGGGAACACAATCCTATGCTTGGTTGGAGAGGTATCAGAAGAGAATTGGATCAACCTGAAATCCTCAAATGTGAGTTCAGAGCTATTAAAAAGTTACATGAAAAAGGTTACACTAACATTGGAATCATGATTCCATTGTCACAAAATCCTGAAGAACTTGTACAAGCTAAAGCTCTTTGTTCCGAAATAGGTTTAGAACCTCACAAAGATGTTGACTTCGGTATGATGGTTGAAATTCCAGCAGCAGCTATTATGATTGATGAATACATCAAAGTTGGAATTGACTTTGTAAGTTTAGGAACCAATGATTTAACCCAATACACTCTTGCAGTTGACAGAAACAATGAATTTGTGGCAAAACACTATTCAGAAGAACACCCTGCAGTAATGAAATTAATTGAAAGAACAATTAGAAAATGTGCTGAAGCAGGTGTTAAATGTAGTATCTGTGGTCAAGCAGGTAGTGTACCTCACATTGTTGAAAAACTTGTTGGTTTCGGAATCTCAAGTGTATCCTCAAACACTGATGCTATTGCTGATGTGAGGAAAACTGTCGCTAGAGCTGAACAAAAAATTATTCTTGACGCTGCACGTAAACGTTTAGAATAATTTCTTTATTTCTTTTTTTTATTTTAATTTTTATTTTAGTTATTTAGTTTAATTAGGTTATTTTATGCAAGAAAAACCAATAGATAGAGAAGAAATCTTAAAGGAATTGGATGAAATTCATAAATTAGATAATAATTATGCGGACGGTAGGATTTTAGGGTCTATGTGTACTGAAGCCCATCCCTTTGCAAAGGAAGTTTATTGTAAGTTTTTAGATACTAATTTGGGTGATCCAGGTCTTTTTAAAGGAACAAAATTTATAGAAGATGAAGTAATCAAGTCTATTGGTAATCTGTTGTCTTTGGACAATGCTTTCGGAAACATTGTAACTGGCGGAACAGAAGCAAATATCATGGCTATTCGTGCCGCTAGAAATCATGCAAGAAAATACAAGGGAATTACTGATGGGGAAATTATCATCCCTGAATCCGCTCATTTTTCATTTAAGAAAGCTGCTGACATGTTAAACTTGAATATAGTTGAAGCAAAACTGGATGAAAATTATAAGATCGATGTTAATGCATTAAAAGATGTAATTTCTGATAAAACTGTGGCTATTGTAGCTATTGCAGGCACAACTGAATTGGGTTTAATAGATTCTATTGAGGAAATTTCACAAATTGCTCATGAAAATAATATCTATTTCCATGTTGATGCCGCATTTGGCGGTTTTTCAATTCCTTTTTTAAAAGAAATTGGTTATGATTTGCCTGTTTTTGATTTTTCATTGCCGGGAGTCTGTTCAATAACTGTCGATCCTCACAAGATGGGGCTTGCCCCTATTCCTGCTGGAGGAATCATATTTAGAAAAGAGGAATATCTTAATGTAATGGCTGTTGATTCTCCATATTTAACTGTTAAAACTCAATCAACAGTTGTTGGGACCCGTATTGGCGCTTCATCTGCTGCCACTTATGCCATCATGAAATATTTCGGGCGAGAGGGTTATTGCAAACTTGCTGAAAATTTAATGAATAATACTAAATTTTTAAAAGAAGGTCTTGAAGAGATAGGTTATGATGTTGTTTGCGAACCCGAATTGAATATAGTGGCTTTTAATCACCCTGATTTTGATGCGAATGTGCTTTCTGAAAAATTAGAAAAATTAAATTGGAAGGTTTCTGTAGCAAAATGTCCTGTTGCAATTCGGATAGTCTTAATGAATCATATTAAAAAAAGTCATTTAAAAGAGTTATTGGAAGATTTAAAAGAAATATATTAACTTTTAATCTTCTGCAATATCTTCAACATACATTAAAGGATAGTTTAACTCTTCAATGAATTCAATTCTTATTATTGCTGTGACATTTTCTACTTTTGTGTAGATTTTAACATCAAGCATATCTCCAGTAAGAGATGTGTATTCAAATTCAGTCATTGATTCTTCTAGTTTATCAAATCTGATATTGACTTTAACATCATCAATAGCTGGCTGCAATTTTAAAGATTCTTCCATACTTGTCTCTAAACTATTTTTAGTATTTTTATTGACGGGAGTTCCAACAAATTGATGAAATAGAGCTCCCATACTAATAGCTCCTTCAAATATGGCTCGTTCTCTTGTTGTTATATTAGAGAAATATTCTTTGTCGACATCCATCATATTCCTCCATTTAAAAAGATTATTTTGTCATATATTAACTCGGATGGCATTGGATGAATACAACAAAATATTAAAATTGCTGTAATAATCAATACTGTTGCTAAAATATAAACTCTTTGATTTTTCGGATAGAAGAAACTGAATATCAATCCAATTCCTAAAAAGATTGCAGTAATTATCAATGCATTCAATCCTTGAGGATTACTATTGATTATATCGCTATTTAGTGCATTAGTTTCACTCAATTCTCCTTGTATGATCAATCTATTTTCAGTAGATCCGATAGGATCACAGGTAATTAAATATAGTGAATTTCCACCTTCCACAGCGTCAAGCTGATAAGTAGCAGGCACAATTGTTGAACTTATGACTTTATATTTTAATTCTCCGATTCCAGGCCATTCTAAGATTAGTTCGTCTCCTTCTGATAATTCATTAAGCCTTAAGAAAGGAGAACCCTGCAGTGTTCTATGTCCGAATAATAATACATCACCACTTAATGGAGCATATGAACTTGGCTCATGCAATACTCCCTGTGAGAGAGATACCTCGTTAATTTTTTCAGTAACTCCAATAGAAGGAATTATAATCATTGGGGACTCTATATTGCTTTCCACAGCATTTTTTGATGAGAAGTAGTTAACTTCTCCCATTGCATATAATCCTATTATGAGTAAACATATAATAACAATTATTGTTGTAATACTTGGTCTATTCATAATATCACTTTTGTAAATATCTAATATAATAATTTTTTCAATTGTTATACGTAGTGTAAATTTCATTATACATCCAGTTTGGAGCATGTGATGTTGGAATAGTTAATACAATATTTTCCATGTTGTTTATTACAAAATTTACCTTATCTTGGGGCGTTTCAATTAAAAGCATGTATTGGGCATCTAAATCGCCTAGATTGATTTGACGTTCATAATTCGATAATTTAACCCCATAATCCTTAAGCATTTCAACGGTTTCCTTTTCACTATATCCTTTGACAATTGATCCCTTTAAAAGTTCCAATACGTTGGATGAAAAACTTTTCGTGTTTTCCTTTGGGTAGGTATCGTTTCCTTTCACATGGACATTGGATTTTGAGTATTCTGAGTCTATTTCTCCGTTTTCCTCATATCTCATTATGGAAAGCACTGTACATCCGCTTATTTCAGGGCTTGAATTGTTTTCGCTAATGTTTTCGTCAGTGTAATTCGAATTTAAATAGATGTCCACCACACTGCCCACATTAATTAGTCCTGCACCCGCCTGCAGCCTTGAAACTAATATCGGCACTGAAACTGTATTGGGGGTTTCAAATTTAATTTTTGACAGTACAGTTGCATCATTCTGACTAACAATTTCCATTGCCTCATTACTGTTCATTATGACGTCTTTGCTTTCATTTCCATATACTACCATGGTTCTGTTGAATTTATCCTGATTGGCGTAAATGGCTTTTTTATGATATGATTTCCAGTCTTTGGTTGCTGATGTCAGAATGTTTATGCTTTCCAATTCTTCACAGCTTCTTGCATCATCAATCTTGTTTTCTAAAACTAATGCATTTGATGATGTCACCAACGGGCCTGAATATAACTCGTGAAGCTCATTTAATTTTTCAGTTCTCATTAGGGACAGTTCCTCCTGCTGTGGCTGGTAAACTAAAAAGTAGTAAGACGCTATTATCAATGTGGATAATATCAAAATTGTGATTATTATTCCAATTTTTCTTTTTTGTTCATCTTCGGTAATTCTTGTTGTTTTCGGATTTAAATAAACTCCAATTTTATGATTAAGCTTTTTTAAGGGACTTAATTCATCTTTTTTTGAAGGTTTGGGAAAATTTTCTTCGATATACTGTTCTTTTATATCTTTTGTTTCCTCAAAACCTTTGGGAAATAATGGATCTTTTGGTTTGGTCATTTTTCTACTCCTAATATTTAATTAAAAGTAGATGGATTAATTTAATTGGTTTTTACAGTGAAATTTTTAATTAAATTAATTAAAAGGTAGTATAAACAGAATAATAACAATAATAGTGCTGGTATATTAATATTAAACAAGATTATTTTGAAAGGGAGAATTAACAAAATGATTAATATGACTGATATTGCTAGAATTGGCATGTTATCGAATTTAGGATAAATGATTTTACTAATCATGATTAAAGAAATTATAATGCTTAATATTATTGCAAGATATTCATTATATAATCCACTTAAATAATATGTAGCTAAGATAAATGCGATTCCAGGTATCGGGAATCCT
This sequence comes from Methanobrevibacter sp., assembly GCF_045539575.1. GTDB lineage: Archaea > Methanobacteriota > Methanobacteria > Methanobacteriales > Methanobacteriaceae > Methanocatella. Next base: position 7,057 of record NZ_JAZQFM010000075.1, read on the forward strand.
ATAAAATCTTTAGTTTTGATTTGATTTGCAATTACATTGTATCTTGTCAATCTCAAAATTCCACAAATAACAAGTAATAAACTAACGATTATTACAATTGGTTGAATAATAGTTGATGTGGTGTTAATAGTAGAATATAGGAATATTGCTGGCGCAACACCAAATGAAACAGCATCGGATAGGGAATCAATATTTTTTCCAAATTCCAATGTGTCATGTCTATTGGTTTTTCTTGCTACCCAACCATCTACTGAGTCAAACATGATTGCAAATATCATTAACAGTGCTGCTAGTTCAAAGTTGTTATTTACTGAACTGATTATAGATATAAATCCGCAACTCATATTGCATAATGAGATCATGTCGGATATTGCAATGAATTTTTTAATGCTTGTATCTTCAATATTCATGTTCAACCTCTGTAATACTTTTTAATTCATAAGTTATTAATTTTTTCTTGGATTTCGTCTTATATTTATTAATATTTGTATTTAATTATTTATAAGTGTTATTTTATATTGAATTTGTTAGTTTGTTTGGTTTTTAAGTTTTCACTTGTTGTATGTGTATTTTTTTTAATAATTTCGCATAATTATTTAGTTTGATTAAAAAAATTGAAATTTATTAACTAATTTTGAAAAATTAACCTTAAAAGATAAAATATATATAATAATATTTTTAATAAATATTAATTGATAAACTATCGATGAGTGGTTGAAAATTAAATTCTTAAATTTAATTTTAAGCTGTTTATCTTTAGTTTTAGAACTTAATATTAATGTAGTGAGTAGTTAAATGATTGAAGATAATATACGTGTCCTTAGGCAGGCTGCAATGGTCACAACAGACAGCAATTATAAAATTGAAAAAACTTGGTGTGTTATTGCAGGTAATGCGGATTTGGTTGATGAAATGGCATATAAAGCTATTTTATCTAATTCAACTGTCAAGATATTGTTTAGGGAGCATGTTGTATTAAAGGAAGGTAAATTGGATAAAACATTTGATTTTATCATGATTTATGGCAATTCTATTGTTATAAATGATTTTAAAAATCAAACAAGGCAACGTGGTGGAGCTTATGTCCAAATACTTCGTAAATATTTATCTGATGAACCTAATGTGATGGTATTTGTTGCCCCTGAGAATGTGCTGAAATCCACATTGTCAAAAATTGGCAAATCACGAGTGCCATTCAAGATTCTTCAAAAAGCTCAGACTACCAGTTTCATTAATGTTGACATAAGTAATGAAGTTAGATTACCAAATTTCATCAAATCTGCTTTGAAACCATTCTATAATGCTAATGAGGTCGTTCTAACAACAGTTGTTGTTTCTGTTGAGAAAAATGAGCATGTTGGAAAAATTCAAAGCATCGCTACATCTAATAAGGTATTCGTTATAGATTTTAAAGATATTGTAACGGAGGAATAATCATGAATATTTTTGGAAAAGAAGAGGAAGAACCACAAGTTGATGACACCAGAGTCATTAGCAACAGTCTCGGAATTGATTTAGGAACTTTAAACACAGTTATAGCAAAACCTTCTGGTGATAAATTTGATTTATATCAAATCCCATCAGTTGTTGCCGTAAAAAAAGATGATCCATCTGAAGTTTTGGCAGTAGGTGAAGAAGCTAAAAGAATGCTTGGAAGAACTCCTGAAGATATTCTTGCAGTAAGACCTTTGAAAAAAGGAGTAATCGAAAATGTTGTACAAGCACAAGCATTACTCATTAAAGCAATGCAAATTGGTATTAATGAAGGCGAAAGTGTTGGTAGAATAGTTATCGGTATTCCTGGTGACGCATCTGAAGTGGAAAAAAATGCTGCTGAAGAAATAGGTAGGAAAGCAGGTGCTCAAAATATTCTGGTTATTAGTGAAGGTTTAGCAGCCGCTATTGGTGCAGGTTTGCCTATTGCAGAACCAAATGGTACCATGGTTGTGGATATTGGTGCAGGTTCAACTGATATTGTAGTTATTTCCCTTGGAGGAATTAATGATATCGAAACTGTAAGATGTGGTGGTGACGATATTGATAACAGAATCGTTGAACTTGTAGCAGAAAAATATGATGTAGCTATTGGTATTCATGATGCAGAAGCTGCTAAGATGGAAGTGGGTATGGTTCACTGTTCAGAACAGCTTGAAAATTTAAGTGTTGAAGTCATTGGTAAATCTTTAGAAACTAACAGACCTAAAAAAGTTATTATTGATTCAATGTTAGTTGCTGAAGCTGTAGAGCCATTCATGCAACAAATTGTAGGCGGATTAAATATTATCTTGGAAAGATTATCCCCTGAATTGATGATGGGAGTTTATAATAACTCTGTTGCTGTTGGTGGAAGTTCAAGACTTCGCGGTATAAAAGAAAGGATTTTTGATGAAATTGGAATTCCAATTGAAATTTCAGAAGATCCAATGACTGTTGTTGCAAAAGGTACTGCTATTGTTGCTGCAGAACCACTTGCATTAGAACCTGAAGTCCGTCTTAGGGCTATGAAATAAATTTCAATATTTATTTCTCTTTTTTTTACTTTTTTTGATTTTTATGGATATTTTAGGCATTGATGAGGCTGGAAGAGGGTCTGTTTTAGGTCCGATGGTTATTGCAGGAGTTATAGTTCCTGAAAAAATGGAAAAGGTCTTGGAACGGATGGGCGTAAAGGATTCCAAAAGATTGGCTCCTCACAGAAGGACAATTTTATCCCGTAAACTTAAAAAGATGTTTGAATATGAAGTTGTAGTCATTTCTGCCCGTGAAATCGATGAAATGAGGGCTGATGGGATAAATCTCAATGAAATTGAAAAAAATGCCATGGAATCTATTTTAATAAAAATGAATCCTGAAAAGGCCATAGTCGATGCTGTTGATGTTAAAGCGGAACGTTTTCAAGAAAATTTGCGCAAAGACACTGGTGTTAATGTCATTGCCGAACATAAGGCAGATGATAAATATATTGAAGTTAGTGCTGCGTCAATTATAGCAAAAGCCGAAAGGGATAAGCAAATTGAAGAAATTAATAAAGACTTTATCAAGTCTGGGGGCATTGGTTCAGGTTATCCTTCAGACCCAAAAACAAAAGAATTTTTAACTCACTACACTTATGATGAAATGCCCGATTTTGTTAGAAGGTCATGGGCAACTGTTGCAAAATTGAAATAATTTCAATCCTTTTTAAATAATATTTAAGTATATGGAATAATAAAACTATTCTTATAAAATTTTCGATATAATGTTATATAGAGGATGAAAATGATTATAGAATATATTTATCCATTTCTTGACGGAATTGTTGATATTTTCTCTCAAGGTGGAATTATTACATATATAATTCTTTTTGTTGGTATCTATGGATTAATTATTTCAATAAGAAAAATTGCTTATCTTAGAAAGATTAGTAAAGTTGATACTACAGAGATTTTTGGCGTTGTTACTGCATCCATGGAAAGAGGTGGAGCAGTCGAGGCATTAAAACAAATCAACGGTTTTAAAAATCCTATTTCTAAAATTATTTCTGAGACTTTAAAAATTGGTTATAAAAACAAAACTGAAGTTGAAGAGAGTATGGAGCAAATTTTCATTGTTGAAGTAGCAAAGATGACAAAAGGATTAAGTACTATAAAAACTATTACAGAACTCGCTCCTTTTTTAGGTTTGATTGGTACAGTAATTGGTATTTGGATGACATTCAAGTCATTGGGAGTCAATCCTGATTCAGCCGCTATGGCAGAAGGTATTTACGTTGCTTTGACTACTACCATTATGGGTCTTTTGGTTGCAATTATATTATTGCCTATCTACACTTATATTCAGGACCTTATTTCTGCTGAAATGGACAAGATTGAGCTTGCTACAAAAATGACCAATTGGGGATTTGCTGTAGTTAAAGTGAGAGTTGATTCTAATGTTGAATGTGCTCTTGAAGCTCTTCAAAAAGCTGAAGGTGTTGTAAACACCAGGCTGATTTCAGATCCTTATGCTAATATTAAAGTTTCATTTAAGCCGAGCATGTTGGATAAGAGTATTTCAAATATTATTTTAGAAAAATGTAATGTTAATGCTGAGATTACAGAAAGTAAACTAAAACAATAGGTGATTTGATGGCTATTGACGTTAGAGGATATAAAAAGAAGGTATTAAATCAAAAACCAAGTATTAATCTTGTTCCATTTATTGATATTCTTTTTACTATCATGATCTTTTTAGTTGTTACTAGTAATTTTTCAGCTACTGATGTTCAAACCGACGACGCTGATGTTGTTGAAGATGCAACAGGAAAACCAAATGTGACTGATGTTTCTGGGGACGCCCAGTATTATGTTATGCCGGTAGCTAATTTGCATAAAGTTACGGTAAATGGTGTTGATAAGTCAGACACGATAGTCGGCAGTGCTGTTGGTGTACAGGCGAGAGTTATTGATGAAGGACAAATCACAATTAAGCCGGGAGAAATTAGTATTACCACTCCTCCAGGAGTCTCCCCAGATGTGGCTGTCCAACGTCCAGAATTATAAATGGGGAATAAAAGTGTATACAGGTAGAATTTTATCAACTGGGATGAATAGTGATGGTAAACCTTTCGTAGCTTATCGTGTTTCAAGCAGGTCATTTCCGAATAGGCAATGCTTAAAATTTGAAAACCGTGCAGCTATTGTTCCAAAAGAGGGTTTTGAGAAAGATATTTATGAGAATACATATATTACATACAATTGTATCCGTATTGTAAGAGATATGGCTATTGTATCCAATGGTTCTCATACTGATGTTATAGCAGATAAAATCGCTTTAGGAATGAATATCAAAGATGCAATTGCATATTCATTGCTTACCATGGATTATGAAAAAGATGATTATCATACTCCAAGGATAGCTGCTGTTGTTACATCAACAAATAAGAAGGATGAATATGGATGTTATGTTGGAATTGCTAACGATAAAAAATTGTTAGTGGAACAAGTTCCTTATGGAGATGCAGTATTTATTTCAACATACGGAAGTCAAGTACATGACTTGGTTGATTTTGAAGCAAAAACCGCAACAGAATCTGCTAAATTTATTTTTGACGAAGGTACTTTTGCTAATTATAAAAAACCAGTAACTTCATGTGCTGCTGTATTTAATGGAGAATGGACTATCGATGTCTATAATCCATAATTTTATTTTTTTTTAATTTTATTAGGGATATTATGAGTATTGAATTGATTGGTCTAGAAGGTATTCCTATTGTTGATGAGTCCAGTGATATTTCACAGATTATCAAAGATGCAATTTTAAAACAGGGCTGCGGACTTAAACATGGGGATATTATATTAATAGCTGAAACCTTAATTTCAAAAGCAGAAAACAATTTTATAAAACTTGATGAATTGACTCCAAGTGAAGAAGCTATTGAACTTGCTGAAAAGTCTAAAAAAGATCCAAAACTCGTTCAGGCAATATTGGATGAATCTGTGGAGGTTGTAAGGGTAGGTCCTAAATTCATCATCACAGAAACAAAACACGGATTTGTTTGTGCTAATGCAGGAATAGATGAATCCAACGTTGGTGAAGGTTTAGCTACTCCGATGCCTGTTGATGCTGATAAATCTGCCTTTGAAATTCGTGAATTTTTAGAAAAAGAGTTTGATGAAGAAATTGCAGTCATCATCACTGATACTCAAGGTAGGGCTTTTAGATTTGGAGCTATCGGAACAGCAATTGGATGTTCAGGAATCACTCCTCTTTGGAGAAGAGTAGGTGAAAAAGATTTATATGGCCGTGAACTGGAAACTACTGAAATTGCAACTGCTGATGAGTTGTCCGCTGCTGCATCATTAATTATGGGGCAAGCGGATGAAGGCCTTCCTGTTGTGTTAATTAGAGGATTTAACAGTTTTGATGCAATTCGTGACACTGACTCAAATATCAAGCCTTTGCTCATGACCAAAGAATTTGATGTATTTAGGAAATAGATGGTTTTTATGATTACTGTTTTATCCGGAGGCACTGGCACTCCAAAATTATTACAAGGTTTAAAAGAAGTAATTGATACTAAAGATTTAACAATTATTGTAAATACTTTAGAAAATGATTTTTTCTCAGGAGTTTATGTTTCAGCAGATATTGACACTGTGTTATACACCATGGCTGACATGATAAATGATGAGTTATGGTACGGTGTTAAAGGCGATACATTCATTACCCATGAAAGGCTTGGGGAGATAGGTTGTCCGGAATTGCTCCGTATTGGAGATATTGACAGGGCAACTAAAATTCAAAAAACTCAATTGATGGAAAAATACGGTCTTTTAAAAGCATGTGAAATTCAAGCAAAAAACATGGGGATTGATGCAAAGATAATTCCTATGAGTGAGGAAAATTCAGATATAAAAATTATAACTGACATCGGAGAGTTGGAATTTCATGATTTTTTAATTAAACATCAGTCACAACCTGAAGTTTTAGACGTTAAGTTTTCCAAAGTAAAACCTAGTGAAGGTATTATTGATGCGATAAAAAATTCTGAAGCAGTAATAATTGGACCTTCAAATCCAATAACTTCAATTTTACCAATCTTATCATTAGATGGCGTTCGTGAAGCTTTAAAAGACACTTATGTCATTGCTGTTTCACCAATTATCGGAAATGACAGTGTTAGCGGTCCGGCAAGCAAATTTATGGAGGCATTGGATATTGATGTTTCAGCGGTTGGTGTTGCATCAGTATATGATGATTTTTTAGATGCTTTTGTAATAGATGATAAAGACAATGATAAAAAAGTTGAAATAAATCAAATAGTTAATAAGGTAATAACTACAAATACAATAATGAATAATTTAGATGCTAAAATAAATTTAGCTCAGATAATTATTGATTGTATTCCTTAATTGAAGAGGCGATTATTCAATGATACAAATGACATTAATACAAATTGACAATTATGGTCCTTGGACTGTTACTCCAAGACCACGAACAGAATCTGACTTACAAATGCTCCAGGCAAGTTTATTTGCTGATTTAAACAACCATTTTGGTAATAAAAAAGGGTTAGTTTTCTTCACAAGATTTGACAATCTGCTTGCAATTTCAAATGGTCTTGATGAGGAAGACCACTTAAGGATTCAAAGATCAATTAGAAACAGATATCCTATAACTGTTAGTATGGGTGTAGGTGCAGCTGAAACACCTCATGAAGCTCAAAGATTGGCTACTATAGCACTCCAAAAAGCAGGAAGTGCTCAATCCGGTGAAAGAAAAGAAATATTAGCTATTGACAGTTTGGTTGATGAGGAAGATAGTTTTGTTCAAGCAGCTCACATTGATATTAATAGTGTAACTGAAACATTAACTGATATTGAATCTGCATTTGACACAAGTTTCATGGTTAATAAGGCTCAACATTATTTAATGACTAAATTAATCAAAAAAGGAGCATTATTATTCTTCATTGGTGGAGATAACTTTATGTCTCCATGTAATGGTTTGTCTGAAAAGGATATAGAAGAAATAATGATAGAAATTGATGAAGAAATAGGCATTAAACTTAAAGCAGGTATCGGTCGTGGAAAAAATGCGGAAGATGCAGCATATATGGCAGATATCGGTCTTGAAGAAATTCGTGCTCACAATAATGAAATGTGGACTTGGGTAATTGAAAAAGAATACTGAGGAATATCATGATTAAAGTAGTTGCACCTATGGCGGGGATAACTAACTCTGAATTTTTAAATAAGGTTATTCCGTATGGTTTTGATGTAGCTACTTTAGGAGGATATAGTCTTGATGCTCCAACAATTGAAGCAAGCAAAAAGATCATTGCAAGGGGAAGAAAAGAGTTTGATTTTCATTTAGATGAAATTTTTTCCCATATTGAAAGTGAAGTTGCTTCAATTAAAAAGATTCACAGTGATGTAAAAGTGTCTGCTAATGTGAGAGCAACAACTCCTCAACCAATTATTGAAGTAGGTAAAATAAAAGATTTGGATATTGTTGAAATTAATTGTCATTGTCGCCAAAATGAAATTTTGGATATTGGTTGCGGACAAGAAATGTTAAAAAGACAGGATTTGGGAGATTTTATCTCTCAAGTTGTTGATCATGTTGATTGCGAAGTTTCAGTTAAAATCAGGGCTAATGTCGATGGAGTAAATACATTGGATATTGCCCATATAATTGATGATGCCGGTGCAGACTATTTACATGTTGATGCTATGAAAAAAGGGGTATTTGATGCTGATTATAATCTCTTAAGAGAAATTTGTAATAATGTTAAAATCAAAGTAATTGGAAATAATTCTGTAAATTCAATATCAAATACTCAAAAAATGATTGAAACTGGTGTAAATGGTTTTTCAATAGCTCGTGGAGTTATTTCTGGTAATTTGGACTTTGATATTTCTAATTTTTAAGATTTTTAAAACAATTGTTATTAGAAAACATTATAAATGGTTTTAAATAAAAATTATTTCAATAGGTGATTTCATGGATTTTATAACTCTTAAGAATATTACAAAAACTTTCGATGGCGTTGATGTTCTTAAAGATATTAATTTGAAGATTGACGAAGGAGAAACTTTGGGAATTTTAGGACGTAGTGGAAGTGGAAAATCTGTTTTAATTAACATGCTTAGAGGTACATTAGATTACAAGCCTGATGCAGGTCAAATTTTAGTTAATGTTGCAGTTTGTCCTGATTGTTTGGCTGTAGATTCTCCATCTCATACTGGTGAAAAATGTAGTTGCGGTGGAACTTTAGAAGCACGCGAAGTAGATTTCTTCAATGCTGAAAGAAAATTATTCGCAAGTATTAAAAGAAGAATTTCCATCATGTTGCAACGTAACTTTGCTCTTTACGATGAAGAAACCGTTATTGAAAATGTAATGAGAGCAATGCCTGATGATCAGGAATACGAAGACAGCATTTATGAAGCATTGGAATTATTAGAAATGGTTCAAATGAATCACAGGATAACTCACATTGCTCGTGATTTAAGTGGTGGGGAAAAACAGAGAGTTGTACTTGCAAGGCAATTAGCTAAAAATCCAATGATGTTTTTAGCAGATGAACCTACTGGTACATTGGACCCACAAACCGCTGTAAAACTTCACAATACATTGAAAGAAGGAGTGAAAGATGAAGGAATCACCATGTTAATCACTTCTCACTGGCCAGAAGTAATGATTGAACTTGCAGATAAGGTAATCTGGTTAGAAGATGGTCAAATTAAAGAGGAAGGAGAACCTCAAAAAGTTGTTGATGAATTCATGGCAACTGTACCGATTCCTAAAAAACCAGAAATTCCTGAATTCGGAGAACCTGAAGTAGTTCTTGAAGATGTTAAAAAACATTATTACTCCATTGAACGTGGTGTTGTAAAAGCTGTGGACGGTATAAGCTTAACTATTAATAAAGAGGAAATTTTCGGTATTGTAGGATTAAGCGGTTCCGGTAAAACAACCACAACCAGAATGTTGATGGGATTAACCGAACCAAGTAGCGGTAATATCGAAATCAAACTTGGTGATGAATGGATTGACATGACTAAAGTAGGCCCTCTTAACCGTGGCCGTATCATGCCATATATTGGTTTATTACACCAAGAATATTCCTTATATCCTCACAGGACAATTTTAGGTAACTTAACTGATGCTATTAGTTTAAATTTACCTGCGGAATTCGGTAAAATTAAAGCTATTCACGCATTAACTACTGTTGGATTTACCGATGATACAGCAGCTAAAATTTTAGATAAATATCCTGACCAATTAAGTGTAGGGGAAAAACACAGGGTTGCTCTTGCTCAAGTTTTAATTAAAGAACCTAACCTTATTGTGTTAGATGAACCTACAGGTACTATGGATCCGGTTACTCGTGTTGTTGTAACTGACTCTATCTTAAAAGCTCGTACAGAATTAGAACAAACATTCATTATCATTTCTCACGATATGGACTTTGTTTTAGATGTATGTGACAGGGCTGCTTTAATGAGAGGAGGTAAACTCCTGGACATAGGCACTCCTGAAGAAATTGTTGATAAATTAACTGTAGATGAAAAAGAAGATATGCTTAAAGAAAATAGATAATTCTTCTTATTCATTTAATCTTTTTTTTATTTCTTTCCAATTTGGACAAAATTTGTCCATTAATTTTTTAAAATTTTTTCCATGGTTGAATTCAATCAGATGGCATAATTCATGTATCATAACATATTCCAAACATACAGGGTCTTTTTTTGCAAGGTTTAAATTTAAAGTAATTCTCTTGTCATGATATCTGCAATTTCCCCAGTTTTTCATCTTTCTTATTTTTACTTCAGACGGAGTTCTGCCCACTATTTTTGTGCATTTATCTAAAACAGGGGGGATTGCTTTTTGCATCTCCTGTCTGTAAAATTCATCCAATATTTTTTTTCTTTTTTCAATAGTGCTTCTTTTTGGTACTGGAAGATAAATCATTGATTTTTCTTCATCAATTAGAACCTGTTTGACACTATCATTTTTAATTAGGTGTAATTCGTATTCTTTTCCCCATACATAATGTTTTTCACCATTATCATATTTCAATGGGGCTTTTATGTCATTTTCCTGAATGTATTTTTGTTTTTTTAAAATCCAATCCTTTTTGGATTTAATAAAATTACTAATCTCATCATCTGATAAAAATAGTGGTGCGCTTACCTTAACTTCTCCGTTAGGCGGCAATATGCGCAGATACATATTTTTAATATTTTTACGCTCTAATGTAATGGTAATGTTTTCTAGGGTTATGGTTTCTTTTTTCATTTTAATCAAAAATTTGAATAAGGTTTTTAAAACCTTATTGTGCCATTGGATCAAATCCAAATACTTTTTTCGCAAGTCCAAATCCAATTGGATATATGATTATATTTATTAATAAATATGCTGTTACCCATCTCACAGGCCACAAATAGAACAGATATTCAAACGGCATTCCCATAGGCAATCCGAATATTGCTGCCATGATGAAACTCATCATCAGGCTTATGAAGAATGCAGCAGGGTTCCAAAGTCTCATGTATAACCTCCATTATTTTCTTTTTTATATTAATTAATTTGGGGTTTAAATATGTTTGTATAAAAAAGGTTATATATTCATAGTTAAAATAAATTATATTATTATTTTATATTTATTAAATTAGGTGAAATGAATTTATTTTTTCGGAGGTTTATCATGACTTGGGAAGATGCACCATCTCATATTTGTAGAGGGGGAGATGTAAGAGGATTAGCATTTTGTTGTCCTCCAGTAAAACCATGCCCAGTATTAAATGCTTTACAGCAAGTAAATTTAACTCCACGAGAGTACATAGAAATTAAAACTCAATTTGCAAAGGAAACTAGATTAGGCGAAGGAGCAGGAACTTGTTTTGGTTCACTTGTATGGTGTTGTAAGCCATCAAAACCATGTCCATTAAGAGACATGACTTTAAGAAATATGGGGATGAGTCATGATGAATATTTGGACTTGAAAAAAGAGTTATCAGAAAGGTTAGTTGGTGTTCAAAAGCCGGATCCTGATGAAAGGGCTGAGGCTTTGGCTGAAACATTCCATGTATCAAAACTTGAAGCAATGAATGTCTTGACTGAATGCAATAATGATTTAAGGGCTGCTGTAAAAGTATTGCACGCAAGATCTATTGAAGACTCTGATTAAAATGGATTGGACTTCTCTTTATTATAAAACTTCTAATTTGAATGTTTTTATATTGGGCGCTGGTGAAGTTGCAACAAGAAGAGCCAACAAATTTCTCGACCATGGGGCTAATGTGAGACTGGCGGGAAATAATTTATCCGAAGAGCTGGAGGATAAAGGGGCTGAATTATGCTCCACTCACAATGTAGATGAATTGGTTGAGTGGGCGGATTTGGTCGTTGTTGCCAGTGGAGATAATGAGTTGTCCGATTATGTTTCAAGGATATCCTGCGATAAATTATTGAATCGTGCAGATTATCCTTATGAGGGAAATGTTATTGTTCCAACAAGCTTTAAAATTGGGGATATTGAAATATCTATTTTTACTAATGGAAAAAGTCCATTGATGGCTCGTCAATTAAGAAAAAAAATTCAATCAATAATCACTGAAGAGGACATTTTGGAAATTGAACTTCAGGATTATGCTCGTTCTCTTTTAAAAGAGTCTATTGACGACCAAAAGGAAAGAAGAGAATATCTTTATCGGATATTTGAAGATGAAAAAATTAACGAGTTTATTCGAAATAATCAGATTGATGAAGCAAAAGTTTATATTGATAATTTGATAGGGGATTGCAGTGATACTTAATTTAAGGGTTGACCATAAGATGGCGGATATTCAGTCCATGGAAACTATTTCAAAAGACATGGATGAGTTGTTTTGGAAGTTGCAGGAAAAATATTCTATTGGGGAGTATATTGAAATTTCTACATGTAATAGGAAGGAATATTATATCAAAAATGATTATATTCCTGAAGATGAGGAATTATTGTCTCATGAAAATCAAAGCATCATTATAGAATACGGTGAAGCTGCGGTTATGCATCTTTTGAGAATGACTTCAGGGCTTGAATCAATGATAGTTGGTGAAGACCAGATTTTGGGCCAGGTTAAGGATGCAAAACATAAGGCAGTTAAAAACCGTCACTGCGGACGTGGCCTCGACACTATTTTCACAAAGGCCATTCATGTAGGTCAAGTTGTCAGAAACAAGACCAATATTAATAAGGGTTCAGTTTCTATAGGTTCTGCAGCTATTGATTTGGCGGAAAAACATATCGGATCTCTCGATGATAAATCTGTTCTGGTTATTGGTGCCGGAAAGATGGGTAAATTGGTTGCCAAAGCACTTGCAGAGAAAGACTTGAATGCTATTTTTGTTGCAAACAGGACCTATTATGTTGCAGTTGAGCTTGCTAAAGATTTGGGAGGGCAAGCTATCTTATTTAATGAATTGGAAAAATACTTGGCTACTGCTGATGTAGTAATAAGTGCAACAAGTGCGCCTCATGCAATAATTACTAAAAAACGACTTGAAGATATTGAAATGGACTATGAAAATATCATGATGGTCGATATTGCAAATCCTCGCGATATTTCTGAGGATGTAGGTGAACTTGGTGTAAAATTATTCAATATTGATGATTTAAGGGAAATTGCAGACATCAATACTCAACTTAGAATTAAGGAATTTGGTGAGGCCGAAAACATCATTGCAGATGAGTTCATTTTACTTAAAGAATCACTTAAAATAATGGAAGTTGATGAGATGCTTGGTAATTTAAGAGCATCTATGGAAGATATAAGACAACGTGAAACTAAAAAAGCATTGGTTAAGTTGGCTGATGTAGATGGTAGTGCAAAAATTTTAAATAATTTAACAAATTCCATTGTGAACAAAATCTTTTTTGATATTTCTAAAAATGTTAAGGATGCTGCAAAGGATGAAAACAAGGAAATCATTGCAGCTGCCGAATATTTGTTTAATTCAAAATAATTATTCAAACATTCCTTTTACATCATTGTTTTTTACTTTGCCTGCTTTTATGGCATAGTCTATATTTTCCATTCCGATTATGTCACTGTCGTTAGCTATTGTATTGTGAAGAGCGGTCTTGAGAATTTTTTCCTTGATGTCTCTTCCGGACAGTCCTTTGGTTAGCTTTACAATTTTTTCTAAATCTAAATCGTATTCTAATGGAATGGTTTTAAGATTATTTTCCAAAATCATTAACCTTTCTTCATCATTAGGCAATTTAAATTCTATTTCCTCTTCAAATCTGCTTCTGACTGCAAAGTCAAGACTTGTAGGATTATTTGTTGCACCAATGGTTATAACTGCCTCATTTTCACTTATTCCGTCCATTTCGGTTAAAAGTGAATTTACAATTTCAGATACGTCTCCTCTTAGGGATTGAAATGACCTGTGGAGTGCAATAGCATCAATTTCATCGATAAAAATTATTGATGGTGAATTTTCACTGGCTTTTTTAAATAAATCATGTATTTTAGATGCACCGTCTCCGACGTGGTCACCTATCAATGAAGTTGCTTTAATTAAATACAATGGAACTTCAAGCTCGTTGGCAAGTGCTTTTACAAGCATTGTTTTACCGGTACCTGGAAGGCCGTAAAATAAAATATTTTTTGGAGCCCATGGTCCAAAACTTTCAGGGTCTTCAAGATATTTGGTAATGACTTTAACTTTATTTTTGGCGTTAGTCTGTCCAACGATATCTGTTAGAGTAATGTTTGATTTAACTTGATTGTTCTCTTTTTTGGTGTTTAATTCATCAGTAATAAGTTTTATTTTAGTGTTTTCAGAAATTATTGAGTTATTCGGTTTTGCAGATACAATTTCAAAACCGTAATCAGGAATAATTTTTTGATCAAATAAGTGTGAGTTTTCTTTCACAACTAATCCCAACCACTGTTCGCGTGCATATTCTTCAAATAATTCATGATTTTTGATTTCAAAGTCATCTTCCATCATATTGAAATCAAAAGGATAACCCACTGGCTTTAAAACTACACATTGCGCATATTCCTTGTTGTCCTTTTCGATTTTTGTTGGTTTTTGGTTAGTTGTTTTCAGTTCTACTTTTTTGTTATCGCTTTTCAAAAACTCACCTCCACATTTTTTTACACAGTAACATATGTTTTAATTGTTTAAATAGTTGATGGGATATAATAGTTATGAGGTAATTTTTCATGAGTTTTAGGACCAAAAGAGTATTATTCATCACTCCATTTTACATGATTTTTCAGTTCTTTTTGTTGAAATATCTATTTTTACTTTTGGGAGATGTGTCTGATGGTCATCTGATAATTTTAACTATTCTGCTTGGTTTGATTCATTGCATGCCGATGTTTTTTGAGGCAAAAAAATCAACTTATTTGGGCAGATTGCTCTCAACGATAGATGGTATTTGGATGTGGGCATCGGTGATGTTTTTAATAGACATTGTGGTTATTTACATTATTGGCACATTTATAATGCTTCCAAAAATTTTTATTTATTGTTTGTTGGCTATTGTGCCGGTTTTAGGCATTTATAATTACTATAAAGCCCATCATCTGGTTGTCAATGAAAAAATTTTGGAATTGGATAATTTGACTAGGGATTTTAACATCGTACATTTGTCTGATGTTCATTTCGGGTCTGTTCGCCATAACGAAATCATTCACCAGATTGTCTCTAAACTAAAAGAGCTTGAAGGCGAATGTGACTTGGCAATAATTTCCGGAGATTTGGCAGACGGTTCATCAGTTGTGGAGGAAAACGATTTAATTGAGTTTAATGATGTGGATATTCCCATAATATTCACTCCTGGAAATCATGATTTCTATCCTGGAATTGAAAGTGTCATAATTGCATGTAAAAATGCAGGAATTATTGTTTTGGATAATGAAAGCAGGGAATTTGACTGTTTAAACATTTTCGGACTAACATACAGTATTGAGGATAAGGATATTCCAAAAATTGACAAATCATTAGTTAAGCCTGGATTTGTAAACATTATTAATTATCACGTCCCATATTATTGGGAAGAATTTTCCAGACTGGGTTTTGATGTTCAATTGTCTGGCCATACTCATGGAGGACAGTTTTATCCGGCTGTAAACTTTGCAGAAATGATGTTTAAGTATAATAGGGGTTTATTCAAAAATGATTTTGGCAAGTATCTGCATGTCACAACAGGTGTCGGTTCAATGGACACTCCGATGAGATGGGGAACCGACAGTGAACTCGTAGTTTTAAGGCTGAAAAAGAAGTGATTTTGTGCTTGTGGGCTAAAATTTATTATATGTAAAAATTCTAATTATAATCATATGGATATTGAAGATAATCACAATCATTTTTGTATTTACTGTGGAGCCAGAATTGATGTTGGACAAAATTTCTGCTCTGAATGTGGAAAACCGGTATTTAGAAAAGAAGTTAAGGTAAAAATAATTCCTTCTAAATACATGGATAAGATTAGTCAATTGGAACAGGATTATGACCTAAAACAAGGTAGAGCCAAGGAATTGGTTGAAAAACAGTTTGATCCGAATCATTTGGCTTATGAAAAATTCATGAATTCCATTAACAAGTCCAATAATTTATTTTCAACACAATTGGATATTGCAAAAAAGATGGCTGAAATGGATTTAAATGAGAGTCCATTTGTCGAAAAGGAAATAGAAAAAAAGCTGAAAACCCTTCAGGCATTCATTGATAAGATGGAAGATTTGATAAATGAATTGATTATCCATATGAGCTCAAATAAAGAAGATGGCACTGACATTAACAATTTATTTAGTGATATGGATGATTTGATCGATTCTGTAAAAGATTATTAAGAAACAATTTAAAATTATTTCTTCATATCCTCATATAGTTTTTTCATTTTAAGTGAATCCTCATCTCTTAGTGGGGTTTCACAGATAATATTTGCATTCCAACCATTATCTATCAAAACAGATAATAAGTCCTCAATATGCGGTCCATAATCATCGCTTTCAGCTAGTGTGTGATGCTTTACTTCACCGCCCTGACCATACTCGATTGTTGTAAAGTGACAGTGCAGTATGTCAATATCCAAATTATCTTCTATTGTTGAAAATATGCAATTGTAATCTTCTTTTTTGTTTAAAAACCCACGGCCTCTTGCATGAACATGTGCAAAATCGATTGTAGGCTCAAAGTGATCAAATGTGGCACAGAGTTCAACAACTTCACCAACGTTACCGAGCTGTGTTCTTTTTCCGGTGGTTTCGGGTGCGAAAGTAAATTCTTCAATGCCTTCTGCTTCAAGTTCTTCAAATAATCTGTTGACAGTGTTTTTGGATATTTCCATGGCTTTTTCCGGCTTACGGTTCAGGTAGGCTCCAGGGTGGAAAACTAACCTGTATGCTCCCATCCATTCCCCTGCACGGGCGGCTGCTATTAAATGACCAATGCTTTTTTCAAGTTTGGATTCCTCTTTGGCGCATAAATTTATGTAATACGGAGCGTGCATTGATACCAGAATGTCATGCTTTTCAGATTCTTCCTTTAATGTATTTGCAGAAGTTTCACCAATTCTAACTCCATATGGGGATTGATATTCATATGAGTTCAATCCTTCTTCAGAAATATATTTTGGCGCTTTATATGCTGCACCTTTATAATTTATAGGACTGCCTGCAGGTCCAAAAAGTACATTATGTTTCATTTAAATCAGTTAAAAAAAATAGTAAAAAAGGGAATTTAGAATATTCCCATAGCTTTGTTAGTTTTTGCAATTGATTTTTCGTTGTCACTTTCCATTTCTAATAGTGCACGAATTGCATCAATGTTTTCTGGAATTACGTCAGATTCTTGGTGGACTGCTTGCATGTAGAACAATTCATTTCCAACGACATTAATGGATTCTCTCCAAACTGGAATTTCGTATAAGTCATTTCTGTTTCTTCCAAGTTCTTTTGCATATTCCATTAACTCAGCGGTGGAACCTAATCCTTCTTCTGCAGAAACTACAAGTACTCTGGAACGTTTTTCTAAAGCTTCAATAATTTCTTCGGTTTCAACGTCATTGTTGATTTCAACCATAATGTTGTGTTGGTGCATTAAAGTGGTAGGTACGAGCAATGCCATGGTTGTCACATCAATTCCGTTCATAACGGTTTTCACGTCAGGACCGTGGTGAGATGGTACTTTTGGAGGATTTGGAACAATAGCATTGATTGGTCCTTTTTTAATTTCTGATGGGTCTGATCCTCTTCTAACCATTACTGCTCTTACTTTTTTGATGTCTGCAATAGGATCAATTGTAGATAATGTACGGGTGAGTCCGGTAGTGTTACATGAAACTACACGGGTGTAATCTGCACCATAGGAGTCATCATAATTGGAAATAGCATTAAATGAAAGGCCGGTTAATTCATGATCTTCTCCACCTTGATAAATTGCTTTAACGCCTGCTTTTTTATACATTTCAAGGTTTTGCGGTCCGATACTTCCTGGAGTACAGTCAACAACAACATCAGCTTCTTGTATCATGTCCTCAACGGTACCTGCTATTTCAATTCCAGCATCTTTAAACATTTGTTCTCTTTCTGGAATTCCGATGTATAAAGGATAGCCTTTTTCTTCAACTGCAGTTCTTGCTTCGTAGTTTGGTCTAGTTTTACTTACACCAATAACTTTCATATCATCTTGAGCAGCTACTGCGTCAGCTACTCTCTTACCGATGGTTCCATAACCATTAATTGCAACAGTTTTCATTTTAATCCCTTTTTAATTATAATACTTAAATATTATATGGATTAATCTCTGTTTTTCAAATTATATATAATTTGATATTTTTAATGGACTTGTAAAAACTAAGATTTGCCTTTATCTTTGAAATTAAAAATTTCAAATAAAGGTATTTATAATGAGTATTATAATATATTTTATGAATTATAAAATTGAGGGAAATGGTGATGCCTTACTTTTCATTCATGGACTTTCAGATAATTTGCTCTACTGGGAAGTTTTAGCCGCCCATTTAAAAAAAGATTATACTGTTATAAGAGTTGATTTAAGGGGTCATGGTGAATCTGAACTTGGAAGCGAGGAAATTTCAATCAGTTCCTATGTGGATGATTTGAAATGTCTTTTAGATGAATTAAATCTTAAAAACTTTAATCTGATTGGCTTTTCTTTAGGTGGAGCAATTGCACTTGATTTCACAATAAAATATCCTCAATTGGTTGATTCTCTTATTTTGATGTCCACTTTTTTCAAAGTTAATGAACATTCAGCAATGATGTTTGATGAATTTAAAAAAGCATTGAATATGGGATTTGATGAATTTTTTGATTTTATGTTGCCTTTGGTGCTGTGTCCGAATGTCATTGCGGATAATAAAGAAGAACTGGAAATGCTGAAACAAATCAGTTCACCATCTGCCAATGTTGAAGCGTATATTGCCGCTGTTGATGCCTGTTTGAACTTTGATGCTGAAAGTGGTTTGGCCAGTATTGTAGTTCCAACATTAATTTTGGCAGGCCAATATGATGAGATATTTCCTGTGGATATGCAAAAAGAGTTGCAAAACAAAATTAAAAATTCCAAATTGATTATTCTTGAAAATTCAAAGCATAATCTTCTTGTCGGGAAAAATAATGAAAAAATAATAAATATAATAAAAAAAGAAATTAAGTAGAATTATTCTACTTTGAATCCTGCTTCTTCAACAGCTTCGTTAATGTCTGCATCACTTACGTCGCCAGACATAGTAATTTTGGTAATTCCAGAATCTAAATCTGCTTTTGCATCTTCGATTCCGTCAACATCTTTTAAACAAAGTTCTACAGCATTTACACATGATGGGCAGTGCATGCCCACTACTTTGATTTCTTTTTCAGCCATAATTAATCACCTTATTATCGATATATAATATTATGTAATGGATTTATTTAAACTTTTAGTCATGCCTAACTTTTTAGCTTTTTTGTAATCTTTTTTTGATATTTTGTATTTGATTAATGATGTTGAATAAATGATTACAATTACTGATCCTAGATTGTGTATTAATGCTCCTTCAATAGGATTTAACATTCCGAGAATCGCTAATCCCATGGCGGCAATATTCAATATCAATGCAAATGCAATGCTGAAGTTTATTGTTCTGATAGTTTTTCTTGCAATTCCAATTAAGTGGGGAATATCTTCAATGTTATCGTTAATCAAAGCTATATTCGCTGCTTCAACACTTACATCACTTCCAATGCTGCCCATTGCTATTCCCACATTTGCCTTTTTGAGAGATGGCGCATCATTTATGCCATCGCCGATCATTGCAACTTTATGTTTTAATAATTGTTCTTCTTTAATGTAGTTGGTTTTATCTTCAGGCAAGCAGTTTGATTTAACATTTCTAATTTTTAATTGTTTTGCAATGTAATTTGCGGTTTTTTCATTGTCTCCTGTAAGTAATGTTGTTTTGATTCTTAATCGTTTAAGATTTCTTATTATTCCTTTTGATTCGTTTCGTATTGTATCTGCGAGTAGGATTTTTCCGATATATCTGTTATTTTTGGCAACATATATTGGTATTTCACCGCTTTCAGGTTCATGTTCTTTAGTTAATTCAATTTTTTCCAGTTCAAACAGTTCTTTATTTCCGGCAATTACTTTAAAACCATCTATTGTTCCGCTAATTCCTTTTCCAATATGCATTTTAAAGTCATTGACTTGCGCTAAATTGTTTTTATTGTAATGATTAACTATGGATTTGGCTAAAGGGTGCTCGGATTGGGATTCCAGTGATGCTAGAAGATACATCATCTCTTGAGGATTATCTGAAATGATGTTAATTACCTTTGGCTTGCCGTATGTTAGTGTTCCTGTTTTATCAAACACCATTTCATCAACCTTTGCCAGTTCTTCTATGGCTTCTCCATCTTTTACAAGAATGCCGTATTTAGTTAGATTTCCTATTGCGGCCATGATTGCAGTGGGTGTTGCAAGAACCAATGCGCATGGGCAGAATACCACTAAAATTGTGACTGATCTAATTATTTCAAATGTGAATAAATATGTAAGAATTGCGGCAGTAAATGCAATAACTACAATTAAAGTTGCCCATTTGTCCGCTTGACGAACTATTTTTGCATTTTCAGGTTTGGAGGATTCAACCAATCTTATTAATTTTTGAAGAGAACTCTCCTGGCTGACTTTTGTGGATTTCATTGTAAATGATCCGTAAAGATTGATTGTTCCGCTGTACACTTCATTATTTGCTGTTTTATCGACTGGCAGTGATTCTCCTGTTAATGTGGATTGGTCAATTGATGTTTCTCCGCTGACAATTATTCCGTCTGTAGGTATGCTTTCTCCGGGAAGCACTTTTAAGATATCTCCGACTTGTACATTTTTTACAGCTATTTTTTCTTTGACTCCATTTTTTATTCTTGTTGCTACTTGAGGTGACATTTTAACAAGTTCTTTAATTTTTCCTTGTGTTTTGTTAACTGTGTATTCTTCCAAGAATCCTCCAATTGCCATGATGGTTGCAATTTCACCTGCTGCAAATACTTCACCTATGATTATTGATGCAATAATTGCAATTGAAACGAGCAAATCTGCCTTAATGTCAAATTCAGTTATCAAACCTTCTATACATTCCTTAAATATAGGTATTCCACAAAGTATAACTGCAATCCATGCGATGTAATCGAGAGATAGAGTGAAACTTGCAGCTACACTTATTGTGGAGATTACTATAAGTAGGATATCTACTTTTTCATCCCTTGTAAAATTCATATTAAACAGCCCCAATAGTATAGATATACCCCATAGGGTATAAAGTTATTTTAAAAAAAATTAAAGTCTGGAGTAATATTCCAAAATTGAAGTAATGTCACTTATCGCTTCATCAGAATCTTCATCTTCAATAGCCTGTTTTACACAGTGTTCTAAGTGTCCTTCAACAATAATGTGTCCGACTTTATGTAATGCTGATTTTGATGCATTTACCTGCATTAAAATCTGTTCACAGGGAATATCCTCATCAATCATTCTGTCAATTGCATTGATTTGTCCGATGATTTTCTTGAGTCTCCTGTGTAAATTGTCACTATCCATACATTCTTTCAAAATAACACATCCTATACCTATGGGGGTATATGAATCTTATAGTATATAAATGTTATCTTGAAAATATTTTTAAAAAAATAAAAAAAGGAGGAAAGGTTCAAGACTATGCTTGATTTTCCATTTCTTCAAATTTAGCTGGGAAGTATGTGTCTACAACATACTCAAGCCCATATTTTGAGAAAGATTGCTGTTCTGCTTTCTTACCGATTTTAAGCATTTTCTTAATTTCTGTTTGCCAGAAATCACCTTTATACCTTGGGTCTTTTGAAAGCTCTTTCAATCTCATCACGTCAACATCTTTCAATTTGTCTGTTGGTAAGTCGTAATTGATGATGTCTGATGCTGTTACTCCGATAAATTTAGCGTCAGGAGTAGCAAGCTGATCGTTAACGTGAGCTAGTTTTGCACTTCCGGAAATAATTACCTGTGCAATGTGGAATCCCCAAGGGTCTCCGTCGTTACAAATGTAGACCGGTAAGCCAAGTTCTTCATTAACTCTTTTAATGAATCTTCTTGTTGCACGAGCTGCCTGTCCTTTAAGACCAACAATCAAACAGTTAAATCTTTTATGAGCATTTTCTTGAACTAACCTGTGGAACATTCCCATTGTTTCCACAGCCAATACTTTGTCTACATTGTGGTCGAGGAATTCTACCTGGTCAATTGTTGGAGAAATTGTATACCCGGATTTTCCCATTTTTGCTGCATTAATTTCCACTTCATCCAATAGTGTGATGTCTCCGTAAACTGATGCGCCGTCTTCTTCAGGCATTAATCCTAAATCCTCACGGGTTACCCCTAATTTCACTTCAAGGTCTTCACCCACAATGTTGGATTCCTGTTGTGTTTTAAAGCTGATTCCCCAACCTTCAGAAACGTAATACATTTCCCTGATGGTAGCTGTTTTTTCTCTTGCAACTAAATCTTTACAGAAATTTCCTACATAAACCATTTGACCTAATTTTCTGATTTGTTTTACATTTCCTAAAGATCTTCTTCCATACCTGTCACCTAACTCGTAGTATCTTTTTGCATCATTGAAAACAATGTTTCCAGTACCACGGGATGGAATTTTAAGACTAGGCACTTTATTTTTTTCAATGTCTTCGATAATTTCTTGACCTAATCCTTTTAATTTATTGTAGGTGTATTGTTTTCTTTCTTCTTTATGGGATTTTCCACTTTTTGGTTTGTCTGCCATCTAAATCACCTAATCTTCAAAACCGTCTTCAACATCATCTTCCTCGAAGTTATCTAATGCGGATTGGCCGTCTTCAACAGCATGTCCGAATTCATCAACTTCTTCCATGATGATTGCATCAAGTTCTTCTTCCTCTTCTTCTTCCACTTTCTCACCAAGTAACTCGGCAAGAGCCCTTTTAGTAACCTTTACAAGAATGTCCTGATATTCAGGAACTCCAGTTTCACCAAGTTTTGCAGCTTCTTCAATAATTACCGGTACGTATTCTTCAAATACTTTTGAACGTTTTTCTTTTTCTTTAGCTGCTCTTTTAGCTCTTAAGTGTTTTTGTAATTTACGAGCTAGTTTCATGGTTGCTTGTCTGATTTCATGGACAATTTCAGGTTCAGGTGAAACACTTTGTTTACCTGTTGAAAGGTACGGTACCTGAGTTGAGATAATGTTTACAAATAAAGTTAATGGGGTGTTGTCCATGTCTCTTAATCCGTAACGTTTCCAGTCGATACTTTTGAGCGCTTCTGTGATTGCACAGCTTCCTGCATCGAAAGTTAATGGAACTCTGTTAGCGAATCTCATGATTTCAGATTTTCTCTGTTCGCTTACGACTCTTCCTGCTTCCCCACCGTATGCGAGGCCTGCTTCAATAATGAATGAGACACCACCTGCATAGGTTACAGGTTTTCTTGTAATTGTGGTAACAAATTCAGGTTTAAGGATTTGTTTCATACCTTTTTCAATTTGTTCAGATCCGATTGGTATAAGTCCGTCTGTTGGAGGTGCCATGAATTTCATTTTCTTAAAGCAGTGAACGATAGCTTCCGCTTCCTGGAAGGTCATGGCTTTTGGACGTTTATTCATGTCAATTCCAGTGATTTCTGCGATTTCATCAACTCTTTTTGCGGACATTCTGGACATTGATGAAGTTAACATGCTTTTATATCTTCTACTGTCTGTGTTTTTAGCCATTGTCATTAAGTCGTCAGCGCTTACACCTTTAGGGTGAGGTAAAACTTCTTTTGGTTGTACTGGAACTACGTCAGCTGCTCTTTTAAAGATATATTTGTGTCCGGATGGGTCTCTGAATGTGATTTTTGCGTGAGGGTTTCCAATCATGGTTCTTCTGATGTATTCGAATGCACCTTGTTCTGCAAGGGAGTATGAAACCTCTTTGAATTGCAATTCAATACATACTCCTGTACTTTCAGCAGGATAATCCTCTCTTTCCATTAAAATTCCACGGTTGTTTTCTACATCCATTTGGAATTTCATTTTCATTCCTTTGATTTCATCTCCATCCTTGTAACAGGAGATTACGCGAGCAGGCTTACCTGTAGTCATCTGTGATAATAGCACACATCCACTACAACCTAAACCTTGCTGACCTCTGGATTGAATGTTTCTGAATTTAGATCCTGCAAACATCATACAGTATACTTGCATTACATAGTCTTCAGGAATTCCCGGTCCGTTATCCTTATGTCTTAGGATATAATGTTCTTTGTCGACACGCTTCAATTCGATGTCGATGTCAGGCAATATTCCGGATTCTTCACATGCGTCAAAACTGTTTGTAATCAATTCGTGGAAAACAATAGTTAAAGAACGGATTTTACCTGTAAATCCAAGCATCTGCTTGTTTTTTCTAAAGAACTGTGATGGGGTTAATCTTTGAAAATCCTCTTCCCAATCAAGTCCCATTTGTTGTTCTTGAGCCAAAATTTTTCCTCCTTATTTTAATATGTTTAAATTTATTATAATGGATATATTTAAATTAAATCAGAGAGCATTTGAAAAGTAATATTCATACCCTACCCTATCTAACTTGTTTAAATATGTGGTAAAATAATAATTTAAAAACATGTAGAAAATATAGTATTTGTACTATGTTATCTATATATGTTGGTTGAAGTATATAATAGTTTGCTATATTTTGCATAATTTTTATAGCTATCTTTCATTAAAATTGATTTAACTTTGTAATATTTATTTGATTCTGTTTTAGGAAGTTAATAAGATTTATTTTTGAAAAACAATAAAAAGTTGTATGGGTTTGTAATATTGTAATAACTTCATAAAATTGTTTTAATTTAAAACTGACTATTTTAAATAATTTAAATTATAAATCAAGGGGTATGATTTCAAAAAATAGTATTAACAATATTGTTCGTAAACTTCACCTTGATGGGTTCATTGAATCGCATAAGATGTTGCTGAGAGATAATCGTGGGGGATTTTTAATTCCATTTGAAGTTAAAATAACAGACAAGGAATATGAAAGATACAGGCATCTTCCAATTGACTGGTCACTTTCACCCATAACAAAAGAGGATTTACCTGAGGAATTTTCTGAAAAAGCTGTTAAAACAGTTGACATATTTAGAAGAAAAACTATTGGTTTGAATTTTGAATGTTTAATTTACTTTGATATCGATAATGGTAATATTATTTCATGTAATTTTGCTGATAAAGATAATCCCGATAAAGTTTCAAGCGATATATTTTCTGATGTTTTAACAAATATGAGCATTGCATCAATTCATAATCATCCCATTCAATATTATTCGCCGCCCTCCGGTAAAAATTTTGAGATGTTAGGTTTAGATTTTGAAGAGTATGAAATAATTGTATCTAAAAATGAGTTATGGATTTTAGAATCAAAAGAAATTATTTTTACTGATGGGGAAATAACGGCTATTCGTCATAAAGCTAAAGATTTTTTCGTTTCAATTTCTACTGATATGAATATTGAATTTAAAAATGGTTATCAGACTATTGATGCAATTGATAAGTTATATGGTGATTTCTTGTTAAATTATTTAAACAATAATTATGATAATATTAATTTAAGTAGGAGGTATTTAGATGGGTGAGCCTGTGGATTTGGGTAAACCGA
Organism: Methanobrevibacter sp.; assembly: GCF_045539575.1. GTDB lineage: Archaea > Methanobacteriota > Methanobacteria > Methanobacteriales > Methanobacteriaceae > Methanocatella. The sequence continues at coordinate 32,742 of NZ_JAZQFM010000075.1, forward strand.
CTAGAGTCACAAGGGATGGAGGATACAGTAAATTAAAATCTATTTCTTCAAGAAATAGATATGAATCAATAAATGTTGTAGAAAATTCTAGTAAATATAAGTTAAAAGAAATTTTTGCTGAAATTGATATAGTTGTTAATCCTGAAGCAATGACTTATCTTTTCTTTAATAATAAGTAATATTTAGGAGAAATACTCCTAAAAATCTTTTTCATCGAAGTCGATTCCATCCTTAAATTCGATTTTATCGTCTTCGATTCCGACTAAATCCTTGAATTCTTTCATTTTTAAAGTTTCCTTTTTATGTTCTAAGAATCCATAGACTGACTTGTGTCTTGATCCGTTTAAAATCATTTCAATTGCTTCTTTTGCAATCATGATGTTATCCATCTCACCAATCAATGAAACGGTTTTACCATACACTGCCATGTCCACTTCGGCCATTTCCATTATTATTTCACGTGTTTTTCCATCTTTTCCGATGATTCTACCTTTATATCTTGCAAGGGCCTTTTTGGATTTTCCTATGTATAACGGTAAGCTTAACACTTCCAGATAAATGTCATCACTAACTAATTTTAAAGCAATTTCAGGATTGAATCCACGAGCTACCGCTTTTACAATGTGATTTGCATTCCACACGCCTAATGGGTCTTCCATATCTTCTCTAGGTGTAATGTAAACTGTACCATCATCACTGTCAATATCTAAAATGGTTCCGGTAGCATTCTCAATGGATTTTTTGACTTTTCCATTGCTTCCGATTAATGCCCCTACTCTGTTTTGAGGTATTTTCAAATAATCTGTTTCCGGCATTTTATCACCTTTTATTTAATTAGAATTAATAATATTTATTTAATTTTAAATTTTTAAATGTTTTTGTTAAAAAGAATATTATTTAAAATTTAGAATAGGTCGGTAATTAACTTTACGGATTTTTTATAAAAAAAGAATCTGTTATTATAGCACTGGACGTGTTTGGTTTCCAGTGCTATTTGGTATTTGGATTAATGTTTAGATTTGCTTTAATATCCGTGTTGTGCTTGTTGGATATTAAGAACAAATTGATATTGAGGTTTTAAAATGGTTTATTTTTTCATAAAGTTATAACAATTTGTTCATTGGGTGGTAATCAACAGGTTCGGTTCCTAAAGGTTTTGCAGCTTCTGAAATGAACATATCAGTTTGAGCTAAGTAATATTTTCTTTACATTGCCGAATTGCTTTTGAAAAACTCAATTAATTCAATTAGTCATATTAAATCATGATTATTAAAAAATATTTTAAATTTGAAGAGATATTTCTAAAATAAGAATTTTATTTTAATTTTCAATGCTTTTAACTGATTTAAATTGATAAAATTTTTTGTTTCATGCTATTAAAACAAGTAACTTTTGAATTAAATTCCTAATTCGTGTTAAAAATATATTACAAAAAATAGCTTTTTAGAATAACATGGGTTTGAGATCATAATTTAAATTTTCACATGATGTGGCTGTAATCAATAGGATAAAAATAGAATGAATAAATTCTGGAAAAATAATAAAAAGAGAAATAAAGATAATTAGAATGCTACTGGTGTAACACCATTATCTTTATTGAAATTGGTTAATTTTGTCATCAATGCTGTATTGTTAATGTTACTTGCATCTTTAGCCCAAAATACTACTGTGTATTGTTCTCCGCCGTGCTGTACGACTTCTACAATACCGTGTTCAGCATCATCCACGTCGGTGAAAGTAGCGGTATTGTCGGAATTTTTGGTAATCTGCATATCATCACGGATGCCGTTGTATACGTTGCCGCTATTTTGAATAACGTAATCGTCATCATAATCATGATCATAGATGTCGTCATAGTCATGGTCATACGCGTCATCATAGTCGTATCCGTCATCATCGTAATCATAGTATCCGTCGTCGTCATAGTCGTAGTATCTAGCGCCATTGGCGTTTTTGAAAATTGATACTCCGGAATCGCCATTGTTGTTCACAAATGCTGAATTTATATCAGTGTTGTATGAGCTGTTGTATCCATCTACTTTAAAGTCATTTATGCTTGCTGCACAGACACTTCCAATCAGAAGTGACGTCACAATTAGTGCAAATAATATTTTTTTGATGTTCATTTTTGTTACCTCCAAAATTATTTAATTTAAATTCCCGAAACAATTCTGTTTTTAAAATTTGTTTCTGTAAGACAATTAATTCTTTGAAAAACTTATTATATAAAGTTTTTCGAATGTAAGTGCTCACTTGCATCGTTTTATGGCGATTAATTAGATTATAATTGGTTATTTTAAAAATTAAACTCTAAAAAAGGAGGTTATAGATTTTTGGCACTAAATACATATTATGAATAAACTTGTATTCCTGCCGTTAGGATTGATATTTTCTGAATGCATAGGCAAGAATTGATCCTGCAAAATTCTGCCAGACTGAATAAAGCGCTCCTGGAACTGTTGCCTGGGCAAGGTTTGGGAAATGAGTTTTTGCAAGGCTTGTTGACAAGCCTGAATTTTGAAATGCCAGTTCGATAGCTACTGTGACTGTCTCTTTTCTATTCATTCCTGCAAGACGTCCAATTCCAAACCCAAGTGACATTGCAATGATGTATTGTAGAGCGATGACAATGAGTATTATTGTTGATGAAGTTAAAATTGCTTGTTTGTTGGCTCCAATCACTCCCGCAACAATTAAACAAACTACGATTGATGATACTGTAGGCAAATAATGTTTTAATTTATCACAAAAGTCAGGGAATAAGTAATTCAAGAGTAAACCTAAAATTATTGGAACAATCACTATTTGGACAATTGAAATGAACATGTCTGTAGGATTGAAATGAATTCTATTGCCTATTAACAATAATGTGATTAATGGAGTTAATATTGGTGAAATTACGGTGGATACTGCAGTCAAAGAAACGGACAATGCCACATCTCCCTTTGCAAGAAAAGTAATGACGTCTGATGCGGTTCCTCCAGGAACTGTTCCAACAAGAATGAGTCCGACTGTCAAAGCGGTATCAAGAGAAAATGCCCTTGCAAGAACAATTGCTATAAGTGGCATTACGATATATTGCGCTGAAATTCCAACCCCAATTGCCTTAGGATTTTTTAACACATTAATGAAGTCATCTGTTTTCAGTGTGGTTCCCATTGTAAAAAGAACAACACTTAAAAGTAAATTAAGAATATTGATGCCATTATATTCACTTAAAACCCATTTGAATGAATTAGGATAAACTAAAGAAATAGCTACTGCCACCAATATTATTATAAAAAAATATTTTTCAATAACGTTAAAAATCCCTTTCATATCTTCAATTTTTGATTTTGAACATTAAAAATGTATTGACTGTATAATCAGTAATTCGGTTGGCAATTGAGTTGTCTGATTTGAGGTGATGTTAATTTAGTTGATTTTTGAGGAATATATTTAAAATTTTGGGCTCACATATTCCGTAGAAAAGATGTTTTACTCACGTCTCGGTATAACATTTTTCTGTAATGAAGTTTGGATTAATTGTTTAATTAATTTTCTCCATAAAAAAATATTTATTTAATATAAAATTAAAATTAAATATTAATTAGATTAATTTTCATTAGGTGTTTTTAATGATATTTACAATTGAAGAAATCACAAAAAGAACCATTCCAATTGCCATTAAGCATGGGGTTAATAGGTTATGTCTTTTTGGATCTTATGCTAGAAATGAGGCAAGTGACGACAGTGATTTGGACTTCATCATGGATGATGGGGATGTGACTTCTTTAATTAAATATATGTCTTTTGTTCAAGACTTGGAAGATGAATTCAAATGTCATGTTGATTTGGTTTCATCATGCAGTCATAATAAGGAATTTTTAAACAAAATCAAAAAAGATGTGGTTATAATCTATGAACGCTAAAGATGAAAAACATATTAAGAAAATCATAGAATACTGTGAAGCAACAGCAAGTGATATTGAGTATTTTGGTGATGATTTTAATGAATATTTGGCCAATGACCATTACCAAAGAGCATGTGCTTTTAACATTATCCAAATTGGAGAGTATATTGGTAGATTGTCCGATGAGTTCAAAGACCAGCATCCAGATATTGCTTGGAATAGTTTAAAAGCAATGCGGAATATTCATGCTCATGATTATGAAAATGTTATTGAACATCTGGTTTGGGAAACTATGAAAGTGGAGCTTCCAGAACTTAAGGAATACTTAGAAAAATTGTTATAATATATTTCTAGATTAAAAATATTTATTTAAAATTTGTCAATTGGTTTTTAAATTATAAAAATGCGCAATATTGCGAGAATTACAGCTATTAGTATATATAATTTTATTGTACCTCTCCAGCTTCTAAGATTAAATGGCAATATTTTATCCAACAAATCTGGGGATAATAACAAGAATAATGCGGCTATTAAAAATATTGATTGCAATAAGTTGGATGTAAAATATGATGAAACTAGAATGTCTTTTACATAGTCAGTTAAACATATTCCAATTAATATGCTTATTGGAAATCCAATAAAATAATAAATTATAGGATTATATCCTAATGTATTTTCATAATGGATGTTTCCCAGTTCATCTTCTTTTTTGACACGGCAATTTTCATCATCAAATACATTAAGTCTCAATAACATGAAAAGTAATGGTATTTGCTGTGATAAAAACATTATGGCTGCATTAATAGGGCCTTGAGTTTTTAGATTTGGATAAAAGAATATTAGTGAAAGAGCTAAATTTAGATACCTATAAAATAAAATACAACTTGATAACTCATTCCGATATGATATTTTGAAACTAAACCATATTTTCTATCAAACCAATCTCTTTTATAAGTAAAAATTGCCATAAGTGCACTTATTATAGTAAAAGAAAATATTGTGAAGAATATGTTTGTTGGATTTATTGAGGATATCAGAATCGAAGCGACTATTCCTCCAACAAAACTTAAAATAAAAACTACTATTGAATATATTTTAAGTTCTTCAGAATCTAAAAGCAACCATGATTTGTTAATAATTGAAAAAAAATTGTTAGTCATTTACTAAATCCCCATTTTAATAATCAATAAATGTAATCTTTTTTTTACCAAAATGGTATTTGTAATTATTTATATTTAAAATTTTGGGCTAACATATTCCCAAACTTCTTTAAAACTAGTTTCAACGCCAAGTTTGGTATATTCACGAACAAGAGTGTTTATGTCTCTTTCAAGAAGCTCTTTAGAAATAGGATTGTCCAGTACGACGGACTGTGAAACATCAATGATTACTGGTTCTTCATTCAAATTTAAGATATTGTAGTTGGATAGGTCTCCATGAACTAGTTTTGCCTCATTTACAAATAGTTTTAATTGCACAAGCAATTTGTTCCAGAATTCATCTGGATTTTGTGGTGGCTGGTTTCTGACTGGTTGGGCAGGATTTCCGTTTTCATCGCCAATGAATTCAATCAGCAATACATTGTTTGCACTGGTAATCGGTTTGGGTACGGTAACGCCTGCATCATATAATCTTGTCAGGTTCTTGAATTCCTTTGTAACCCATGAGTATATGATTTTCCTTTTGTTTTTGGTTTTAACGTTAAATCTCGGATCGCCTTTAAGATAGTAATCCATCTTTTTAAAATCAGAAGTTGCAATTCGGTATATTTTAACTGCAATGAACTTTTCATCATCGGTGATTCCAGTTAAAACATTAGCCTCTTTGCCGGTACTAATTGCACCGTTTAAAATATCAATATGTCCCTGATTAGCTAATTTGTATAATGTTTCCAATGTTATTTTATCAAAAACTTCATTTCCGGTTTTTCTCTCTGAATTGTCTTTTCTTCTTTTTTCAGAGTGAATTTTCGCATGTTTTTTATCTGCTTTAGCTACTTTAGGGTCCATTTATATCAAAAAATAAGTAGTAAGACTACATTTTTAAGTAGCCTTTTCTTTCAAGCCAGTTGGATTCTGTTTTTGTGTATCTCCAAATTACGTCTGCTTTTTCATCGGCTTGGAAGTCCCATGGTTTTACAAGGATTACGTCTCCTTCACGAATCCAAATACGTTTTTTCATTTTTCCAGGGATTCTGGTCATTCTTATGTTTCCATCAGCACAGCGAACTTTTAGTTTTCCGTGTCCCATGATTTGTTCAACTACTCCAGGTATTTCTCCTTTTTTAGGAGTTCTTACCCTTCTGTACTCTTGTTGATTATTGTTATTAGGTCTTGACAAATACTCTCCTCCAAAAAATATAATAATTTCTCATTAGATTAAATTATTTATATATTTATTGATATATTATATATTAATTTATTGGATAATATATAAGAGAGATAACTATGGGAACTGAATTTTTAAAAATAAAGGAATGCGATGAGGCAATCGATATTATTCAAGATTTATTTGACAAGAACTTGACTGCAGAAAGTGAAGAAATAGCAGTAACTGAATCTTACGGCAGAATATTATTTGAGGATGTTTACTCAAGAATGGATTTCCCTCCATTTGATAAGGCATTGAAGGATGGTTTTGCAATTCTTGCTGAAGACAGTTTCGGCGCATCTGAGGAATCTCCGAATACCCTGGAAGTCATCGACTTTTTGGAAGCAGGTTCAATCACTGATAAGAAAGTCGAAAAAGGCAAATGCATTGAAATCAGTACCGGTGCGGCCATGCCTGAAGGTGCTGAAGCTGTAGTGATGGTCGAATACGCGGAAAAATTGGATGGAAAAGTCAATTTGCTTACAACCGCAACACCTTCACAGGATGTTGCCAAAAAGGGATCTGACATTGAAGAAGGCAATCTGATTCTTAAAAAAGGGGACTTTTTAAATCCTGGAAAAATCGGTGTTTTGCTTTCACAGGGTTTTGAAACTATTGAAGTTTATAAAAAACCGACAGTTGGTGTAGTTTCATCAGGTAATGAAATCACACTTCAAGGTGAAGACCTTCCATTTGGAAAAATCTATGATGTAAATGGTGGTATGATTAAAAACGATGCAATTTCCTGCGGTGCGGATGCAAAATTCTTGGGAGTAATGAGGGACAACTATGATGAAGTCAAGGAAAAAATCACAGAATCCTTAAAGGATGTTGATGTCTTGTTGTGTTCCGGCGGAACCTCTGCAGGCCTTGGTGATGTCCTGAAGCATGTTCTCGATGAGCTTGGTGAAGTCTATATTCACGGAATTTCAGTTCAGCCTGGAAAACCTACAATCGTAGGGGTCATTGACGGCAAAATTGTCATAGGACTTCCGGGCAATCCTGTATCTGCCCTGATGATATTCAACGCATTTGTGGCAGAGCCTCTAACAAGACTTGCAGGAATTGACAAGGACTTTGAACTTGAAACCATAAAAGGTAAAATTACTAAAAGAATCCATTCTCAAGTTGGAAGGATGCAATACCAACTGGTTAAGGTCGATGGAGAAAACATTCAACCTATATTCAAGGATTCAGGAGCAATCTTTTCACTTTCAACTGCTGACGGCTATGTGAAGATTCCGAAATTAGTCGAGTTGGTGGATGAAGGTGAGGAAGTAGAAGTTTATTTATTTAATTAGGATTAAAATTAATGTAAGGTGTAATTATGGATTATGAAGTAAAAGTTATTCCAGAACAAAAATTAGGAGTAATTAACTGTAAAACTCCAATTGAAGATTTAGGAATATTTCTCTCTATATTAATGGGTTGGGTTGATGCAGAAGAGATAGAAACTGAAGGAGAACCATTCATTGTTTATTTCTCACCACGACATGAAGTAAATCAAGGTGATGTAGTTTATGATGTCAGCATTGCAATTAAAGGGGATGCTGATGAAACCGACAGAATCCGTGTTGTTGACATGATTGAAAATAAGGTATTGGCAGCAAAGCATTTCGGTTCAACTGACACAATTATGGACACTTATGCAGAGCTTGTTGAAGTTGCTCAAAAAAATCACTATGACATTATCGGATCACCTAAGGAAGTTCTAATAAAAGGTTTACATAACTGTGACAATGAGGATGAGTTCATAACCGAGATTCAATTGCCTATTATTGAAATGTAGTGATATTATGTCTAAAAAAGATTTTGATGTGGATAAGGAACTGGAAAGAATTGCTCGTAAAACAAATTTAAACATGAGAAAATCAGAATATTCTTTTGAAAATCAACTAAAAAAACTAGATAAAGACATTAACAATCTCACAAAACAAAAAATAAAGGATTTTGATAAAAATAAAGAATTAACTTCACAATATCTGTCCATTGACTATAAGCAGGATACAATTGACAGATATAGAGAAAAATTAAAAAAGATTTAATTTTTCTTCTTTTTTTTTAATTTTGGCCAACAACTCTTAAATCATGCACTAGCAGTTTAGGAATTATGTATGGTCCGTATTGTTTGATTTCTGAGTTTAAACCTTCTACTTTTTTCATAATTTCAAAGATATTTCCAGAAATCATTGCCTTATTGATAGGGTCTGTTAACTCACCATTTTCTATTTTAAAAGCGTTGCTTGCTTCAACTGAAAAGTCTCCGGAAATTGGGTTTGCGGTATGGGCTCCCAAGACGCTTGTTGTTAAGACTCCATTGTTGATTTCATCCAAATCCTTCATTTCACTGAATTTAAATTCCAGATTTGTCGGATTAATCATTGGGGTGGTTAGGTATGAACCTCTGTATCCGTTTGAGGTTGTTTTTAAACCGGCCTTGTTTGCGGTGTAAATGTCATAAATAAATGAGTTTAAAACACCGTCCTTAATCAAATCGGTTTTTTGAGATGCGCTTCCTTCTCCGTCACATTTTGCAGTATACATTCCTTTTTCTAAAAGAGGATTGTCTATGATTGAGAGTGTTGGGTTGGCAATTTCTGAGCCGATTTTGCCGTTTAAAATTGATCTTCCCCTCATCACATTTTCACCGTTGAATGCGCTGATAAATGTTTGAAGAAGTCCGGTTGCAGCGTAATAATCTAGAACAACGTCATAATCATTTGTTTCAATAGGTTTTGTGTCAAGTGAACTTTTTGCAAGGTTGCATACTTCATTTGCTAATTTTTCACCGTCCAAATCGAAAAATCTTGAAGCCTGTGAGTTGTATGCTGTGGCAATTTTGCCGTCCTCTTGGATAGTCACTGAAAGACTTACTCCGAATCCTGTTCCTTCATCTTCTATTGAAACTCCATTCGAGTTTAGGATTAATGATCTTCCTTCACTTGCGGAAAAACCTGATCCTGTTACTTCACATCCGCTGTCAGTTGCAGTTGTGATGACATTTTTTAAAAATTCAACGGATTCGTTAAGGTCCAAATCATTAAATTTTTTGTCATAAACTTTTTTAACATCGCTTACTTTTTCAACTTCAGCGAATGCATAGTTTTCATCTTTTTTGTTAAGTTTTGTATTTTCTATTGCCTGCATTCCGGTTTCAGCTATTTTTTCCAAATTTGATGTGAATGCAAAACCAACTTTATTGTCTTTAATTACTCTTATTCCAACACCTTGCTCGATTTCCTCTTTTGCAAAGTTCAATTCATCCTGTTTTGAGTCCAGCTCGATAAGTTTGGATTCATCAATGTAAATTTCATAAGAGTCGCATTCGTTTTCAACGGCCCTTTTTGCTTTATTAGCTATTTCATATATCATTTTATCACTATAATGCAAATTTTTCAATAGCTTCCGCCACTCCATCGCCATAAAATTTTTCACAGGAGTATGTGCTTATTTCTTTTAGTTTGTCTTCAGCATTTCCGACGGCTATCTTGTATCCGACTTCCTTGAGGAAATCCTCATCGTTTTGACTGTCTCCAATAGCCATCACGTTTTCCATATTTATTCCGTTTCTTTCGCATAAATATCTCAGTGAAGTTCCTTTGTTCACTCTTTTATCGGTAATATGGAGTGCAAAGCCACTGTCATAAATTTCAAGTTCGTCCAGATATTCAAAGTCTTTTAAGGCATCTTCTATTTCTTCTCTTGATATTGTCTTGTAGAATACTGTTTCAGTTAAACGGTACATGTTGTCATGAGATGCATGTTTTTCAAACTTGTCGCCTAATTTCTCTTTAAGGTGATTTTCAGCAGATGTTACGAAGTTTTTATCCACCATTATTTCAACGGCATTGTTGTTTTCACCTTCTTTAAAGACGACTCCTCCATTTTCACATACAAGTCCTCCACTGCATCCTATGAGAACTTCAGTAGCATATGCATAGTTGACTACGTTTCCGGTAACAATTATTGTTGGTATTCCTGCGGCTTCCGCTTTTCTTAAAGCTTCAATTGCGGAGATGCAAATTTGTCTTTTTTCGTCAGTTATTGTTCCGTCGATGTCTACTGCTATTGCCTCGATTGTCATGGTTATCCTCTTGAATATCTGTGTGCGATGTTACAAGTTCCTTCTTTACTTACCATACATGCACCGATTGGATGAAGAGGATTGCATGCTTTTCTAAATAATTTGCAGTCTTCAGGCCTTGCAAGACCTCTTAGAATCGGACCGCAAATGCAGCCTTTAGGAGCTTCATTAACATCTTTGACTTCAATGTCATATTTTTCACGAGCGTTAAATTCACTGAATTCGTCCTTGATTTCCAGGATTGAATTTGGTATTTTTGGAAATCCTCTCCATTCTCTGGAGGTTACATCAAATACCTGGTCTATCATTTTCTGTGCAACGACGTTTCCTTCATCTTTAACTGCTCTTTTGTATTCATTTTCAATTTTCGGTGTTTCATTATGAATTTGTCTTAAAATCATGTACACTGACATTAATATGTCCAGCGGATTAAATCCTGCTACTGCTTGAGGTATTCCGTAGTCGGTTGAGAAGTATTCGAAAGGTTTTGTTCCAATTATTGTACAGACATGTCCTGGTTGGATTAATGCGTTTAGACTGGTTTCTCCTGAATTGATTAAAAAGTCAATTGCAGGCGGAATCAATCTGTGGCATGAGAGCACTGAGAAGTTTTCAGGCGGTGTAGCCAGAAGTTCTGCAGCAGTTGTAGGTGCTGTTGTCTCAAATCCTGCTGAGATGAATGCAACATCATTGTCTACTTTTTCAGCTATCTCAATCGCTCTGTTAATTCCATAAACGACTCTTACATCTCCTCCTTCTGCTTTTGCATCAGCAAGTGATCTTTCAGAACCGGGCACTCTTAACATGTCTCCAAATGTTGTTATTGTAACTCCTTTGTCAATGAGTTCCAAGGCTTCGTCAATTTCACGTGATGGCACTACACACACAGGACATCCAGGGCCTGCGATGATTTCCACTTCTTCCGGAAGCAGACTTCTAATTCCATTTTCCATAATGGTATGTTCATGAGAACCGCACACGTGCATAATTTTTACGGGTGTAGCTAATTCATTTATTTTTTTCAATAACTTTTCAGACATATCTTTCATATTCATATTAACACCGAAGATTTAATATTATATCATAAATATATTTAGTATTGGATTTATTATATTTTGTTATTTTAAGGGATAGATATGTTTAATAATAATATGATTTTAGTAGTTATTCCAGCCAGGGGCGGCTCAAAAGGCATTCCCCGTAAAAATCTGAGATTACTCAAGAATAAACCGCTCATTTCTTATTCTATTGGTGTTGCCAAGGAATCTCAATATGTTGATGATGTTGTTGTAACTACTGATGATTCTCAAATTGCATTGATAGCTGAAAAATTCGGAGCCAGTGTCGTTAGGCGCTCTGAAGAACTGTCCACTGATGAGGTTCTTCTTGATCCGGTTATCCATGATGCAATGATTCAAAAGGAAAAATTGGCATTTGATGAGTATGACATTATAATTACGCTCCAGCCAACTTCTCCATTAATAAAAGCGGAAACTTTAGATAAGGTAATTGAAAAATTCGAAGACTTCAGCGTTGACAGTGTAATTTCAGTCGTTGACGACAGGCATTTAAGCTGGGGATATGATGAAAATAATGACAGGTATTTCCCGAATTATATTCAAAGGGTAAGTAAGGAGAATTTACCTAAATCCTTCAGGGAAACCGGCGCAATTCTAGCCACAAGACGTTCCTTTGTTCATGAGGACTCACGTTTAGGCACAAATATTGATATCGTTGAAGTGTCTCCTGAAGAAAGTGTCAACATTGAAAGATATGAGGACTGGTGGCTTGCTGAAAATTATTTGATGCGTAGAAATATTGCAATGGTGGTGGCTGCAAATGATGAAATCGGAGCCCGCCATATTGACAGATGCGTTTCACTTGCATCCAAATTGGTTTTCCATAAGGTTTTATTTTTGATAAGGGAAAATCAGCAACTGGCCATTGATAAGTTGGATAAATTAAATTATTCATATAAAACTTTTGAAGATTTTAAAGAGTTATTCGATATTTTAAACGGATTTGGTGCTCAAATTGTTGTCAATGATATTTTGGACACTTCAGAAGACTACATTTTAACTTTAAAGGAAAATGGTTATTTTGTGGTTAATTTTGAAGATTTAGGTGTGGGCATGCAACATGCTGATGTGGTGTTCGATGAGTTATATGAACATGATATGTCCGAAGAAAACGTTTATACTGGATATAAGTATTTCCTATTAAATGACGAGTTTTATTATCAGCCTCCAAAAATTATTAAAAATGAAGTTAATAGAGTTTTAATTAATTTTGGAGAGGTGGACAAACAAAATCTTACAGAAAAAGTCATTGATTCAATTTTATCCACAACCTATGAGGGAAGAATTGATGTTATTGTTGGAAGAAGCTATGAAAACTTAGAAGGACTTATCTCCAAATATGAATCAAATCCATTAGTTCAGATTTATCAAAATGTTTCAAATATCAGTGAGTTCATGTTTAATGCGGACCTGATTTTCACTTCAAATGGCAAATCATTATATGAAATATGCTCTATTGGAGTTCCTGCAATTGTATTGTCTAAGGATGACAGGGAAATGTCACATACTTTTGCAAACATCAATAACGGCTTTGTCAATCTTGGTTTAGGTGAATCAGTGGATTCTCAGAGTTTGGTTGAGGAATTTGCAAAACTAGTCAATGATTATGAGCTAAGGCTGAATTTGCATAAAAAAATGCTTTCATTCAATTTAAGAAATGGATTTGAAAATATCGCCTCTGTTGTTGAAGAGAACTATCGTACATTCGAATTTAATAAAGATTTAAATCAGGTTATATGATGAAAGTATTTAACAAATCCCCATTCCTCATTGCAGACATCAGTTTAAATTTATTTGATTTTGCTAATCAGGAAAAGATATCCTTAATGGAATCAGCATTATTTTTAATTGACGAGGCCAAGTCCTGTGGTGTTGACGGAGTAATGTTTCAGTCATACACCTCAGAAAATATCATTTCAAGAGATTCTTCTATTTTTGATGAGTTATACATTGAATCTCCAAATGACTATTTTGATTCATTGAGAAAATATGACAAATTAACTGTTGAGGAATACAGGAGATTAGCTGAGTATTGCCATGAAATAGGTGTGGTTTTTTTATCAACACCCAATGACTTTGAATCTGTTGATTATTTGGATGAATTTATGGATGTTTTTAAGATTTCATCTTCCGATTTGACCAATATTCCTTTCATTAAACATGTTGCAAGTAAAAATAAGCCGATATTGCTTTCAACCGGTGGTGCAACAATTGGTGAGATAAAACAGGCCGTCAGAGCTATTGAAGATGTTTCAATTTCAGACATTGTCATTATGCATTCTGTTTTATCATTTCCAACAAGATATGAGGATGCAAATCTCTTGATGATTAAAGATTTGGCTGAGAATTTTCCGGAATATGAAATCGGATATTCCGATCATACTATGCCTGATGAAAACATGATGGTTTTGACTACTGCTTTTAATTATGGCGCTTCCGTATTGGAAAAGCATTTTACTTTTGATAAAAAAATCGACTCTTTGGACAGTTCATATGCAATGGACGGCGATGATGTAATTAATTTCAAGAGAAATGTTTTATTTTTATCAAAGATTAACGGTCGTAGGAATAAGCAGCCTTTGATTTGCGAATCTTTAACCAGAAAGGAAATCAGAAAATCAATTGTTTCAGATGTGGATATCAAATGTGGAGAGATAATCAATGAATCCCATATTGCATTTAAAAGGCCTGGAGTGGGAATTTCTCCATCAGATATTGATGATGTAATTGGTAAAAAAGCAAATCAGGACATTCCTAAAGATACTGTACTCAAGTTTGAAATGCTTGAAAATTAAAAAAAGAAAAATTAAATTTCTGAAGAACAATCTGCAGAGTAGTTGTTAATTAAAACAGCACATTTGTCAATTGTTTCAGAATCTAATTTAATAGTACTTGTTTGGATTTGATTTAATAATTCTTCAATAAATAGGTCTTCATCGGTTAAAGGCATATTTATTACAACAACTTCATTGTTAATGAACCCGACTAACGGTTCAACAAAACAGTTTCTAATATTGTTCTCATTTAAGAAGTTAATTAAATCTTCACCTAAACTCAAAGCTTTTTGTTTGATTTTATTGTCTTGAGAGAATTTAGCTTGTTTTGTAGTGTATCTAAATTTCCTCATATTTCCATTAGTTGGAACTTCTTCAATCTTATCTTCATCTAGTTCGCTGGATCCGATTAGATTTAGATTTTCATTTTCAGACTCTAATCTAAGTTTTGGATTGTATTTCTGTGAGAGAAGTGCATAAATTCCAGTTGGACCTACAACTAAATGGTTTATACTAGCATTTGATGTTGGAGTTTTAACGTTGTAGAATACGTAGTAATCTTCAGGTAAAGTTAATAAATGTTCCCTGATGATTCTGGTTCTAATTTCAGTCTCTTTCACATCTCTATTTTTATATAAACCATAACATAAGATAATTACTCCGATAAATAGAGCAACTATTCCAACACCGCTATTTATTAATAATATCTCAATAATGCTTAATATGAAAATTACAGCACCTATTAAAAGAATAGTATTGTTTGTATCCATATTTTTGATATCGAAATCATTTCCAGATGAGAGTCCTATTCCTGTTTCAGGTTCAGGTATGGTGAGCCTGTCAATAAAGCTTCCAAATGATTTTTCAGAAGCTTCATTTTCATTATTAGGGTAATACTCGTTCATTCCTTTAAAGAATTCATCTTTGAGGAAATTTTTCAAGATATTATAGTCGTTAGTTTTTGGAAGAGCAAATTCTTTTCCAAATTTGGATAAAACAGGTTGAGGAATTGTTGTTCTTGCAGTTTTGGAATTCCTTTCTTCTTCCTCTTTAAGCTCTTGCTCTTTTTGCTCAGTTTTTGCAATTTCGAGCATATGCTCTTCAGAGAAGAAATTTTCCAATCTGCCAGTAATTGACTTAAAGGAGCGTGCATTATCCTCTGTCTGTTCTTCTTCAGGTTCTGAATTTTGTGGTTGTGATTGTTGTCTGATGTGTTTAACTTCTTTACGTCTTTCTTCAATGTAGTTGTCAAGTTCTTTGTTCAATTCATCATCTAAATATCTTAAAGAACCTCCGCAACTGTCACATTCATAATCCAGTATGTTATCACTGCTTTTTATTTTATATTTTAATCCACAGTCTTCACATTGAACAATATGTGAATTATCATACTTGAATGAACTAATGAAAGATGAACGAGATGAAGTTTCTCCATCAGAATATTCTTCCAAATATTCGAGGTCACCTGCACATGAAGAACACTCGAATGTAGTAATGTCATCATTATCTTCGAGTTGGTATTTTGCACCACAGTTCTTACAGCATACAACTTTCATATTATCCTCTTTTGTTAATTATGTTATTAATTTTAAATTTTTTTAATTATATATGTTTCTAATATTGTGTAAAATGTTAATGTTGATAATTAATTATCATTTTCATAATAGTATAAAGACACTTCTCCGTTTTGATATAACTTAACGTAAGGTTCTCCAATTGTATTATTGTAATTGGCAATGAAATAGGTCACATTATTTTTCATCAATTCATCTGTAAAATTGGTCTCATTCGATGTCTTTTCACAGGATGGAATCTCCATTTTCAGATTGAATGACATGTCTCCTCCTCTGTCTGCCCATATGGTTTTATTTGCATAATTCGGATCATGTTTGACTAGCCATTCGCAAACAGCTTTTTCTTCAGATGCCGCTGTTTCAAAATTAGTGTGCATTTGATTGTCAAAGGTATGCGGTGAGTTTCCAAGTGCAAATACTCCAGTGCATAACAGTATTAGACATACTAATGCAATTGGGACAACTGTTTTAATTTTATCAGCATGTTTGATAGTTTTTATTTTATCAAATATTAAATTCAAGGATAAAATCACGAAATATGCTACAAATGGAAGCATCGGCATGAAATATCTGTCCACTTTTATGTGGTAATATGTAAAGAACGCGAAATTCACAACAAACCAGTATAACATGATGAAATCAAATGTAAAGTCATTTAGCTCTGTCTTGTATAGCAGTCTGTAAATTGCCAGAAGAGCTATTGAAATTATAATTACTGAAAATATGATTGATATCTTGATGTAGGTTAAGAAGAATAACGCAAGGAAAATTATAAAGATTGCTAATTTCAATGTTTTATTCTCATTTTTCAATATTTCTCTGTTCTTTTCATTGAATAACTTTTTAAGGGCAAGTATTAATCCGATAACCATTATTGCTGCCAAAATGTATGATGTTATTGAAGGGTATCCTCCAATCCATTGCATTTTGGTTATTATGAAACTTCCAGGTTTTAAGGAGTATGGAACGAATTTTTCTGTCCCGATATATATTAAAAAGTTCTTAATATAATAGAATACATTAATCACTGCAGTTCCGCCAACAGTATTGGTGCTTGAGCTGGAAATGTCTCCTCCCTGGGATAGGAAAAACATGCCTATGTTAAAGTATTGATATATTCCAAGGAATATTGCCAAAACAGCAGCTCCAAGACCCATTCCGATTATTATGTCTTTGATGTTGTTTTTTATATTTAAAATAGGATCTTTGACCAGTAAAAATTGCATTAAAACGACAGGCACTGTCAGCAATGCGGTGAATCTTGCAAAGAATCCAAATATGGCCAGTGGAAATGCGATATATAAAAATTTAGTGTTCTTTCTAAATGATAATATTGTGAAATAGATTGTCCAGATTGAAATGCACATTGCGGGAATGTCCAGCATTCCTTTGGTGACCCATACGATGACTAACGGGAATGTTGAAAGAATCATTGATCCTGAAAAACTCAGGATTTCATCAAATTTCAGCCTTAACAGCAAATACATTCCAATAGCTGCAAATATGTAAAAAACGCTGCTGACAATGATAATTGTCGCATCTGATATGAATCCCATTCTGAAAAATATTGATGTTATCATTGGTATTAATGGAGACAGTCCACGTGTGGCTTCCATTCCGGTATCATAACCTGCATAGAATAGGGCATTGTTCAAATAGAAAAAGACATCCCTAACATAGTAAACTCCAACTTTACAGTCAATGTTAAGCAATAATAATGTTATTGCGGTTATAATTATTGCCAGTGAAGATATTGCAATAATATCTCTTTTGTGTTCTTTAAAGTTCATTTTAAATCTCCCTTAAAATGTTCCGAATATGAATGAAACAAATGCTATGAGCATTCCCATTTTCAAGTATTTTGAAACTTTGCCTGCAGTTTCCCTGTCCTGATTTCTTATAATGAGCACTGCGGAGTAAAGGAATATGATCACTGCAATTGCAATTACGATTAAGTAATAAAATCCGAAGACATGATAGTAATAAAGGAGAGGGCATAATGCACAGTCAATCACAATTAATATGGCTGCCAAAACGGAAGTTATTTTCGCACCGTAGAGGATTGGCAATGTCCTGGCTCCTTCTGATTTGTCCCCTTCCATATCTTCAATATCTTTTACAAGTTCACGTGCTGTGGTCATGACAAATGCAAAAAATCCTAAAAATATTGATGTTGAAATGATTGTAGGATTATTTAATGTGTATCCTCCAAAAACGAATCCAAAACCTGTCATGAATCCCACTGCAAGGTTTCCAATCAGAGGTGTTGCTTTTAAGGTGTATGCATACAGGTAAAGAACCACATCTGCAATCAATACAATAATAAATGGAATCCAATTGTTTGTTAAGTAACTTATTAGGAATCCGCAGATTGTTCCAAGCAAAAATAGAAGATATCCATAATTTCGACCATTTTTTAGGGAAATTCTTCCAGAAGGAATTGGTCGTTCTGGTTTGTTAATCAAATCAATTTGGTAATCGAAATAGTCATTAATCACATTTCCGGCAGCTGTTTCAAAAAATACTGCAAGCATTGCAAGAATTATGGGTAAATTAAGGCTTCTGTCAATAATTGCTATCAGAATTATTGCAATTGCACCCATCATTGCATTTCCAGGTCTCAATATCTCAACATATGGATTCATTATTTTTTCCCTCTAAGGATTTTTTAATAAGATATACGAATAAAGCATAATTTTATAAAGTATATTATATAACATAATATTAGTATTTTATTTAATAAAAATTATTACTAATTAAATTTTTAGCTGGTGTTAAATTTGGAAAAAATTAAAATAGCTATTGTTGGAATAGGTAACTGTGCAAGTTCACTTATTCAAGGAATTCATTATTATGATGGTAAAAATCCAGAGGATGCAATAGGTCTCATGCACTGGGAAATTGGAGGATACAAACCTAGTGATATTGATGTTGTTGCAGCTTTTGATGTAGATGCTAGAAAAGTTGGAAAAACAATTGATGAAGCAATTTTTGCAAAACCAAACTGTACAACTGTTTTCCAAGAGAATATTCCAAAATATGATGTTAAAGTAAGTATGGGTCATGTTTTAGACGGCGTTGCTGAACATATGTCCAATTATGACGACGAATACACTTTTGTAGTTAGTGACGAAGAACCTGTGGATGTAGTTTCCGTTTTAAAAGAAAGCGGTGCTGAAATATTAGTAAACTACTTGCCTGTAGGATCTGAAGAAGCTGCAAGATATTATGCTCAATGCGCTCTTGATGCTGGAATCGCATATGTGAACTGTATGCCTGTATTTATTGTAAGTGATGATGAATGGGATGCAAAATTCAGAGAAAAAGGCATACCAATCGTCGGTGATGATATTAAAGCTCAAATTGGAGCTACTATTACTCACAGAACACTAGCTAGTTTATTCATGGACAGAGGTGTTAAATTAGATAGAACTTATCAAATTAACACTGGAGGTAACACTGACTTCTTAAATATGCTCAATCGTGAAAGACTCGATTCCAAAAAAGAATCTAAAACCGAAGCTGTACAATCTGTTTTAGATGAAAGAATGGATGACAGAGATATTCACATTGGTCCAAGTGATTATGTCCCATGGCAAAATGATAATAAATTATGCTTCCTTAGGATGGAAGGTCGTACATTCGGTGATGTTCCAATGAACATCGAATTAAGATTAAGTGTAGAAGACTCTCCAAACTCAGCTGGATGTGTAATTGATGCAGTTAGATGTTGTAAAATCGGTTTAGAAAGAGGAATTGGCGGACAGTTAACTTCCATTTCATCATATACCATGAAACATCCTCCTGTACAATACACTGATGATGAAGCATATGAAAATGTTGAAAAATTCATTTCTGGCGAATTAGAAAGATAATTTTTCAATTTTTCTATTTTTTTACTTTTTTTTTAAAAATTTTTTTCATTAACTTTTTTTCGTATTTTCAAACTTATTGTATTAACAATTTATATAATATCAAGAACATATATTATAGTTGGATATTTATTGATTATTTATAAATAAAAATTAAAAGAGGTGTAAAAGAATGGCAAAAGTAAGATTTACAGAAACAGCACTTCGTGATGCTCACCAATCTTTACTTGCAACTAGGATGAGAACTAGGGATATGATTCCTATTGCAGAAGAGATGGATAATGTAGGATATTTCTCTGTTGAAGCTTGGGGTGGAGCTACTTTTGATACTTGTATTAGATTTTTGAATGAAGATCCTTGGGAAAGGTTAAGACAATTAAAATCTGAATTTAACAAAACTCCTATTCAAATGCTTTTAAGAGGACAAAATTTAGTTGGTTATAAACATTACCCTGATGATATTGTAACTAAATTTGTTGAAAAATCCTATGAAAACGGTGTTGATGTTTTCAGGATTTTCGATGCATTGAACGATATAAGAAATATGGAAAAAGCAATTAAAGTAGCAAAAGACCAAGGAGCACATGTACAAGGTACAATAAGTTACACAATAAGTCCGGTGCATTCCATAGATAATTTTGTAAATCTTGCAAAAGACCTTGAGGCACTTGACTGTGATTCTGTAGCTATCAAGGATATGGCTGGTTTAATCACACCTACAGCTGCATATGAATTGGTTTCAAAACTAAAAGAGGAAACTGATTTGCTTGTCGATTTGCACTGCCACTGTACAAGTGGTATGACTCCAATCAGTTACTATGCTGCATGTCAGGCAGGTGTAGATATTTTAGACACTGCTATTTCACCTCTCGCTTGGGGAACAAGTCAACCTCCTACTGAAAGTATGGTTGCAGCTCTTCAAGGAACTGAATTCGATACAGGTTTAGATTTAAACTTATTGACTCACATTAAAAAATACTTTGAAGATATCAAAGAAAAATACCACTGTATTTTAGATCCGATTTCTGAAAGTGTTGACGCTGACGTATTGCTTTATCAAATCCCTGGAGGAATGCTTTCAAACCTTATTTCTCAACTTAAAGCTCAAGGAGCAATGGACAGGTATGAGGATGTATTGGATGAAATGCCAAGGGTTAGAAAAGATATGGGATATCCTCCTCTTGTAACTCCAACAAGTCAGATTGTAGGTACTCAAGCTGTACAGAACGTTTTGGCTGGTGAAAGATATAAAATAGTTTCCAATGAAGTTAAAGACTACATGAAAGGAATGTACGGAAAACCACCGGCTGCTGTAAATGAAGAAATTTCCAAAAACATCATTGGCGAAGAGGAAGTAATTACCTGCAGACCTGCTGATTTGATTGAACCTGAATTTGATAAATTCAAAGAAGAGGGTGAAAAAGAAGGATTCGTCGAAACTGATGAAGATGTATTGACTTACGCATTATATCCTACTGTAGCTCCAAAATTCCTCATGGGTAAGGCTGAAGAAGAAAAACTTTGTACTAAAGTTGAAGACCCTGTTGAAGAGGATGCAATTCCAACAGATTATACTGTTGATGTTGACGGAGACATTTTTGAAGTAAGAATCATGCCTACAGGTTTTGTCAATCCTGACAGTGAGGATGCTGAAGGTCCTGTCGTTTATGAGGAAGGAACAGTATTCACATCCATGCAAGGTAACATAATTAAACTTTCCGTTGAAGTTGGTGACAAAGTCACTGCTGGAACTCCTATCTGTGTCCTGGAAGCTATGAAAATGGAAAACAACATTGAAGCAGACCATGATGGTGTTGTAACAGAAATTCTTGTAGAACCTGGTGATACAGTAGCTGTCGGTGACGGATTAATGGTTATTAAAGATGAATAACCATTTTTATTTTCTTTTTTTTAGATAAGTTTAAAATTACTTAACAATTTAAATATACTCATTTTTAAATAATCTTATATTTAGTAGTTATATGGTGATATTATGAAAGACATATTTGATGAATGTCAATTAGGGGAGTTAAAGCTTAAAAGCCGTGTTGTAAGAACTGGAACATGGGAAACCGAAACTGAAGAGGGAGGATTTCTATCTCCTGCGGTTTATGATAAATATGAAAAGATAGCAAGCAGCGGCATAGGTCTGATAATATCAGAAATGTTTGTGCTTGACCACAAGGACCGTTTTGCACAATATTCCTCAAGTTTGAATTATCTAGGTTTTGTTAAAGAATATAAGATGATAACAGACATCTGTCATAATCATGATGTTCCGATTTTAGGCCAATTGGCGTTCTTTTACTATGATGACGGTGATAATCAAAAGGCAGAACCAAATGACTTGACTCTGGAGGGAATTAGAAAGCTTCAGGCAGAAGTGATAATGGCTGCTAAAAAATTCTCATTTGCAGGTTTTGACGGAATGCAGATAGATGTGGGAAACAATTTCTATTTGACACGTTTCATAAACCCTTACTTCAATCAAAGAAAAGACCAGTATGGTGGAAACACTGAAAATCGTGTAAGGATAGTGTCTGAAATCATCAAGGTAATCAAAAAGACAATGCCCGATTTTCATGTAAGCATCAGAATTAATCCGTGGGATGTAAGAAAAGATGGAATGACTGCTGAGGAAAGTCTTAAAGTTGCAAAGGAACTTGAAAAGGCAGGTGCGGACAGTATTCAGTTGACCGCACGTACAATATCATATCTTTATGACGGCAGTGAAAAAAATCCATTTTTGGTATATGTTGACAATTTGATTGATGAGATTGATATTCCGGTTATTTTAGGCGGATCTTTAAGGGACATGAAATCAATGAACGATGTTTTAAACCATTCCAATGTGGAATTCATGTCAATGTCAAAACCGTTTGTAGCTCAGGCTGACTTTTTGGCTGACTGGAAGAAAAACGGTGAGGGAGTTTCAATCTGTCAAAGCTGCAACAATTGTTACTCTAAAAAGACCAGTACCTGTTTTAAATATTAAACAGTACTGTTGTTTATTTTTTTTATTTTTTTTTCATCATGTAATTTTTTGCTCTATTTCTGATTAAATTGACACATATGTAAATTATCAGTTTATATGCTTTTTAAACATGGTGTGGATATTAGTTGCAGTATATGCCTTTTTCATATTTTTCATTCATCCAACCATTTTTTAATTCATTATTTCGCCGCAAAGTTTATATGCGATGTTTTTCTCACTTCAATTTTACAAAATGTCTTCAACAAGCTTTAAATAATTCTCAGTGCATATGTATTATCTTGAAAGGCCTCAATCTATAAAACATTTTTGGAAGGGGGTGAATAAACATGATACGATTCAGTATAGTCAATGTTTATTTGTTAATCAGAGTAGTTTTACCGTATGACTTTTCTGGTGTTCTTTCCATGCGTCAAATGGAGGTGAAAAAAGTGGAGTTAATTATCTTCATCATTGGATCATACTGTCGAATATCATGACAATACTGATTCTAATGAAAGATAAAAGATAATGACTCAAATTTTCACCCACTAAGGCAATTAAATATAAACAAGTCAATGATGGGTATTGAAGACTAATGTTTTCATGAGGCATTTCCTCTGAGATGGGCACTGTTTAATTGCCCATTTTTTCTAAATCAATTAAGTTTATATATGTTATTCAATAATAGGATTATACAAGGGATTTACTTTTTAAGTAAACCTCTATTAAGATGCTAAAAAATGTTTTATGATTAATGTCTAATACGGGATATTGCAGGGATTTTTCTCTGCAATAGGACATTATCTTATTTTTTAAAACCTGATTATTTAATTCTTCTCTAGTTTTTGTTAAGAAACAATATAATTAAAAATAATTACATATTATAGCCATCCGATTTAAAATAGTTAGGTTTATAATATCAGGTTGACTATTTTTTTTACATAATCGATAGTTATAGAAATATCAGTTTATATGCTCTTATTTTTCTAAATCTATTATATATTTGAATATAAATAGTTTTCAGGAGTTTCAATAATGTTTATGATTTGCCAAAGTTATTTGAGGGTTAATATTTGAATTTGATGTGTTAAAAATATTTTTCAAAATCAATCATCTGTTGTGGTAAGTTAACAGGATCCTGTTAAACCTGGTGTCGTCGGGTGTGTTTTGATGATTGGATTGTGACTGGAATTTGGATTCCAGATAATTGTATTCTCCATCCTGATTTAACTTGTTTATTTTTTGCTCTTTGTATATATCAATGGATTTGTCTAATGTATTGTAAAAGGTTTCATCGCTCAAGTCACTTTTAGGCGTATTTTTAATTAACTTTTCAATGTCTCCTGTAATTTCTGAGCCTGTCCATTTAATTTCGTAGGTCGAGTTGCCTGATGCAAAATATGCATGGGAAAGATTTCCGTCAACATATTCATTATAAGAATAGTAATGTCTAACCGGATGGCCGTCAATGTTTGTCTCTTCGCTCGAATCTTTTTCGACAGCCCAAAGCCCGATTGCACTGGCCAGATTGTCATCAATGCATCCGATTGAGAAAACATTGTCAAGTTTATAATAACTGCCGGTTAGCTCGCCTCCCTGATATTTGGAGGGTAGGCTAAAATCAACATTGTTGATGGTTACTGTTGAGTCATTTGCATATGCGCAGCCCATTATGAGTATTGTTAATGCGAATGCGATGAATATTTTTCTCATTTTTCAACCTCATTAATATCTTTGTATACACAAACTTAAATATTTTTAACAACATATAAAATAGTATGGCAAAAAATGATAGGAGCAGTGTCAACCCGTTTACAGGAAAGTCTCATTTTGACATTGTAAATGACGATAAATTCATTGAGGAGTCATATAATGAATATTACAGTATGATAAATCAAGCACAGCTTTTAGATGATACTCCCAATGGTCAGATAGTTAGAAATGTTGCAATCAGATTAATTCAGGCAGTTGAAAATCATCTGGCACAAATCGGCAGAAGCGATTATACAAAGGACTATTATGATTGGGATTTTCATTTGGTGGCTGACAACACAGTAAACGCTTTTTGCATGCCTGGTGGTAAAATCGTAATGTTTTCAGGCATTCTTTCCGTTGCAAATACTGAAGAGAAGGTGGCATTTATTTTAGGTCATGAAATGGCTCATGCACTTCTTGACCACTCACGTACAAGACTAAGTGCGCAAAATGCTCAAAATGCGATTACTTCAGCGGCATGGTTTGGAAGTTTTGCACTTGATTTAGTTGGATTGGGTGAAATTGGAGGTCTTGCAAGAGCTGCCACAAACGTTGCAAGCGTAGGTTCCCAATTTTTCCTGATGAATCCATGGGGAAGGGATCAGGAACTTGAAGCGGACAGGTTAGGCATGATGATAATTCATTGGGCAGGATATGACATTTCTTCAATTCCTGCATTTTGGCAATCCATGGCGGGTGGAAATCCGAACAGTCATGACTTTTTTTCAACTCACCCGTCAGATTCCAAAAGAATTGCCGCCATGAATGAACTGATTGCAGAAATTGAAAATGAAAAGGACTTTTATTCCTCTCCTGTTTTGAGTGACGTGCCAAAGCCTAAAAAGGAATATGAATCTTCACATGTGGCTGCAGATAACATTAAGTACTGCCAAGTCTGTGGAGCAAAGGCAGAGGCTGACGCTAAATTCTGCATAAGTTGCGGGTCTAAATTTGAAGATGAGCAGAGATGCTCCAATTGCAGCGCTCCTATAGAATCCGGCGATAAATTCTGTACAAATTGTGGGAATAAAATTTAGGAGGTAGTTTATGGCTGATAAAGTTAGACCTGAAGATAAAATCAAGGATTATGATGATTTGGTTAAATTTATCAATAATTCTTCTTATAGAGTAAATGTTTTAAAGGACTTGTCTGATGGTGATGTTAAAATGCCGAGAGACATTGCTGTTGACTGCAATATTTTACCGAACCATATTTCCAACGTTTTAACTTTACTCAAGAATTTAGGTCTTTTGGAGTGTATTAATCCTGAAGTTAAAAAAGGACGTCTTTATAGGCTTTCTTCTGAGGGTAAAGACATTATAAAAGATTTAAAATAACTTTTTTTCTTATTTTTTTCACTTTGCGAAAACTTTATATACTTCTTATAGTTAATATATTGTGTGTAAGTTATTATAAACTTATTAACAAAGTATTTACAAAAAAATTGGAAGTGACTATAATGCATAAGGTAGAAGATTTGGATTTGATTTTTCTAATAGACAGGAGCGGGTCAATGTATGGCTCTGAAGAAGATACAATCGGTGGTTTTAATTCATTTATTGAAAAAGAAAAACTAAAAGAAGGAAATACCAGAGTAACAACAATCCTTTTTGACCACGAATATGAAATGCTGTACAAAAGAAAAGACATTGATGATGTAGATAAACTCACCCGTGATGAATATTATGTAAGGGGATCCACTGCACTTTTGGATGCTATCGGAAAAACAATAACTACTCTTGACAGGGAAATAGACAACAATGCATTATTTGTAATTACAACTGATGGTATGGAAAACTCTTCAGTTGAATTTTCAAAATCCCAAATCAAAAGCATGATTCAAAATCACAATTGGGAATTCATATTCATTGGTGCGGATATTGACTCATATTCAGAAGCACATCAGCTTGGTATTAAAAAATCAAGGGTGGCTAATTATGATAAGTCCGCTCGCGGTGTTGAAAAAATGTATAGCTCTATTGATTTTGCATCAACCAGCATGAGAGAAAACGTTAGTTTGGATGATGTCAATTGGAAAAAAGATTTGGAGGAATTTGACTAATCCTCATATTCACTTAAATCCTCTATTCCGAGTTGTGTGAAGGCTCTTTTACGCCTCATACAACTTTCACAAACACCACAATGTTTTTTTCCTCCTTTATAACAGGAATAGCTTATCTCCATTGGAGCACCAACTGCGACTCCTAATTTCACTATTTCTTCTTTTGTTAAATCAATGGCTGGTGCTTCAATTTTAATATTATCTGGTGAACCGACATCTATCAGTTCATTGAATGTATTTAAAAATTCTTTTGAGTTGTCCGGAAATGTTGCGGCTTCTTCCGCATCCCATCCGACTATTATTTTTTCAGCTCCGATGCTTTCGGCATATGACACTGCAATTGATGTAAACACCATATTTCTTGCAGGAACCCATACGCTGCTTGCTGATTCGCTGCTTTTTTCGTCATCGTCCAAATCATCTAGGGAAACTTCAGGAATGTCCTCGGATGTATTTAGGCTTGAAGTGCTGATTTTGGAAAGCCATGGAAGGTCAATCACTTCATGTGTCCAGTTCATTTTGGAACAAATCTCTTTTGCAGCCTCAAGTTCTCTTTCAAATGCCTTCTGTCCGTAATTGAATGTTATTGCATGGATTTCATATTCTCCTGCAAAAACGCTGGTTGCAACGGTGCAGTCAAGGCCTCCGGATAAAACAGATATTGCCTTTTTCATCTTATCAACTCTTTAACATGTCTTAATGGCAATTTGCTGTCTTCAGCTATTTTCTTTAAATCCTCATATTCAGGTCTTGAGGATATGACTTCTCCATTGACGTAACCTATTTTAAATGTCACTTCATAGGTTTTTCCGTTGATGTCATATTCCTTTTTAACAAATTCCCTTTTTGCAATTCCTCTGTGCATGTTTGGGGCTATTCTTATTCCTAAACTGCCTGTTTCCTTAAAAATGACATCAATTAGATGGTCCCTGTTTTTTCTTGAGGATATCACTTTCAGAAGGCTCCCCTGCCTGTTTTTCTTCATGATTATTGGAGTTATTGACACGTCGCTTGCACCCTCGCCAAGAAGTCTGTCAAACAGGTATCCGATTTCCTCTCCGGTTAAATGATCAAGATTGGTTTCAATAACATCAATTTTATCGCTTTCGGAAATGTCTGAGCTTTCAATGATTCTCAATACGTTCGGATGGTCAAAGTCTTTTCTTCCGGCTCCGTAAGCTACCTTTTCAGGTTTGGTCAGTGGAAGGAATTCCATTATCTCATCACATATTTCAGCATAGATTGCGCATCCTGTCGGTGTTGCAAGCTCGCTGTCCACAGGTCCTCCAACCATCTTTGCACCTTTTAGTATTTCAACAACGGCAGGTGCAGGAACTGGTATTACTCCATGGGCAGTTTTAACCCTTCCTCCTCCGACAGCTATTGGAAGGCCTATAATTTTCTGATTGT
The DNA here is from genome assembly GCF_045539575.1 of Methanobrevibacter sp. GTDB lineage: Archaea > Methanobacteriota > Methanobacteria > Methanobacteriales > Methanobacteriaceae > Methanocatella. The sequence continues at coordinate 60,590 of NZ_JAZQFM010000075.1, forward strand.
CCAGGTTAAGTGAGTAGTATGCATATATTGACCCTATTACATCTGCAACCGCATCGCTGGCTCCAACTTCATGAAAATGGACTTCATCCAATGATTTGCCATGCACCTTTGATTCTGCTTTTGCAATTCTTTCAAAAACTTTGATGGAGGTTTGTTTGACTTTTTCATCAATGTCCAGCTCTTCAATTTTTTGAATAAACTCTGAATAGCCGACGGAATGCTTGTGCTCAAGCATTTCCACATGGCAGAATATTGAATCGATTCCGTGTTTGACTACCTTTTCGAATGTCACGTTAACCTTTCCGAATTGCTCTGCTGAGGTTTCCATGATTTCTTTTAATTCATCTTGGTTGGCTCCTAAATCAACTAAAGCACCAATGATCATGTTTCCGGCTATGCCGCTGGATTGTGGGTCAATAATAATTGTCATAATAAAATCTCATTTTAAGTTGGTTTAATATAAAATTTAAATTAAATTATTAATATAGTATATGTATTAAAATCAGTAGGGTTGGATTATGGAAAGTGAAATTAATATCATCAAAAAGGATTATGGGATTTGCATTAACAATCCTAATTATTTTTTGGCTTTCAGTGATTTTACTGTCAGTGACGGCATTGATATCATTGAAAATGTCAATATATTGAAGGCTAAGGATGAATTCAATGCATGCGCTAAAAGGGCTGAAACATTTAACCAGTCTCAGGGAGCATACATTGCCCAGGCATGTGATGCCATTGATTATTTTGAAAACACTTACGGTGATTTGTCAATTTTTACTTTTCTTTCAAATGACCTTGTAGTTGAAGATTTTACAGACGGCCTTAAGGTTGTCAACTCTCCAAAAGGCTTTGTTGATGCAAGAATCAACTTGAGCCATGTGATTTACATAGACAAGATCCTGTCTCCAAAGGATTTGCTTAAGGTTTTCAAGATTGTAACCAATGTCAAAGCAAAATTTTTGGCAGGCCTGTCATTGCCTTTGCATATTCAAAACATATTCAATACCAATGATTTTCTGGCTGTTTTGGCAAATGTCGGTGGAGATGGAGAAAGTCTGGACATTAACAATGCCGAATTTGATGAGATTGACTTTGATGATTTTAAAACTCGAATTGAAGATGCAGTTGAAATCAGCATGGAGGATGCATTGGAAAAGCTTGAGCTGACCTTCGGAATCCTTGATTATTTTGTTGCTGAAGGAATACTGATTGGGGATTTGGTTGAAGCGGGTCTTGCGCTTGTAAGTCATGTTGAAATCACTTCTGAGTTGGAGGATAAATTGGAAGCGCAGATTTTAAAATCTTTAACTGATGTTGATGTTATTGCACTTATTGTCGCCGCATTGAAAACCGAGCATGTTTTATCTCAAAACGCTTTAAGGGAAATTGATGAGGCGGTTCATGCAGGTGACGTGCTTGGACTGGCAGTTGCAAATCAGATTGCCGGAACAAAAGCGACTTTCAATTTCATAAAGTATGATGAGGCAAAACCTGGAATAATTTACGGTTTGCCACCAGTTCTTGACGATGCATTTGCAGGCCTTATTGCAGGTTGTGTTACTAAAATATTTGAGGAATAGTGTTATTATGTGGGATAAAAGAATTGTTTTCATGATTATGTTGGGCTTGCTCACCTGCACTGCCGTTAACGGTGCAGATAGTACAGATTCAATTAAAATCAAAATCAACGATGAAGTGTTTGACGTCAAGCTGGAAGATAATTCCGCTGCACGTGAACTGGTCAAGGCCTTGGAAAAAGAAAACGTCACAGTCAATGCAAGCGAGTATGGTGGATTTGAAAAAGTTGGCGATTTGGGTTTTTCACTCCCGACAAGCGATGAGAATATCAACACTGCTCCGGGAGATTTGGTGCTGTATCAGGGAAATCAGATATCTTTATTTTATGATTCACATTCATGGAGCTACACTAAATTAGGTAAAATTGATAATGTTGACTCAAATCATCTAAAAGAGGTTTTAGGATCAGGGGATGTCACAATCGTTTTGAGTTTAAAATGATTCATAAATCTCTTGTGATGCATAGATAAAAATAATATATTACATGAAATATACAATAAGTTAATGACTGAACTTGAAGAGGTTCAGGGAATACTTGAGGAATGATTATGGAAAATGACGATTACTTTGAAGATGAGGAATTCTCACCAATAAAGTCCCTTTTGGGCCTTTTGACATTTTCAACAATTTTGCCTATTAATGTATTCACATCAATTGAGTACATGACAAAATTGACATGGTGTTGGCCCTTTTTACATATTTTCATAGGGATTTTGGCTGCAATCTGCGGATATGTGTCCTTGGAATTCCTGCATCTGAATTCATTTTTCACAGCAACTATCGTTTATGCATTTTTAATGTTAATAACAGGATATAACCACTTGGATGGGGTTATGGACATGGCAGATGGAGTCATGGTTCATGGGGAACCTGAAAAGAAAATCCGAGTCATGAAAGATTCATCAGTTGGCGCCGGCGGTGTTGCAACTCTGTTTTTAGTGGCCAGCCTCACAATTGGCGGACTGTATAATATTTTGGATTATAACTTCATTTTGGGAATCATAATCTGTGAAATGTCTGCTAAAATATCTCTGCTTACCACTGCACTATTGTCCAGGCCATTGACTCCTGGAATTGGAAGTTACTTCATAAACGAAACCAATCCTGCAAATTATGTGGCTTCAACATTGATAATTGCAGTTGTTGCACTCATGTTGGGCAACTTTGTCGGTTTGATGGGAGTTATCGGTGCTGTTGTCAGCGGATTGATAATTGCAGTTATTGCAAGGCGCAATTTTGTTTTAGCAAATGGTGATGTTTTGGGAATGAGTAATGAAGTTGGCAGGTTATTCTCATTATTGTTCATGGCAAGTGCTTTATTTTTTATTTAAGATAATTTTACAACTTAAAATCAATATTGAAGTTTAAAAAAGCATTATTTTATATATCATGGCTTTCATATGTAGTATTGATGAGATTGGCCGAGTTGTCATGAAACACCACGAAAATTGCATATTATCATACATTAATTTTTTTTACTTTACCTCCCAGAAATTGTTTTGAGTGGCCATCTCATCCATTAGAAATCATTAAATATTTTCAGCAGTAATCTATTATTGATAGTATGAATGTTAATGTTTTAAGATTAGACCATAGATTGAAAAGAGATACTCGTATTACAACTCATGTTTGTTTAACTGCCCGTGCATTCGGAGCAAGTAAAATATATCTTGCCGGAGAACGTGACAATAATCTCATGGAAAATGTCAGAGACACCGCTTCCAGATTTGGAGGAAATTTTGAAATAGAATACACTGAAAGTGCAATGGGTGTCATCAACAAATGGAAATCCGATGGGGGTAAAGTTGTTCACCTGACAATGTATGGATCACAGGCTCATGAGGTTGCACCTGAAGTGCGTGAAGATGGTTCTGATATTTTAATCGTTGTAGGTGGTGCAAAAGTCCCTGGAAAAGTTTATAAGGCTGCAGATTGGAACGTGTCAGTAACTACACAGCCTCACTCTGAAGTATCATCTCTTGCCGTATTCCAGCACCTGTTGATGGATGGTAAGGAGTTTGATTTGGAATTTGAAAATCCTGTTCTTGAGGTCATTCCAAACGCTCATGGTAAAACAGTCAATATTCACGATGAAAACCGTTAGGAGATAAAGTCATCCAATCTCTTAATGGCTTTTAGCTTTTCTTCTTTTTTTATCCGTGCTTGGTCGAGTGCATCCCTTATTGTTTGAATGGAATTGTCATAGACTTCCCTGTCAACGGGATATGGGAATCCGTCTTTTCCACCATGTGTGAAACTGTATTTTACAGGGTCTTTCCAGCTTGCAGGCTCTCCGTAAACAAGATCAGAAATCAGTGCAAGCGCTCTTATTTTTTTAGGACCAATTCCCTGAAGCATGATTAGTTCTTCATAATTTTCAGGTTGAATTTCCCATGCCTTTGTTAAGATTTCAAATTCTTTATCGGAAATGTCCATGTCAAGAACGGGGTGATGGGCAGGCATAGTAAAGTCTTCTAAAAGCATTTGATTGTCTTTTCTTTTAAAATATTGCCTTAAATGATTTGGATTGTCGTTGATCAAATCAACACTAATCTTCTGCGCTTCCTCACTGTCTTTTGAAGACATGTTAAGGGTGTTTGGTGTTTTTTTATCGCAGGATATTCCGCTGTGGGGATCATTTAAGAGTTTTTCAACTTCACTACCTAGCCAATGGTATCTACGAGCATATTTGTTTTCGGTGTTCAGGCCTTGCTGCACAACCGCCCAATCGCCTTTTTCAGTAACAAAGAAGTTATGCTGGTACAATGTGTATCCGTCCTGAATACATGAATTGTCTATTTTTGCAGATAACTTGCTTGTTTCAACCAGTTTTTCGGTCGTTTTTGTCTTTAGGTTAAAAACCTCTCCCGCATGTTCTATTCCTTCAGGTGTTTTCCTTGATTTTGCACCTTTGCCTCCGGTCAGATAAATTCCATGCTCTTCGGGAGATAATGATGCTTTTAGCGCACCCAGTGTGGTTGTGGTGGTACCTGATGAGTGCCAGTCAAATCCTAAAACACATGAGAATGCCTGAAACCAGTATGGATTGGAAATACGATTTAGGAATTCCTCCAAACTGTATTCCTCAATGATGACTGAAGCCAGTGCTCCTGACAGGTCAACCATTCTTGTAAATAGCCATTTTGGAGGATGCCCTCCATGGAGCGGTAAGTTAACTGCACCTCTTCTTTGCATGTTCATTAATTTATTTTTTATAAATAATAGTTTTTCACCGAGAGCAGTTGATGAGTATTTTGTATCATTATGAGAATAATTTTTCAAATAAATATTTATCTTAAATGTGAAAGAATACTCCGACCTCTGTAGGTTGGAGATGAATTTCACAAAAAACGGATTACTATTAAATAATTATATATTTTTTTAATAATTTATATTCACGTTTTCCACCAATCAGAAGTCTGCCATGTTATCCATGCCACCCACGAAGGTGTGGTATCCATTATAGTTATTATTCCCATTTCCTATTGTCTTTCGACTGTTAATGGCTTTTGCTTTCTCTGATATCCTCTACCTCCTAAGGAATTAGGTTTCATTCACAATCCACTTACTCACAAACTATTGTGGGACCTTGTGAGGCTTACCAAGTTGATCTACTTCAGAAACGAGTGAATTAAGGTTCAATCTTTACTCCGGCAAATTACTGTAAGGTTATGACTAAACAATCACCTAATCAATTGATTGTTCCTATGAATTCGCAACAATAGTTAGTTAAATTAAATTTAACGATGCATTCTACCTATTGGCTTGACTTACGAAGCTTACAATTGTTCACTTACGTTAACCTTTTTCACTCTTTCCTTAGCACATAAATACAATGAATGCTTTATATTTATTTATGCATAATATCATGCAACCTCATAACCAATCACTTAATTATGAGTTTCAATGGGGAAAATCCCGTCATAACTGGGATTGAAATTAAATTTCACTGATTCTAAATGGGAAATAGACCCTAGCTTGTCGCACTATTAGTCTTCAAATGCTCTCTCGCGATTATTTATTATGTTAAATAGTGTTATAATAAGTATTATAAAAAAAAGTTTTTTTTAGTGATGAGAGTATTTTTATGGTTTATAGATCTTGTAGGCATCGTGTTTATCCTAATCAAAAACAGGAAAAGTTGTTTAAACAATATTTGGGGCATTCACGTTTCATTCACAATAACATAATTGGTGAAATCGAGTACAACAGACGTATAGCCAATATATTCCATTCTCGTGCACCTTATGTTAATAATAAGTATATGGAATCCATATTTAACTATTTGAGAGAATGGTATTCTTTTATTGATGATTTGGATATTAATACTATGCAGGCATGCTATAAACCAGTACTTCAAGCCTACGATAACTTTTTTAAACGAGGATTTGGACATCCGAAATTCAAAAAAAAGTACCAATCCTCACAATCAGTAAAAATCAACAACATAAACAACAGAATACATGTAAAAAAATATGGTAAATTATACTGGAGACCACTCGGATGGATCAACCTCAAAGGATACAGACCAGAAATAACCGGAAAAATCAAACACATACGAATACAACAAAAAAACAGCCAATGGTTCATAATAATCGTATATGATTCTTTGCTACCTGAACATTTTCCTAAAACAGGTAAAGAAGTCGGAATAGACTTAGGTGTTAAAACATTAGCCACACTTTCAGACCGTAAAGCAAAAGCCACGCTAAAACTAAATGAAATAGAAGCTAAAATCAAAAAAACACAAAAAAACCTAAAAAGAAAAAAACAAGGCAGCAGACACTACCAAAAACCCTAAAAACACTTCACAAACACATAAACAAAAGAAACAACATCAAAAGAGAATACTATCACAAAATAAGCAAAGACATAGTCAAAGAATACGATGTAATCAAAATGGAAAACCTAAACCTAAAAGAAATGATGCTCGACCACGATTACAGCAAAGGACTGCAAAAAGTAAGCCTAGGAATGCTAAAAAACATGATAAAATACAAATGCGAACTATACGGTAAAACATTCATTGAAGTGCCAAGATACTATGCATCCTCCCAATACTGTCATGTCTGCGGATACAAAAACACAGATTTAACCATAGAAGAACGAGAATGGCAATGTCTGAACTGCGGCGCAATACTAGACCGTGATTTAAACGCTGCCATAAACATTTTAAACTATGGAAAATAATATATTTAATAATATATAATGAACTCTGAGACCCAGAGGGATAGCTCGGTAATTCTAAGACTCACAAAGAGACTTACAGCCCGAGAATCTCCGACCTCCACAGGTCGGAGAGGTTCAAACTAATGAATATTTAATCAAATATATTGAATAATAATTTAAAAATTTATGCTGGAGGAAAAATTTATTTTGAACAATAAACTATTGTTTTCATTATTTTTTATCACTGTTCTGTTGTTTTCTGTGGGTGCAATACAGGCAAGTGATGTAAATGCAACTGACAATTCTATAATGAATGCTGATGAAATGGCCAATCTTCAAATTGACGGGGAAGTACAATTAGCCGATGTTGGTTCTCAGGATATGGTGGCTGATGGAACTGATTATCCCTTAACTGAAGATATCAAAAACCAAACTGGTCTTTCATCAAAGACAAATGAAATATATTACCAAGGATATTATAGTTTGACATTAACTGATGTAAACTCAAATATGAGTCTGGCAAATAAAACAGTTTCTTTTACAGTAAATAATGTCAATTACACTAATGTCACTGATGATAATGGTGTTGTCAGCTTCAATTTAAACTTAAACCCAGGTAAATATCAGACAACTGCATTTTTCTCCGGTGATTCCACATATGAATCCACCACCTTAACTTCAGCGGTTCATGTCTTGCCCACAATCAAGGCAAGTGACATAACAAAGTATTATAAGGGAAGTAAAAAATACGTTGCCGCATTTCATGACAGCTACGGAAACCCTCTCAAAAATACATTGGTCAGAATAACCGTTAACGGAAAGACCTATTCCAAAAAGACTAACAGTGCAGGATATGTGAGTGTTGATGTAAACCTCAAGCCGGGAACTTATGAGATTACTGCTGTTGATCCCGTTACAGGATACACATTAACAACTAAGTTCAAAATCCTATCAACAATCACTGCCAATGACGTTAAGAATGTTTATGGGGATTCTAAAAAATTCACTGCTAAATTCTTTAAAAGCAACGGAAAGGCATTAGCCAACAAATATGTAAAAATCAAGCTCAACGGTAAAATCTACAAGGTTAAAACAAATTCCAAAGGTCAGGCCAAGTTGGCTTTGAATAAAATCAAGAAAGGAACCTACAAGGTCATTTCATACAACACTGACGGTTTGACCAAAACCAATACCGTTAAAATCTGTCCAACAGCAACAACCAAACTGTCAACACAGTATTATGAACTGATTCCGGGTGACAGCAAGGTAATACAAGCTAAATTCACAACCAGTCTGTGTGACGATTCAAAAGCTGGAAAAACTATTAAGATTACAATCAACGGAAAGACCTATTCCAAAAAGACAGACAGTGAAGGTATCGTTTCACTTAATGTAAATTCATTCGCCAAAGGTCTTTACAATGTTGAATACAAATATGTAGGAAACAAATTTTTCAAGGCTTCCACTACAAAAAATATAGTTACAATCATAGATGACACTTCAGATGTAAAGTTAAAAGCCAAGAATACAAAATTCGGTTACGGCGCATACACTCCAATCAAAGTTGCTCTTACAGCAGGTGGGGTTCCTTTGCCAAAAAGAACAGTGACCTTCACAATTGAAGGTAACACATACGCAGCCACTACCGACAATAATGGTATTGCATCCGCTATTATTGATCTTGATTTGGGAAATTATACAATTAATTTCAAAAGCAACTCCAAATATAATATAAACGGCACTTCAGGCTCATGTGATATAACCGTGTTTGAAAGAAGCGCTGATGCAAAACTCACCTGGAAAAGCGGAACCTCATTTAAGGATAATTTACAAACATTTAAGGTTTTATTGACTGACCCTGACGGAAATCCACTTTCAGGCCAGACTGTAGAACTGACAATTGATGATGTGACATATACCGCAAAAACCGCTTCAAACGGATATGCAACAATCAAAACAAGTGTTGATATTGGAAAATATAAGGTTTCAGTAACTGCCCTTGGTGACAATAACTATCTTCCAACTTCCACATCCAAAACCATAAACGTTAAGGTGTCCAAGTTTGGAGGGGGTCTCAATACAAAAAATACCATTTCCAGCTTAAGCAAGTATCACAAGTCATCCAAAAATTGCCAAGTCAACAATGCAAAGATAAAGGCATTGGTAAAGTCATTGACCAGTGGTTTGACCAATGAAATTGACAAGGCAAAAGCCTTGTTTAATTATGTAAGGGATAATATCTGGTATGACTACTATTATGACTCACACAAGGGGGCTGTAGGCACATTGACTTCTGGAAGTGCCAACTGTGTTGACCAGGCACATCTGTTAATTGCAATGTACAGGACAGCAGGGTTTAATGCGAGATATGTTCATGGAACCTGCAAATTCAGCGACGGATGGTACGGTCATGTCTGGACTCAGGTTTTAATCGGAAACACTTGGATTGTCGGCGATCCGATTGGATATGATAATTCATTGGGCAAAATAAAGAATTGGAATGCAAACACATATTCATTAAAGAACAGATATGTCAGTCTTCCATTTTAATTTTAATTTTTTTGATTCCATCTATTTTTTACATTGCCATCCTCAATAAACAAAACTTTAATAAATGATGGTTACTAAAACTATAAAATGTTATAATTATTAACAAATTATTTAATCAAAATTATTTTAAGGAGCTAAAATTATGGCTATAGATAACGGAGATTTTGTAAGAGTAAATTTTACTGGTAAAATAAAAGAAACTGACGAAGTATTCGATACTACTTATGATGAAATCGCACAAGAAGCAGGAATTTTCGATGAAAATAAAACTTACAAAGCAATTCCTATTGTTGTAGGTGGAAACCACTTATTACCTGCAATTGAAGAAGCAATTATTGGTTTAGAAGAAGGAGAAACCAAACATGTTGAAGTTGATTCCGACAGTGCATTCGGACCAAGAGACCCTAAAATGATTCAATTAGTACCTATGAGAGAATTCAAAAAACAAGGTATGACTCCTGTTCCAGGTATGAGAATCCAATCTGAAGGTGCAACCGGTAAAATCTTAACTGTAAACGGTGGAAGAGTAAAAGTTGACTTCAACCACGAATTAGCCGGAAAAGATTTAATTTATGATGTTGAAGTAACTGAAATCATCGCTGATGAAGAAGAAAAAATCAAAAGTATGATTGAGTTACACTACTCCAACCCTAACGTTGACATCGATAAAACCGAAATCGACATCGTTGACGGTGTTGCAAACATCAAATTAGATGAAATGTCCAAATTCGACCAACAATCTTACATGGATGTAACTTTCGCTAGATTCAGAATCGCTAAAGACATTTGGGATAACATCGAAGAAATTACCAAAGTTAATTTCGTAGATGAATTCGAAAAAAGAGAAGAATCTGACGATGAAGAAGACGAAGAATAATTCTTCGTTTTAAATTCTTTTTCCCTTGTGGATAGCCACTATCCCAGGGATTTTTTCTACTTTTAATTCAAACATGGCTTCCATGCCTTCATTTTCAAACAACACACACTTTTTTTCAAGAACCTTGCTTGTAAGTAATGCTGCGACAGGTGGTGTTATTACAAATATGGAATTGTTTTTTTCCAGTTCCTTGAGAGTTTCATCGCTTAATTTGCCTTTTCCAATGTGAACCTTTACGCCGGCTTCACTTAATTTAGGTATTGTTGATTCAATCTCCACCTTGCTGCTTGTTGTTGGTGCAATTCCTGCATCGCTGAATGCTGTGTGCATGATTGCAGATCCGTTTAAATCGAATGGAACTTCATTTTTTTCAATTAGTTTAATCAGTTGCGGCAAGGCGGCATCACGACCGGTATACATAGTTCCTGAAATGGAAATCTTATCTCCAACATCAAGACCGGCCAATTCTTCGTCAGTGATTGGTGTTTGTAAATGTTTCATAATATTATTTTAGTTTAATTTCTAATAAATTTATAATTTATAATGCTTTTTCATAAGATATTTAAATGTTTATTAACATAAATATATAACATTCTATATTTAATTATCATAGAATTATTAGGAGATTTTAAAATTGATTATTATTGATGAAGAATTGTGTAAAGGATGTCATCTTTGCTTATTCATGTGCTATAAGAATGTATACGCTATATCTCCTGAAGTTAATAAAAAAGGAGTTCAATTACCTTTTGTTAAGTTTGAAGAGAGATGTACCAAATGCGGTACTTGCGAAGTAGCATGTCCTGACCAAGCAATTACTGTGGACTTGCCAGAAAACTGGTGGATGAAAGAAGGCAATGATGTTAACTTCAATCCGAATTTCACAAAGGGGAAAAAGTAGGTGTTAAAATGGCTGAAGAATTTTTTATTCAAGGAAATGAAGCATGTGCTAAAGGAGCAATAGCTGCAGGTTGCAGATTCTTTGCAGGTTATCCGATTACTCCATCTACTGAAATTGCAGAAACTTTAGCTCGTGAACTACCAAAAGTAGGCGGATCATTTGTTCAAATGGAAGACGAGATTGCATCTGCTGGAGCAATTATCGGTGGTTCCTGGGGAGGAGCTAAGTCAATGACTGCAACATCCGGTCCGGGTATTTCATTAATGCAGGAAAATATAGGTTATGCATTCATGAGCGAAACTCCTATTGTTATTGTAGACGTTCAAAGGGGTTCCCCTTCAACTGCTCAGCCAACCATGGCTGCTCAAGGTGATATGATGCAAGCTCGCTGGGGATCTCACGGGGACTATGAACCGATTGCATTGTCTCCATCAAGCGTACAGGAATTCTTTGATTTCACAATTAAAGCATTCAATCTCGCTGAAGAATACAGGGTTCCGGTTTTTGTAATGGCGGATGAAGTCATTGGTCACATGAGAGAAAAAATCGTCGTTGAAGATGATATAGAAATCGTAGCAAGAAAAAGACCTGAAAAATCTGACAATTACTTGCCATTTGAAAACATTGAAAACGGAACAACTCCAATGCCTGCATTTGGTGACGGATTCAATATTCACGTTACCGGTCTTACTCACGATGAAAGAGGTTATCCTGACACAAACAATCCTGAAACTCATGATAAACTCATTCAGAGAATTTGTGATAAAGTATTAAATAATAAAGATAAAATCTGTTCTGTAAAAACCAAAGACTGTGAAGATGCAGATGTTGTCGTTGTATCTTATGGAGGTCCTGTAAGGTCTGTAGTTGAAGCTGTCGCAAAAGCAAGGGCAGACGGTAAAAAAGTGGGTTATGCTAAAATAGATACTCCATGGCCATTCCCAGATGAACAAATCAAAGAAGCTTGCGCAAATGCAAAAGACGTCATTGTTGTTGAAATGAATTTAGGTCAAATGTATTATGAAGTTGACCGTGTATGTAAAAGAGACGCCAATGTTCATTTGATGGGTAAAATTGGAGGATTATTACCAACTCCTGATGAAATTTTAGAGCAAATTGATAGAATAGGAGGAAATTAAAATGTCTGAGTCAAAACAAAATAGATTTCTCCAATACATGAGGGAAGACAGATTGCCTCATATTTTCTGTCCAGGTTGTGGAAACGGTGCGATAATTAACGCATTTTTAGCCGCAATGGAAAAAGCGGGAATGGACTTTGATAATATTGCAATGGTTTCCGGAATTGGATGTTCCTCAAGAATTCCAGGTTACCTTGACTGTGATTCCCTGCACACTACTCACGGAAGAGCATTAAGTTTTGCAACCGGTTTGAAAACAGCAAATAAAGATTTGGATGTTGTTGTATTCACCGGTGACGGTGATGCGGCTTCCATTGGTGGTAATCATTTGATTCATGCGGCAAGAAGAAATATTAATTTAACTGTAATCTGTATCAACAATAATATTTATGGTATGACTGGGGGTCAAATCAGCCCAACATCTCCTAAAGGCAGTTTCGGAACAACTGCTCCATATGGTAATCAAGACACTCCATTCAAATTAGCTGAACTTGTTGCAGCAGCTGGTGCAACTTATTCCGCAAGGTGGACTACAGTTCAAATTGAAAACTTGGTTCTTGCAATTAAGGAAGGATTGGAAAATCCTGGATTTTCATTTATTGAAGTTGCAACTCAGTGTCCGACTTACTTTGGTCGTAAAAACAAACTTAAAACTCCTACTGCAATGGCTGCAGTAATGAAAGCAAATACAGTATTCAAATCTGCTGCAGAAAGAATGTCTGCAAAAGAATTGGAAGGAAAAATTGTAGTCGGTGAATTTGCAAACACTACCAAAGACGAGTTCACAGAAAATATTGATAAAATCAGTGTAGAAAAATCAGGTAAAAAAACTGTTATCAATTCTGCATATGAAACAGAGTTATAGGTGGATAATATGAGAACTGAAATTAGAATAGGTGGATTTGGAGGTCAAGGAGTAATTCTTGCAGGTATTATCTTAGGTAAGTCTGCATGTCTTTTTGACGGTAAAGAAGCTGTTCAAACCCAATCTTACGGTCCTGAAGCTCGTGGTGGAGCTTCTAAATGTGAAGTTGTTATCAGTGACAGTGAAATTGATTATCCTAAAGTTTTAACTCCTGATATTTTTATTGCAATGTCCAATGAGGCATTAGTTAAATATATTGTGGATTTAAAAGACAACGGTACATTAATTGTTGATCCTGGAACAACTGATGTTGAAGATGTAAGAGAATTTATTGACGAACATAATATTAAGGTTTATGAAGCTCCAGCAACCAAGACCGCTACCGATGAAATCGGTCTTAAAATCGTAGCGAATATCGTCATGGTTGGAGCTATTACAAAAATAACTAAAGTAATTTCCAAGGAAGCAGCTATAAAAGCTATTGAAGCAAGCGTTCCTAAAGGAACCGAAGAAAAGAATATCAAAGCTTTTGAAGCAGGATATGCTTTAGTAGAATAGGTGTTATAATGAGATTTTTTGAAAACGTAGCAAAACAAATTTTTAATGATGAAGGCATTCCAATTTTGGAAGGACATGTCGCATACTCTCCTGAAGAGGCAATGACAATTTCCTCTGAAATGGAAGTTCCAGTTGTAATCAAAGCACAAGTTTTAACCGGTGGTAGAGGTAAAGCGGGTGGTGTAAAATTCGCTGACAACCCTGGTGAAGCTTTAAAAGTTGCAGATGAAATTTTAGGCATGGAAATTAAAGATGAAAAAGTAAAACATCTTTTAATCGAAGAAAAAGCTGAAATCTTAAATGAATTTTTCGTAACCGTGTCCGTTGACAGGGGTGCCAGAAGACCGGTTATCCTTGCAAGTAAAGAAGGTGGGGTTGAAATTGAAAACCTGGCTAAATCAAACCCTGAAAAAATCATTAAGTATTATCCAAATCCTTTACTTGAATTCTTACCATACGAAGCACGTGAAATCGCACGTAAAATGGGCGTAGATTCCGAATTAATCTCTCCAATGGGAGACATCATCTGGAAACTGTACAAAGTATTTGAAAAATATGATGCAGACACTGCTGAAATCAACCCATTGGTCTTAACTCCTGACGGCCTCATCGCTGCAGACGCTAAAATGGTTGTTGAAAACGATTCATTATTCAGACATCAGGACCTTGTTGACAGACTCCATTACAAGAAAAAAGCTGTGGACTTTGTTCAACTGGATGGTGATATTGCCGTTATCGGTAATGGTGCAGGTTTAACATTGACTGCTATGGACATGATTAAGCTCAACGGTGGAGAACCGGCAACCTTCCTGGATATTGGTGGTGGAGCTTCAGAACATATTATCAACCAGGCTTTAAACATAGTATTGAACTATGATCCTGTTAAAGTAGTATTCCTGAATGTTTTAGGTGGTATTACCAAAGCTGATGATGTTGCACGTGGTGTAATCAAGGCTTTGGAACAATCCAAACGCAGGGTTTATATTGTTATCAGGTTGACCGGTACCAATGAGGAAGAAGGTCAAAGACTTTTAGAGGAAGCTGGAATTCCATATGAAACATCAATGGAAAAGGCAGCTAAAAAAGCAGTTGAACTCTGTGAAGAGTTGAAAGCTGAAGGAAAATAAACATTTTTTGCTAAGATTTAATTAAATCTTTTTCAAAAAATTATCAAAAACCTATTCAAAATATGAATTAAATAGTTTTGAAACTATTTAACAATTTGGAAAGTGAAATGCCGTAAGGTTATTCATTTTTCCTTATTTTCATAGGTATAAATCACTGTTTTTAAAAATAATTCTATTCGAGCAATACCACTCGGCTGATTTCGGATTCATTAACTATTTCTTTTCCGCAATTGTCGCCTATCTTTTGTGCAAACTCTTTTACTTCATCAAATGTAGGCATGTTGTCAAGAGTTAAACGTTCACGTGAGGAACCGACGCACATGTATGCCTTCACTTCAACATAATCAGGATCGGCTTTTTTTATCAGTTTCGCATATTCTTCAGGTTGTTCCATATTTTTCCCACGAACGCAGGTATTTCTTATACATGTACGTGAGTTAAAACTGGATAATGTTTCAAGTGATTCATTTAGATTGCTCCAAGCATCATTTATTCTAGGTCTGCACACTTCATTAAATATTTTCTCGGAAGGTGCATCCAAGGAAAGATATAGTTGATATGGATCGTTTTCCAGATTGCGCAGCCTGTCAACGCATTGGCCGTTACTTACAACAAAAGTTGTAAAGTCCCTTCTGTTGAACTCGCCAATAAGCTCATCGATTTTTGGATAGAGTGTTGGTTCTCCGGCAAGAGATATGGCTGCATTTGTCGGATTCTTAAGCTCTTCCAATTTCTTTTTGTTTGCCTTGTCATTTCCATAAAATCCGCACAGCAAATTGTTTTGGGCTTTTATAGCTTCATCTATTATGATTTTAGGGTCGTCGTATTCCTCATCTTCCCAGCTTGTCTGGGTGTAGGTCAGGTCTCTCCAGCAGAATTCACACTCCTGCTGGCAGTTTGGAACTGCAGGAGACATCTGAAGGCATCTGTGGGATTCAATTCCATAGAATTTTTCCTTATAGCAGACTCCCTTGTCCACAATACTTTGACGAGTCCAATGGCACACCTTAACTGCGGCATGGCCATGAGTTCCAACGAATCTATATCCGCTTTTTTCTAATTTTTCTATTTGGCTTTCATTGAATGACATAAAATCACATTTATATTTAAAATTGCTAATATATACATTTTTACAAGGTGATATAAATTTTATAAATATTGAACAATATTGATTTTTAACTTTTAAATCTATTTATATGTTTAATTATAATACATTTTCTTATGAGACTATGGAATAAATATCAAGAAAAATTATTTTTTATAAATTCAAAAAATTTTGCATCTCCGCAGCAACTTTTTTACCGCACCGATGATGGAAGGTATCTTGCCTATTGGCCAAAGAGATATAAGGGCAAAAAATCCACAATGCAGGCTCGAAACTCATTGATAGGCAACTTCACCGAAAAATGGGCAAGCGATCTCTTTAGGGGGCTGATTGATGATGAGGATCTTTTCGTTGTTCAGCAGGCAAGAATCCCTTCAGTCGGAATCACCTCGAAATCCCCTGCCGATATCGCTATTGCAACATCCGACAAAAAAATTTTAAAAGCATCGGAAGTCAAACTAATATGTGAAGTAAAAATGTCATTGGTGTGGAACTGGCAGTATCATCCCCAATCAGGTAACGTCACTGAAGTCGGGGATTTCAGGACCCATCAGGGAAAGCCGAGTTTCACACGTTCAGATTCAATCCTAAAAGCTATTGGAAAGTGCATCGATGTAAGGGTATCAAATCTCGAATCCACAAAAATTCCAATTATCGTTGTCGGAAACGCACCTCTTTCAAATGGATTTTGCAGAAAGGCGGATTACCTGAAACATGCAGGTCTGATTCAGGGGTTCTGGTCGCTGAATCCATTTCCTTTAAATCATGGCAATTCCAGAAAAACCACTCCAAACCGTGGATTTTACAGATTTGACAACACTTCAGAGCTAAAGGAACACTTGAATAATTTATTCTCTCAGGATTTGAATTTCTTTTCAGGAATGGAAAGTCCGAAAACCCTGGGAAAAATTATTGAAATAGCTAATGGCGAAGAAACCTATGAAAATAAGGGATTGAAATTTCTAAATCTTTTAAAGGGGTCGTAATGTGGTTAGAAAAACTCAAACTTCATCATTTGGTTCTGTATTGAGGGAATCCCATTCCTCAAAAAAATTCTACAGCTCCAAATTATTCAAGGATTTCAGGATACCGAAAAACATCAAATATCTGGAAGAGGAAATTCCGAAGGAGAACCTAAACAGACTGTACTGCAAGTCCAGCGAGAGGATGGATGAGATACCGGACAACAGCGTTCATCTCATGGTCACCTCCCCTCCGTATAATGTTGGAAAGGAATACGACAACGATTTGACAATCGATGAGTATCTGGAGCTTCTCACAAAAGTGTTCAGCCAGACTCACGACAAGCTGGTCACCGGCGGCAGGGCATGCATCAACATTGCAAACATCGGCAGGAAACCTTACATTCCACTTCATGCGATGGTGATTGAGATAATGCTTGATCTGGGATTTCTGATGCGCGGTGAGATAATCTGGGACAAGTCCGCAAGTGCAGGAGGGTCATGTGCATGGGGAAGCTGGATGTCAGCATCAAACCCTGTTTTAAGGGATTATCATGAATACATCCTGGTATTTTCAAAGGATTCATATTCCAAAAGCAAGTCCCAGGCTAAAAAAGACACTATTGAAAAGGAGGATTTCATCCAGTGGACAAAAAGCATATGGACATTTCCTGCTGTAAACGCCAAAAGAATCGGCCATCCCGCTCCATTTCCGATTGAACTGCCTCACAGGCTAATCAACCTTTACAGCTATGAGGGGGATGTTGTTTTGGATCCTTTCTGCGGAAGCGGGACAACTTGCATTGCAGCACTTCAGAATAACCGAAATTATATTGCATATGACAATAATGCCGAATATATAGAACTTGCCAAAAATAGGATTAAAAATCATAAATTTATTTAATAGTGTTTTCCAAATATTATAATAATAAATTAGTTATGTGGGATTTTTATGGATATACCTATTGTGATATTAAATTACAAAACTTATTTGGAATCAAGTGGTATAAACGCTTTAGAGCTTGCGCATGATTTAGAAAGTGCAGCTAATGAATCTGGTGTAACAATGGTTGCAGCTCCTCAATCAGCAGATATTTACAGAATATCTCAAGAGGCTTCACTTCCTATTTTTGCTCAGCACATTGACCCGATTTCTCCGGGAGGACACACTGGTTCCAATTTAATAGACACTTTGATTGAAGCAGGCATCAGCGGTTCTCTAATCAATCATTCAGAACAAAGAATGAAATTGGCCGACATTGATGAAGTCGTAAAATTATGCAAACAAAATGAAATTGAATCCTGTGTTTGCACTAACAATATTGAAACTTCAAAAGCTGTTGCCACTCTTGCACCTACTGCAGTGGCTGTTGAGCCTCCTGAACTGATTGGAACCGGAATTCCAGTATCCCAGGCACAACCTGAAGTTGTTGAAGATACAGTCAAGGAAGTAAAGGCCATTAACAAAGATGTTAAAGTTTTATGCGGTGCAGGAATCACAACCGGTGATGACATGAAGGCCGCAATGGATTTAGGTGCTGATGGGGTATTGCTTGCATCAGGAATTATTAAGGCGGAAAGTCCTAAAGATGCTTTACTGGATTTGGTAAGTAAATTATAAGTTACGAGTGGAAAAATGGCTGAATTTAATACTATTGATGATTTTGATATTGAAAATAAAACTGTGCTTGTAAGAATAGATGTTAACTCTCCGGTCGATCCGGGTTCCGGAATCATTTTGGATGATACAAGATTGAAATTACACGCAAGAACTATTAAGGAATTGTCTAACAAGGGTGCTAAAGTCGTAATTCTTGCACACCAAAGCCGTCCTGGAAAAAAGGATTTCACAACTTTATCTCAACATGCTGAAGCCCTTTCCGAAATTTTAAACTTAAGAGTGAAATATTCTGACTCTTTATTTTCAAGCTCTGCAAAAGAAGCTATCCGTAATCTAAAACCACATGAAATATTATTGCTTGAAAATGTAAGATTTTTCTCAGAGGAATCTCTGTCAAGAACTCCTGAAGAGCAATCCAAAACATTGCTTGTCAGACATCTGTCTCCATTAATCGATTATTTCGTAAACGATGCATTTGCGGCCGCTCACAGGTCTCAGGCATCACTTGTCGGATTCACAGTCAACACTCCTTCCGCTGCAGGAAGGGTAATGGAAGAGGAATTGACTGTTATTCAAAACGCTTTGGACAATGTGGAACATCCTTGCGTATTTTTACTTGGCGGAATGAAACCTGACGACTCAATAGATGTTATGGAAAACGTATTGGGTAACGGCACTGCAGACTCTGTATTGACAACAGGTATTGTTGGAAATATTGTATTATGGGCTGCAGGAATAGATATTGGTCAGGTTAACAGAGATTTCATCGCAAGCCGTGGATATGAAAGCATGGTCGATAAGGCTAAGGATTTAATTGAAAGATTTGGCGATAAGGTTAAATATCCTCTTGACGGCGCATGTGAAATCAATGGCGAAAGAGTTGATATTGATGTTGGAGAGCTGCCGAATGAGGCAATCTTTGATATTGGTGTTAAAACCATTAACTATTATGCTAAAGAAATCAGGGATGCCAAATACATATTTGCAAATGGTCCTGCAGGAGTATTTGAAGATCCTAAGTTTGCTATGGGTACAGAAGATTTAATTAATGCAATGGCTAAATCAAATGGATTTTCATTAATTGGTGGAGGTCATATTGCAGCTGCTACTGCCGGTCTTGGCTTAGGTGATCAGATGAGCCATTTAAGTAGTGGTGGCGGAGCTTGTATCAGTATGCTTGCAGGCAAAAAGCTTGCAGCTGTAGAAGCTTTAAAAAATAGTAAAAAATAGAATTTTTTTACTACTTTTCTTTTTTTAATAACTGTTGAATATTTTCAGCAATTCCTGTGATGATTTTTTAGGATTTTCAGAGCTCATTATTGCACTTACTACTGATAATCCGCTGATTCCAGTATCTTTAAGTTCACATGCATTTTCCAGTGTGATTCCACCGATTGCAACTACTGGAATGTCAATTGATTCAACAACTTCCTTCAACTCTTCTATGGTCAGTGAAGGGGCATCGGATTTTGTTTGTGTTGGAAATACTGCTCCAGTTCCAATATAGTCCGCTCCATCTTTTTGTGCTTTTTTAGCCTCTTCGACGGTTGCCGCTGAAACGCCCAATATCTTATCTTCACCGATGAGCTTTCTTGTAATGTCGCATGGCATATCTGACTGTCCGACATGCACTCCGTCGGCATCAATGGCCAATGCAACGTCAACCCTGTCGTTTATAATCAGTGGCACGTTGTATTTTGTTGTAATTTCCTTGACTTTCAGTGCTAAATTGTAAAAGTCTAGTGTTTCTGCTGTTTTTTCTCTTATCTGGACTACAGTTGTGCCGCCTTTTATTGCCTCTTCTATTGTGTTTAGGAATTTTTCCACATCGTCGCTGTTGTCAGTAACGAGATATAGGGATAAATCTACTGGATTCATAATATCTTGATGTTGGATTCATTTACTAATGTTTCTGCATTAGTTTTGTAAAGGTAATCAATTAAATATGCTCTAAATGAGCTGGTTCCTTCATCTTTTTCATCTACTTTTGCTCTTGCCTTTTCACCTGCAATGTTCATTGCCAATATTGCAGCAAGGCTTCCTTCCAGAGGAGTTGATCCTCCAACACAGCTTCCAACGATTGATGATAGCATGCAGCCGCTACCGGTAATCAATGGCATCATGTCATCCCCGTTGTCTATTGCAATTGTGGTTTCACCATCACTTAAGATGTCGATTGGACCGCTGGCAAGTATTGTGGTATTTAATTTTGCTGCAAGTTCTCTGATTAATTCTCCATTTGCAGATAAGTTTTCTTCAGTGATGATGTCATCAATATTGACGTCCACTCCTTTGGCGGTATTGTTTTCATCAATGACTCCGACTAATTTTGCTATTGCTTTAATCTCACTTATATTTCCACGAATGGCAGCCATGTCGTAATTTTCAATTAAATCCAATGTGGTTCTGTTTCTTAGTTCAGTCACTCCAACACCAACAGGGTCTAAAACTATTGGGGTATTGGTTTTATTTGCTGTTTTAGCACTTATTTTCATGGCTTCCACTTGATCTTTGCTTAATTTTCCAATGTTGATTACCAGAACGTCAGCTATTGTCACTACTTCTTCTAGTTCTTCAGCATCTTCTGCCATAAATGGTGATCCTCCGATTGCAAGAACTGCATTTGCACAATCGTTGATTGTTACTGAATTGGTTATGCAATGGGTTAACGGATTTTTTTCTTTTATGTTTTTTAATGTTTCCTCAAGTTTTTCGAGAATTTCAGTTTCATTATTTATCATGATTATTAATTATAAATAATATAATATTTAAATTTTTATCAAATTACTTGATTTTATAGAAAAGTATTTAAATGACTAAGAATATAATTTATATTGTTCTATATATTTTGCATGTTGCCTCGGTGGCTCAGTCTGGTAGAGCGCGAGACTTGTAATCTCGTGGTCGCGGGTTCAATTCCCGTCCGGGGCTTTTAATTTACATGTGGAATTTATAATTTTCAACATATATTTGAAAATATAGTAACATTTATATATTAGTATACAGATATTATTATTAGTATGCTATCTACATACTTGATGTATGTGGGTCCGTAGGGTAGCTTGGTCGATCCTTTGGGCTTTGGGAGCCTGAGACTCCGGTTCAAATCCGGGCGGACCCATCTTTACCCGCCTTAGCTCAATTTGGCAGAGCGTTGGACTGTAGATCCAAATGTTGCTGGTTCAAGTCCGGCAGGCGGGATTTCAATCTATTTATCTGAATTCATATGTAAATTTTGAAAAATATTTGTTTTTTTCGAAACATTTATATATGATGAAGATTATAGTAATTGATAGTGTATTATTTACTATTATATGTGAGTTGCCCTGGTGGTGTAGGGGCTATCATGTGGGCCTGTCGAGCCCGCGACTCGGGTTCAAATCCCGGCCAGGGCGCTTCAAGTTTTAATAGTAACATATGTCATATAGGCCTGTAGCTCAGTCTGGCAGAGCGCCTGGCTTTTAACCAGGCGGCCGCGGGTTCAATTCCCGTCAGGCCTGTTTCTAATTTTATATTTTAACTTTTCTATCTGGAGGAAAAAATTTGAAAATTGATATTCAAGAACATATGCTCGTTCCAAAGCATGAAATCATGACTGAAGAAGAAATTTCTGAAGAATTTAGTGATGTTGATTATAATTTTAAAGATCTTCCTAAAATAAAGGCTGATGACCCTGTTGTTGAAGAAATTGGGGCTGAACCTGGAAATGTTTTAAGAATTACTCGTGAAAGCCAAACCGCTGGAGTATTCGTTACCTATAGAATTGTGGAAGGGTAAATATAAGTTTTTAATATAATTTTAGAGTAGTGAAATTTAATATAGTATAATTTCTGTATTTTTTTGTTTTTTAGAAATTCATTATAATAAATTTGAACTTAGTTTGAGAAGAATTATCTTAAATCGGAGATAGTTATGAGTAAATTAAGAATAATGATTAAATGAATTAGTTATTAGGTTTATCCTAGTGTGTGTTATTTTTATTTATTTATTATTTTTATTGCGTTACGTAATGCTGGAGGATGTCCATGACAGAGAATAACTGGAAATTAGTTGATGCATTTTTTGATAAGTATGATTTGGTGGATCACCATATAAAGTCATACAACGATTTTGTAAATAATAGGATTCAAAATATTATTGATATTACTGAACCTATTACTTTAGATGATGGAAAATACACTTTAAAAACTGGTAAAGTACGTATTGAAAAACCATCCAACAAAGAAGCAGATGGATCCCGTAGTGAAATTGACCCAACTGAAGCAAGACTCAGAAACTTAAATTATTCTGCAGACATGTACCTTGAAATGGCATTGAATGAGGAAGGGGAAGACAATCCTTTAGAAGAAGTATATATTGGTGAATTGCCGGTAATGCTCAAATCAGATATTTGCCATCTTAACGGTCTTACTCGCGAAGAATTAATTGAAAAGCATGAAGACCCTCAGGATTTAGGAGGCTACTTCATTGTAAACGGTTCCGAAAGGGCTGTTGTTACTATGGAAGAAATCGCACCGAACAAAATTATTCTTGAACGTTTGGGTGAAGTTGAAGAAAGACATGCTAAGGCTGTTGTTACTTCAATCAAAAGTGGTTTCAGAGCAAGAATCACTTTGGAATACAAAAAACCACGTAAAAATGGTGTATTTTTAAGAATTTCATTCCCATATCTTCCTGGGGAAATTCCATTAGTTATATTGTTAAGAGCACTTGGTCTATGTACAGATGAGGAAATCATTACTGCAATTTCTGACGATAATAACTTCCAGATGATGATTGCGGACGATATTCAAGTTTCCCTTGAAGCATTGAAATTAGACCAAAACGAAATGGATGGAATGACTCTCGAAGAAAGGAGAAGATACTTACAAATTGCTGCTATTAAATACATCGGTAACAGAGTAGCTAAAAACATGCCTAAAGATTATCGTTTAAAACGTGCTGTTGATGTGGTAAACCGTTATTTATTACCTCACATGGGTACTGAACAAGAAAAATGTCGTGATAAAGCTATTTACTTAGCTGAAATGACTGAAATGTTACTTGAAGTTATCGAACAAAAAAGAGAACCTCACGATAAGGACCACTACACTAACAAAAGACTTAGAGTTTCTGGTGACTTAATGGAAGATTTATTCAGAGTAGCTTTCACCAACTTAACCAGAGATATGAGCTACCAACTTGAAAGAAGTCTTTCCCGTGGTAAGGAATTATCTATCAAACAGGCTGTACGTAGTGATGTTTTAACTGAAAACATCAAACACGCTATCGCTACCGGTAATTGGGTAGGTGGAAGAGCAGGTGTAAGTCAGCTGTTAGACAGAACCAGTTACATGGGTACTCTTTCTCACTTAAGACGTGTTGTATCTCCATTGACAAGAAGTCAACCTCACTTTGAAGCAAGAGATTTGCACCCAACACAATTCGGTAAAATTTGTCCGAATGAGACTCCGGAAGGACCTAACTGTGGTTTGGTAAAGAACTTAGCTTTATTGTGTAATATTTCTGAAGGTTCTGACGATCAAGAAATTAAGAGCGTTATTGAAAGCATGGGTGTTGAACTAGAGTAGACGGGGTGAAATTTTGGCTAATATAGACGATGCAGTATCATATTTTGGATTTGAAGAATCCTTTTCTCTAAAAGTATGTAAGGATATTAAAAAAGAGATTGTCAAAATAGAAAATGAAGACAAGGAAGCTATTTTCAATAATTATTTCTCCGCAGTAGAAGATTATTATCAGGAAAATAATTATTCAGATGATGAAGTGCTAGATGTCGATGAATTCATTGGCAACAGTTCTGAAAAACTAGTTAACGATTTTCCAGATTTAGACTTTGAAAAATTTGGTGTGAAAGGCATGGCAGCTTCTGAAGAAACTGAAGAAGTGGCTGAAGAGGAACCTAAAGCAGCTAAAAATGATGATGTTTTAGGAGAAGGATACGACTTTATCTACACTCCTCCTGCTTATGTTCACAAGCATGACAATGCTGAATCAACTAAAATTTATATCAACGGTGAACTTTTAGGTTCATGTGACAATCCGGTTTCATTCACTCAGGAAATGAGGGAGAAAAGAAGAAACGGTGAAATCTCTTACGAAATGAACATTACCTATTACGAAGACAACAATGAGATTTACATATTCAATGACCCTGGTAGGGCTAGAAGACCATTAATCATTGTTAAAGAAGGAGTTCCTCTTTTAAGAGAAGAACACTTAAACAAGGTAGCTAACGGAAAACTAAAATGGGATGATTTAATCAACAACGGACTCATTGAATACCTGGATGCTGAAGAAGAGGAAAACTCATATATTGCTATGACTTTAGCAGACCTCAATGAAGACCACACTCACTTGGAAATCGACCCTGCTACAATGCTCGGTATCTGTGCTGGAATTATTCCGTTCTCAGACCACAACTCCTCACCAAGGAACACAATGGAAGCAGGTATGACAAAACAGGCTTTAGGTTTATATGTTTCAAACTATGCATTACGTACTGACACAAGGGCTCACCTGTTACATCATCCTCAAACTCCAATCGTAAAAACACGTATTATTGATTCAACTAATTATGACTTAAGACCATCCGGTCAAAACTTTGTTGTAGCATTAATGTCCTATGAAGGATACAACATGGAAGACGCAATGGTTATCAACAAAGGTTCCCTTGAAAGGGGATTAGCAAGATCTTCTTTCTTCAGAGCATATGACACTTCCGAGAAAAGATATGCCGGTGGTCAAGTGGACAAATTTGAAGTCCCTGACAAAAACATCAAAGGTTACAGGTCAGAAGACGCATACAGAAACCTCGATGAAGACGGTGTTGTAAATCCTGAATCCTATGTGGAATCCGGTGACGTATTAATAGGTAAAACTTCCCCTCCAAGATTCTTGGAAGAGGACTTCGGTACCGTAGCTGACAGGAGAAGGGAAACTTCTGTAACAGTAAGACACGGTGAAAAAGGTATCGTTGATGCAGTTCTCTTATCTGAAACCGTTGAAGGTTCAAGATTAGCAAAAATCAGAGTAAGGGATACCAGACAACCTGAATTTGGTGATAAATTCGCATCAAGACACGGTCAGAAAGGGGTTGTCGGTTTAATATTATCCCCTGAAGATGTTCCTTTCACAGAATTCGGTGTAGTTCCTGATTTGATAGTTAACCCTCACGCGATTCCGTCCAGGATGTCTATCGGACAGGTATTGGAAATGGTCGCTGGTAAGGCAGGTTGTCTTGAAGGTGAACGTGTTGACGCAACTCCATTCAACCAAGACCTTGAAGGTGAAATCAAACAGCAATTAATCGATCACGGATTTGAATCCGCAGGATGTGAATCTTTATACAGCGGTGTAACCGGTGAAAGAATCGATGCTGAAATATTTGTAGGAGTGGCATATTACCAAAAATTACACCACATGACTACTGATAAAGTTTACGCTCGTTCCAGAGGACCTGTACAAGTTCTTACACGTCAACCTACCGAAGGTAGAGCACGTGAAGGTGGTTTAAGATTCGGGGAAATGGAAAGAGACTGTCTCATCGCACACGGTGCAGCATTAACCTTGAAAGAAAGACTCCTTGATGAGTCCGACAAATACGAAGCTATCGTATGTGAAAACTGTGGTATGTTGGCTGTATATGACAGAAACAAAAACAAAAAGTACTGTCCAATCTGTGGAGATGTAGAAACTTATCCTGTTGAAATTTCATACGCATTTAAATTATTATTTGACGAACTTAAGAGTTTATGTATTTTCCCTAAATTAGTTTTAGGAGACAAAGCATAATTACAATTAAAGGAGCCAATTCATGACAGATCATTATATTAAAAAAATTGAACAAATTAACTTTGGTTTAATGTCTCCTGAGGATATTCGTAAGATGTCTGTTGTTACCGTAGAATATCCTGATACTTATGGGGATGATGGTTTTCCTATTGAAAAAGGTTTAATGGACCCTCGTTTAGGTATTATTGATCCTAGTTTAGTTTGTAGGACTTGTGGATTTAAAGGTGGGGATTGTCAAGGTCACTTTGGTAGTATTGAGCTTGCAAGACCTGTTATCCATGTTGGTTTTGGTGATGTTATCCACAAAATCTTACGTTCTACCTGTAACGAATGTGGACGTATTCTCTTAAATGATGAGCAAATTGAATACTTCACCATAAAAATAAACGAGGCAATGGAAAACAAGGAAAGCATTAATTCCATTTTAAAAGAGGTTTACAAGGTAGCTAAAAGGGAACTCAAAACCATGCCTGAAGACGATGAAGAAGTGGATTTAAAACACTGCTGCCCTCACTGTGGCGCACCTCAGGAAGCTATCATTTTAGATAAACCTGTTACCATTCGTCAAGGCGATTACAAATTAACTCCTTCAGAAGTAAGGGAAAGACTTGAAAGAATCACTGATGATGATGCATTCGTATTAGGTGTCAACTCAGAAGTTGCAAGACCTGAATGGTTAGTGCTTACAGTACTTCCAGTTCCACCTGTAACAGTAAGACCTTCCATTACTTTGGATACCGGTGAGAGATCAGAAGACGATTTAACTCACAAATTGGTAGATATCTTAAGAATCAATCAGCGTTTACTTGAAAACATGGAAGCAGGAGCTCCACAATTAATCGTTGAGGACTTATGGGAGTTATTACAATATCACGTTACCACTTACTTTGATAACGAAGCATCCGGTGTTCCGCCTGCAAGACACAGGTCCGGTAGACCACTCAAAACCTTAACCCAAAGGTTAAAAGGTAAAGAAGGACGTTTCAGATCCAACCTTTCCGGTAAACGTGTAAACTTCTCTGCTCGTACAGTTATTTCACCTGACCCTAACATCAGTATCAACGAGGTCGGTGTGCCTGAAATGATTGCAAAAGAAGTTACCGTACCTGTTCACGTAAACGACTGGAACATTGATGAAATCAAAGGATACATTGAAAACGGTCCTGATGTTCACCCAGGTGCTAACTATGTAATTAACGGTAATACCAAAAGAAGAGTCACTGAAGAAACCAAGGAGTTCATCTTAGAAAATATTGAACCTGGTTATATTGTCGAAAGACACTTGAAAGACGGGGATATGGTTCTCTTTAACAGGCAGCCTTCCCTTCACAGAATGAGTATGATGGCTCACGAAGTAAGAGTATTGCCTTACAAAACTTTCAGATTAAACTTATGTGTATGTCCTCCATACAATGCAGACTTCGATGGAGACGAAATGAACATGCACGTTTTCCAAACTGATGAATCACGTGCTGAAGCTAAGTCTTTAATGCGTGTTCAGGAACACATCTTATCTCCTAGGTTTGGTGGACCAATTATCGGTGCTATTCACGACCACATTTCAGGAGCATACCTGTTAACTCGTGACGGCGTGGAATTCACCGAAGAGGAAGCTTTACAGATTATCCGTAAATCCCACTTGGCAATTCCACCATTCAAATCAGGTCAATGGATCTTAAAACATGACCCTGATTTCGGTGAAGAGTCATATATCTTCAAAGACAAAGGAGATAAATGGACTGGTAAAGAGTTATTCTCATTATTATTACCTAATGACTTGAACTTATCTTACAGTGCAGA
Source organism: Methanobrevibacter sp. (assembly GCF_045539575.1). Lineage (GTDB taxonomy): Archaea > Methanobacteriota > Methanobacteria > Methanobacteriales > Methanobacteriaceae > Methanocatella. Next base: position 88,639 of record NZ_JAZQFM010000075.1, read on the forward strand.
AATTTCCAAATGTCCTGTAGTATATCCTGCTGAAGACGCTACCGTTGTTATCAAAAACGGTATCCTCGAGCAAGGTGTAATTGATGAATCAGCATACGGTTCATTCTCAGGAAAAATCTTGGATAAAATCGTAAAAGAATACGGACCTGGAAGAGCAAAAGAGTTCTTAGACAGATCAACTGACCTTGCTATCTGTGGAATCATGAAAACCGGAATCACCACATCCTTAAACGATGAGGAAATTCCTGAAGAAGCTCAAGACCGTATTAACGAGCACTTAGACAAAAAGATGGCTGAAGTAGACAAACTCGTTGAATCTTATGAGGAAGGATATCTCCAAGCTTTACCTGGTAGAAGTTTAGAAGAAACTTTAGAGATGAGAATCATGCAGGTTCTCGGGGAAGCTAGGGACATGTCCGGTAGTATTGCAGAAAACTACCTTACAATGGGTAAACAATCCCCTGACGACTCATATGAACATGTGATGGCTGTTGAAAACCACTCTGTAGTAATGGCTCGTACCGGTGCTAGGGCATCCATGTTGAACCTTACTCAGATTACTGCTTGTGTAGGACAACAAGCGGTTAGGGGTGGACGTATCGAAAGAGGATACCTCAACAGAACATTACCTCACTTCAAGAAAGGTGAGTTAGGGGCTAAAGCGAAAGGATTTGTACACTCAAGTTACAAATCAGGTCTTGACCCAATCGAGTTCTTCTTCCACGCAATGGGTGGTAGAGAAGGTCTTGTAGATACTGCGATTCGTACCGCACAATCCGGTTACATGCAAAGAAGGCTTGTAAACGCACTTCAAGACTTGCAAGTTAAACCTTCAGGACTTGTTACCGATAACCAAGGAAACGTTATCCAAACCATGTTCGGTGAAGATGGTGTGGATCCTGCAAAATCCGACTTCGGTAAACCTGCAGATTTAAACAAACTCATTGACGAGATTAAACTTGAAATGGAAATGGAAGGTAAGTAGGTGTAACTATGGAAGAGATTATAAATAAAGTAAATGATGTAATCGCTCAACTTAATGAGGAAGAAAATCTTGGTATAGCTTTTCCAGATAGTTATATCGAAGATTTGGCTAAGGCATATGTTAACAGGGACTTAACCGACGATGAATTATGCGAACTTACACGCAGACTTAAGGCTGCCTATGACCGAGCTCACGTTGAAGCTGGCGAGGCTGTTGGAACAGTAGCTGCACAATCTGTTGGTGAACCTGGTACTCAGATGACTATGCGTACTTTTCACTATGCAGGGGTAACTGAGTTAAACGTAACATTAGGTCTTCCAAGACTTATCGAGATTGTTGACGCAAGAAAAGAGATTGCTACTCCAACCATGGATATTTACTTTGATGAAGAAAGACGTAACGATGAAGAGTTTGTTAGGACTCTAGCAAATAAAATCGGTAAAAGTACAATCAACGATATTCTTTCTGACTTCAACCTTAACTATGGTACCATGGAAGTGGAAGCAGTTTTGGATAATAAGAAAATTGAAGAGAAAAGACTTGACCGTGAAGACATCAACGCTATCATTGAAAAGACTTTCAAGAAAGCTACAATCAATAATGACAACATCATTATTCCGTCTTCAAAATCAGACAAATCTGATTCAAAGTTCGAAATCCGTGAACTTCGTCTTTTAGCAGATAAAGTTCGTGACTTGCAAATCAGTGGTATAAAAGGTATCGGTAAAGTTATTATCCGTAAGGATGATAGGGAATGGATTATTCACACAGAAGGATCCAACCTTAAGGAAATTCTTGACATGGACGGTATTGACCATGTAAGAACAACCACCAACAACATTCACGAAATCGGTGAAGTTCTGGGTATTGAAGCAGCTCGTCAATCTATTATTAACGAAGCTCAAAATACTCTTTCCGAACAAGGTCTTAGTGTTGATGTAAGACACATTATGTTAGTTGCTGATATCATGACTTCAGAAGGTGTTGTAAAATCCATTGGAAGACATGGTATTAGTGGTGAAAAATCAAGTGTATTAGCTCGTGCAGCTTTTGAAGAAACTGGTAAACATTTACTTAACGCAAGTATTCGCGGTGAAGTGGATGATTTAACAGGTATCATCGAAAATATTATTATTGGACAACCAATACCTCTTGGTACCGGTTCTGTCGGTGTCAAAATGGATTATAAAAATGAATAGGAGGCTAGATGATGGACGTAGATAGAGGAATCAGAGTAGCTGTAGATACAGGAGATGTAACTTTAGGCTCTGAAAAATCAATTCAATCTTTAAAATTAGGAAAAGGACAACTTGTCGTTGTTGCTGCTAACGCTCCTAAAGAAATTCTTGAAGATGTTGAATATTATGCAAATCTTTCCGAAATTCCATCCTTAGTATATGATGGAACTAGTGTAGATTTGGGTTCTGTTTGTGGTAAACCTTTTACTGTTGCTACATTAATCGTAAACGATCCAGGAGATTCTACTATATTAGACGATTTGAGGTAGATTTAAGTGTCTATTAAATTTAGTGCAAATGAAATTAGATACATAGCTCTTTTCGAAAATATGACTGGAGCAATGGTTAAGGATTGCATTATCGATGATGAACATGGAAAAGTTACTTTCGTTGTTAAGAATGGTGACATGGGACTTGCTATCGGTAAAAAAGGAAGTTCCGTATCTAAAGTTCAAAGAGCAGTAGATAAAGGTGTCGAGATTATCGAACTCGATGATGATCCGATACAGTTTATTAAAAATGTTTTATCCCCTGCAAAATTGCAAACTGTTAAAGTAAGTCAAAAACAGTCAGGCGAAAAAATAGCTACTGTCACAGCAGACAATACCAACAAACGTATTGCTATCGGTAAGAATGGAATCAATATTGAAAGAGCTAAATTGTTAGCAAATAGACAACATAATATTGACAATATTATTTTAAAATAGCTTTAATTAGCTATTTTATCAATTTATTTTTTTCATTTGTTTTTTTAAAAAAAACTTTTTTTATTTATTTTATATGTAAAAATGAATACCTTTATAAAGGTGGAAATATATAGATTATCATAAGATATCTGTACTTTTTTGATAACTTGACTATGTGTGCTTTTTGTCATGTTTTGAATTTTATTTCAAGATATCTTCATTTAGATAAAAGCATTTTATCTAATTAATTATTATTACTGATTGTATCTCAGAATTTAGATTGTACTATTGTCAATAGTATAAATCGCAGCGGTGGATTCTTAGATATATTTTTAACAAAAAGATTAGAGGAATAAATTATGCCAGGACTTTTTGCTGCAAAAAAACTTAAAAAAAATAGACAAAATTTTAAGTGGAAAGATGTAGATTACAAAAGAAGAGCTTTAAGATTAGACGTTAAAGCGGACCCTCTCGAAGGAGCTCCTCAAGCTAGAGGAATTGTAATCGAAAAAGTAGGGATAGAAGCAAAACAACCAAACTCTGCTATCCGTAAATGTGTACGTGTTCAATTAATTAAAAACGGTAAACAATTAACTGCTTTCGCACCAGGTGACGGATCTATCGGATTTATCGATGAACACGATGAAGTAATGATTGAAGGAATCGGTGGACCATCCGGAAGATCCATGGGTGATATTCCTGGAGTCCGTTGGAAAGTTTCCAAAGTTAACAATGTAGCTTTATCAGAAATGGTAAGTGGAAAAATAGAAAAACCTGTAAGATAAGGTGGTTATGTTTATGAGTAAATTATTTGATAAATGGGATCTCGATGAAGTAAAAGTTGAGGACTTAGGTTTAGTAAAATATATCTGCTTAGATGAAACTTTAGTTCCACATACTTCTGGTAGACACGTAAAAAGACAATTCGCAAAATCTAAAGTATCAATTGTTGAAAGATTAATGAACAAAATCATGAGAACCCATCTCAACTCCGGTAAGAAAAACAAAGCTTACAATATTGTTAAAGAAGCTTTAGAAATCATCAACAAAAGAACTAAAAAGAACCCTGTTCAAGTTTTAGTCACTGCTGTTGAAAACACTGCACCTCGTGAAGAAACTACCCGTATCAAATACGGTGGTATCGGTTACCAAGTTGCAGTTGACATTTCTCCACAAAGAAGAGTTGACCTTTCATTAGGATTCTTAACCAGAGGTACTTTACAATCTTCATTCAAAAACAGAAAATCTGTTGCAGAATGTTTAGCTGATGAATTAATTCTTGCTTCTGAAGAAGATTCAAGAAGTTTCGCTTTACAAAAAGCTGAAGAGAAAGAAAGAGTTGCTAAAGCAGCACACTAATCATATAATGTTTATATTTTAGGTGGTTATTTTGAGTAGAAGAGACAAAATGATTGCAAAAATCAAAGAATTGATGTATGAACCTGATCAAATCAGAAACATTGGTATCTGTGCTCACATCGATCACGGTAAAACCACTTTATCTGATAACCTTTTAGCAGGTGCAGGAATGATTTCCGAAGAACTTGCTGGTGATCAAAGATTCTTGGATTTCGACGAACAAGAACAAGCACGTGGTATTACTATCGATGCAGCTAACGTATCCATGGTACACGATTACAAAGATCAAGAATACTTAATCAACTTAATCGATACTCCAGGTCACGTTGACTTCGGTGGGGACGTAACTCGTGCTATGAGAGCTGTAGACGGTGCAGTAGTAGTAGTTTGTGCTGTAGAAGGAATCATGCCTCAAACTGAAACTGTATTCAGACAAGCTTTGAAAGAAAACGTAAAACCAGTTTTATTTATTAACAAAGTTGACAGATTAATCAACGAGTTAAAATTAGAACCTGAAGAATTACAAAACAGATTCTTGAAAATCTTCATGGAAGCTAACAAGTTAATCAAAAACATGGCTCCTGAAGAGAAAAAAGAAGAATGGAAATTAGACTTCACTGACGGTAGTGTGGCTTTCGGTTCAGCATACCACAACTGGGCTATCAATGTCCCAACCATGCAAGAAACTGGAATCAACTTCAAAGACATCATTGATTTCTGTAACGAAGGTAAAGAAAAAGAGTTAGCTCAAAAAGTACCTTTATCTGATGTATTATTAGGTATGGTAGTTGAACACTTACCTTCCCCTAAAGAAGCTCAAGTTTACAGAGTACCTAACATCTGGGACGGAGACATCGAATCTCCTGCTGGTCAATGTATGATAACTACCTCCCCTGACGGACCTTTAGCTGTAATGGTTACCAACGTGTCTGTAGACAAACACGCTGGTGAAATCGCAACAGGTAGGGTTTACGGAGGATCCATTGAAAAAGGTACAGAAGTATATCTCGTAGGTTCCCACGGTAAATCCAGAGTCCAACAAGTAGGTGTATACTTCGGACCTGAAAGAGTTAACACTGATAAAGTACCTGCAGGTAACATTGTATATGTTGCTGGTGCAAAAGGTGCTATCGCTGGTGAAACCTTATGTTCTCCTGAAGACAAAATCAAAGAGTTCGAAGGATTAGAACACATTTCCGAACCTGTAGTTACTGTAGCTGTAGAAGCTAAAAATACCAAAGACTTACCAAAATTAATTGAAGTATTAAGACAAACTGGTAAAGAAGACCCAACCGTTAAAATCGATATTAACGAAGAAACCGGTGAACACTTAGTATCCGGTATGGGAGAACTTCACTTAGAAGTTATCGGTTACAGAATTAAAGACAAAGGTGTAGACATCACTACTTCCGAACCTATTGTTGTATACAGAGAAACCGTAAGGAAACTCTCTCCACAAGTTGAAGGTAAATCCCCTAACAAACACAACAGATTCTACATTACTGTTGAACCTATTGAACCAAGCTTATACGAAGCTATTCAAGAAGGGGACATCAAAGAAGGTAGAGTTAAAGGTAAAGAATCCGCTAACGACTTCATGGAAGCTGGCTTAGACAAAGAAGAAGCTAGAAGAGTATGGGCTGTTCACAACAGAAGCATCTTCCTCAACATGACTCGTGGTATCCAATACTTGGATGAAGTAAAAGAACTTTTACTTGAAGGATTTGAATCCGCTTTAGAAAACGGTCCTTTAGGAAACGAAATTTCCATGGGATTAAAATTCAAACTCCACGATGCAAAACTTCACGAAGACGCAGTTCACAGAGGACCTGCTCAAGTATTGCCTGCTATCAGAAACGCAATCTTAGGTTCCATGATGCTTGCAGAACCTTCATTACTCGAACCTATGCAAAAAGTAGTTATCGACACTCCAAACGATTACATGGGTGCATGTACTCGTGAGATTCAAAACAGAAGAGGTCAAATCGTAAATATGGGTCAAGATACCGGAGATATGGCTAGAATTGAATCCAAAGTACCTGTAGCTGAAATGTTTGGTTTCGCTGGTGACATCAGATCCGCAGCTGAAGGTAGATGTTTATGGTCTACTGAAATCGCAGGATTCGAACCACTCCCACGTGAAATGCAAAACCAAATCGTTAGGGAAATCAGACAAAGAAAAGGCTTATCCGCAGAACCATTCCCTGCAAGCCACTACTTAGGAGATTTATAAAATTAAAATTTTTTAATTTTTATATTTTTTTATATTTTCAATAAAAATTCACTAAAAAAACATATCTTTTTATATGTTGAAATATAAAATACTTTATTAAGCTAACATTTAAGCTTATAGATATGTTTGTTAATAATTACAAAAGAGGTTATTATAATGGCAAAAGAAAAAGAACATCTTAACTTAGCATTTATCGGACACGTTGACCACGGAAAATCCACTTTAGTTGGAAACTTATTAGTAAAAGCTGGTACTATCAATGAACAACAATTAGCTTCTGGAGAAGACAAATTCAGATTTATTATGGATACTACCAAAGAAGAACAAGAAAGAGGAGTAACCATTGACTTAGCTCACCAAAAATTCTCCACTAAAAAATACGACTACACTGTAGTAGACTGCCCAGGACACAGAGACTTCGTTAAAAACATGATCACTGGTGCATCCCAAGCAGACGCAGCTGTATTAGTAGTAGCAGCTAACGACGGTGTAATGCCTCAAACCAAAGAACACATGTTCTTATCCATGACTTTAGGTATTAAACAAATTATTATCGGTATTAACAAAATGGATATGGAAAACTACAGTGAAGACAGATTCAATGAAGTAAAAGAAGACGTATCTGTATTACTCAAATCCATCGGAAGAGACCCTGCAACTGTAACTTTCATCCCATTATCTGCATTTGAAGGAGACAACATTGTAGAAGCTTCCTCCAACACTCCTTGGTACAAAGGACCATCATTAATCGAAGCTTTAGATGCTTTAACCGCTCCTGAAAAACCAACCGACTTACCTTTAAGAGTTCCTATTCAAGACGTTTACTCCATTACTGGTGTAGGTACTGTACCTGTAGGAAGAGTTGAAACCGGTATCATGAAAAAAGGAGACAACGTTATTTTCTTACCATCTTCAACTGTTAACGGAGCTTCCGGTGAAGTTAAATCCATCGAAATGCACCACGAACAATTTGAAGTCGCTGAACCTGGTGACAACATCGGATTCAACGTAAGAGGTGTAGGTAAAAACGATATCAGAAGAGGAGACGTAGCAGGACACACTAGTGACGCTCCAACCGTAGCTAAACAATTCACCGCACAAGTTGTTGTATTACAACACCCTGGTGTAATTACCGTTGGATACACTCCTGTATTCCACTGCCACACTTCCCAAACTGCATGTACTTTTATTGAATTAACCGCAAAACTCGACCCAGCTACTGGTCAACCTGAAGCTAAAAACCCTGATTTCATCAAAACTGGTGATGCAGCTATCGTAGAAATCAGACCTACCAAACCTATGGTATTAGAAGAAGCTAAAAACATTCCACCTATGGGTAGATTCGCTATTAGGGACATGGGTCAAACTGTTGCTGCAGGTTTATGTCTTAAAATTACCGAGCAATAGGTTTTTAAACAATAATTAGAAAGTAATTTTTACTTTCTTTTCTTTTTGTTTTTCGGAGGAACTTAAATGAATCAAGCAAGAATTAAACTTACTGGAACAGACCCAGAAAAATTAGCATACGTATGTGATCAACTTAAAAAAATTGCTGAAAGAACTGGTGTTGACTTGTCTGGTCCGATTCCATTACCTACTAAAAAATTAGTAGTCCCAACTAGAAAATCTCCAGATGGAGAAGGTAAAGCTTCTTGGGAAAAATGGGAACTCAGAATCCACAAACGTTTAATCGGTATTGGAGCTGATGAACGTGCAATGAGACAAGTAATGAAAGTCAATGTTCCTGATAATGTAAGTATTGAAATTGAACTTAAAGGTTAAATATTTAGATTCTTTCTAAATATTCCTTTTCATCATATGCCGAGATAGTCTAGTCTGGTAAGGCGCAGGACTTGAAATCCTGTGAGGTCATCCTCGCCTGGGTTCAAATCCCAGTCTCGGCGTTTATTTTTATAACTATTTTTTAAAAACTTTTTATTTTTTTATCTAATTCTGTCAAATCATTAACGATGTCGTCTTTATTTAACATTTCTATTTCTGGGCGCTTTATCATTATTACAGCTATATCTGTTTTGTTTGCAGCCTCTATTTTTTCAACGACTCCGCCTATTTCGCCGCTTTCCTTTGTTATCATGACACTTGCGCAGTACTTTTCAATTAAATCAATGTTTTCTTTCAATGTGGCTGCACCTGTCATCGGTATGATGTGGTCGGATGGGATGTCAAGCTCCGTGCATTTCTTAAGTGAGCTTTCAACCTTAAGGATTCTCGGATAGAACCTTTCGGGTGAAACGTATTTCACGATGTCAGCCATGGTGTTTGCTCCTGCAAAATGCAGCACGTTTCCTTGAGGAAATTCATCAGCTATCATCTTTCCTGCATCTTCAAATGATTCTGCATAATGGATATGTGATGTATCTATGTTTTCAAGGTTGGTGATAGGTCTTTCAAAGCGTATGTATGGAAGTTCAAGCTCCCTTGCTATGCTTGATGATGTCTGTGTGATGTGAGCCGCAAAGGGGTGTGTTGCATCGATGAGGATGTCAAAGTTTTCCCCTTGGATGATTTCAATGATTTCGCCCTTTAAAAGGGGACGGGCTATGGTGTCGTCACTGCCCGCTTCCTGGGCAAGCCTTGCCCCGTATTCTGTTGTTGTGGTTGTCAGGATAAAGACATCATAGTTTTCCTTAAGGTGTGCTATGATGTTTGTCGAATCCTTTGTGCCTCCAAGCAGGAATATCTTCATTTCATCACCCCGTTCATGATCTTTTGGGCTATCAGTATTGTTGATGCCACAATAACTATGACAATCCAGTCGATTATTCCTATTGCTGTTGTTCTGAATATTATCTGGAGCTGCGGAATGTATAATATCAGTAGCTGAAGCAGGAATGATATTATGATTCCAAGATATAGGAATTTGCTTGATTTTTCAGAGTTTGCCCTTCCGTTGAATGCATTGAGCAGTTGGTAAACCACGAACAGTGTAAATGCGACTGTCATTGCCTTGGTTGTGGATGATCCCTTTGACAGTTCCCAGCTGAATACTCCTATTGTGCCTATTGCCATTACAATTCCTAAAAACAGTATCTGTATGAGAATGTTTCTGGTCAGGATGTCTCCGACTTCAGGAGGCCTGTTCATGAGGTCCCTTTCAGGCCCTTCAATACCAAGCATCTGTGCAGGAGGTCCGTCCATAACGATGTTCAGCCACAGGAGCTGTGCAGGGTTGAAAGGCAGAGGCAGGTTCAGGAGTGATGTTCCGATGATTGTAAGTATCGCCCCTACATTTGTGGATACCTGATACTTGACGAATCTCTTGATGTTGTCGTAGATTTTTCTTCCGCCTTCAATTGCCTTTACGATTGTCTTGAAGTCGTTGTTTTGAAGAATCATGTCTGATGCCTCTTTGGCAACGTCTGTACCGTTACCCATTGCAACACCGATTGATGCCTTTTTGAGTGCAGGCGCATCGTTGACTCCGTCTCCGGTCATCGCAACAATGTTTCCAAGATTTTTGAGTGTTTCAACAATTCTCATTTTTTGAACAGGTTTCACCCTTGCATAAACCTGAATGTCTTTTGCCGCTTCCAGGTATTCCTCGTCGCTCATCTCTTCAAGCTCTTTACCTGTGACTATTCTTCCGTCGGTCAGGATTCCGAGGTTCTTTGCAATTGCGGATGCGGTCTTTTCGTGGTCTCCTGTAATCATCACTACGGTTATTCCCGCATTGATACATTCGTGCACTGACTTTTTGGCATCCTTTTTAGGAGGGTCTATAAGTCCCAGAAGGCCTGTGAATGTAAGGTTTTCCTCAGGTTCGGCGCCGTCATCACTCTTGTATGCAAACCCGATTACCCTCAATGCACGGCCACTCATTTCCCCAACTTTCTCAAGTAGCATTTCCTTCATTTCAGCATTAAGGATTTCAACACTTCCGTCATTATCTATGCATTTGCATTTGTCTAGAATTATTTCTGGAGCGCCTTTTGACAAGACAATATTGTTTTCACCGTTCAGTGTATGTATAGTGGTCATCATTTTACGATCGCTGTCAAGGGGGATTTCGTCAACCCTTTCAAGGTCGCATTCATGGTCTTTGCAATATTTGAGGATGGCAGCATCGGTCTGGTCTCCGATTGTTTCATCACCATTTATCACTGCATTGTTACACAATTTACCTATTAGGTGTGTTTTGTCCTTGTTTGTGTAATAGCTCTCCACTACGGTCATCCTGTTTTCGGTCAATGTTCCTGTCTTGTCTGAACAGATTACGGTACATGAACCTAATGTCTCCACTGACAGCAGCCTTTTGACGATTGCATTGGATCTTGCCATTTCGTTCATTCCGAGAGCAAGTGTTAATGTAAGAACTGCAGGAAGCCCTTCAGGGATTGCCGCAACCGCAAGTGAAACTGCAGTCATGAATGTCTCGACAATAGGTATTCCCTGAGCCATTTCCAGTATGAAAATTGCAATACAAACCACGATGGCTATTGCAGACAGGATTTTTCCAAGTCTTCCCACACGCTTTGCAAGGGGTGTTTCCTCATCCTCTTCCTGGACGATGTCTGCAATCTTTCCGATTTCCGTTTTCATTCCGATTGCCTTGACGACTCCTATTCCATTTCCTGAAATGATGTTTGAATCCATGTATAATGTGTCGTCGCTTTGCTTTTTAACGGCTTCGGACTCTCCTGTAAGATTTGACTCATCACAGCTGAGGTTTTTGGCTTCAATCAGCTGCAGGTCTGCAGGCACCTTAAGGCCTTCCTCAAGCATCACGATATCTCCGACGGTGAGTTCCTTTGCGTCAATTTCTGAAATTTTGTTGTCCCTTTTGACGACTGCTATTTTTGTGATAAGTCCCTTAAGGCTTTCGACTGCACGCATGGATCTGTATTCCTGAATGAATCCCATGATTACATTAAGCATCACCGCAAGCATTATGACTCCTGCGTCAATGACATCTCCGATTGCAAATGATGCGATGGCGGCAATGATTAAAAGCGCTATGAGAATGTCTACAAATTGTGAAAAGAAAAGTACAATCAGTGGTGTTGGCTTTTTTTCATCCAGCTCGTTCAGTCCGTATTCCTTTTGTCTTTTTTGGATTTCACAGGATTTCAGTCCTTCTTTTGATGTGTTGTATTGGGTTAATATGTCACTCATTCCATCACCTTAATGTGTAAAAACTCGCTCTTCCGTAATTTTTTAATTTCATTTTTACCTTTCCGGTATTTAAATCTTCGTTTGTCAGTGGTTTTATAATCAGCTGTGAACCTATCCTCAGCGCAAGGTCTACAATATAGGGCTGAAGTTCACTTGGGGGTCTGATTGAATAGATGAGGTCTGTGCCTTCATACAGCTCAAGATTGGGATTTGTGATGTCGTCCATGATGACAGTGGAGTCTTTTGGTATGATGTCTGTCTTTATTAAGGTGATGTTTTGCTCTTTTTCCAGTCTGTTTGCAATCTTGTCGTATTTGCCCACTGCGATTTCTGCAATTTTCATTTCCTTGCCTTTCGCTTCACTTAGTATGTAATCTCCAAAATCTTGCCACATGTTTTTTCCTCTGATATACTATTTGTTTAGGAAACTTATTAAATACTTGTATAATTATTCATTTTATTTTGAAGTATTTATTGCAATAATGATATTTTTTCCCTTCAGTGAAATCCTAGGGGCCAATTCCCGGCATATGTTCACGGTTCTTATAATGCTTTAAATCTGTTATTATCTTTCAAAATGCTTTTCATCATGTTTTCTTTTATTAAATTTTTGTATTTTAGATAATATTAAATATGTTGCATTTAATAATATTTGTTGTATGACTGTAAGAAAGTTCCGTCCCACTGATTTAAAAAGAGTTTATGAGATAGAAAGCATGTCATTTGACCAGTCATATGGCATTCAGATATTTCAGCAGCTTTATGAGATGGGAATAGGTTTTCTGGTGGCTGAGGAAGATGACTACGTGGTGGGTTATGTCATGTTCTGGCTCAAGTATGAAAATCAGGGCCATATCATTTCCCTTGCAGTCGATAAGAACTACAGAAGAAAAGGGTATGGAACAAACCTCCTGGCAAAGGCCATAGGAGTGCTATTTTTAATCACAGATACAATTTACCTTGAAGTCAGGGCATCCAACAGGGGTGCCTTGGAATTTTACAAACGCTTCCATTTCATTGAGGACCGCGTGGTTCCGAACTACTATGAAAGCGGTGAGGATGCAGTTGTCCTCTATCTAAAGTCTGGCGGAAGTAAAGTTTCCAGAGAGTAACTGCTGGTAATTGCTTATGAGGTCTGTAGGGATGTTTCCTGTCAGGTAAAGGATTGCTATTACGAGAATGTAGAATCCGAATATTGCAAGCTGGATGTAACCGTGTCTTTTCACTGATCTGTCTTTTCTGGTTACGAGATATATTGCAATGATGAGTCCCAAAAGACTGCCCAGAATTGAGAAGAGATAGCCTAAAAATATCATCAGGGTTGTGAATCCTGACCTTTGAGGTGTTACAGGCTGTTCGGCGGCTGTCCTTTTGATGACGATAGGGCTTATGAACTCCTTGTTTTCACCTTGGTTTTTAAAAAGAAGTGGTGTTCCGCATTTAACGCAGAAGTCAGCTTCATCCGGATTTTCGAATCCGCACAACGGGCATGTGCCTGGATTGTGCTCTATTTTTGGAAATTCATATCCGCATTTTATGCAAAATCCGTAAATGTCATCGCTTGTTGTTCCGCACTGTGGGCATCTTCTCAAAACCATAATATCACTTACATAATATTAATAGCATTAACTTTATAAAAGTTTTTTGATTAATTTTATTAGAAACGCAATATATATTATATTAGTAATGATTGAAAAAATTGAAATCACCCAGCGCTTCAATTTCAAAAGATTGAACCGCCATTACGAATGCTTCACGATTGACTTTCTCTCCAATACAGGATACTATAAGATATCCGAGCGGGGAAGCGGGGACAAGTTCCTTTCCGAAAGTCCTCTGTGTGACGACTCATGGATTGACATTCTGGTTGACCTCAGAAGCAGAATGACCAGCGAGATTCGCACATTTGACTTTGAGTCTGCAGACAGGTTTCTCCATGACTTCGGTGAGCTTAAGCTGTTTGACGGCTTTGAAAGCGAGGAATTTCTTCTTTTCGAAAAGCTTGAGGTGATTTATTCATGCGTGGTCATCATATATTCGACCGAAGGTTATTTCGAGTATTCCTTTAAAAACAATTTCCCCGAAAAATGGGAGAAATTCGGCAGGATGCTTAAAGACCTTGTCGGATTTGACGTGCTTCACCTGAACTACCAGAGGCAGTTTGCAACTCCGCTATATCATGACATCACAAAAGAGGGTGTTTTTTCAGGCGACGGGAAGCTTAAAATCCGCACAATCGAGTTCGGCCACTACAGGACATATCCGTATGACCTGCCCCATCCGAGACTGATTGTCAACTTTGAGGACAAATCCGTTGAAGGGTATGTCGAGAAAGAGTTGGTGCCGTCCGATGAGGAGCTTATTTTGAACCTGCTTGAAAAGTATCATGTCTACAGGTGGATTTTCACACAGTATCACAGAAAATCCTCCGCACGTGATCCTGATGATTTGGAGGGTTACGACTGGTATCTTGAAATGGTGTTTGAAGGTGACGTGGTATGGCATCTGTTCGGATATAATGACTATCCCGACACCTATGTTCACCTTGGCCGTGAAATCATTGAAATCTGCGGCATGGATTTGTGTGAAATAGATACCATCGGCGATGAGGATATAGAATTATTTAATAAATTCGGTGACGAAATTCTATCATAAAAGCTATTTTTTCATTACTTATTTATAGTATTAAAAAGATATTTATTACTATTATATTAATTTAATTTTTATAGGGATAACATGGCTGAAGTATCATCAAAAGAATTGTATGAATTTAAAAAAGTTTTAAAAGAATTAGCGCAAAAGAAAGGTAGAGGTACTGAGCTTGTTTCCGTTTATATTCCACCTGACAAGCAACTGAGTGATGTAGGTAAACACATGAGGGATGAGCTTGGTCAGTCTGCGAACATTAAAAGTAAACAAACAAGGAAAAATGTACAGTCTGCTATCGAAGTAATCCTTCAAAGGATCCGTCTTTACAAACAGCCTCCTGAACACGGTCTCGTTCTGTTTGTTGGAATGATTCCTAAAGGCGGTCCGGGTACAGAAAAGATGGAAACCTACGTTCTTGAACCTCCTGAACCTGTTACCACATACTGGTACAAGTGTAACAACGAGTTCTTCCTGGAACCTCTCGAATACATGATTGAGGAAAGGGATACCTACGGTGTGGCTGTAATCGACAGAAGGGAAGCTACTATCGCATCTATGAAAGGTAAGAAAATTACCATCCTTACACATATTACCAGTGGTGTTCCTGGAAAGCATAAGGCTGGAGGACAATCCCAAAGAAGGTTTGACCGTGTAATCGAACAGGCTGCACACGAGTTCTTAAAACGTATCGGAGATCACATGAATGATGATTTCATACCTCTCAAGGATGACCTTAAAGGAATAATTTTAGGCGGTCCAGGTTTTACCAAAAACGATTTTGCAGAAGGAGATTACCTCAACTACGAGCTCAAGCAAAAGATATTGACTATTGAGGATACTTCATATACCGGTGACTTCGGTATCCGTGAGGTCATTGAAAAGTCAGCTGGCGTATTGAGCGATCTTGACGTAATCCATGAAAAGGAACTCATTCAAAAGTTCCTAACCGAGCTTAGGGATGACATGGGTCTTGCTTCCTACGGGGAAGATGAGGTCAGAAACAACCTTATCATCGGAGCTGTAGACACCTTGCTTTTATCCGAGGACCTGACTGCAATGCGCAAAAGGTTCGTATGTCCGAACTGCGGAACCGACAAGGAAATCACAGTCAAAACCCAGTCTGAAGCAGACAATCTTGAAGAAAGATGTCCTAATTGTAATGAGATTTTAAAAGAAGAGGAATCTGCTGATTTGGCTGATTATTTTGTAGAAAAAGCTGAAGAAATGAGCACAAACGTTGAGTTCATTTCCACAGAAACCGATGAAGGTATGCAGCTTTTCAGAGCTTTCGGTGGAATCGCTGCAATTTTAAGATATCACGTAGAATATTAAATTTGGATACTTATCCAAATTCTTTTTTTTATTTATAGTAATGCTGTAATCCTTCCTCTTGGCGGATTTGATTTATTAACTGGAAAAACTGGTGTTTTGTTACTTCTGTTTCATCGTTTAGCTCAACATACAATGAATACATTGTCCTGTTTTTTGTCAAATAGCTTTCTTTCAAGGCATCATAGTGTCTTCTTTTTATTTTTCTTTCAGCCATTTTTTTCACCACTTTTTGTTATTTTGTATATCAAAATTTAAATTTCACTGTTTATTGTAGATTACTTTGTCAATTATGGTATATAAAGAATTATGCTTTTTTAATTTCCATATAATTTTGTTTAATTTTTTATTTGTGATGGTCATTTTTGTTCGGAATTTCGCTGTGTGGTGATGTAAATATTAAACGGCAATGTTTTTGCCGACTCGGAATTTATTGGTTGGCAACCATTTTCCGACTTTGTACATTATTTGATTATTTTCATTATACATTTTAAATTATTCTTCAAAAAGAATTATTTAAATAAACATATTTTTCTAATTTTATTGTATTATGTTTAAGATTATTTTTAATTTTTTTGAATAATATTCTATAAATCCATTAAATATTGAAAAATATTTAAATATGAGAAGCACCAAATAATTAACTATATTGTTAAATATGACTTTGAAAATTTAATGATATTTGAAATAAATCTAAATTTATATTTGGAGGAATATTTTTCTCATACGTAGATGAAGTAATTGAAACCATAATTGAACAAAACCCTTCAGAACCGGAATTCCACCAAGCTGTACGCGAAGTATTGGAATCCTTAAGGGTTGTAATCGAAGAAAACGAAGAAGAATACAGAAAAAATGCACTTCTTGAAAGATTAACCAATCCAGAAAGACAATTCAAATTCCGTGTTCCTTGGGTAGACGACAACGGACAAGTACAAGTAAACACTGGATACAGAGTACAGTTCAACAGTGCAATCGGACCTTACAAAGGAGGATTACGTTTCCACCCTTCCGTAAACGTCGGTATTATTAAATTCTTAGGTTTCGAACAAATTTTCAAAAACTCCTTGACCGGACTTCCAATCGGGGGAGGAAAAGGTGGATCAGACTTTGATCCTAAAGGAAAATCCGACAGAGAAATCATGGCTTTCTGTCAATCTTTCATGACCGAGTTATGCAAATACATTGGTGCTGATACTGATGTTCCTGCTGGAGATATTGGAGTAGGTGGTCGTGAAATCGGATTCTTATTCGGTCAATACAAAAGAATCAGAGGATTATATGAAGGAGTATTAACTGGTAAAGGATTATCCTTCGGTGGATCTTTAGCAAGAACTGAAGCTACCGGATACGGATTATTATACTTCACAAACGCTATGTTAAAAGCAAACGACATTGATATCGCAGGAAAAACCATCCTCGTATCAGGTGCAGGTAACGTAGCTATTTACGCAATCGAAAAAGCTCAACAATTAGGCGGTAAACCTGTAACCTGTTCCGATTCAACAGGTTGGATTTACGACCCTGAAGGAATTGACGTTGAATTA
Organism: Methanobrevibacter sp.; assembly: GCF_045539575.1. GTDB lineage: Archaea > Methanobacteriota > Methanobacteria > Methanobacteriales > Methanobacteriaceae > Methanocatella. The sequence goes on from NZ_JAZQFM010000075.1 coordinate 105,798, forward strand.
TTAAAAGAAATTAAAGAAGTAAGAAGAGAAAGATTAACCGCTTACGCAGAAGCAAGACCATCCGCCGAATACCACGAAGGCAAAGGTGTATGGACTGTTAAAGCTGACATCGCTCTTCCATGCGCTACCCAAAACGAATTGCAATTAGAAGATGCAAAAGCATTAGTGGAAAACGGCATTATTGCTGTTGCTGAAGGAGCAAACATGCCAACCACCATTGAAGCTACCGAATACTTACAGGAAAATGGCGTATTGTTCGCACCTGGTAAAGCATCCAACGCTGGTGGAGTAGCTACTTCCGCTCTTGAAATGTCACAAAACTCAGAAAGATTATCCTGGTCCTTTGAAGAAGTTGACAGCAAACTTCAAAACATCATGGAAACAATCTTTGCAAACGTTTCCGAAGCTGCTGCTGAATACGACATGGACAAAAACTATGTTGCAGGAGCAAACATTGCAGGATTCAAGAAAGTTGTTGACGCTATGAACGCACAAGGAATCGTATAGATTTCCTTGTTTATTTTTTCTTTTTTTTTAGACGGATACGTTGTTATTTGATTACTAAATAATTTTTAACTTGTTTTTCATTAACTTAACATGTATTTTTATTTCGCTGTTCATATTTGATTTTGTAGTATTTGTAAGTGGTGGCAATATTTGGTTTATCGTGTTTTGAAATGATTGGACTAAATTTTCATCAAAATTGAACTAAATGTGTAAAATTAATTTTATACTGTAAAATTGCTTTTAAAAAACCATCTATTAAGTTAATTTCTATTTAATTTAAAAATAAAGCCTTATTTAATATTTAAATTAAAATTAATGTCATGAAAATAAAGAATATTATTGTATGTATTTTAGTTTTGTTAACTAATTTGGTGAATGTTGATGTCGATTTAAAACATTACGAAAAATTGAAAATTAATAATGTTGCTTCTATTAAACCCTCGGATTTGCCTTCTGAATTTGGTGAAGGTGCTTTTAAAACGGTTGATGAGTTTATAAAAAAGACTTGTTTTCTTGATTTTGAATGGGTGATATATTTTGATTACATAACTGGTGAAATTCTAAAAGGTGTTAGTGGGGGGAAGGATAATGTTTCATTAGATTTTGATGGAGATAAATTTGAAGGGTATCATATTGCATCTATTCATAATCATCCTGCTGATGTTTATTCTCCTCCTTCTGATAAAAATTTTGGTATTTTGATGAGGGGGTTTGAAGATTTTGAATTGATTGCAAGTGTGAATGAATTATGGATTTTAAAAGCTAAAGGTGTTCACCCTGTTTTAAACATGGATTTTAAGTTTGCAGCAAAGATGTTTTTGAATTCCTGTCAAGAATATTGTGATAGGTTATATTCTGATAATACAAAATCGGAAGACATGTGTGATTTGATATATGGGGTCACATTATTAAATTATATAAATGATAAAAATATAAATGATATACAATTAATTAAAAAGGTGTATAATGATGTCAATTAAATCAAAAAATTGTTCTGTTAGTTTCTCTTGTCAAAAAAAACCTACTGACGTTGAACATGAAAAAATTCGAGAAAGGATTAATGATCCTTACACCTTGACTGGAATAGATAGGTTACGTGCGTTTCATCAAATGAAGGGTTTGGAATTTGATGAAAATATTTTTGAAAAAATCATTGCAGAATATTCCTTGGATGATTGATTTTTGAAAGTAGGAGGTATCACCATATTCCCACAAGAAATCGTATAGATTTCCTTGTTTATTTTTTCTTTTTTTACAGACTCTTTTCTTATAATATCTTTAACTATTTTTAACAAACTTTTAAATATTACAAAATACTGATTTTTAACTATTATTTGTACTTAAGGAGATTTTTATGATAGTTAAGGATTGGTGCTCATTCTGCGGAGAGTGTGCAGGAGTATGTCCAAGAAATTTGATTCAAGTTAGAGAATATTCATTGGTCTTTAACGATGACGACTGTAAAGATTGTGATACATGCATTAAAGCATGCCCTATTGATGCTTTAGAAAAAGAGGAATGATTATATGATTGAAACTGATGTAATAGTTGTTGGTTCCGGACCGGCAGGTTCCAGTGCAGCAAAACACGCTGCATTAGGTGGAGCAAAAGTTATTTTAATGGATAAAAAATCTGAAATAGGTTCACCGAAAAGATGTGCTGAAGATGTGCCGGTTAAAGGTCTGGAAAAATTGGGAATCGAGCTTTCCCCTCTTTGGATTGCCAAAAAAATTTGGGGTATAAGAATTCAAACACCGGACGGAACAGACCTCTGGTTACCAAAAGATCAAACAGATCCTTCCGAAGCAGATTGTGTCCTTGAAAGAAAAGTATTCGATAAACACATGGCTATGGATGCCGCAAGAGCAGGTGCCGAAATCAGAATTAAAACTTTAGTAACTGGTATTGAAAAAATTGAAAACGGTTTTATTGTTGAAACAGAATCCATGGGTAAAAAACAGGATTTCAAATGTAAAATACTGATTGCAGCTGACGGTGTTGAAGGGCATGTCGCAAGATGGGCAGGTCTTAGGCCTGCTGCAAAAGCAAAAGAAATGGGGTCCTGTGTACAATATGAAATGTGTAATGTCGAATTTGAAAAACAGGGGTTTATTGAATTTTATTTTGGGTCATGTTCTCCCGGAGGATACGCTTGGATTTTCCCTAAAGGAGATGACATCGCAAATGTCGGTTTAGGGCTTTTTTCACACAAAGCAGAAAAAACAGCTAAAGAATACCTCGATGATTTTGTCGCCAAGTCCCCATACTTAAAAAATGCTCAGGCTGTTGAATTAAATGTTGGAGGAGACCCCGCCGGGGGAATGATTGAAAAAATTTATGACGACAATATTATGGTTGTCGGGGATGCAGCAGGTCAGGTAAACCCATTAACCGGTGAAGGAATTGTTCCAGGCATGATTGGTGGAAAGTGTGCCGGTCAGGTAGCCGCTCAGGCTATTAAAGAGGATTGCTCTAAAAAATTCTTAAAATTTTATGATAACATGGTTCGTGAAGAACTTAGCTATGATAATGAAGCATATAAAAAAGTGCAGGAATATGTATATTCCCTGTCTGATGATGAATTGGATGAGATTGGTCATGCACTTGAAGGAGAAAGCTTTGATGAGGCTTCATCTGCTGAAGTAGTTAAAAAATTAATTGAAATATCTCCGAAAGCTTCACGCTATTTGGGAAAATTAGTATAGTTTTTGAAAACAATAGTGTAGTGAAGAAATTCACATAAAGCTATCTCATTTAGGTTTAAAATCCGAAACATATAATGACATTATAGCTAGATTAATCGAGGCGTATGAAAAAATGTATTTTGAAGAATTAAGTGATGAAGAAGCAGATTACTATAATGAAAGAATCAGACTTTTTGAAAATGGGGATTATACTGGCACTAGAAAGGTTGATTTAGATGCCATCAGAAAATAATCCTGAAGTGCAATATGAACTTTTAGAGGATAAAAATAGATTTCCAGGTTTATTTTTTCTTTTTTTAATTTATTCAGGTTTCATTTAGTATTATAAAATTTTTAGATATTTCTATTTATAGATTATTAATTCTTCTTTATTTTAAGCTATTTTTGATTATTGGGTGTGTTTTTGTGCATTGTCACACTTCAAAAAATTTTATAATATTTTTAGATAATAAATAAATTTTAATTATAGTTTTATTTATGCTTCTTTTGGAAATCAGTAATATTAAAATTTTATAATAATGATTTGTATATAAAGCAGTATATATTAAAAAATTTAATAATGCTCTATATAGAAAGCATTAAATATTGTATTTGATATAATGTTATATGGGTGTGTTTAAATGATTAAACGGGAGTTGTATTTAAATCAAATTCGAAATCTTTTTGGAACGGATTTCATTAAGGTTATTGTAGGGCTTCGAAGATGTGGCAAAACTTCTTTACTTAAAAGCATAATTGAAGAGCTTCAAAATCAAGGTATAAAAAAAGAGAATATTATTTATATCTCATTTGAATTGGTTGAATATAAAAATATTTTCACATCCGAACAGTTAGATGAAACTGTATTAAATCTAACAAGCAACATTGAAGGCAAAATATATCTTCTTTTTGATGAAATTCAACAGGTTGAATCCTGGGAAAAATCCATCAATTCTTATAGGGCTTCATTTGATTGTGATATTTACATTACAGGATCCAATTCAAAACTATTGTCAAATGAATTGGCTACCCTTCTTGCTGGAAGATATATTAAAATCAGTTTGTATCCATTTTCATTTAAAGAGGTATTGCAATACCGCAGGGAAATTGATAAAATAAAATTAGACGGGGAATTCATTAAAAAACAATTTAATGAATATCTGTTATTTGGAGGTATGCCTGGTTTGCTTGCGATAAGAGATGATGATACAAAAATCAATGCTCTTCAAGACATTTATGATTCAATAATTGTTCATGATATTCTCTCAAGATACACTATAAATGAAATTGATTTATTTAAACGTTTTTCACATTATCTAATGAATTCTACTGGACAAACTTTCTCTAAAACCAGTATTACAAATTATCTAAAAAGTGAAAATAAAAGAACAACACGTAATACTATCTCAAATTTCACGGATTATCTTAAAGACTCATTATTCTGCAAAATGGTAAGACGTCAGGATATTTTGGGTAAAAAAATACTAAAAACTGAAGAAAAATATTATTTGACAGATCAAGGTTTCCACCATGCATTGGTTGACAATAACAATAACTGGTTAGGCAGGATTTTGGAAAATGTTGTTTTCAACGAATTAGTTAGAAGGGGTTATTCTGTAAAAATTGGAAAGATTCGTAATAAGGAAATAGATTTTGTTTGTGAAAAACATGACAATAAGATATATGTTCAAGTAGCATATATTTTATCTTCTTCCGAAACAATTGAAAGAGAATTTTCACCGTTAATGGATGTTCCGGATAAGTATGATGCTTATGTTTTAAGCATGGATGAATTTGACATGTCTCGGGATGGAATTAAACATAAAAACATTATTGATTTCTTATTGGATGATGAAATTTAGAAAAGTAGGGAGGTTCCACTTAATTCTTGCATAATGTATATGTCATTGTTTATTTTTTAATCTTATTGTGCAAGAATTCTCAGTCTCCTACAATCCGGAGAAGTTCAATAAATTCTTAAAATGCCCTCAACTCATCAAATCATCATATGATAATAAATAATATGTTATGGTTCAAAAATATTAAATACCTTGATGATGTAAAATATATATGATATTTATGAATGGTAAATTGATTAAGGTAATTTTTTTATTTTCTTTATTTTTGATTTTAAGCACATCCACTGTTTTTGCAGAGGATAATTCAACAGATTTGACTTATTCTTCTGATGATAATTCCATTTCAGATGCAGAAAACAGTTCAGATGATCTTAATTTCGATATTGGCGATTGGAGATTGGATGAAAACGGAAATGTGGTTCATATCCCTTCAAATAAAAGTCATGGCGATAATGATTTCAGCGTTGAATTTCATGGGAATAATGTCACTGACCTGAGAGGTAATGCTTCAGGCGCAAATCCGGCTCAGGATGATTATTCGATTTTAAAACCTTCAGGATTTGATTCTTGGTGGGATGAATTTGTAAAAGATCCTGCGGCTTTTATGGAGAAATACAATCCGCAGCCAAAGGCACCTCCGGTTAACTTTGTAGATGATGTTCAAAACGGCACATGCGACGGGAAGAATTCCTCAGAATTCATAGACTTCATCAATTTTGTTAAAAAGACTCGAGTTACACCAGATTCAGTTATAAGCAGGGATGTCAATGTTTTCTATTCCACCAAAAATGTATATTGGGTTAGGGTTATCAATCCTGTCGGTGATTCAGTCGGCAAGGGAATAAACGTCACTTTCATTTTCAATGGCAAGAAAATCATGACTCAAACCAATGAAAACGGCTATGCCAGCTTCAAGTTTAAAGCTCAGCCTGGAAAATATGTCGTAAAGACATATGCGGGCAACATTACCTCCAAGCATAAGGTCACTGTCAAGCCGCTCTTCAAGACAAAGGATGTCTCAAAGAAATATAAGAAATCCTCAAAGTTCACTGTAAGGCTGGTCAAGCTCAACGGCAAGTCACTTCAAAAGAAAAATATCAAGATAACACTCAAGGGCAAGACCTACACTGTAAAGACAAATTCAAAAGGAATTGCAACTTTCAATATTCCGAAAAATCTTAAAGTCGGCAAGTATACAATCAAAACCAGCTATAATGGTTGTGTTGTTAAGAACTGCTTAACAGTCAAAAGATGATTTTATATCTTTTTAGTTTTTTCATTAGGCGCTTCACTTCTTTGGTGGAGTGATTTTATTTTTTATTGCTTATTTTTATCTAATTCTGCTTTATTTATCGCAAATTTATGTAATATTTTTTTCATTTACTCCTATGTAAAAAATACATGTCGTCACTGCTTGATGAATGGTTTAGTTTACATTTTTCGATTATTTTCAAAACATTTATATATCTTTGATTATATACTATTAGTCGGAAGGAAGTTTCCTTCCGACTGTGTATTTAATTAAATTCATTTAGTCAAAATGGTTTTCCACTTTCCATATTATTCAACAAGTGGGCAATGTATTGAAATGATGTGAAAAAATGTCAGCAAAAGATAATAAATTAGACCAGATAATTAAGACAATCGATGCAAACGATATAAAATTTTTGAAATTGCAGTTTTCAGACATTCATGGACTGCCAAAAAGCATGGCAGTGCCTCTTAAAAAGGCGAATGATATTGAAGACATAGTGAATGACGGATTATTGTTCGACGGATCATCAGTGGCAGGACTTGCTTCAATCAATGACAGTGACCTTCTTGCAAAACCGGACATCAACACATTCTCAACAATCCCATGGAGGCCTGAATCAAAAGGTACCAGTCGATTTATATGTGATATTTTCACAACCGAAGGAAAACCATATGATGGAGATCCAAGAGGAGTACTTAAAAAATCCCTGAAATTGGCAGAAAAAAGAGGATATCAGTTCAACATGGGTCCTGAACCTGAATTCTTTATCATAACAGAAGATGAAAACGGAAATTATGTCCCTGCCGACGAGGCTGAGTATTTTGATGTGGAACCTCTCGACCAGGGTACCGATATCAGAAGGGAAATCGTATTGGGTCTTGAAAAGCTCGACTTTGACGTTGAGGTAAGCCACCACGAGGTTGCAGCAGGTCAGCACGAAGTGGACTTCAAGTATGCAGACGCTTTAAAAACAGCTGATGCAGTAATAACATTCAAGGAAGCTGTCAAAGCGCTGGTCAACAAATTAGGCTTCAAGGCAACATTCATGCCAAAACCGTTTTTAGGAATCAACGGTAGCGGAATGCACTGTAACCAGAGTCTCTTCAAGGATGGGGAAAACATCTTCTATGACCCTGATACAGAAAACCAGATTTCTCAGGAGGCATTGTACTTCATCGGAGGATTGCTTAAGCACGCTCCGGCTTTATCATCAATATTGTCTCCAACAGTCAACTCCTATAAACGTCTTGTTCCGGGTTATGAAGCACCATGCTACATCGCTTACGGTTTCAAAAACAGGTCAACCCTGTTAAGGATTCCTGCATCCCGTGGATTGGGTACCAGAATCGAATGCAGGTCCGCAGACCCTTCATGCAACCCTTACCTTGCATTTGCAGTATTGCTTGAGGCTGGGCTGGACGGTATGGACAACAAGATTGATCCTGGCGAACCTACCGAGGAAAACCTTTTCGCATTTTCCGAAGACGAGATTGCTGAGAAAGGAATTTCAAGCTTGCCTACCAGTTTATGGGAAGCATACCATGCACTGGAGGAAAATGACGTAATCAAGAATGCTCTTGGTGAAAAGGTCTTCAATCAGTTCTACAATATCAAAAGGGCTGAATGGGACGCATACAGAATACAGGTATTCGACTATGAACGTGATGAATACTTGAACGTCTGATCATTTTATCATCGAATCAGTTGGCGGTCAATGAGGTTATTTGACTGCCAATCAGTACATTTTTGGAATTTTGTTACTGTTTGGGCATATTGTAGGTTATGAGAGTTATTGGGGCATATGTGAAAATTCACAAATCATGATTATTATTTAGGCATATTGTAAACTTATTTGCGGAATTTTAAGTTTGATACGTGCTTTCGCAGATTATTTTTAATGGAGGTTTAAAAATGTGCGGAATAGCAGGTGTAATATACAAGGATAAAAAAACTCACCCTGTAGGCAGCGCTTTGACATCCATGCTGGAATCCCTACAGCACAGGGGTCCGGATTCAGCAGGCTATGCAATCTACGGAGGATTGAATTTTTCTGAAAATTATTATCAGTTAAACATTGAAGTGAACAGGAGAAAAGGAACATTAGACAATTTAAAATCATTACTGACTCAGTTCAGTCAGATATACGAGGAAGAACTGATAGAATCCGTTGGGGATTCTGACGTATACAAATGCAAAATCGCTCTTGACGAGTATTCTCTTTTAAAGCCGTGTATACGTGAAATCGATGAGCTTGAAAACGTGAGGGTAATCAACGGTTCACACTCATTTGAAATGATAAAGGACGTCGGAAAGGTAAAAGACATTGCAGAGCGTTTTGACGTTTCCTCAAGGATGGGAACCCATGGGATAGGCCACACCCGTTTTGCAACTGAAAGCGGTGTTGACAGGTATCACGCACACCCTTATCAAAGCTACATCATACCTGACATAACCGTGGTGCACAACGGCCAGATTACCAACTACTGGAAAATCAGGGATCCCCTTGAAAGGAAAGGACACATTTTCGAGTCATTCAACGATACCGAATGCATTGTCCATTATATGGCAGACAAGCTCAATCAGGGCTACAAGCTCGAGGAGGCTCTGGAAGAGGCAGTCATTGATTTGGACGGTCCTTTTTCAATACTTGTGGGAACACCTAACGGAATAGGAATTGCAAAGGACAAGCTTGGTCTACGGCCGGGAGTCATGGCTGAAACCGATGAGATATTTGCAATAGCTTCAGAGGAAATGGCGCTGCATGATGTTATAGATTCAGACCAGATTGAACAGATTGCTCCTGGAGAAACCAGGGCTTATACAATTTAGGGGGCCTTGCAATGAAAGAATATGTTATTGATGCAAAGGATATGGATGCAAAGGAACTGAACCGTACCATAAAAAAACAGGCTCCGCTGTATGATAGGCTCGTCATCGAAAACCCCGAATCCGGACACAACATCTGTGCAGGCCTCAGCGAAGACATTGACATTCAAATCAACGGTTCTGCAGGATATTTTGTCGGAACCATGGTCAACGGGGCAAGGATACACATCTCAGGAAATGCGGGATGGTTTGCCGGAGACAACATGACAGAAGGCGAACTCATTATTGAAGGCACTGCAGGAGACGGTGCAGGACAGGGAATCTACGGCGGAACCGTAATAGTTAAAGGAAGCACAGGTTCAAGAACAGGAGAAATCATGAAGGGCGGAACCGTAATCATCGGCGGAAACAGCGGATATATGACAGGACTTCTCATGATGGGGGGCAGGCTCATAATTTTAGGTGACGTTACCGATGATGTCGGCGAGTCAATCATGAGGGGAACCATTTACGTTCTTGGTGATGTCAAAAGCCTGGGAAAGAATGCCGTCATGGAAAAGACCACCGTTAGAGATCAAGATGAGCTTAGGGAAATTCTCGGCAAATACGGTTTTGACCTGGAAGATGTTGAATATGCAAACTTTAAAAAAATTGTTAATGCGCAATAGGAGCTAATAAAATGAGCAAACACAAAATAGCAATGGTTGGAACACCATGTGAAATTATGGCAGCATCCAAACTGCAATATTACACTGACAGCCCTATTGATGTTAAACTGGGCTTATTCTGTATGGAAAACTTCTCATACAAATACTTTGAAAATCTCCTGGAGGAATACGACCTTAAGATGGATGACATTGACAAATTCCAGATTGAGAAAGGATTCGTATTCCTTTTGCTTAAAACCAAGGAGACCGTAAAGATACCGCTGTCCGTGGCCAAAAGGATAATCAGAAAAAACTGCAGCATCTGCGTTGAGCTAACATCCGAGACATCAGACATCTCAATTGGTTCCATCGGTTCCGAGGACGGCTGGTCAACACTTATAATCAGGACTGAAAAAGGAGAAGAAATTGTCAACGGGGCAATTGAGCAGGAATTCATTAAGGCAAAGGATTTTAATGAGTCCCAGTTTGCTCTTCTGAATAAACTTGCAGAAAACAAGATTTCTAAAAACCTTGAAAACATTGAAAGAAGGGAGTTTCTCGCACGTCCCGTACTGTATCAGAGACAAAAGTCAGACTCTTCAATCAACAAGGACATCATGGAGTCCGATTTTACAGACTTGAAATCCAATGTAATCGACGTTGGTGCATGCGTTCTTTGCGGAGCATGTGAATACGTCTGTCCTGAGAATCTGATAAAAATAGACGACACAAAACCGATAATGAGAGGGGAATGCCCTGAAAACTGCCATCTCTGCTTCAGGGTCTGTCCGAGAACATTCATCCATGAGGATTTGCGCAATGACAATTCAAAACCGATTGGCGATTTCATAAAGGTCCTTTCGGTCAAATCCATTAAGCACACCCAGGGTCAGGACGGATCCGTCGTCACAACACTGATTGACTATCTTCTCTCAAACAAGATTGTAAGCGAAGCGCTGGTTGTGGACAAGAAGGACGATCTTGCATGGAAACCCTATGCAAAGATAACAAGCGCCATTGACGAGGTTGTGAAATCCGGAGGAACAAAATATTCTGTATGTCCGGTATTCAAGCCGTTGAAAGACATGGAAGGGGAGGTGAACTAGATGTCATTTACCGTTGAGCGTAAAATAGAGATATGCAAACAGAACAACAACCGTCCGGGATGCTGCTGGTATCTGTGCGACAACCCTAAACAGTCAGCATGTAAGAACTGTTACAGCTGCTATTCAAACTGTCCTCATGACGTATATGAGGTAATCAATGACGAGCCTCTTCCTATACGCCAGGAAAACTGTGTGGGATGTAAAATCTGTGAGGAAATGTGTCCGACACATGCAATATACGTAAGGCCTCTTGCAGATGAGGGACGTGGCGTATGGTCAAACTCAACAATGGTTGAGATTAAACGCAAAAGCCAGACAGGCTCATACAAGGTAAGGGGATGCGGTCTCACCCGAAAGATTCCTACCTTCGATGATTTGAGCATATTGCCGGCTCAGGTGTCAAGGCCACCGATCGACTCATACAGGGAGCCCTGCAAGACTTCTGTTGTGCTTGGTGACAGGTTTGCCGAAAACCCGATTGAGATTGACACCCCAATCATGATAGGGGCAATGTCCTTTGGTGCTTTAAGCAAGGAGGCAAAAATAGCACTGGCTATCGGAAGCAGCAAGGTCGGTTCAATTGCAAACACCGGTGAAGGCGGAATGCTTCCCGAAGAAAGACATTTTGCAGACAAGCTCATTGCACAGTATGCATCAGGCCGTTTCGGAGTGTCCGCAAGCTATCTAAACAATGCGGAAGCTGTTGAAATAAAAATAGGTCAGGGAGCAAAATCCGGTATGGGAGGACACCTTCTAGCCCACAAGGTAACCGCCGAGGTTGCAAGGGTGAGAAACATTCCTGAGGGAACCTCCGCATTGAGCCCTGCAAGGCACATGGACATTGTCGGGCCTGAGGATTTGGGTATGAAAATCGACCAGCTTCGTGAAATCACAGACTGGAAAGTGCCGATTATAGTAAAATTCGCTGCAGGAAGGGTCGAGCAGGACGTTAAAATCGCTGCTAAGGCCGGTGCCGACATCATTGTGGTCGACGGTATGCAGGGAGGAACCGGTGCAGGACCTGAGGTCGTAACCGAGCATGCAGGTATTCCGACCATTGAAGCTATCGTGAAGGCCGATGACGCCTTAAAGGACATTAATCTCAGAAGCGAGGTGAGCCTTGTTGCTGCAGGAGGAATAAGGTCAGGTGCTGACGTTGCAAAGGCGATTGCTTTAGGTGCAGATGCGGTATACATTGCAACTTCCGCACTGATTTCCATAGGATGCAAGGTCTGTCAGAGCTGTTCTGAGGGAATATGCCCTAAGGGAATCGCAACACAGGACAGGGTGCTTAGAAGAAGGCTTGATCCTATAAGAAAAGGCCAGCAGGTTGCAAATTATATTGAGGCAATGACTCAGGAGGTAACCTCCCTTACTCAGCAGGCAGGAAACACTGACATCGAAAAGCTTGAGCGTCAGGATCTTGTTGCACTGACAGTGGAGGCTTCCCAGCTTACCGGAGTGCCTATGGTTAGAGGTTAGGATTATTTAATGATTAGGAGATATTGTTATGGCTGCATTCGACAGAGTTAAATCAGGAATTCCCGGGCTTGACAGCGCTTTGGACAACATCCGTTTGGGGGACAACGTTGTGTGGAACGTCACAAACCTCAACGAGTTTTCATACTTTGTCAATCCCTACATAAAACAGGCAAAGGAGGATGAGAGAAACTTGATATACATCCGGTTCGCCAATCACCCTCCTCTGATAGATATGACTGACGAGGATTTCAGGCTGCTTGAGCTGGAGCAGTTAAATCCGGACACCGAGTTCTGCATGATCGAGCGTGACGGAATCAAGATATATCTGGTGAATCCCTACAATCAGTTTGAGACATTCACCCTCGAGGTTCACAGAATCATCGAAAAGGAAGGATTTGACGCATTTTACGTGTTTGACTGCCTGAGCGACCTTCAGGCGGTATGGTCTACCGACCTGATGATGGGAAATTTCTTCAAGGTCACATGTCCGTTTCTCTTCCAGCTCGACACCGTGGCCTTTTTCCCGATTATTCGGGGAAGGCATTCCTATGATGCCATAGCAAAAATCCGTGAAACAACACAGCTCTTCCTTAATGTATATTCAAACTCTCCCGACGAGGTCTACGTCTCTCCTCTCAAGGTTTGGAACAGGTACTCCCAGACCATGTTTCTGGGACATAAGTTCAATCCCCAGACTGGTTCGGTCAAGGTTCTCCAGGACGGCCATGAGGTGAGCAGGTACTACAAGACTGTCAACGATTCCGACAAGTACCAGAACGGCCAGATTCTTGACAGCTGGGAGCGATACATGATTCAGGTGAGGATGAAGCATGACAGCGGTGAAAACGTCGATGACGAGTGCGACAAGATCTGCGAGCTCATGATGACCAAGGATGAGAGGATGCTTTCCAAAATCAAGGAATACTTCACCTTTGAGGACTATACTACAATCTACGACCGACGTGTGGGAAGCGGTCTTGTGGGAGGTAAGTCCTGCGGTATGCTTCTTGCAAGAAAAATCATCGAGAAGAACTCTCCTGAGCTCTACAACAATGTTTTCGAACCTGACGATTCATTCTACATAGGTTCTGACTTGTTCTATACCTATATAGTTTCAAATGATTTGTGGGACCTTCGCGTAAAGCAGAGAACTGAGGAAGGCTATTACGAATACGGCAAAAAGCTTGAGGAAGGACTTAAAAACGGCGTCTTTTCCGAGGAGATAAAAAAGGAGTTCATTCATATCCTTGACTACTTCGGACAGAACCCGATTATTGTGCGCTCAAGCAGTTTTCTTGAGGACGGATACGGAAACGCTTTTGCCGGAAAATACGAATCTGTGTTCTGCGTAAACAGGGGCTCTCTTGAAGAGCGTCTGGCAGCCTTTGAGGATGCCGTAAAGGTGGTTTATGCAAGTACCATGAACATTTCCGCACTGGAATACAGAAAGCTCAACGGCCTTGACGATGCAGACGAGCAGATGGCTCTTCTCGTCCAGAGGGTTTCAGGTTCATATTACGGCGATTACCTCTTTCCGACCGCTGCAGGCGTCGGATTTTCATACAGTCCGTATTCCCCACTTCCGGACATGGACAACAGCAAGGGAATGCTGAGGCTGGTGATGGGCCTTGGTACAAAGGCTGTGGACAGGACAAAAAAGGATTATCCGAGAATTGTCAATCTTGACAAGCCAGAGATAACCATGATGAAGGACATGAAGGAAAAGCACAGGTACTCACAGCACTATCTTGACGTCATCGACCTGCAAAACAGGATCCTGCATGACATCCGCATCGATGACGGTTTGGAGGTCATTCCGAGATATGCCAAAAAAATCCTGGTCGAGCATGACCGTGAAGCCGAAAGCATGTTTCGAGAACGTGGACAGCGCCGAGAGATAGTATTTGTCAACTGCGAAGGGCTTGTGAAGAATTCGGAATTTATTGAAGTTATGAAGGAGATTCTAAACACCCTGCAGACTGCATATGACTATCCCGTTGACATCGAATACACAATAAATGTCGGTGAGGACGGCTCATTCAACATAAACCTGCTGCAGTGCAGGCCTCTTCAGGTTTCAACAAACGACGAGGACATTGAAATGCCGGAAGACAAGAACGTATTCTTCCACATCAGGGATTCGTCAATGGGAATGTCAAGAAAGAACAGGGTGGATGTCGTATGTTACGTTGACCCTCACAGGTACTACGAATATCCTTATGCTCAAAAGAGTTCAATTTCCCGCGTTATAAACAACGTGAACGCATACTGCAGGGACAACGACAAGACGGCAATTCTCATAGTTCCCGGAAGGATCGGAACTTCCTCTCCAGAGCTTGGAATTCCGGTCGTTTTTGCAGACATCAGCTACTTCAATGCGATACTTGAGGAGTCATACAGCGAGGTCGGATACATGCCGGAGCTTTCCTTTGGAAGCCACATGTTCCAGGACCTGGTCGAGGCGGAGATATACTACGGGGCACTGTTTGAAAACGAGAAAAAGATTGAGTTTAACAGGGACATGATTTTCGACTATCCGAATGTGCTGGAGGAGATCGATTCAGGTTTGGGCGATGAGATTTATGACATGGTTCGCGTGATTGACTTTGACGGAGGTCACGGTGAGTTTTACCATGACATGAACAGGGATGAAACAATGTGTATTTTCAAGTGATTGGAAATATTTAGGACGGGCTGGGTGGGACATATGCCTTTTTATTTGTTATAATCTTTTTGAAAACAGATTTTTCAAATAAAAGCTAGTATGACAAAATTCCGATGTGAGCGATGACCCTGTTGTGTTTTTGAGTTTTTATTCATGACGGGGTTGTTTTTCACATTTTAAACTTTTTTTTTAAAAAAATAGAAGGTTTTCCCAAAAGTGAATTTTGGGAATCTAGAACGGAGCTACCTGTTTTCCGTCCTCGTCATATTCAGGAAGCATCTCGTTTCCGTTCTCATCATAATAGGTGTCTGCGCTTGAATCGCTGCTTGATGAGGATGATGAGCTGCTTGAAGACTGGGACTGTGACGGAGTGTATGTGCTTTGTTGATATGAGTTGTATGATGTGTCCTGACTTGCTGAATCATCGTCGAGTGTGTCCTGAATCAGTGTGGAGTTGTCCACAATGTCCTCAACCACTTCCCCTTTGACTGTCACTTTCTGTGAAATGCTGCTTGCTGTGTAGTTTCCGTCGCCGTCAAAGGTTACGTTGAGAGTGTATTCTCCTGCAGGAACGCTGTTCAGTTTGGCAAGTGCCACTCCTGTCGCATGTGTTTTAACGGTTTTGTTGTAGACGACCTTTCCCTTTTGGTCCTTGAGAGTAACGTGAACTGTCTTGCCGCTTAGGGCTGATTTTTCATCGTCTGTCAGCTTAACGTAAATTGTACTGTTTTCTCCAAAATCCCCCTTGTTCAGGACGTCCAATGTAGTATGCTTTGCCACGTCTGAGGGAGCAAACACTATTCCGGCCACGACAACTGCAATGACGACTACTACTCCTGCAATTATCATTTCTTTTCTATCCATGTTATCACTTGATATAATATTATTGTTGAAATGTTATATAAACTATTCGTGAATTTCGCCTTGTTTTTCCGATTAAAGCTAAATTGTGTTTTTGTAACATGATTTTGCAATGGTTCTGGGATTTTCGGGAAAATGTTTTTTAATCCAATCTGTCCGAGGGTCAGTGATTTGCTTCCACCAGATTAAATATATGGTGAATATTTTTAATGTTTTTGGAATTAACTTTGATTATTCTTGGTGTGGTTTTACATTAACATTCATCTTTCAATTATTTCGAATGTTTTCATTTTGCCAATGTATATCTCACAAAATATTTTCATCACTGTTGTGATTTTGTTTAATCGGTGGCTATTTTTTTAAGTGATAACTGACATATTATCCATAGGTGTTAAGATGGCTAACTTTGAAAACGTGGAAGTCGCAAGGGAGTTTTTCTACAAGGACTTGTTTGCAGTAAATATGGGAATTACACTTGATGAACTTACAGAAGACGAAGCC
This sequence comes from Methanobrevibacter sp., assembly GCF_045539575.1. Classification (GTDB taxonomy): domain Archaea; phylum Methanobacteriota; class Methanobacteria; order Methanobacteriales; family Methanobacteriaceae; genus Methanocatella. Next base: position 122,191 of record NZ_JAZQFM010000075.1, read on the forward strand.
GTTTGCAGTCTGAAGGTGACAGACGATCACAAGAACGCTTACGGAGGAGTCATGGGCGGTGCAATATTTACATTATGCGATTTTGCATTTGCTGTGGTGTCAAATCAGATCCATCAGCTGACCGTTGCCCAGCAGGTGAGCATCAATTACCTGTCCGCTCCAAAGGGCGAAAAGCTGATTGCCCGTGCAAGATGCAGAAAAAGCGGCCGCACATCTTCAATCGTCATTGTGGATGTTGAGGATGACCTGGGACGTGACGTTGCCCAGTTTGTCGGAACCGGATTTAAGTTATAGGGGATTTCAACCCCCTTACAATAAAATTGCTCTTTAAAACTATTTTTTTGCTGCTTTTGACTATAAATTGTATGATGAGTGTTTAAAGCAGCATCATTTCGCTGATTATTTTCCTCTCTTCTGGTGTTAGATCTTCCAGTTCGTTTAGCTGTTTGACTTTGTTTTTGAATTCATTGTTGATGTTTTCGAGTCTTTTTATTTCGCTTGTTTGTATTTTAATCAGATTTTCCTGTGTCTTAATCAGTTTTTCTTTTGCTTTAATCAGGTCTGTTTGCGTTTTTAGATTTTCTGGTGATTTAATTAGGTTTTCGTGTGCTTTTAGTAGTTTTTCCTGTGCATCGAGCACTTCATCTTTTTTATCGAGTATGTATCCGTATTCGTAGTATACGAGTTTTTCGATTTCGTTTTCTATGTGTCTCATTGTTTTTCCTCGCTTGTGTTTTTTTTGGGCTGCTGTGGTGCGAGGATATTTTTTAGAGTAACATCATTGTGCTGATTATTTTTCTTGCATCTGGTGTTAGGTCTTTCAGCTCGTTTAGCTGTCTGGTTTTGTTTTTGTATTCCTTGTGGGTGCTGTATAGTTTTCTTATTTCGTTTGATTGTGATTTGATTTTTTCAAAGAGTATGTCAATGTATTCGTCGTATGAGGGGTGTTCGGTTTTGTTTTCCATGTGTCTCATGCTTATCCTCCTATAGTTCTGTTTTTTCGTGTTTGGTGTGCGTTTTAAAATCAGACCTCCAGTATCCAGTTTTAAATTGGATTTATGATTATCTGGAACATTTTGGAAGAGATGATTTTGGAAACAAATGCAATATCAAATGCTCATGTTTCTGTTAATCTTTCCTTTTGTTTGACTTTGCTTATAATGTTTTCATATTTCATTCAAAGTTCATTTTGACTTAAACGGCATTATTGTGCTTATTTATGTTTTTTTAACTGGTTTAAATCAATTTTTCATTTCAGATATTGTTCTTGATGGAGTCGTGACTTTTTGATTTTTGTAATATATTTTTTACTTAACCTTTACCTTTATATTAGATGAGTGAGTAATATTAACATGACTAATTAACAAGTCGTGAAAAATGGGATTCGAAGTTGCACTGCCGTAGCTTCGGATTTTTTTATACAACATAGATTGTTGCGAATATCAACATTTATGGTGATTTCATGTCTGATTTTGATAAGGAAAATATTTTTAAAAAAGGTGCTCCAAACGACGCATATGCAGAATATTTCATAGGCCAGTCCTATCTCAACCCGCTGGTTGACGTGAATGACTTTTTGGCTTTTGTTGCCAACGTCACATTCGAGCCTGGATGTCGAAACAACTGGCACATTCACAATGCCAAATCCGGCGGAGGCCAGATTCTGCTGTGCACTGCAGGAAAGGGATGGTATCAGGAAGAGGGCTCTCCGGCTGTTGAACTTAAACCTGGAAGTGTTGTTGAAATAAAACCCGGCGTAAAGCATTGGCACGGTGCCCAGAAGGATTCATGGTTCAGCCATATTGCCATTGAAGTTCCCGGCGAGGACACTTCAACCGAATGGCTTGAAGAAGTAGATGATGAGCACTATGGCTCATTATAATTATTTTTTTACTCTAAAATTTCGTTTATCAGCTTACATGCATTTTCGCCGTCAGCCCAATCGACAATCAAAACGATTGCGGTAAGTGATGAGTTGATTTCTATTATTTTTATATTGTTTTTTCTAAGCTGCTCTGTTATTGCAGCTATTATTCCCGGCTTTTCAACAACATCAAGATTGACGATTGTGATGTGTGCGGTGTCCTTTCCAAGTGACAGTGAATTGAATGTGTCGCTTTCAAGCACAAAGTCATGCAATATTTTGTATGCTCTCTGGGAGTCGGTCTTGTCGACAAAGACGGTGATTGAATTGTCCCCGACTGACACCTTGTAGATGTTTAGGTCATTGTCGGCCATGTAGTCTGTAAGCTTTGAGAGAAGCCCAACCTTGCTTAGGAGATGGTCCCCGACGATTGCGATAATGGATAGGGGATCCTTGTAGAGTGATGCCTTTCTTCCGGTTTCAGTTTCAAAAGGCCCGATGATGTTGGTTCCTTCTGATCTTAAATCACAGTATTTTCCGTTGATGATTCTTGCCTTGAGCTCAGGTGTCTTGTATTTCAATGCATGTGGGTGAATAAGCCTTGCTCCCTTGGTTGAGAGGTTTCTAAGCTCTTCTACTGAAATTTCCTTAAGTAGTTTCGCCTTCTCAATCTGGTTAGGGTCACTTGACATTACCCCGTCAACGTCACTTATGATGATGACCTCATTGGCGTTCATGCATTTTCCAATCAGAAATGCGGTAATGTCACTTCCTCCACGTCCGAGGGTGGTTATCTCACCGCTTTTTCCTTTTCCCAAAAATCCGCAGATGACCGGGATGATGCCCTGATTGAGGAGAATGTTCAGGGTGTTTATCTTATGCTCGCTTGCCTCAAGGTCAATTTTCGCTTCCAAAAAGTTTGAATCGGTGAGAATCGGCCAAAGGTCGCTGTATGGGTCAATGACTTCCGCCTTCAGGCCTTCAGCTTCAATGGCGGACTTGAGCAGTCTTGCACTGGTTCTCTCGCCCATGGCCATGATTTCGGCTTTCTGTGAATCGGTTAGGAAATGTCCGGCAGCATCATTGGAGAGTTTTATCAGTTCGTCTGTAGAGTCGCTTGGAGCTGAAGCTATTACAACCACTCTTGTTCCTTTTTCGTATTCTTTCACTATTGATTTGGCTGCATTCCTTATTTTTTTCCCGTCAGCCAGTGCATTTCCGTCAAACTTTGCTACCATCAAATCCATTAAATTCACCTATTATGTTAATATTTGCAACTGGATTTTAATAAAAGTTTTCGTATTTTGAGTGTGCTTTTATATATCACGTGTAATAAAGGTATAGTCATGTATGAAAAAAGAGAGCTGGTGGGTAAGGTATTTTTTGCATTGGCGGTTCTTATACTCATTTCGATGCTAATATCTCCCCTTACGGGCACCATTATCAACATCGACGAGTACTGGACCTATTCCCTTGTGAATCTGCCCTTCATGCAGGGTATGATTGTTGCCGTACATGACGTGCACCCTCCGCTTTACTATATGATACTGTATCTCTTCACTCCGTTGGGTTTGGATAACCTGTATCTTTTGAAGGTCCTCTCAATTGTGCCTTATGCTTTGCTAATGCTGGTTTCTGCTTTTAAAATCCGCAAGGATTACGGATGGCTTACAGCGGGGCTTTTTGTCTTTTCTTTGGGCGTCATGACTGACTTCTACTGTGAGTTTTTAACAATCAGGATGTATTCCTGGGGACTCTTTTTCATGGTCATGATGTTCATCTACTTCGGAGAGGTTCTAAAGAACTGGGATAGAAGGTCATGGGTTCTTCTCTCACTCTTTACGCTTCTTTGCGCATACACCCAGTACATGTTTGCGATTACATGCTTTGTGGCGTATCTCATTCTTTTAGTTGAGATTTTGCAGAATCATCGCGAAAGGCTTAAGTCATTTGCAAAGTCCGTTGCAGGTGTTTTGATACTGTACGCTCCATGGGCTGTTGTGTTTGTCTATCAGATTCAGACTCAGGCTGAATCCGCCCATGAGGCATTCGGCTTGGGTGACTTCATACACTATCTCACATCCTTTGCTATCAAAAGCCAGAGCTTTTCTTTGGAAAACATTGCCTTTAAAATTATCGCATTTGCCTTTCTGGCATTCATTCTGGTGTTGATATATAGGAAAAAGGACAGGCTTTCCGCTGCAGGCGTGTTTTTATTGTATGCCACTTTGGCTATTGGCGTTTTGGGTCTCATGTTTTCATTCTGCAATACCATGAGGGTGAGATACCTGATTCCGGTATTCGGAATATTCTGGCTTTCAGCGTCCGTTGTAATCGGCAGAATTGAAAATAATAAGCTGTTGGTGCTGGCGCTGGCGTTCATTGTGGTTCTCGCAGGGGCAAGCATCATGATAACACATGACGACATCGACTCAAGGCTGGCTTTCAATGATGAAAAAACTGCATATCTTGAAGGCATCAACAACAATTCAACCGTTGTCGTCTACAATTCAGATTACGCATACAAGGTGCTTCACAAGGACCTGAACGAAACAAGGCAGTACACGCTGTCCGGCAAGTACTTCTATGAAGATGACGTTGACGTTACAGATAACCTGACCAAGGTCTTGAAAAAGAACAAGGATAAGAATGTCTATCTCATCATGTGGAAAGACCATCCTGAAAATGCAAAGCTTGAGAAAAAATACGAGTTGAACACTACATATGATGCGGGCCATTACTCCTTCAATCTCGTTGAGGGGTAATCGCCACTTATTTTTTAAATACAATAAGCTTTGAGAAGATGTAGTTCAGGACAATCACAATAATCTGAACGACTATTTTTGAAAATGTGTTTCCCAAAGTCAGTATGTCTATGAAGAGATACATCAGCGCTGTGTCGACAGCCCCTGAAAAGATCCTTCCTCCAAAAAAGAGTGAAGCTTCCTTAAGGATTTTAGGGCTTTTGCTTTCAAACACCCAGATTCTGTTGGTTATGTATGCGAAAAGCACAGAGAAAAACCATGCCAGAACGTTTGATATCAAGTAGTTTATGCCCAGGACTGTCTGGAAGAGAAAATACGTTATGATGTTTACAAAGAATGTGAATGCTCCGAACACCACATAGAGCACCAGTTCCCTGTCGATTTTAACGCCCATCATTTCTTATCATCCACATTTGTTTCCTTGACGATGAAAACAGGCCTGTTTTTGGTCTCCAGGTATGTCTTTTCAAGGTACTTGCTTAAAATTCCAATTGATACCAGCTGAAGGCCTCCTAAAAACAGGATTGAAGTGATGAGTGTGGTATAACCCTGAATCGGGTCTGAGTAAAGGATGTATTTGAGAATCACGAATATCATGTACAGGAATGATGCTGTTGAAAACACTGAGCCTAAAACAATTGATATTGAAAGCGGTGTTGTGGTGAATGCCACTATGCCCTCAATGGAGTAGTGGATAAGTCCCCAGAATGACCATGTGGTCTCGCCCACTGTCCTTTCGATGTTTTCATATGCAATCCATTTTGTATCGAATCCGACCCACTCGAATATTCCCTTTGAGAACCTGTTGTATTCGCTGAGCTCCAAAATGGAGTCTACAACCATCCTCCTCATCACCCTGTAGTCAGTTGCCCCTTCGACAAGCTGCATGTTTGAAACCGCATTGAACATCTTGTAGAACAAGTGTGAAAAGAATGACTTTATTTTAGGTTCGCCCGCTCTTGAAACCCTTCTTGCGGCCGCAACATCGTAATTTTCAACTGTCACCGCCCCAATCATTTCTGGAAGCAGGCTTGGGGGATGCTGAAGGTCAACGTCCATCACGCAGATGTAGTCTCCCCTTGCGCTTTTAAGGCCGGCATACATCGCTGATTCCTTTCCGAAATTCCTTGAAAATGAGATGTACTTTACTTTTGGATTGCTTTCGGCGATTTTTTTGATGTTTAAAAGAGTATTGTCGGATGAGCCGTCATTAATGTAGATTATCTCGTAATCTAAGTCAGGCAGTGTCCTTTCGATTTCATCTACAAACAAATTCACGGACTCTTCCTCATTATAGCACGGTACAACAATACTTAAAAAAACCATGATTAAATCTTTGTAGGGGATGTTATAAAATAATTTGTATTTAAGTTTATTAACAATTAGATAAATAGATATGTTTGAATGATATTACTTAGTTTTGACATAGAGGAGTTTGACCTGCCAAGGGAGAATGGCGTTGAGTATTCCCTTAGAGAGGGAATGGAAGTGTCTGTTGAAGGCACCAATCTTATTTTGGATGTCTTAAAGGAAAATGACGTTCGCGCAACATTTTTCTGCACCGGAAATTTTGCCATGAATGCTCCTGATGTGATGAGGCGCATAATGGACGAGGGCCATGAGGTTGCATGCCACGGCGTTGACCACTTTGAGCCTCACGAGACTGACTTTGAGCTTTCAAAGCAGATGATTGAGGATGTCTGCGGCATTGAGGCTGTGGGATACCGCCAGCCAAGGATGTTTCCTGTAATTGAATCCGAAATCAAAAAGGCAGGATACTGGTATAATTCTTCCCTAAATCCGGCATTCATTCCTGGCCGTTATATGAATTTGAGCACTCCGAGAACATGGTTTATGAAGGACGGAGTGATGCAGATACCTTCATCTGTGACTCCTATTTTGCGATTTCCTCTGTTCTGGCTGTCTTTGCACAATCTTCCTGAGAAGCTGTATCATATGCTTGTTCGCCGTGTGCTTAAAAAGGACGGATATTTTGTAACTTATTTCCATCCGTGGGAGTTCTATGAGTTAAAGGAGCATCCTGAATTCAAGGCGTCCTTTGTAATAAAAAGAAACAGCGGATCTGCAATGGTCAAAAGGCTGGACAATCTTGTAAAGATGTTAAAAAAAGAAGGCCATGAGTTCATGACCTATAAAGAGTTTGTTGAGCTTAAAAAGGGGATTTAGTCTCCCTCTTTTTTATCCATTTCCATTTCCTTAAGGATTTGATCAATCAAATCTGAATCGTACTCTCTTTCTTCAGGTGTTTCCGGGTCACTGATGCTTTCATCCGGCGCCATTGGTTCAATTTGACTGTCAAAGTAATCCTCGCTGACGTCATATGCGTTTTCATAGGTCATCTGGCTTGGAGGCTCTTCTGTTTTTTGCGTATTTAGTGTTACAGGCAGTGTTTTTGTGTTTCTTCTGAAGTAAATGCTTATGAAGATTATCACCATCATATAGAAGACTAAAAGATTCGGATAGAGGAACCTGTTTTCATTGAGTGTAGCTGTCATGAATACTCCTATTATGTTTATCAGGTTCGGCACGTAGACCAGATACATGTCCTTTGACTTGGTTATGAGCTGTATGGCTATTAATAAGATAATTGCCAGATACATGTACAGTGCAGGACTTAAAAACAGTGTGTCTGTAATTGTATGGTCCTTGAAGTAAACTGCATAGGAATTGATGAGATTATAGTTTCCCTTTCCGAAATTGGTTGAGGTGAGCTTTTCATAGTCTGCAGTCGGGGTGATTTTGTTTTCTGTGTAAGATCTGTTTTGAGCCTCCTTGAGGTAATCTCCTCCGTTTATTAAGTAGTAAGCTTGACCGTCCCAGTCATCACCTCTCAAAACACTCCAGACCATTTGTGCACTTCCAGGGCTATTTCCCGCATGAGCATCCTCAACGGAGTATGCAATGCTCAATGATCCGATTGCCAAAATCAATATGATTGTTAGTGCAGGGAGAATGAGGAATGTTTTCTCCTTATTTCTGTTTTTCTTAAATAGGTAAGCTAAAATCGCAATTAGTGTTATTATTCCTATATAAATTCCAATTGAGCTTAGCTGGGATGTTACTGCAATTGTAACAGCTAATATTACTGCAAATTTTAAACTCATCTCGCCGTTTCTGTCAATGAGAACCTTAATTAAGAAGCTTAAAAACAGCAGTGCATAGCTGAAAAGGATTTCAGGCCATAATGTGACGGAATACACGGCATTGATTGGAATGAGACATATGATTAATGTGACTATAAACTGGAGAGTGAACTTGTTGCTGCTCTCGCTTGCATCGTCACGGTGATACTTGCAGATTACGGTCCATATTGCTGAGAAAACCAGTATCTGCAGAGCTACAATCGCTAAAGGAGTGTGGAATATGTTTAAAAGCAGCATTTCAATGAATGTGTGGAAAAACGGAAATCTGTTTGTAAACTCTCCGCTTGCAATCTGGTGAATCTGTGCAAATGAATCATAGGTTAAGATACCTGGATTGTATATGAAAAGATACAGTGCAAATATCAAAATGGGCACTGCGAAAATCATCAGGTCTCTGTAGTTGATATTTCTGTTTGATGTAATCTCCGATTTTAGCAAGTTCATGGGTAATAATATGTGTGTTGAAATATATAATGATTGCTTAAAATCAATGGAATGGTTATTTTACATTTAATCAAGTTTGATTGTGTTGTTGTTTAAAAAAAGAAATTGAATAAGGATTTTGAATCCTTATTTTTTAATTGTTATTGTGGATTTTCCACTCATTATGTAATTGGAATTTCCTGAAGCGATAACAACTTTGTGTTTTCCGATTTTCAATTTTTTGGTGTTGAATTTGGCAACCCCTTTTGAGTCTGTTTTGAGTTTGTATGTTTTCTTAGCTATTTTAACTTTGACATATGTGTTTTTCACTGCTTTTTTGGTAGCTTTGTTTTTGACAGTTATTTTAAAGTATTTTGTTTTTTTGTATTTTGCACTAATTTTCGGAGCTTTCACAATAGTATTTGCTTTTTTAACTTTAATAGTAAAAGTTGACTGTTTCATTGCAATATATTCATTATAATCATAGGGGATAACTGTAATTTTATGATTCCCCACTTTTAATGAATTTTTGAAAGTAGCTATTCCATTTGAGTTTGTAGTCAAATTATATTTTTTTGAACCTATTTTTAAAATGAATTTAGCATTTTTCACAGGTTTTGATGTGAACTGATGAATTAATGTTATTTTTATGTCATCTCCATAGTTCGAAGAGGTTTTAACAATGCTTTTAATCAGGAATGTGGAATTTAAATCATCATTTAAATAGATTGATTTGGTGTATGTGGTGTTTTTGATGGACAATTCTCCGAAATCATGGTCGCTTTCAAACAACCTGTTGTAATAATCTTTATTGAATGTGAATAATATGCTTCCGTATGAGTTATTAATGAAACTGCAATTGTCAATTTTATTCTTTCCGGAATATAGTATTATGGAGCCAGCATAATATGCATGATTGCTATTGAATAATGAATTGATGATGTTTAAGTATGCATTGGAATAAATTGCACCTCCTGCATCGCTTGCATGATTGTTATTAAAAGTACAGTTTAAAATTGTAGAATTCAACTTATTATCAATATACAGATATTCATCAGCATATATGGAGGTTTTTAGGTATACTGCTCCTCCTTCGGATTCTGCGTAATTATTTACAAATGTGCAGTTTGTAATATTTGAATCACTGAGAATATAAACAGCGCCCCCATTGGTGGCGGAATTGTTTATAAAATAACAGTTTGATATTGAAGGATTATAGTAATATCCATTTATTGCTCCTCCATGGCCCATTTCACCAAACGCATGATTATTGATGAAAGTACAATTTATAATATTTGAAAGGCCATTTATTGCCCCTCCACCACCTGATTCTCCTGCACTATTGTCAATGAATGTACAATTTATTGCATCTCCTATCCAACCTAATATTGCACCTCCTTGAGGAACATAGCCTGATATTGTATTGTTGGTAAAGTGGGAATTAACTACTCTTAAATATTCTCCAAAACTGCGCATAGCACCTCCCTCTGTTGCGGAATTTTTATCAAAAATGCAGTTGGATATGGATAAATATGCGTTAGATGAATATACTGCACCTCCGTCGCTGTTGGCTGAATTGTTGATAAATGTGCAATTAATCATTGTCAAAAAATTAGATTCTCTTTCAAGTACTGCACTTCCGTCTTGACTTTTACCATTAATAAATCTTAAATTTTTTAAGATTACATTGCTTTTGTAAATGTTGAAAATTCCTGAAGCTGATTTTGCATCTAGAGTTGCATTGTTTACGCCTTCAATTGTTATTTCTTTTTCAATCTTAATTTCTTCACCTAATCCTATATATGTTCCATTCAAGGTTATTGTGGAATTGGCTTCAGCGTCATTTATTGTTTTTTGAATGTCGTCAAATGTATTTCCTGATGGAGTAATTATGTCAATTTGCCCAGTACTATTTAAAATAGTTGTATCTTGATCTGAAGTAATTGAGGAATTATTATCAGCTGCATAAATTGCCGGCAGTGACAATATTGTAATAAAAATTAGTGAAATTAAGATTATTTTTCGCATTTTAAATCCATTAAATTGTTTGTTTATGATATATTTTTAGTACTGATTATATATATTTTGAGATTTTTTTTAAAAAAAAGTTAATAATAATTTTTGATTATTGTTTAAATCGTTCCTGTAAAAAAAAAGATTTAAATAGCTCAATTGTATTGAGCTAATTTTTAATGTATTTTTTCAAGTCTTCAGCCTTGTCGGTTTCTTCCCATGGAAGTCCTTCAATACCGAAGTGGCCGTATTTTGCGGTTTGTTTGTATCTGGTATCTCTTAAGCGTAATGTTTCGATGATTCCGTCAGGAGTGAGATTGAAGTTTTCACGTACGATCTGTTCCATTGTTTTATCACCGATATCTGCTCCGGTTCCTGATGTGTCAACCATTACTGATGTAGGCTCTGCAACACCGATTGCATAGGACAGTTGGATTTCACATTTTTCAGCAAGACCGCTTGCCACGATATTTTTAGCGATGTATCTTGCCATGTAGCATGCGCTTCTGTCCACTTTGGTGCAGTCTTTTCCTGAGAATGCCCCTCCACCGTGTCTTGCATATCCTCCATAGGTATCTACGATGATTTTACGTCCGGTAAGTCCCGCATCTCCGTGCGGTCCTCCGATTTCGAACTTGCCTGTTGGGTTGATATGTTCCTTGGTGTTTTCAGTCATCAATTCCTGTGGAATGACTGCTTTGAAGAGTTTTTCACGAATATCTTCTTTCAATTGTTCCTGATTGTCAGACATGGTTTCATCATGCTGGGTTGATAGAACAACTGCATCAAGGGAAACAACGTTTCCTTCTTTATCATAGTTAACTGATACCTGGGCTTTACCGTCCGGTCTTAAGTATGGAATTTCACCGGATTCTCTGAGTTCTGTTAACTTGTTTGTAAGTTTACGAGCTAAATCGATTGGGAACGGCATCAATGAATCGGTTTCATTGGTTGCATATCCGAACATCATTCCTTGATCTCCAGCTCCGGTTTCTTCATCCCCTCTGTCAACACCTTGATTGATGTCCTGAGACTGTGCATGGAGTCTGTTTTGAACTTCACAGGTGTGACCGTCGAATTCAAGGTCAGGTTTGTCATAACCAATTTCAATAATTGTGTCTCTTATAATTTTTTTGATATCTTCATCAGTAATGTCAGCATCTGATGTGATTTCACCAAATACCATACAGAAATCTGTAGTTACACAAGTTTCACATGCAACGTGTGAATTCTTATCCTGTGCCATATATGCATCCAATATAGCATCAGATATAATGTCTGCAACCTTATCAGGGTGTCCTTGTGTTACTGATTCTGATGTAAATGTTCTGTATATTTCACTCATAATTATCAATCCAATAAGAATAAGTTTAATTAAGAAAATTTCTTAAATTTTTATTGTTAATTATATTTTTAACTTATTATATAAAATATCTTTCCCTTTTACATGAAAAATATTATTCTTTCTTGAATTTCAAACCAACTTTAAATGCATCAGATATTTTTTCACCGGTTTTGAAATAGGAATGGGTGATGTCATCATATACGAGAGGATCTAACTTTTCAAAAACAATCCTGTTTTTCTCATCCAGCACATCCTCATCGGCCTGAACGTTTACTATCTCACCGGTAATCTGCGTATGTGAGCCTACCTCGGCAATATGCATAACCTTGCATTCAAGACTTACCTTAAACTCATCAATGATTGGCGCATTAACCTTTTCAGCCTTATGATGGTGGTAATTGATTTTGGCCAGCTTATCGGCATTATATCCGCTTTCAATGCCAAGATAATCCGCTTCGGCTGCCTGATCTGCACTTGGAAATGCAAGGCAGAACTCATTGGTTTGCAAAATGCTTTTCAAGGTTTTTCTCTTTAAAGTGGAATTGATAGCTATCATCACTGCAGGAGGATGATGAGAGCACATTGTTGCAAAAGCAAGTGTGCATGCATCCGCATTGCCTTCACTGTCATATGCACTTGCCACCACTGCAGGTGCAGGATACATCATTGTATGTTTTTTAATATTGACCTTCATGTAATCACGTTATTACTTTTAATGATTTCTGAGATTTTAATGTTTGGATTCCTGTATCTTTCATCAGGGTTCAGCTCATCGTTAATGTTCAGGTTATGTATCTTGCAGTGCTGTACGCAACCCAGGCAAAAATCACAATTGTCTCCAATTACAGGTTTTTCATCCGTTAATGTGACGTTTCCTCTTGGACATACCCTTGAGCAGATTTGACAGCTGTTGCACTCGTCACCGACTTGGATATGATACTTTTCAGTCATTGTTGTTTCAAGTATCTCTTCGATGTTTTCCACATCGGTGAAATGTTTCTTGTCAAAGATGTATTCCTTTTTAGCTAAAATATCCTCCCGGATTCTTTCAATTTCGCTGTCAACGTCCAAATCCTTTTTGATTTCCTTTTCCTTGGCCATGTCAAAGACCGGCAGGAAATTGTCAATCATCAGAACTGAATTGGTGTAGTTTACGTTTATGCCCCTGTCATTCAATGTTTCTTTCATAATCCTTAAGGCATTCTGGTCACCGTCAGAGCCGTAGGATGTGATTAAAAAAAGATAATCCGCTTTTATATTGGCTTTCTTCAAGAATTCCCTAATGGTTTTTGGTGAGGTTGCAAAAAATACTGGAAAAACAATACCTACTGTGTCATCTTCAATGTCATATTCATTGTTTTTCACAAGCTGGGGAATGCTCAAAAGCTCTCCGCCAAGTTTTTTTGCAATATACAGGTTGTTTCCCGTGGAGGTGTAGTACAATATTTTCATTCCAATCTAAAAAAAAAGAATTTGGAAAGTATTTAAGGGTAAATACTTTCAGGCGGGTTTTCCAAATCGATAACTTTTTTGTTTTCCAGGTTTTCATGACCTAGTGGTGTATGTGTTGACAGGTATACTGTCGGATTGTTTTTGACGAATTCGCGAACTTTGTCAAAGGTTTCCCTCGCTTTTTCGAGATCTTCAAATACTACTGACAGCTTGTTTGCATACAATGCCTCATCAGTATATGTAATGTCTCCCTGGAACATATAATATAATCCGTCGTCTTCTGCAATTACTAAACTGTTACCCATGGTATGGCCGATAGCTTCAATCAAATATACACCGTCAACTATTTTTTGTGATTTTTCAAAGTTATGATAAGCCCCGTCAGTGAATTCAACAGGCACAACATTGTCCCCTTCAAGGTTCAGCTCGCCGGCTTCTGTCTTGGAGATGTATATTTTGGCATTTGGAAACTGGCTGATTTCACCGGAGTGGTCAATGTGCTTGTGAGTTAATATGATTTTAGTTACATCCTCTTTTTCATAACCTAACTCTTTAAGTGAAGCCAAGTATTCTGTAAACTTGTCTCCCATGAATAATGGTGTTGACTCGTCAGGTTCATTGATAGGAAATGTGGCTGGTACACCTGTATCGACCAATATAACGTCATCGCCTGTGTCAATGAGGAAATTTTGAATGCTTGAGCGGTATTTGATTGAATTGTCAAACTTGTCTGCTCCCTCTTCACCGCCAAAGGCAAAACCCTGAGTCATGAATCCATTTTCAATGTTTATTACGGATTTGATTTCCATGTTAATCACGTAACTATTCTGCTGCGGTTTGGTCGTTGATTAATAATTGGGTTAAGTAGTTTTGTTTACCGATCATTTTGCATAAGTCAAGTTGCTGTTCGCTCCAGTACATGTCTTCCTCTTCATCTTTGAGATAAACTTTCATTAAGTCATAGGTTGTTGCATCAAAGATTCCGGAGTCCATCATTTCATTTAAAAATGCGATACCTTCAACAGATACTTGATAGTCTGCTTCAATGAATTCTACAATGTCGGTGTATACAGGTTTTGCTTCTTGTGCTTCCTGTTTGATTTCTCCGCCTAAGTCCAAAATACGGTCCATGAACTGTTCCACGAAGTCCATTTCTTCAGTTGCGTGTGATGCGTATTTGTCTCCTAAAGATTGGAATCCTAAACCTGCAAAGATTTTGGATTGGATTCTGTGTCCAAATGAGTTTGCGGATAATCCGGTTACAATAGCTTGTAAAGCTTCAATAGTTTTTTCTTTATCAGACATATTTTTCACCTCATAGAATAACTTAAGAGTCTTAAGTCTTTATATCTAATATATCCAAAAAACTATATAAACATTTAGATTGAATTGATTGTTTTTTGAGAATACTCATAAAGCATGCTTTTGAATTTCCGAACATCCTCCTCGGAATAATCCCTGAAAAATTCGCCTTCCCATTCATACATGTCTTTCAGCAGCTTAAAAACAATAGACTTGCCATTGTCGGTTAAATTGATAATTTTTCGGCTTTTGTTGTTTGCATCTATCTTACGAGATATGAACCCGTTTTTTTCCAACCTCTTGATAATTTGGGTAACGTTTGACTCTGAAACAAACAGCAGCTGTGCCAAATCCTTTTGAGAACAGTTCTGATGATAAAAAATATTCATCAGGTATGTCACATCACGGGGAGTGATATTCTCATAATTACTTTTATAAAAATCGTCCTGAAGCAGATGAATATAGTCAATATATAAAATAAGCGGTGTGAAATTAATCCTTTCATCATCAAAATTCAAGTCTTTCATTGTTTCACCTACATGTTATAAGTTTAAATTATCCACATTATAAATTAGTTCCATCATATGCATGTCCTTATCTTCCTGAGGCGCAAAGCTGTATTCCTCATAGTAAAATGCAGGCACTCCATTTTCATTTAGAGGCACTGTGAGGTAAGGTCCGCTGGTTGTTGATTCGGGAGCATAATAGGAAATGTTCTCGGAGTTTTGAGCAACTTCATTTGCATACTCAACGCTTAAAGATTCCTTAACCGGCGAAAATACAAAGGTCTTGAATGGATATGCACCAACATTTGAATGAACGTCAATAGCCAGCTCATAATCGCCATTTAGAATTTGAGGATAGACATACTTCAGTGCAAGATTCTGTCCGTTTTGCCTGCCTGGACTGTTGTCCGATGCCCCGTCACCGTAATGGCCGATGTCCTCAGTTACATTGATTACATAAATGTCATAGCAGTAATTAAGATCAGTGAGATTGGGCAAAATCTTAAGAAGCGTCCTGTGAGTTTCATTTTCCAGAGGATGAACCCCAACCACATAAGCTATCTTTTTGGAATTGGGATTTCCTATGTTTCTTATAACCTCAACAGTCCCCTTATCTTCAATGGAATTATCTGATATGACCTCACGAGTGACATTCTCTGCAGCATTGCCCGTCTGGGGAGTGCTGATTTGATTTACAATAGCCACGCTAAAAATTAGAATAATAATAACCAATAGAATAATGAAAAAATGCTCTTTTTTAATCATTAATTAAACTATTGATTTAATGGTTTAAATTATTTGCCTGAGTTGACATTGGTCTTGTTGTAGTCTGTGTTTCCGTTGGTTTTCTTGGAAACGATTTGCCTTGCAACACCCAATACTGTTCTTAAAAGTATAAGACCGTCCTGGGAAACCTGCTTTGCAAGATAGCCAGGCCTTAAGTAGAACTTTAAGAATGCCTTCTTTTGAATGCTTCTGAGTTCCTTGCTTGAAACGTCAACAGTCTTTAAGACGGGATCAAGAAGCGTAAACTTAGACCAGTCCTTAATCTGTATAAGGTTCTTCTTGAATGTCTCATTGTAAAAGCGTGTACCCGGATACGGTGTTGCCAGACTGTACAGTGCATAGTTAGGATTTAAATTCTTAACGAATGCTATTGTATTTGCAATTGACTTTCTGGTATCCTCAGGCATTCCAATCACACATGATGCGATTGTTCTTATGCCTACTTTACGGGCAAGCCTGAATGCATTTTCAGTTTTTGAGATAGTGATGTTCTTGTTCATTTTCTCAAGCATCTGCTGGTCTGCGCTTTCAACACCTATGAAAATGGTAATGCATCCTGCGTCCTTCATGGTCTGGAGCAGATCCTCATCCAAGGTGTCGACCCTTGATGTGCATCCCCACCAGAACTTGAGGTTTCTCCTTTTGATTTCAGCGCAGAAGTCACGCACGAACTTCTTGTTCAATGTGAATGTATCGTCCATGAAAGCTATTGTATCGATGTTCTGCTCCCTGAGCCTAACTTCAATTTCATCGCACACGTTTTCATAGGACCTTCTTCTCAGGTGTTCCCCGTGAAGCGCCGCTGATGAGCAGAATGAGCATTTCATAGGACAACCTCTGGTGGTAATGATTGTAGCCACATTGGTTGTGATATTCAGAATCTTGTATTTCTCCATCGGGAACAGGTGGAATGCAGGAAACGGCAGTTCATCCAGATCATGTATAATCGGCCTGTCAGGAGTAACTATCAGTGATGAATCACCTTCATCATGAAAAGCCAATCCTTCAACATTGGCCAAGTCTCCGCCCCTTTCAATGGTTTGAACAAGATCAAGGAAAGTGTATTCGCCTTCTCCTCGAACAACTACGTCCACACTAGGCTCCTCGAGAAC
The DNA here is from genome assembly GCF_045539575.1 of Methanobrevibacter sp. Lineage (GTDB taxonomy): Archaea > Methanobacteriota > Methanobacteria > Methanobacteriales > Methanobacteriaceae > Methanocatella. The sequence continues at coordinate 138,923 of NZ_JAZQFM010000075.1, forward strand.
ACTTTTATATTCAAAAGTAGGATGATAACCGCCCAAAACAACTACCGTGTCCGGTTTGACCTGTTTAATCTTATCTGCTGAATCCAGTGCCACGCCTATTGTCGGCGTAAGTGCGCTGATGGAAACTATGTCAGGATTTCTTTTAAGGATTTCCTCACCTATCTCATCATATGTCAGTTCCAAAGCAGACGCATCCAATACATCAACATCATAACCGTGTTCCTCGAGAACAGCAGCCATGTACCCTATGCCTAGGGATGGAGCTACCACTCCGAGAAACTTGTATTTTGAATTTGTTTGTGGTGGATTTAAAAAAGTGACTTTCATGTTATCATCAATATTTACTTTAAAGTTAATTATACTTTATTAATCACTCATACATTAAATACTTTATTGTCAAATAAACATTTCCAAAAAAATGTTAATTTTTAAATTACAATATCAATTAATACCATATTAAACAAAAAAGTTAATTGAGGATTGAATATGTCAGATGCAAAATTTAGATTCGCAGAGAAAAAAGATACCGGAACAATATTAGAGTTCATCAGGGACCTGGCAATATATGAAAAGATGCTTGATGAAGTTGTCGCAACAGAAGAGCTATTAAATGAATGGCTGTTTGAAAAAAACATAGCAGAAGTGATATTTGTACTGGAAGATGATGTTGAGGTTGGGTTTGCACTCTTCTTCTATAACTTTTCAACATTTCTTGGAAAAGCCGGAATATATCTGGAAGACCTTTTTGTAAAACCGGAATATAGAGGAAAAGGATACGGAAAGGCACTGATTGAAAAATTAGCTGAAATCACAGTTGAACGTGACTGCGGAAGATTGGAATGGTGCTGTCTTGATTGGAACCAGCCAAGCATTGATTTTTACCTGTCTTTAGGAGCCAAACCTCTAGACGACTGGACCACTTTCAGACTGACAGGAAACACATTAATTGATCTGTCAAAAAAATAGTAGAAGTTGAAAGTTTAAATTTTCAAACTGTCAACCGCTTTTATGAGTTCCAGCATGTGCAAATCTTTAATGTCCTGAGAATAGAAACTGTTTTCCTCAAAATAAAATGCAGGAACGCCATTCTGGTTTAAAGGAACTGTCAGGTATGGTCCGCTTGTTGTGAATTCAGGATTGTAATATGAAATGTTTTCAGTGCTTGCGGAAACATTCTGACCAAGACTTTGACCCTCTGAACCTTCAACCGGACTGAATACGAAGGTGTTATGGTCCCCGTAAGCTCCGCCATGGGCATGCACATCAACGGCCAGCTCATAGCTTCCGTTAACGATTTCAGGATACACATATTTTAAGGCCAAATCCTGTCCGGTTTGCCTTCCCGGCTGATCATCAGGCAACAGTTCACCGTAACTGCTGAAATCCTCACTTACATTTATGACATATACGTCATAGCAGTGATTCAAATCGCTCAGGGTAGGCATGATTTTCAGAAATGTCTTATGAGTGTCGTTTTCAAGGGGATGAACTCCCACTACATATGCAATCCTCTTGCCGTCAGGGTTTCCAAGGTTTTTAATAACCTCAACAGAGCCTGTCGAATCATTTCCGACAATCTGACGGGTGATTGAAGCATCACTTACCTTAACGTCATTGTTTGCGTTGTCGTGAATAGTGACAGCGGCCATGAAACATGCACACATCAACACAACGGCCACTACAATCAAAATCCTTCTTTTTAACATGTTATCGGCTAGAATTTATAGTGTATGTTATGGAGCTTATACAGGCATACTGAACTGCTTGAAGGGAATGCATAAATCATGTAATCAAGTTCTTCCAGTGTGATTTTCTTGTTTATGATGAATGCAAACATGTTTGCCACATTTTCTGCATCTGCAGCATATATTTCGGCACCTACAATCTGAAGGTCCTTGTCTACGATTACTTTAGCTTCCGCTGTTGTGTCGTTTTTGAGTTCAAGTGAATATGAGCGACCGTACTTGATAGTGTGAACATCATATTCATCGCTTTTCTCTGCAATGTAGGCAGGAACACCGACTGTTGCAATACGCGGAATGGTGTATGCAACCGCCGGCACTACAGGATATGTAATCTCATCAGCCTCACCCAGCAATTCCTTTGCAAGGTATTTTGAGTGATGTATAGCCACAGTTACGAGTTTTGCAATTCCTGTATCGGCGACATCTCCTGCTGCATAAATATTCGGAACTTCGGTTTGCAGATGGCCATTGACCTTAATTCCGCTTTTTGTGTATGTCAAACCGACATTTTCAAGGCCGATATCCTCAACGTTGGCCTCTCTTCCCATTGCGGCTATGACATAGTCACCGGTTAAGCTCAATCCGCTTTCCATGTTGACTGTAAATCCGTTTTCATATGCTTTGTTATCAACTTTTGCTTCAGGGTCTCTTAAAAGCTCATCTGAATTTTGTGCGCAGGTCACATTTAAGATTTTTTCTGTCGGATTTTCAATCTCAACATTTGCTATGACTTCGCTGACTGTCTGGTTAAAATGGAAACGAATGTTTTTCTCCTTTAAGATTTCAATTACCCTTTGGACGTATGGCTGGTGGAAGTATTTCAATGCCATATCTCCCCTTATGATTACGTCTGCCTCGTGGCCAGCTTCGGCAAGGATTGATGCAAATTCCATTCCGACAAAACCCGCTCCGATAATTATTGCATGTTTCGGAAGCTCATCAATATCCAAAAAGTCTGTACTGTCATGCAGGTATTCACTACCTTTAATGTCAGGAATTACAGGCTTTAAACCTGTGCAGATTACTATTTTATCTGTGGTGAATTTCTTATCAGCCACCTGAACTGTGTGCTCATCCAAAATGACACCTTTTCCGTGAGCCACATCAAGGTCATACTCATCGAATTTTCCGTCAAGGAAAGGAGCCATATTAGCTATACGTTTCCTTTTGAATTTCATCAAGTCAGGCCAGTTGACGTCAAAATTGCCTGATTTGCCAACGCCTTCAAAGTTGTCGGCCAATGCCTTGATTTCATACGGTGCATCCAAAAGCGCCTTTGTGTTGCATCCTCTGTTGGCGCATGTTCCGCCATATAAGCTTTCTTCAATTATCAATATTTTAAGCCCAGCTTTTCTTAAAAACCGTCCACCTTGCCAGGCCGCATTTCCACTTCCGATATAAATTACATCATAATCCATTTTTTAACCTCTACCTCATAATTTTGTTAAAAATGATATTTAATATTTTAACTTGAAAATTAGAATTTTTTGATAATATTTATTAAGAGATGAAATAAATCTATAATTATGAATTCAATTGAGGAAGCAGTAAAATTATTTGAAAACGGTTACGTGTGTTCACAGGCGGTATTCGCAGCATTCAGTGAAGACTTTAACTTACCTAAAGAGCAGGCTCTAAAAATAGGAGCATGTTTTGGAAGTGGTATGAGAAAGGCTGAGGTTTGTGGAGCCTGTACAGGAGCACTAATGGCACTGGGCTTGAAATTTGGAGAGGATAAATCTCAAAGCAATGAAGCATGTGAAAAATTTCTGGATGAATTTAAAAAGGAAAACGGATCCATAATATGCCGTGACCTTCTTGAGTGTGACATAAGTACAAAAGAAGGGGTCGAACAGGCAATTGAAAATAACCTTTTTAAGGAAATTTGTCCTAAAATGGTCGAATCAGCAGCAAAAATCGTAAAAGACATATTATATGATTTATAACGCTTTAAAAAAGTTAGATGTTATTGATAATTAATTTTATCTTAATAGTGAAAGAATACCTAGACCTCTTTTAGGTCGGGGATGAATTTCACAAAAAAAGCATTTAAAGAATATTACTTTTCAAATGCTCTCGCATTTTCATTATATATTTTATTATTATAAATAATAGTTTATAAAAATTGTCTTGATGGAGTTAGATGTTTTTATGAACTGTGTTAATTTGGGTTTGAAGGTTAGATTGTATCCTAATGAGGATATGATAACTAGAATTAAT
>NZ_JAZQFM010000076.1:0-5746 GCF_045539575.1 Methanobrevibacter sp.
TCCTTTTCGCTCTTACACAATTAATATGATATAATAATATTTAAACACACTACACCATATACAAAAAATGGAAAATAAATAATATTTCCCAAATTTTAATAGTTTTTACATTAATGAGAAAGTTTTTATTGGCACGAATATTACATTATCAACTTTTTCAATTGTTTTTGTTGTATCAGATATAACAATTCCATGTGGAGCTTTATAACGTCTTATTGCATCCTTAATTTGATCAGTACCTTTATTACCGTGTCCAACTTCTATTGGGATTACTTCATCAAAATCTTTTTTTATTATAAAATCAACCTTTTGCTTTTTCACTTTATATGTATCGTAGAATATACTGAATTCAAAGAACTGTTCACTATTTTTCAAATTAACAAGGTTTGATCCGACTAATGTTTCAAGCAATATTCCTTCATATTCACTCAATTTTATAGATGAAAATCCGAATTTGAGATTTATTGCATGCATTATGCTTGGTGTTGCAAAATAATACTGCCATGATTTTTTTGCTCTTGCATTTGCACCTGCATAAGGTTCTGTGTGAAATATCAAATGAGTCTTTTCAAGTAAGTCCATTATTGTATTAACACTTCCTGCAGAAGTTTTGATTTTATTTGCAAGCGCATTTTGTGAAATGTCACCAGGATATTTTTCCGCCAAAAATTTCATTAATCTTAATGCATTTGTTTGTGTATTTGCAGTCAGGTTATTCATTGTCCCTAAATCTTTTGTCACCACAGTTTCAACTGAGTAGTATAATTTTTTAAATGCATTTCTGTGATTCGTATCATGCATCACTGACGGAAATCCTCCAAATTTAAAATAATTATCCCAATCCATTGAATGATAATTTTTTAGATTTAATAAATCACGATTTACCTGCTTTTCTTTTATGATTGCATTATCAACATTGCCATTAAATAATAAATCTATCAAATCATTGGAAATATCTGTGTGATAATTATATTTTAATTTTAAATGTTGTGAATAATTTAGGGGAGTTATTGGATATCGTATCATCCTTCTTGCGGCTTCAGCATTATATTCAAGATTTATTGCTGATGAACCTGTAAAAATCGCAAATATATTTTTAGATTTATCAGTGATTATTTTACCTGAAAGTGACCAATCTTTATCAAAATGTGATTCGTCAATTAATAAGAATAATTTTTCATCAAGTGTCTGCAGTGAGGAGTTATGGAATGTTTTTAGATAATATTTGATGGTATCATAGATGTCACAATCTTCTATTTTATTTAGTTCCTCACAGGAAAAATATAATATCTGTTCATGACGGATATTTTTTTGATTCAACAAGTAGTCATATACCTGAAATAAGATTGTTGTTTTTCCAACACCTCTAAGACCCGGCAATACAATATAACGATTAACATTATTTCCATCGATGAATTCATCTATAAATGTTCTTATTTCTTCAAAATCATCCCTATGATTAAATTTAACACCCCTATTTGATAACTCATTGTTTAGAGATAAAGGAGTATCTGTTATTTGGCTTTGTAAAAAATCATGAATTGAATCTTCATTATCAGGATTCATACTAAATCACCTCTTTGATAATATATTGAACACTATTATATAAATATATATTCAATATATTGAATGATAATATATAAAATAATATTCAATAAAATTTATAATATTGAAAAACATGACAAAATTATTTACACTTTAAAAAGTAAATAAAGTCCTTAAAATAGATTTTAGCCACAATTATACAAAATAGCATTCATAACGACTGTAAAAACAATAATTTATGGAAGTTTTTTCTTATTCTTTGACATACTCTCTTTTCCCATCAGGATACTCAATGTAGGGACTATCCAATTCATCATCATATCCGGCAATAGGAAGTCCTTTAACTTTACATATTTCCTGATCAATTCTAATTGATTCTTTAAACCTTTCAGTGAGCTCTTCATCGGAAATTCCACAAGTGGAATCCAATTCATTTCCTTCAGTCAAAATAATTCCTCCCTATTTACTAGTATTATAAGATATCAACTTTATTAATAATAAATATTTTTGAAGTGTGACTTCGTGAAAAAACACATAATGTTAATGAAATTCTAACTAAAACTCAAAATCAGTTGTAATTTCCAATATATTCTCAGATTTGCTCAGAATTCTAACCAATCTTTCATCCAAATCTGCATGATTATCATGATAGTCAATTTCACCGAATTCCTCTCGAATTGAATATGCTAGACATTCTTCATCTAAGCTAAAACGTGCATTGATATTTTCTTTATTTCCTCGGGCATCAAGTCTGATCCATTTATTAAAATCTTTTATATGCACCGTGTTTAAAGCATGAATCATATAACCCTCACTATCATCATCTGCTCTTGTAAGCAGCTGATAACTGATGCCTGAGGGAATCTGATTTGCTCTTAGAAGTGCTGCAAGAAGACATGATTTTGTCCAGCAGATTCCAGTTTTATTTTCAAGCACCTCACTGGCAGTTTTTGAAACCACATCTGTTTTAATGTCCCATGAATGAGAAATTTCATCCCTAACAAAGATGTAACATCGTTTTATATAATCCAGATTATCTTCAGATTGACTCATCAATTGCCCAACCTTATCTTGAATAAGAGGATTCATGAAATCAATGCTCGGTGTTTCCATCAAATATTCTTCCATGTAATTCATCCACACATAATAGATTAAAACTAAAATAAAATAAAAATATTGCTTTATTAATTTAAAAAACTTTTTAAAATGGATTTTGCCCGTATACTAACTCTCTTGAATCATCGCTAGAATACCCTTCGCTCCTCGAGTAACCCTCGAAACGGGCAGCCTATCCAATGCTGGGTTTCTCCTAATCATCAACAGCGAAAGCTTCCCTCATAGAAGGACCGTAGGCATTGGTCAAAAAATGATACGACACTATTATTTATATAAAATATGGTATTTAATCCTATCTTAATAGGAAAAAACATTACAAATAAATAAATTCAAAGGAAAACTATTAACATGAAGTATCTGACAACATTTAAAGAATTACTGATAGAAAGTTTGAAAGACAATAAAAAAATGATTATAATATTTTATGTCGCTTTCATACTCCTACTGATTGGCGGATGGATCGTATCATCAAACGTACTCTCAGCAAATCCACTGCCTGATTTTACAAACACAACAACACAAACACCGTCTGGAGGATATGCAAGTGCAATGGACCTTTTCATACACAATGAGATGGGCGGAATAATAATCTATCTTTCTTCAATATTCTTTGGAATCGCTGCAATCGTTTCACTTGCATATAATGGAATAAATATTGGAGCAACAGGGGCTTTGATTTCATCACTACACCCAAATGGAGGTCTCGAATACATAATTTACCTGATTCCTCATGGAATATTTGAATTCACAGCAACTGTCATCGAGTCAACTGCGGGAATACTCCTGTTCCTCTTCATATGGAGAATGATAAAAGCAATAATCAGAAGCGATGAAAAAGGATTCAGCAAAAAGATATCCCATGCATTTGAAATGCATAAAAAGACACTGATTCAAAGCTTGGTTCTTATGGTTTTTGCAACAATACTGCTGATAATTGCAGCTCCGATTGAAGCTTATCTTTCAGTACCAATCTCAAATCTGATAGTCGGAAATTAAAAAAATAAGTAAATCAGGAACTACTCCTGATTTGCGTGTTTCTCCCCAGGTGGTGAATTATATACAATTACTCCATTTAGCCCCGATGTTTGAACGAATGCAAGATTTCGTTTATGAAGCAATTTGAACAAAGGCAATGTGAAAAACAAATAAAAAATTCAAATGATTTAAACAACAATACCTATCAAAAATACTATAACTTACATAACCCTTTACAAATATTCTATACAATCTTTTTCAGTTAATTGCACATTAAATTCGAAACACTAGTTCTTTAATTCCGAATATAACCCAAACAAGCAATATCCGGTTTGAATTCACATGACAGAGATACGAAGAAAATAAAAAAATAAAAATGAAATATGATTATACAACCATGCCAAGTTTTTCGACTAACTCCTTATAACGGTTGCGTATGGTGACTTCAGTGACACCAGCAATGACGGAAACCTCTTTTTGGGTTTTCTTCTCACCAAGCAGAATTGATGCAATATACAATGCAGCAGCCACAATACCTGCAGGTCCCTTACCAACATTCAATCCATTTTCAAAAGAGAGATCGATAATGTCAATCGCCTTTGCTTGAACCAGGCCTGACAATCCCAATTTGCTTGCAAATCTTGAAATGTAATCCCTAGGAGATATAGGCTGCAACTTGATATTCAATTCCCTTGCAAGAAAACGATGATTCTTGCCAATCTGCTTTTTGGAAATATTTGAAGCTTCAGAAACCTCATCTAAAGTACGCGGAATATTGCAGCGTCTGCAAGCGATGTAAATAGAAGCGGCTACAACACTATCAATGCTTCTTCCACGAACAATATTCTTTTTGGCTGCATTCCTATAGATACTTGAAGCATCTTCCCTAACAGACCTTGGAACACCTAATCTTGATGCCAAACGGTCAATTTCACTTAAAGCAATTGCAAGATTTCTCTCACCTGCACTTGAAACCCTGGCACGCCTATCCCATTTTCTCATCCTATGGATTTGCGCCCTGTTTCTTTCAGGAAACATGCGACCGTTTGAGTCTAAATTATTAGAACCCATAAAAGTTCGTAACCCTTTATCTGCAATAGTTAAAGTGAGAGGAGCGCCGGTTCTAGTACGTTGAGCTCTTTGCTCATGATTAAATGCTCTCCATTCAGGGCCTTGATCAATTAAGCTTTCATCAATGACAATTCCACAGCGGTTGCATGAAATTTCTGCCCTTTCACTGTCAAAAAACAAATCTGTTGAATCGCATTCCGGACAGTGCATGGCATTATCATCAATGCGAATATCATCCTGTACAAATGCCTGATTAAATTGTGCGGTTTTGGTTGTTATAATATCATCCCCCTTTAAGGATAACGGAATCAAATTCCAGTGGTGGTCGACAACGAAAACTAATTATTAAAGGATAAAAAATAGTTTAATTAGTTTTTACAGATTTTAAGTTAAATGGTTGTATAAATTCAAGGTGCTTGATTTATAAGTATAATGAGCTTGCAGCGAAATGAAATTCCCATAGAAAACCATAGTACACAAACAAAACACAAAAGGACTTCACTACTGGGATCGAAACGAGACCAGGTATAACCCCCATGCTATGACCGCAATACTCATTATATTATGAAAATGATAAATAAAAAGTATTAAAGTAAATGATTTGTATATAAGAAGGCTTGCAGCGAAATGAAATTCCCATAGAAAACCATAGTACACAAACAAAACACAAAAGGACTTCACTACTGGGATCGAAACGAGACCAGGTATAACCCCCATGCTATGACCGCAATACCTAAATATACAAACCAATATGATAATGAATTATCAGTGCAACTTTCACCCTTACTGTTAACACCTAACCAAATTATTATTAAACTATATATCATTCTAAAGAATGTATACGTTTACTAACAATTAAAATAATGCAAGCGAACAATTGGAAGCAGCGGACTCAACAACTCGGAAAAAAAACCTCGAAGCTTACATCCCTACCCCATCAAACAAGTCTTCTACTCGCGTCCTAAGCAATCTATTTTCAGGGGATACCTCAGGCTTAGATGCTTTCAGCCTTTATCACCTAGCGCGTAGCTGCCCGGCA
>NZ_JAZQFM010000077.1:0-12453 GCF_045539575.1 Methanobrevibacter sp.
AAAAAAGAAAAACAAAAACAAGAAATAAACATGAACATATTTGACAAATGGATTAATAATTACATAATTGAAAATGATAAAATCATAGATTTCAAAAATTAAAATTAGAAAAATTCAAAAGAGAAAATAGCGGACACTCCCCTATCATTTAAATTAATTTTAGCTTTAATATTTTCCATACTTTTTAATCTAACTTCAAAATTTCAAATCAAATATTCAATTATATGGTATTGAGTAATGTTACATAAAATTTATTTTCAATACTGATACATCATTTATATTAAATAAACTATTTTTAACATTATCAAATAAATATATTAAAGATTGTGACTAAAATAGTATTATCTGACATGAAAAGTTTATGGGTGTTGATAAATGAAATGTTCAAATTGTAATGCAGAAAACTCCGACGGAGCAAAGTTCTGCAAGAAATGTGGAACCCCCCTTGAAGAAAAGACAATCAATCATGAAGAGCTTATAAATTCAGTGGGAAACGTAAAAACAAAATCAGATGACAATACTACAAAAATAATCATAGTGGCTTTGGTTATTGTTGCGATTGTTTTGGCAGGTGCATTTGCATACATCTACATGTCCGGAAACTCCGACAGTGGCAGTGCAAGCAATGCGGGATCAGCAAGCAGTGATTCAGATAAAGTGGATTCATCAAATCAGCAAAGTGCATCCTCAAATCCTGAAAAAACAGCAAAATCTCAGACAACTTCCATGAAGATTAGGGGAGGAAGCTTCTCGACCGGAAGTGCTGAATCAGACAAGACCTACGCTACAATTTATGTAGGTACTGAAAATGCAGGTAAGGACGTAATCGTGCAGATTTTCTATTCACGTGATGGAAACAGCTTAAACAATGGTAATATGGTACCGGCATCAGTTCACTCTGACGGATATCTATACATTACCAGTGCGGATGCATATCATTACTATCCTGATTATGCTACAATCAAATTATATGATTCAAACAGCAATCTGTTAGACACACAAAGTGTTTCACTATCTCCAACAAGTGGAACCCAAACATTCTAAATCATATAATTCTTTTTTTCTTTTTTCTTTTTTTGCTTCTAAAATTATAAATACATTCAAATAAATAAAGTATACTTGATGAATACAGGAAATATTTTAAAAAAAGAACGTATAGCTTATTATGACATTCTGCGCGCATTGGCCATTATCAGCGTTATAGTGCTGCATGTATTTAGAATTTGGCCCCATGCCGAAATAATGGATTTTAGAATATTTTCTCTAAGACAGATTTTTATTTTTGCGGTTCCGATGTTTTTAATGATAAGCGGAGCCCTTCTCTTAAACAGGGATATTGAACTGAAGGATTTCTTTAAAAGGAGATTCATAAGGATAATAAATCCATATATACTTTATGTGATTATATATTCAGCAGTGCTGTTTTTCATAATGTCAACATTTACAGGTTTCGGAGGCATTTCCGAGTATCTGTCAAAGGTGCCTCTTGAGTTCGGATGGTATTTCTGGCTGATATTCGGAGTCTATCTGGCATTGCCTGTGATAAACAAGTTCATACAGTATTCCTCAAAAAGGGAAATAGAATACTTTATACTGGTGCTCCTTATAGGATCCATATTCTACCAGATTACTTACGTTTTCAAGATTACTCATTTCATAAATCTGAACCTGTTTGTAAGTCCAATAGCTTATCTGGTACTGGGCTATTACCTTTCAACCCACGAATTCAAAATGAGCAATAAGAGAATCGCAACATTATCACTGCTGGTGTTCATTGTTGTTTCATTTATAAAGGTTCTTGCTGAAAACGGTCTCTTTTCAATGTCATACATTAACGGTTATGCATTTGCAAATTCAGATGTCGTTACATCATATCTTGATTTAGGATTTTCAGCAATTATCCAGACATCTGCACTGTTTTTATTCTTCAGGTACCTTTATGAGGTTAAGGACGGATTTTACGTTAAAGTGAGAAATATATTTGAAAATAATATAATTAAAAGAGCTTATACTTCCATCAGCAAGGCAAGTTACGGAATGTACCTTTTCCACAGGACACTGATGGTTCCTCTGGAGATTGTCGCTGCAGGATGGGTTTTGACAGGAAGCGGGGTCTGCGTTACAATAGTGATTCTGATTCTGGCCTTGGTCATTTCAAGCTGGGCAGTGGTTTTAATCATAAACAGAATTCCGTTTATCAAGAGGTTTTCAGGATATCACTGATGGGGGATTATGATGGCTCAGAATATTAAAGATAAGGAAATCTTCATTTTATTTGCTGATTTTGATGTGGAAATTGGTGGTGTGGGCTCTACAGTTCTCGGAAGGGCCAGCAGCCTGGCCGAAAAGGGATATGACATTACACTTCTTAATGTTACCCCCGTTCAAAACTTTGATTATACAGTAGAATATTTCCGCGAGAAAAATGAATTGTCAAAAAAGGTTAAGTTCATCAACTTATATCAGTATTATGCAAGAAAAAACAATCCTCAGAATCTGACCAAAAAAGTGGCTGTTGAGGATGAAGATGCCGAAAGGGTCGTGAATCCTGACCAGTCAGTTGTTTATAATTATTATTCATCAGATGAGCTTGTTAAAAGCGAAACATATATCGATGACTGTCTGGTTTTATCCGAATGCGGTAAAAACTCAGATTTCTACACAAAGGACGGCTTCAATTACCTTCAAAAAAGAGGCTGGCAGTATCGTCTGATAAACCGTGACGACGGATGTGAAATGGAATTTAAAAGCAACAAGACTCTCCTGTATCACTTCATGAGGGAGGTCTGCTTTTCCAAAAAGATGCCGATTATCGTCTGTGACAGTACAAAACACTGGTACAATATTGACGGAATTGATCTTGACGAGGCATATAAGATAGCTTCAATGCATGGAAATCCATATGATAACGGCAAGGTAAGCCCTAAAGTCAATCACCTGAAACATCTCGATGAATTTGACATTCTTGTATTGCTTACAAATGAAGTTTCAAGGGATCTTTCAAGGGAATTTGACAAAAGCAAGTTCAGGGTCATTCCGAATTTTGCCGATGATGAGTTCCTAAAGGATTTGAATGTTGAAAAGGACCAGAATAAGATAAGCATATTCTCCAGGATTTCCCCTGAAAAGCAGATGTCCGATGCAATCAGGGCATTTAAAATTGTCAGCGAGAAAAACGATGATGCCCATCTGGACATATACGGAAGGGCATTGGTTGAGGCTGAAAAAGAGGAATATGAAAAGCTGAAGGCATTGGTTGGCGAACTTGATTTGGAAAATCGTGTCAACTTCATGGGATACATTCCGGATGTCAGAGCTGAAATGCAAAAGTCACTGTGCACACTTTTAACATCAAAACATGAGGGCCTGCCCTTAATGCTTCTCGAATCAATGGCCAGTTCAACACCTGTAATTGCATATGATTTGAAATATGGACCTGACGATTTGATTGACAATGGTGCTGACGGAATAATAGTGAAAAAGAATGATATTGATGAATTAGCAGGGGCAATGTCAAGAATGCTTGAAAATCCAGATGATGCGATAAAAATGGGTGTGAAAGCCAAGGATAAAATCAGAAGAGACTTTTCCATTGAATCTGTTTCAAGAAAATGGGAAGACCTCTTTGAAGAAGTCGTTACCAACAGGAATTCCAATAGCTTTCTTTCAAAAATAAAATCAATATTTAAATAATATTATCTTTTTAATTTACGAAGTGGAGATGTAATCTTCCAGCTTGTTGAGTTTTTATACTCTTCTATTATCTTTTTTTGTTTTTCTATTGTTTCTTGCTGTTTTTGAATCTTTTCCTCGTATTTTTCAGCCATATCCAAAACGTCAACAATATAGTTTCTGGTGTCATTGGACTGTCTGGATAAAAATAGTGTAGTCCTGTCAAGCAGCTGATTGTATGTTACATCACTGTAGCATGACTCGTTGATGTGGCCTGTGAAACTTTTACATTTTTCAATTAGCTTTTCACGGATTTTAAGGTATTCCTTTGAGTTTTCAGGAGGATTATCCACATCGAATATATTGTAGTTTTTAAGGTAATCATTAAGATTTGACTGCAACAGGAGATTGTTGAGACCGTCAAAGCGTTCCTGTTTCGGTCGTGAATTGAAAAGCAGCACAGGTGTTTCAAGGGCAAGACAGGGTAATGCGCAGTGAAGACGGTCGGTTATGACACAGCTTGCATTCTCATACAGTTTCAGGATGTTTTCAGCTATGAAGAACTTGTCCTGGGCATTGTAATATGAAGTGAAGTTGTAGAGTGTATTTGGAATTGAGCCCGGAAACGCCTTTTCAAATGATGGCAGGAAATCCTGATTGATAACATATATCCTTTTGTTGGTCTTTTCTTTTAGAAACGGAATAAGCTTTGTTGACTTGTCGCTTGATATCAGAACATAGTCGTTGTCCTCATCCTTACAGTTATGCTTGTTTCCTGAGTCCAGAGTCAGTGTAAGGCATCCTGAGAAGTAGGCGTCAATGCCGTTTTCCTCCAAAAAGTTCTGTGTGTAGATGTCCCTGCAGCCCACAGGACCATACTTTGTAAGATACTCTCTGCTTTCATCTGACAGTATGACGTTCTGTGTTTCCTTTTTGGAGTTGAAGTGCATTGAAATAAGAAGCGGATCAATGTTTTCTGATGGCGGCCAGGCATCGAGGCAATCCAGATACCATGCGTTCATAATCATCTTTACGTTTTCCCCGTCGCCAAATTCATGTATCTTTTCATGATCTATATAATAGTCAATTTTAGGTAAAAAGCGTCTTGCGGCTATACTCTGAATTTCATTTCCCAAATTGATTGTATAATCATAACTCATTAATCCGTACTTCATTTTGATTGCCTTAAATCTTTTTTTATAATTATATATTTTAACCAATTCAATAATAAATATTATTAACCAATTTCAATATATTATTTCATAAGTGATTTGATGGTATCCAAGAAAATCAAAGATAAAATTCTAAACAAGAGCGACAAGTACAATTTCTATAAAGAGGAATACGAAAACAATTCCGATGCAATTGCCGATTTGGCCAAAAGGATAAGTGCACTGGAGGCGGAAAACGAAGAGAAAAATAATATTTTGGATTCCTATCATGTTTTACTGAACACCTTATTCTGCTATTATGACATAACTCCAAAAAGCTATCTGAAAAACGTTCAGGACCTTGGAGTTGAGATACTTAAGTTCGTTGACAATGTCTGCGCCAAACATGACATAGACTACTGGCTTGACTACGGCACTCTTTTGGGTGCGGTCCGCCATGAGGGATACATCCCGTGGGACGATGATCTGGACGTTGCAATGATGAGAGCGGACTACTCCAGATTCATAAAAATTTTCACTTCCGAATTGAAGGAAAATAACCTCACCAATCTCAAATGTGATTTTCAGCAGTCAAAATTCAAGGGAAAACCTGTTCTGAGATGGACTCAGATAACCTACAGGCATCCGGACCATAAAATCAGCTTTATGGGAACCGACATCTTTCCCTATGACTACATAAAAACCAATGAGATTTCCAATATCGATGATGTGTTCATGAAAAGCAGGGCGGAGTTTTATCTTGCAAATCAGGAAAAAATGCCGTTCAGTCAGGTTTTGGAGAGATACTGCGAAAGCATGAATTTGAGCCTGGAAAGGCAGGACTTTTATCTCTCAGGTGTTGAAGGCGTGAGAAGCCCTAAGGATTTCTACAGGATAAAGATACTTGAAACCGACAAACTGTATCCATTAAAAACCCTGAATTTCAAGGACCATTCATTTAAGGTTCCAAACGATACCGATTACTATCTGTCCATGATTTACGGCGACACATACCGTGAAATTCCAAAATCAGTGAGAGACCACAGCAGGATTTCAAAACTTGTCAAGATTGAAAACATCAATGATCTTCTGGAAAATGCAGTCCACGAGATGAAATCCGCAAATGATAATTTTTAATAAATAGGTTGACTTATGACAAAAGTATCTGTAATATTGCCGGTTTACAATGAAGATAAATATATCGCAAAAGCCATTGAAAGCGTTTTAAACCAGACATTTGATGATTTTGAGCTGATAATCGTCAATGACGGGTCCAGTGATAACACCTTAAACATCATTAACGGATTTGAAGATGAAAGAATAAAACTTATAAATCAGACAAATCAGGGCCCGGGAGCTTCAAGAAATAACGCCCTTGAAATAGCTTGCGGCGAATACGTTATGTTTCTCGACGGTGATGACTGGTACTGTGCGGATGCATTAAAGACAGCCTATGAAGAGATAACATCAAATGACACAGACATTTCCATTTTTCAGATAATTAAATATGACGGCAGGGAATTTTCCGAAAACAGCTGGTTTAACCTGGACAATTTCCCTGACAGCTTTGAAGGCAGAGTTTTCAATCCCCATGAATGCAGGGATTTTCTATTTGACATATCCGTGAGCGCCGCTCAAAAGATTTTCAGACGTGACTTTCTAGTCGATATACATGCCAGGTTTCCTGAAGGAATATACTTTGAGGACATGCCCTTTTTCTTCTATACATTTCTAAAGGCAGATAATATTTCAATAATCAAAAGACACTTATATGTGAGAAGAAAGCATGAGGGATCAATTACCGAGTCCGTTGACTCAAAGTTTTTAGACACCGTTGCTGCAGGCCAAATATTAATAGACATTTTCATAAAAAATGGTTGGTATGATATGTACCTCTTTGATTTGCTTGCCTTCAAAATCAACGGTCCTCGATATGCTTTAATGGGAATTGAAGAAAAATACAAAGAAGAGTTATATCTGTTGATTAAAAGAGACTATGAATCAATTAAAGAGAGTCCTTATTATCAGGATTATCTTGACAATCTCGGACCCGTAAAGAAAAAGTTTATGCAGGATATTTTGAAATCAAAAAATTATGCTGATTTCAAGACCCTGAACCAGACAAAATCATCACCGGCATAAAGGCTTATCAATATTGATGTCAGTGTGATAAGGACATATATTGCAGTCACTTCAATCGGCATCAGGCCAACAAATGCTACTAAGACCACAAGTGTGGATATCCAGAATACTGTTTTTTTATTTCCGATGTTGGAATAGCTGAGAATTCCCAATATCACAGGAGTCATGATGATTGCCAGTATATAAAATATTGACATCTCAAGGCTTATCATTCCGTAAATGGGCATGGTGAAGACGTTCATGAAAAGATACATCTCAAGGACTGTGAGGAAAAATCCCTGAACTCCTCCGGATATTGCCTGTGCAAGAGTATGTTTTTTAAGAAGGACCCTTGACCATATTACAATAGGATAAATCAATGAAATAGCTGCACCGACAGGCCCCAAAAGCAATATCAATGCTGCAATCGGTCCGCTGATTCCGGTTGTATGAACGCTTATTTTCCATTTTATGGTAATCAACAGTACAACTCCTGTGTTTACTGAATAGCATAAAAGAAGAACTGTCAGGAAGTTGTCAAGATTCAGGAAGAGTGAAACGAGAACTCCGATAAAATAGCTAACTATACCTACGATAAGAGGAACATACCTGTCCTGCCTGTTTGAAATGTCGTTGTCGGTATTAATTATTTTAGCCCACAGTAAAATAATCACCATTGGAAGCAGTGATGCGAATATTAAGGATACTATCTCGCAGGCTACAAATTTATTGAAATTCAAAATGCCGTTTTCAAGTGAAATCACATAACAGATTATCAAAAACAATGGTATTGTTATAATCGGAGGTTGTGTCAATGTTGAAACTATTTTAGCTATTTTTAATTTTTCCATAATATTTATATTTTATTTTGTTTTATTAATAATTTTTTGAATATCATGTTAAATTATTTTCAGTTTGTGCAGGTCACTGCCATAAGGCATTATTGTTGCAGTTGCAATAGTTGTCAATGCAACAGTTTATATATTATAAAACATTAATAATAACCTATGAAATCATTAGTAGTTTATTACTCAAGATCAAATATTACAAAAAAACTGGCGGAAAATATCGCCAATAAACTAAATGCCGATATAGAAGAAGTAATTCCAAAAGTCAACTACCAGGGAAAAATAGGATATGCCCGTGGAGGAAAGGACGCAATCAGAGAAAAGATTGTCGAACTTGAAGCATTGAAATATAACCCTGAGGACTATGATATAGTATATGTCGGAGCACCTGTATGGGCTTCAAAAGCTGCAAATCCAATAATTTCATACCTTAAACAGAATGAAGGAAAATTCAGTGAAGTGAAATTCTTCATGACTGCAGGAAGCAGCGGATTTGAAAGCTCATTCAAACAGATGGAAAAATATTCAAAAAAACCTGTTAAGACACTTGCCCTGACCACAAAGGAAGTCAAAAAGGACCTGTGTGAAGACAAGATCAATTCATTTATAGAGTAGATAGGATGTCACTTGAAGAGTTTAAACAAATCGATGCAAAAGCTCTTCCCGTTGGAAAACTAATCTCAATGATTGCAAGAGGCCATACAATATACATCAACCGTCACTTGGAGAATATGAATATAACCGCAACCCAACTGCATTTGCTGTTTGAAATATCACACCAGTGCGAAATCAATCAGGAAAAAATTGCAAGCAGATGCAACATCAATAAGGGTTCAGTTGCAAGGTCAATAAAAAAGCTTGAAGACAAAGGCCTAATCAAACGTGAAATAGATGAAAACAACAGGCGCCAAAACAAGATTTCACTCACTCAAGACGGTGAGGAAACCCTCAGTGAGGCGGTTAAAATATTGAAACAATGGGAAGACGAAGTAATTTTAGATAAAGGATATATAGAAAAGGATTTATTAAAAGAAATATTAAAGGAAATAGCTATTAAGACAATAGAGTTGAATCAGGGAGAGTGTAAAAATGGCTAATAAAAGTAAAAACATTGAAATGATTACAGGCGATCCAAAAAAGGCTATCATCAAATTGGCATTGCCTATGATGGTTTCAATGCTATTGATTATGATGTATAACATTGCCGACAGTATCTGGGTAGCAGGTCTTGGAGCGGATGCTCTTGCGGCAATAGGATTTATCACACCACTGTTTATGGTGCTGGTGGGACTTGGAAACGGAATCGGTGCAGGTGCAAACTCACTGATTGCAAGAAATATCGGAGCTGGAAACCGTGACGGTGCAAACAACGCTGGATTGCACGCTATCGTTTTATCAATAATCGTATCCGTAATCTTTACAATTCTCATTGAGGCATTCATGGTACCTATCCTTCAGTTTATGGGTGCAGGAGATACAATACAATATGCAATGGACTACAGTTACATCATATTCGGATTCCTTTTCATCTTTGTATATTCCGGAGTTGCATCAGCTATATTCAGGTCTGAAGGAGACATGAGAAGGGCAACAATAGCTATTGCAGTAACTGCAATCATGAACATCATTTTAGACCCTGTATTCATTTATGTATTGAACCTTGGAATTGCAGGGGCAGCATGGGCAACCGTTTTCTCAGCAATATTGTCCTGTCTTGTAATGAGCTACTGGATATGGGGTAAAAAGGATTTATATCTTGATTTGTCACCTCAAAACTTTGATTACTCATCCGCAATCATGGTTGACACATTGCAGGTAGCAATCCCTTCAACACTTGAAAACGTTGTTTTCTCAGCTCTTGCTATTATCATCAACAGTATGCTTGTGTTAGCAGCAGGAACAACCGCAGTTGCTGTATATACTGCATCAATGAGGATAGTTCAGTTATGTATGATTCCTTTAATAGGTATTGGAACAGCAGTGCTGACCGTTGCAGGCGTTGCATACGGTGCACATAACTACCATAACCTTAAAACAGCACACTCCTATTCAATTAAAATCGGATTTGCAGTTTCAATAGCTCTTGGAGCCATAATGTTTATATTCTCAAACCAGATTGCAACAGTGTTCTCATACACTTCCGCAAGTGCCGCAATGGCTCCTCAAATTGCAACAGCTCTTTCAGTACTGACCCTTTTCGTTCTTGCAATTCCTCATGGAATCATGTCATCAATGATGTTTCAGGGTGTCGGTAAAGGAACATACTCCCTTTTAATCACACTTTTAAGGTCTTTAATCCTGGAAAGTGTATTTGCATATCTTTTCTGTTTCATATTCGGCTGGGGACTGACAGGAATCTATGCAGGTGTTGTATTCGGTTGTTTTGTAGGAGGAACCGTCGGATACATCTGGGCGAAATTCTTTATCCGCAAGTTCAAAGAGATTTCACTTAAAAAATATACACCACAGCAAGAATAATCATACAATGATTATTCTTTTATACCTTTTTTTATAGAATATTATTATGGAATTCATCCTCAACAACAAGAAGTATTCAATTATCAACCATGAACTATTTATCAACTATCTTATGGTTGACAGCTATTTTAGACAAAAATACTCCAAATATGACTATGACATCAGATTCGATTTCATAGAGCCAATCCTCAAAAAAGAAAAAATAGAATTCAGGGACATTCAGGAAGGCACTGAAGTTTTAGAGCAGCTGATAGAAAAAGGAGAAATAAATTTCATTCCTCACGGCCTTAGAATCGATGAGCATCTAAACGGAAACTTCATGATAACATATCAGGATCTTGAATTCAAAAACGTTACTGTCGGTGAAGCAATACCGTTTTTAATAGCTTTAAACTCACTTTTAACCTACAAGCCAATTGTCACATTGACACAAATAGAAGAGGAAATGAATAATTTTTTGGAAAAATTCAGAAGCTATCCTAAAGACTAATCAATATTCAGCGGAGCCTTAGGATATAGGAAACATGTTGAAGTCTTTTTCCAGTAGCAGTTATTGCATGTCCTGCACTTTACCTCACCGTCGCCCTCGATTTTCCAGTCAACCAAAAAGCTTGGATCGGCTACAAAAGGCCTCTGCATGGAAATAAACTCTACTTTTGTCTTGTTTAAAACATTATTGATTTGCCTTTGTGATTTGATTCCGCCACCCATAATCACAGGAATGTTCACATTATCTATGATCTTTTCGCATGAACTTGCAAGAATGCTTTTATGATAGTTTTCACGTGAAAAATACTGTGGAGAACGTGGACGTGTAATCTGAAGAGAATCAGCGCCGTATTTTTCAAGGATTTTTGCAACTTCCACAGTGTCATCTATGGTCATTCCGCCCTTTTGAATATCAAATGCATTCAAACGGCAGTTAATGTGAAGTTTAGTGTTTTGTTTAATTACTTTAATTATTTCAAGGACAATTCTTAATCTGTTAAGGGTGTTTCCGCCGTATTTGTCTTCCCTTTTGTTGAAATATGGATTGATGAATCTTGTCAAAAAGTAGTAGTTTCCAAGAGCTATCTGGATTCCGTCAAAGCCTGCATAATCAAATTTTTCAGCTGCAATAATAAAGTCAGTCTGAATCTTTCTGATGTCATCTATTGTAATGTCCTCTATTTTAACGTGCTGTTCTGTCTTTTTATTGTAATGGACAAAACCAAGCTGAGCAAAAATAGGAACATCATATACATGAACAAGATCAGTCAGGTCTTTTGCTTCACGCACAAAGCGGTTATAGTTAACGGTATTTGAATATTTGCTGAAACCATCTCTCGGATAAAGTGAAAATAGCTCACTGATGATTAATCCGACACCGCTTGCGGCAATGTTTTCATATCTGTCATATATCTCTGGTGTAAGATTTCCGGATTGCTCCCTTTCAGATTCCCATAAACCTGTTCTTACGATACGGCTGTTAAGTTTAAATTCTCCAAATTCACAATAATCAAACAAATCTTTCATGTATTATAATATAATTAAAAATAATATAAAAAAGTTATCAAAAAAATAAAAATAGAGGGAAAAATGAATTTCCCATTAAAATTTGCCTTCTTAAATTATAACAATTAAACTAACAAGCAATAATGCAAGAATAGCGAAAATGTTATAATCATTCTCATTTGCATCAGCTGTTTGAACTGCTACATTTTCTTTACTGGTATTGCCGCTGTCATCTGAAGCTTGTTTGTTATCCAGATCATCAATATCAATGGATTTCACTACAGAATTTTGACCGATACCAGTATTTGGCAATACATATGCATCTAAATATGAATCATCATAATTGTATCCGTTACCGGCAGATGCTGTGTCTTTATATGCTGTTTTTTTATTATCATTAGGGCAATCTGGAGCGTATGGCTCGAAAGCAGATCCACAAGCATAAAATGCTTTAGAAGTTACATAATGATAATAAAGTGTTCTGTTTACTGTATAGTTGCCTGTTTTTTCATATGCTGTATGATATTTCCAATGAGGAAGGTCATCTCCGTAGTCTTCCCAGTCTTCATCATCCAGGTCATCTTCGTCGTCGTAGTCTTCCCAGTCTTCATCATCCAGGTCATCTTCGTCGTCGTAGTCTTCCCAGTCTTCATCATCCAGGTCATCTTCGTCGTCGTAGTCTTCCCAGT
>NZ_JAZQFM010000078.1:0-31430 GCF_045539575.1 Methanobrevibacter sp.
AATTTGAAATTCAATTAATTATATTGATTAAATTCTATAAAAAAGTTTCTATATTGCTCTGTACAATATTATAACGCTAAATCAATATTGATTTGAAAAAATAAATTATTTGGGATATTAATAATCATATCCCATGTCAAGAGTTTCCTGTTCCTGGCGTTTAAGCTCTTCAGCCTTACGCTCCTTAATGTTTTTAAAGTGAGATACGATATCCATATCATCACCGTGACGGCGGCCCCTGAACTCGTCAATCTTAACCAGTGTCGGCACCTTGGTCATTAAACCAAGAACAATGGCTTCACCGACATTCAGGGACGGAAGCTGATTTACCAGATCCTGTGACAGGCTTTCACTCGCTGATTGAACATGTCTCTGATCTTCAGGCTCGACAAGCCTTAATATAATCATGTTATTCATCTGTGAAAGAGCATCATGGTCAACAGTCTTTGGAGACTGACTTACCAGACATAAGCCCAGACCGAATTTACGCCCTTCTCTTGCAACTCTCTGAATCCATCTTTTAGAATCGGAGTCACGTTTGTTTGGAGCTAAAATATGAGCCTCCTCTAAAATGAAAAAGACTGAATTGTCCAGCAATTCCTGCTTATTGTCACTGTGAGCGGCATCCTTGGACCTTTGAAGTGAATTTCTTAAGATATGACTTACAAGAACACTTGCTACAGACTCGTCGACCTGGCTTAAATCAAGTACATTAACATAGCCCGCTTTAATTGTTGATAAAATGTTTGATACATTCTTATCGAATAGATTGGAATACCTGTCCATTGAATCATCAATTTTGTTCATCACATCAACAATTTGCCTGTCTGAACCCTCTTCCTGTGACCAGACATATAAAATATCATACATTACCTGCAGGAAGTTATTTGTAGTTGCCTTTCCATCCTGAAGCATTGATTTGGCCTGCTTAAACGCTTTTCTGAAATGTCTTTCCTGAATATAACCGTTTGATGGAATATTAACCAGTCTTCTGATTTCATTAAATGCCATATGACTAGGGTTGATTTTTGGTGAAATCACATTAACATCCCCATTTGGAAATTTGGCATCCTTATACTCACCATGCATATCAAATACAAAAACAGGAACGCTATATCCCAGTAACTGATCTATGAGAACAGACACAGTATTTGATTTACCTGCACCAGTCATAGCCAATATTGCCAGATGTCTTGACAATATCGGATTGGCGTCCACATTAACTTCAACATCGCTTTGATTTACAAGACAACCCAATTTTAAAGGATTGTTTACTTTGAATATTTCCTTTAGGATTTCACTGTCCGCCAATCTTATTTCAGTTCCCGGAAGCACAGGTGTTCTTGGCAGCCTTAAGTTATCGTTGATGTCACCCAGGATTTTTACTTTGCCCCTGATATAGTTGTCTTCAACGCCAATGCTTGAGATTTTCTGAATAGCTTTAAAATCGTTAATGTCGACGTTTAAAGCATCATTTCCACGAATTAGATTTTCAATCATTCCTAAAATCTGTTTGTCATCATATTCTATTGTGACATATTCTCCAACTTTTGGCATCTTGTCTGAGATGAATGTAACTTCTGTAAGTGAGGTTTCCCCAACACAAATTCCTACTACCATGACATCACTTCCCTGTTTGTTGTTTCATAAATCTTAGCTATCTTTAACAATTCCTTAATATTTCTATCTGTAATTACAACATCATTGTGCGCTTTATTGAGCAAATACGGATATCCCTGAACGGACAATACATTAATTTTTCTTATGATTTCAAAAACATCACTTTTAGAAGCCCTGTAAGGCAATTCCACTTTCAACACATTCTTGTTGTCCTGAAGCCTTACATAAAATACTGTGAATGTTATGCCCTTGAAAAAATCATTATAATATGGAAATGCCGCATTCGGATGAACTCTTCTCTCATCATCAATTCTGGACATGCCCTGCTTTTGAGTGTTCTTATCCAAAAACGCAATATCCGGAATATTCCAATGGAACAGTGCATTATCGGATGAGGTTTTTGAAATGGAAATTATCTTTTTTCTGTACTGCAGGATTTCCCTAAGAAGGATTATCTTTTCAATGGATGCCAAATGCAAATTATACTCCTCTATTTTATTTGAGTTTTCTGATTTTGGAAGTTCCATCAAATTAAATGTATCCCTAATGTCCGGAAATGCCAATCCATAGGGATTTTTGCTTAATCTTCTTTCAAACTCGTTTAAAAGAGTGTCATCCAGGTGGTTTCTAATCTTATCCGGCAGTTTTGCACTTCTTGGAAAAGCATTCTGAAGGTCTCCCAAAATGGACCCGTCGAACATGTAATAGTCAACATTATATTCTTTTATAGCTCTTAGGGCGCATTTCAGCTCATAAACTGCCATGTAATTTCCTAAAAGTTCATCCAAAAAAGAAACATGTCCAATATCGAAAATATCGGAATCATCAATTTTTTTGATTTCACCATCATAAATTATGGATTCAGCACCCACTGCGCAGAAATTAGTTGTGAGGAATTTCTTCTTGTTGAAGCTTCCGTCTCCTGCCGCAATAATAAAATCATCGGAACTTTCACCGATTTGCCTGTCAAACCATCTGCCTTCAAGCAGTGATTCAATATCGGTTTCCGATTCTATAGGGTGGATAAATCCCCTTTTAGCGATGGCTTTTTCATATAGTGAATTTAACATAATATCTCCTAATATTATTTGGTTGAATGGTGTATAAAAAAATATAGAGAGAGCAGTTGATGACTACTCTAGTGAAGCTTTTTTAATAGCTCCGGTTAATTCTTGAATTTTAGCTTGAACATCATCCACTTCTTCTACAACAGTACCTGTTACGATGATGTCTCCTCCAGCTTTAGCTGCCATGTATGCCGCTTTGCCGTCACGGATTCCTCCGCCCACAACTAAAATGTTTTTAGGAGCGGCTTTTTTGGAGTATGCAATCATTTCAGCTGGAATCGGTTCTTCAGCACCTGAACCTGCTTCAAGATAGAAGAATTTGATTCCGAAAAGTTCAGCAGACATTGCATAAACTGCAGGTATTTTCGGTTTGTTTCTAGGCACTAAATTAGCATCTCCAACCCATCCTACTGTTCCACCAGGGGATACTACCATATAATGCATGGACAGGATTTCCATTCCGGAAGCTTTTACTGCAGGTGCAGCCAATGCCTGAGCGCCGTTAATCCAGTATGAATTTCTAGAATTGACATAGCTCATATAGAAAATAGCGTCAGCATATTTACTTACACTGCTGGTATTTCCAGGGAAAATGATAATAGGAACAGCAATATTTTCTGACAATATTTTACATGTGTTATCTACATCATCACCATTAACAGTGGATCCTCCAATCATGATTCCGTCAGTTCCACCTTCAATAGCTTGTGTAGCAATTTCCAAGGCTTCTTCTGGAGTTTGTTCATCAGGATCGATTAAAGTAAAATGAATTTTTCTTGTTTTTAATATATCGCGAATGTAATTTTCAACATCTTTCATAAAAAATAGTTTGTTAAAAATGATATATTAATATTATTGTTATAAAAATTAGAAATAAAATAAAAAAAATAGTTAAAAGATAAAGAGAATATGTCTATCCTCTTGGTTCTTTTGCTTTGTATCTTAAACCTCTGTAACCACATTTTCTGCAAGTAGTTGCACCAGCAGGGTTACGAGCATTACATTTTAAGCAGATTTTTACATTGAACATTCTGTTTTCTGCTACTTCAAATCTTGCCATTAATAACTCCTCCTATAATCATGAAAATTTAGTAATAATAAATTGTTATGAAATTAAATCAGCATTCATAACTATTAATTAATTATTTTAACTTAATAGTATTTAAATGTTTAGTTAAAATCCCCTTAAATCATGAAATTATTCCTTTTTAATAAATATTAAAAAATTCAAATCAATCCTCAGAAGAATTTATACCCCTCTCGGCCAAAAACTCATTTTGAACGTTAACGACTTCAGCACTGGTATTCACTTCACTGTAGGCCTCAAGCAGGTCATGATTCAATTCCAGAAATGTATGTCCCCACTTAAAACCGTTCATCAAATCACATGCTTCATCCTTAAAGCGAGTGATGTACAGTGTAGCACTAATAGCTTCCACAGTTGACAAAATGCAGGGTTTTCCATAATTTACAGGATTTGTTGCAATTAAGAAAGGCAAGGATCTGTGATATTTTGATAAAGAAAAGAATTTTTTAGAACTTGACACCTCATTCCAGGAACAGTCAAGTCCTACAACTCCTCTTCTTTGAACATACCTATAGTCCTCATATGATACAGCTTTTTCAGCATATGGATTCAAAACAATTGCACCGGATGGGATTTTGTTGATGTCATAGACTAACCTGCATTTTCCCATTTTCTCCATTTTTATGGATGTGCATTTTTTTCTGTCGCATTCATTTGCGTGAAAAACTGTAATCCTCACTATTGAGCACCTTCTAAAGCGGATCTGTTTCCTGCATTAAATTGACGAATCAATTCCATCTGCTGGGCAAATTCATCTTCGGACAAACCGAATTCCTCATTAATTTTCGGAACATCTTTACTTTCCTTCAATGTAATGGATTTAAGCATAGGCTCTATGTAATCAGCGTAACCTTCACCAAATGCAGTGGTTGTGGAATTTACATCAGTGTCAGCGCCAAAGATTGCATAAATCAGGTATCCCTGTTTTTCACCTTGGGATTGACATATTACAATACTCATGGTATTGTCTGAAGTGCTGTTGGAGTCATTTCCAGGTATTGCCTGAGTGAAGTAAATATTCCAGTCATTTCCATTATATGTCCTTTTTTCAGGATTTGAAACACCCTGAAATTGATATATTTTCATCAATGCTGTAGAGTTGTCCACTGTTGAAATATTGTAGGTAATGTGATGTTGCTTGTCCTCATAGGAATGCATATATGCATGTGTATCATTTACCAGACTGACATCACCAGTGAAACGGCCTTCCATAAACTCTGTTTTGAAATTTGAAGTTGCCTGATTGTCATTTCCGTTCAATATTCCAGTGGTAAAAATTACTCCGACTATTGCAATAACTGCAATAACGGCCACCAAAATTATAATTATATTTTTATTTTCCATTATGAAAACTCCATAATTTGTTAATATAAATATTTTGTCAAAAGTCTTTTATAAATGTTTATTTTCTTTAAAAAAGTATTTTAAGTAATAAAAACAATAATCAAATATAAAAATGAATTAGGTATAATTTATGAATAAAAAAACCCAGTATGAATTATTGCTGTTGGTTTTGGTAGTTATTGTCGTATTCAATGTGGCAATCCTACTGACAGCAAATAATACAGACAATATATACAACGCCACTGAAGTTGGTAAAAATGCCAATGGAACTGTTTATAAGATTGTTGCAGGCAATCCTTCTTCAGATGACACAGTAGGGATTATTTTAGGAGTTCATCCAAGGGAACATGAAATTCATGAAGCCGTCAACAGAACAATATATAATATCACAGGTGAAAACGGAGACCACAACCTGACCAAGAAATATGTAATATATTATGTTCAGGTCAAGGATAACCTGACTTCACGTGACGATACAAGGGCCGCCGGTGAAGAGCTGTCCCACAAGTTTATTGTTCCGAATATGGCTAAAGACAAACCGTTCCTTGTTGTTGACGTCCATGAAATAGATCCGATTTATGAGTATTCTAATTTCCTATTCAGTTTATCAAACAGAACACCAGAAATAAATAATTATATCAATAATATTACAGAAGACGTCGGCATTGTTGACTTTAACTTTACAGAAGGTACAAGCCCTGAAAAGGTTACAATGCCTATAGCAAACCAAGGAATTCCAACTATTTTAATTGAAACATCCATTACAAATAGTTTAAGTGAAAAACAAGAAACCGCAGAAAAATTAGTAAACAGTTTAGATAGATTAAATCCATAGCGTGATTTGAATGCAAAAAGTTCGAGGAATATTAATTGGAAGAATGCAGCCTGTCCATAACGGACATATGCAGGTAATCAATAAGATTTTGGAAGAAGTGGATGAAATTATCCTCGGAATCGGAAGCGCACAGCTAAGCCATGAGCTGAAAGACCCGTTTACCGCAGGTGAGAGGATCGTCATGATTAGTCAGGCATTGGCTGATGCGGGTGTTGATCCAAGCAGATATTACATCATTCCAATGCAGGACATTAATTTCAATGCAATCTGGGCGGCACATGTTAAAATGTTGACTCCCCCATTTTCCATAGTCTATTCAGGAAATCCTTTAGTCAAACAGCTATTTTCAGAAGAGGGCTATGAAGTCAGACAGCCTCCTCTTTATGACAGACTGCACTTATCCGGAACAGAGGTAAGGCGCAGAATTATTGAGGATGAAGACTGGAGAGAGCTAGTGCCTAGCGCAACTGCAGAGGTCATTTCAGAAATTAAAGGAATTGAAAGAATTAAAAACTTATCTATTAAAGAAATTAGTGACATATAACAATAGTTATATAACATGAAAACATAATACTTATTGGAGAGGTTCAAATGGTCGTAAGAGTCATAGAAGCAAAAGAAGATAAAGTAACAACAGCTGATTTAATAGCTGAATTGAAAAAAAGCAGTAAAGTCGATTATTCCGGAGCTATTTTTACCTTTGAGGGAATTGTTCGTGGAAAAGAGGAAAATATGAACTTGGAAAAGTTGATATTGACCACACCTGACAGGGATAAAACTCAAAAAGAAATTGAAAAGATAGTTGAAAACGCCAAAATCAAATACAACGTGAATGAAATATCCGTCGTTCACTACATCGGCGAGTTCTACACAGGAGACATGTTATTTTTAGTTGCAGTTTTAGGCAATCACAGGGGAGAAACCCTTGAAGCTTTAAAAGAAGTTATTGAAACTGTAAAATATGATGTTGAATTCAAAAAAGAAGAAATATCAAAAGAAGGAACAAAAACTATCCTCGCAGGAGGATAAAGTTTGTTAAGCCTTGCTTTTATTATTAGATGTGTTTTATTGGTAATCATTATTTACGCAATATTAAAACACTTAAAAACCCTTTTGAAAATAGCAGTAGTTATTTTCGCTATTTTTTTATTATTAGGAGTTTTGGGATTTTAATCCCAATTTCCCAACTTATTTTCCGATGATCACTTCAGTTGATTTGATAATTGCAGTAACATCGTCACCTTCAGTTAAACCTAATCTTTCAGCAGATTCTTTGGTGATTACTGCAGTAATGGTGTTAGGTTCGGTTACTTCAATTTTGATGTTTGCCATAACAGCACCGAGGTCAACATTTGTGATTTTTCCTTTTAATTGATTTCTTGCACTAAGTTCCATTTTATAATCTCCTTATAGTTTTCATTACATATTGATATAAAAATCAATAACCCCAGATATTTTCACAGTATAATATTATATCGAATTACATATAAATGTTTTTATTTTATTTAAAAAAGGATTTTAAAATCGATTACCGAAAATACTTCATATCGATATAATCAATAAAAAAGTATACAGATAATGTGAAGGTAAAACCTTTGAATTATACACAACTATATTAAAATAAATATTTTTAAAAAATAATTTAAATACAGCAGAAAATACAAATTTAAACCGAATAAATACTATTTTTATAAAATTTATCGAAATTCCATAATGATAACCATCAAAAAAATATTTCAACTGCTAAAATAAAAAAAACTCAAAAAATAATAACATTATTTTAATAATATAAAAAGGAAAATAATAATTATGAATATCGAACTCGAGTCAATTGGTACAATCCACACTGAATTTAATGAAATTGAAGGAATGCCAATTCAGCCAACTGGTGCCAAAGGAATAAAGGGAACAATCGAAATCAAGGACAAATTTGTTGACGGGCTTAAAGACCTGAACGGATTTTCACATATACATATTATTTATCTGCTCCACAAGGTTGAAGGTTACATGCTTGAAGTAAAGCCGTTTATGGACAACGATACCCATGGAGTTTTTGCAACAAGATCCCCAAAAAGACCAAACAGGATTGGAATGAGCGTTGTTAAAATCAATAAAGTAGAAGGAAACACAGTCCATATTGAAAATGTTGACGTTTTAAACGGCACCCCTCTTTTGGATATCAAACCATATGTTCCTCAGCTATATGAGGATACAATTGATGAGCTTAAAATAGGATGGTTTGAAACCAATCACCAAAAAGCAAAATCACAAAAATCCGATGATAGGTTCAAATGATCTATCATTTACTTAAATTTAAAAACTAATTTTAAAAAAAAGAAAAAAGAGTAGCTATAAATTGTTTATATATCATATTATAATATCTTTTTTAACTCCCACCAATATGATATATGAACTAACTCCTAAAAATAGTTTATTATACAAAAAAATAATGTTCGACAACATTCAAACGAACAAATATAACAATGTTAAAATCAAAATAATAAAAAATATTATAACTTAGGATATCCCATAATCTCACGATGATTTACATAAGCTGCCCACTTATCAGGATGATTATTTTTATATCTTTGGATATAATTATTTCTACCTTCTTCAGAGAGATCTTCCATTAAACAATCTAATGCAATTAACTCACTTGTATTCAATGGTCCATCAAATTGAATTGAATTCATGAAAAACTCACCTATATTTACATTATATTAAAGATAATTATAACTAAAAAAATATATAAAATTTATGGTCCAATATGATATACACCCACATTATGGATATCCATTTTCTCTTTATAAACAGAAATACTCAACTTTTTATTATTAGACATATGCCCAATAACTTTTTCATACATCATGGAATCATACATATCATCATCCAATCCCGCATTATTTACTAAATCAATTATATGCCAATACTCATTAGAATTTGACGCTTTAAAATTTTCAAACATAAATTGATAAATATCGTCCCATCCTTGTTTAATATCTTCCTCTGTCGCACCATTATTTTTCAAAATAAATAATCCTTCATTTTCAGTGAAAACAACATTATATTTCACATTATACTCTGCAAATCCTATAATGTCTCCTTCTGATTGTAAAGCATTATTACTTGGATGATTATGAATAACAAACAACAACCCTTCATTTTTAGCAGCTTTTTTACCTTTTGGACATAAAGATACTCCTCTTGAATCTCCAGGATGCTGAGTCTAATAATTGTATAATGTCCCACATGCTCAAACCAATATCCGCTGATTTATCCCATGCATGATTAGTTAGAACAATAGGTAAATTATTCCATATCCACATTTGTTCGCACATTTATTTTCCTCAATATTTATTTTATCTTAAATATTATAATAAATTTATTATAACAATTTAAAGAAGTAATTTTTTTAAGATAAATGATTTTTTTACTAGTGTGCTTCCAAACTCTATTCTATAATTTTATCCAAATGAATATTTAAACTTTATTATTTAATTTTTTTATACATTGTTTAGTTAAAAGTTGTTTTTAGTAAACTTTACGGCATGTATTTTTGCGATTTTCTGTAAACAATGAAACAACAACAACAACTAAAAATTGTTTATTTTCACAATTTGGATTTGCTGTTTTTTTACCCTAAAATTAAACACTACTTTTAAAATTAAAAATAGAAATCTTTATATACTATGGAGTATATATAATATATTAGAGGAGGTGAAACAAATTGATTGGTTAAATATAATTAGTACCATATTAAATTTAATAACAATCATAATATGGCTACTAGAAAAAGTCGAAAACAAGAGGGATAAATAATATCCCTCTCATCAAATTAAATTTTTATAATTTTTTTTATTTAAATTTTTACATAAACAGAGGTGAAAAAAATGTTGAGCATAATCCAAATAATAAACCTAATATTACTCATAATATTAGCAATACTCTTATACAAAAACCATGAAAACAAACTTGTAATTGCACTATTCATAATATGTGTAATCATATTTATTTCTGGGATATTAATCCCATAAATTTATTTTTTATAAATAACAGGAGAGATAAAATGTCTGAATTCACAAGCATAAAAATAAGAAAAGACCTAAACGAAAAAATGCAACTAATCAAAAAACAAAACAACTACAAAAGCATAAACGAACTACTCGACAAAACACTCGACAAAACAATCAACGAAAACCTCGAAATAATCCAAGAACAACCACTATTCTATGTAGGAGAAACACCAATAACATGGACAGAATTGAAACAAGCATCAACTGGTGACAAATGGAGTCAAGGAAATGATACTGTAACAGTATTATTCAAAGATAATCAAGGAGCATTCTTAAGATTCTACAATGAATATGAAATAATGGTTGAGTACTACCATTTTATCTAACTTGAAATGAATTAAAAATATCTTCTGCTATATCAAAAGCCCTATCAATATCATCAGGAATCCATTTTTCATATAATGGAGAATTTTCTGAAGGTTGTGAAATAAAATAATCTGCTTGATGCCTTAATTTTTTCAAACGTTTTAAATTTTTAGAAATCTGTTTATTTCTAACTCTATTAAAAGGACCTTTTGATATAAAAGCTTTTGGGATATTTGTATGATCATTATTAGAAACATACTCTTTATTTTCAATTAGCCATTCTCTAATAAACAAGAAAGTAGCATAATAAATTCTCCCATAAATAACCCTTTTAATTGCAGAAATATTTGGATTTTCTTCATTTAAGTTATAATATAATTCTTTTGCAACATTTAAAAAATCAATAGGTTGAAAATTATCAAATTCATCAAACATTAAATTACCCACATCTAACTAAAAAAACATCCATATTCTCAAATTCCTCATCTAATTTAGAAGAAATACAGAAATCATTTATTTTTTCTAAAATTTCATAATCTAATTTATTTAATTGCTTAAAAGATAAATCACCAACATATTTTAAATAATATTCTATAGACGGATTACCTTCTTCATCTTCATAAAAAAGTTCACATGAATCCAGTTCATCATATTGCTCCAGAACATTATCAATAATAAAATTATAAATTATAGTGTAATTATGAATAAAAACCCCTAAATTCAAATCATTATCTTCATCTTTGACAAAAGGAGTCGTAATATAATTTTCTTTATGTCCTTCTAAAAAATCACTTGAGTAAAGAATAGGATTATTACTAATCGGAGTCATTTTTACCCCCCATTAACTTTCTTAATTTATCAGATATTGAATAATTAAATTTTTCTTTAATTATTTCGTTCATATTAGTTAATTCTATTTCGATATCTCTTTGAGAGTTGACTGAATCATCTTTAATTAATCTACAATCATAATCTAAAATAAAATCTTTCTCAATAGTTATTTCTGGGAATTTAGGATTAAAAAATCCAAATTGGAATGTTAAGTGATAGTCTTCTTGCAATAAATCTAATCGGCTAAACAATTGAGAAAAATTTTCATTTTCATTTAAATTAAATATAATATTATTAATTAAATCATTATTAATATACTCTTTAATATTTTTTTCATTTATTATATCCTCGTGAATCTGATTGATATATCTTAATCCTAAAAAAGTTACCTTAAATGGAGAATACCACCGTAACGCCCTTAATAATACAGAAACATCATTTAAAAATTTATCAAAACCATTATAAGCTCCTTTATGATAAACCAAAATTAAATTTTTAGAGTTCAATTCAACTTGTTTAAAATTATTTTCATCGGAAAATATCCAAGTTAAATCTCCCTCATCAACTGTGCTCTGTGAGTTACCCTCTTTAATATCAACTTGAATATTTACATTCTTATTATACTGAAAATGAACATTGGGAAATTCTTCAAAAATTTCTTTTTGAAATTTATCTGCAGCCTCTTTATTATCCCCTGCTAATTTAAGAATATTTGAGAAATTTATTCTAAAAATAACTTCAGTTAAATAATTTTTTTTATAATCAGAATCACTCATAATTAAAATCCCCATTTATAAACAGTTTCCAACATATTAATTTGGAATTATAATTATATTCATAATTATAATTATAAATCCTTATAAATTTTCCTAAATCGTTTTCAAAATCACAACAAAATTTACTTTACTTTGATTTCCTTCCAGCGAATAAATTTAAGATTTCATTATCTGTCATTTGGTCTACACCACTGAACATTTTTTCCATTCTTGATAAACGCTCTTCGATATTATTAAACTGAGACTCTTTTTCGTTATACTTCTGCTCCAACTCCACATACTCTGGAGACTTAATATCCATATTATTTACATCAAGATTTATAGTCAAACAATCTAAATGAAAAATATATTTCTCACGTAACTTATTTGGGTCTTCAGTGAAATATGATGAATGAGTTGCTTCTTTTGATCTACCTTGCAAAGCATCAATCTCTTCCAAACTCATTTTATCATTATATAAATTAGTTGCATGAAACTTACGGAGAATGTGGCTTTTGAATTTATTGTGAGCTCCAATTTTACCTAAATCCAAAGTATTATTAATTTTAGCAAAATGTCTTTCAAAATAAGCAGTATTGCACTTGAATAATGGTATTTCATCAAGTCTATCATTATCTAAATCTTCACGCAACAACAAGTAATTAATGATTTCCTGATTTGCTTCAGGACTGCAAAAAGTATAATAATATTTGTTTGTTTTAATTCGTTTCAGGTAGAATGTAGGTACAATATCTTTATCATGCATTATTTTAACTGCTTCTACAATATCATTTGAATTATGATACTCTCTGGTAGCGTCAAGATAATCTTGTACTGTTAGACTTAATGTTTCTGCTCTTGCACAACCTGAACTGCTCATAAATAATATTATGGCTCGCATTAAGGGGTTTGCTATTTTTAATGCTTTTTTAATTAGTTCTTTATCCGGTAAATCTTTGAATTTTAATGGTTCGGACAGTTTAATATTTTTCTTGTTTAATGCGGGTAAATCATGTATTTCTATTTCATAGTGTTTGTAGAAAGTTTTGATTAAAGCAAATTTTAAGTCGGCGGTGCTTTTTACATGATGTTCGTATAAATAGTTTCGGTAGTTTATTAAACGTTGTTTTAATTTGCGTTTTTTCCATCGAATGCCTTGTTCTTCTTCATTGTCTGCTTCTTCTAAAAGTTCTGATAATGGTTTTTGTTGGAATTTGGAGTAAAAGTTTAAGGCGATTTGGTACTGTTCTTTTGTACCTTTTTTTAATCGCCTTGCTTTTGCAAATTCGTCAATTATGGTATTATTGTTCATATTCATATTTTATCTCCCTTTAATGTTGGATTTTGTGGGAGAGCATTTGAAAAGTAAACAATAATATAATCTATAAATTGTTTATAGCTTCAGTAATCAATTGAATTGTAGCTTCAATATCATCCATACTACATACACTTACTGGAGTGTGTATATAACGAGTAGGAACAGATAAAACACCGGTTGGAATTCCTTCACGGGTTAAGTGAATTGCAGTTCCGTCAGTTGTTCCACCGTCACTTACTTCTAACTGGTATGGAATCTCGTTTTCATCTCCAGCTTTGATAAGCATGTCTTTAACAGATTGCTGGGTTAAAATACCTCTTCCGCTTGCATCTGCCAAGATGATAGCTGGACCTTTACCCATTACCACTGGTGCTTCTTCAGGTTTGATTCCTGGGTGGTCACCGGATAGGGTTACGTCAAGTGCAATAGCCAAATCAGGATTTAATTTGAATGCAGAAGTTTTTGCTCCTTTTAAACCTACTTCTTCCTGTACTGTACCTACACCGTAAACGGTAGCTCTGGTATCTACTCTTTTTAAAACTTCCATCATTACGTAGCAGCCTACACGATTGTCAAGAGCCTTACCCATGATTAAGTTGTTTGGATATTCTTCGAAGAGTGAATTGAAGGTCATTTTATCTCCAATTCTGACCATTTTTTCTGCATCTTCCTTGTCTTTTGCACCGATATCAATAAACATGTCGTCAGATTTGACAACCTTGTTTCTTTCTTCAGGTTTTGTTACATGAGGCGGTTTTGAACCGATTACACCAACAATTGGTTCTCCAATAGAAGAGTGTATGGTTACAGTTTGGTTCATTAACATTTGGTCGTTAATTCCACCTATGTTTGAGAATTTAATAAATCCGTTATCGTCAATGTATCTAACCATTAGACCAATTTCATCCATATGTGCTGCAAGCATTACAGTAGGAGCCTTTTTTTCACCTTTTTTAGTAGCAATAAGGTTTCCCATACTGTCTTTTTCAATTTTATCAGCAACATCTTCTAATTCACGTGTAATAATTTTAGCTATTTCTTCTTCAGAGCCAGAAACACCTGGTGCTAAAGATAGCTCTCTCATTAATTCCATCGTATCACCAAATTATTTTTATAAACTTAATTATATTAAATTGTTTCTATTGTAACGAAAAAATCCCTATACGAAATAATTAAGTTACCCAATAATTAATATTTAATTAAGGTGAGAGTATGACAAAAGTTATGAAAATATATTTCAGCCCGTCCGGAACAACCAAAAAAGTGGTTGAGCAGATTGCGGGCAATTTTACAGATGAAAAAGAGACATATGACTTATTAAACTTCAATTCAGATAAGAAATTTTCAGCTGATGATATAGCTATTGTTGGAATGCCTGTCTTTGCAGGAAGAATACCAAAAAGCGGACGTGAAAGACTGGCAAAATTCAAAGGAGACAACACACCTGCAATAGCAGTTGTAAACTATGGTAATGCACATGTCACAGATTCATTGCTTGAAACAGTTGAACTGCTTAAGGATAACGGATTCAATGTCGTTGCAGCCGCTTCAACAGTAAGCCATCACTCAATATTTGACGGCGTTGCGCAGGGAAGGCCTGACAGTGCAGACATTGAAAAAATTAATGAATTTGCCGAAAAATGTATAGAAAAAATAGAGTCCGGAGAAAGTTTAGAAAGCGAGATTCCTGGAAACAAACCGTATGTTGACTACAAACAGCTTCCGTTTGTCGTGGGCTGTGATGAAACACTCTGCGCATTCTGCTATGACTGCGTTTCAATCTGTCCTGAAAAGGCAATACCTGATGATGATCCTGTAGATACTGACCTCGACCTGTGTTCAAGATGCACTGCATGTATCCACATCTGCCCTGAAGATGCACGTATGTTTACAGGAGATGCATTTGAAGCTAAAAAACCAGAATTTGAAGCTGCTAACAGCGAAAGAAAAGAGCCTGAGTTTTACTTATAAACTCATTCTCTTTTTAGCGACAGCCCTTACATATTCATTATCATCGGATATTGAAATTTCTTTTAGGACTGTCCTGCTTACTATTTTTTTACAGGCCGCTTCACGAACCCTCCATGAATCGTCATTTTTGACAACATCTGTTAAGAATTTCTGATTTGAGACAAGCGATACTGCCCTGACTGAAATATTTTCTGAAATGCCCTGTTCATAAATTTTTATCAGGCATTTTTCAACTTTAATCTTATTTAAAGCTTTTAAGGAGAATTGTTCATCCTCATTTGCCAAGACAATTCTGATTAATGTTTCCAAATCTGAAATGTGGTCCAATGTTGATTTTCTCACTTCTGCCAGTTGGGCGTTTTTCAATATTTCAATATAGTTTTTCTCATCCCTGACATGTTCCATTGCCTCGAAGGCAACATCCTCATAAGTTGAATTGACTGCAACGTATGTGAAATCCTTCTCATCACTCAATGCAGGATTTGAAATGGCATGGCTTCTTACATACTGGTCATCATCGGTCAATGCGATGTTGATTAGCTCCTGTGCGTCATCCAGGTTTTTGACTGCAATCTGGCGAACGAAAGGATCCTTATCTGAGCGGATGATTTTCAACAATGTCTCATTGTCGTCAATCTTTTTGACCGCTTCGCTTCTAACAACGCTGTCTGAATCATTTAAAGCAAGTTCAGACAATAGCTCCTTGTCATCAACCTTATTGATAATGTCCAGTTTAACGTCGGACTTTTCAGAATCCCTTGCAATATTTCTTAAAAGGTTTATATTATCAATCTTGCCGAAAATGATTGACCTTATTTTTGCATTTTCCTCATTTATTGCGATTTTGGCCAGCACGTCCTCATTTTTGATTTTCTTGACAGCAGCAATCTTAACGCCCTCGTCCTTATCTTCGATAGCCACCTTTTTAAGGATATCCTCATTTACAAACTTGTCCTTGTTTACTGCAGATTTTCTAATGGATGAATCCTTGGCCTTGAAAACAAGATCATACAATATTTCTTCACTTTCAATTTTTTCAAGAGACAGTCTTCTGTAATTTTTATCAATGGCATTTATTGCAATGTCCTTTAGGGTTTCCTCATCGACGATTTTATTGAATATCTCATCAACATTCCTGTTTTTCTTGGTGTTGATTACGATTTCTGCAATGGATTTGTTGTTTTCTCCTAACCTTTCATAGGCAAAGCTTCTAACGTCAAAGAATTTTGAATTTTCGGCCGCATCCCACAATAAATTTTCATCCTTGATTTTATTTACGGCAATTAATCTGATAGCCCTGTCCTTAACGTTTTTTGCAATGTCCAATGCCACGAACTGGTCTGTGATTTTATCTGCAGCCACAGCCCTTTCGGTCCTGTCCTTTGCATTGACGGCAATCTCCTTTAGGATTAACTGGTCCTCATCGATTTCAATTTCTTTTGGAATGTCCTTTTTCTCTTTTTTTGAATCCTTGTTTTTAAATCTATCAAATAAACCCATTTTAATTTACTTCCTCATACATTTTCTCTAGAAAACTTGCAAGTGAAACAATATCCTGACGGTTATGTTCTATTATCGGAACAATCGGTCCAATATTCTGTTTGTCCAAATAAGTATTATAGTAATCGGGAATGTACTGGCCAGGAACGTCGCCTTCCCTTTCAATGCCGAAGAGTTCCTTCTCAATAGTCTGCAGCTGACAGTTAGGCAGGTCATCCTTCCACAGGTTTTTGGCGAAATACATCAGGTCCAGGTGAGGCAAATCCAGATTTGCATCCATTCTGTTATACCTGCATCTATTTTTGATAAACGGCACATCAAAACTTTTTCCGTTGAATGTGACATGAACGGAATCCTCATCCAGATGGGAAAGATATGCATCCAGGACTGCACCTTCCTCATATATGTCCCTTAAAAAGTATTGTGAACATGTGATTTTATCGTTTTTTATTTCTGCAACACCAATGAGTATTATCGGAACATTTGAAAGACCCAATGTCTCAATGTCCATGAATTTGAAGTTTTCCTTATCGGTTAAACTGATTGATTTGAGAACATTGTCTCTGCATTTTTTGGAATACTTGTTGCTGTCCAGTATATCAATAATCTGCGCAAATGACATATCATCGATGCTGTCCATGAATTTTGCTGCCGCATCACAGTACTTATCATGGTTTTTAAGTGATTCTATTGTTGTAAAACCCTTATTTTTAAGGTTCTGTTCGGTTTTCAATCCGATTTTTGGAAGCAGCTTGAGATTATTGTTTATCTGGCCTTTAAAATCATTATCATAAATATTAAAATCAATCTTTTCTTTAGATACAATCTCCAGCGTGTCTCCAAAAGATGTTGAAAAAACATGGGAATTATCAATTTCACTTAACTTTTTGCCATCATAATCATTTAATAGTTTTTGCTTGTAATCTTTAAAATATGAGCCGGATAGCTTTCTTGCATCTTTTTTTGCATCATCTGAAGGATTTATAGATGCAATTGATTTTGAAAGAACTTTTCTCAAATATAACTCATGTTCATTGTAGTTTGTCATTCAAATTAATTATATGGCATCAATCAATATATACTTTTTTAATAAAGTATACTTGAATTTTTATAAATTATAAATAACTTTATATAGTATTAAAACAAATATAAACTTGGCTACAGTGTAGCTAGAGAGATAGATTAAACAGCCAAATTTTTAAATTCATTTCTCTTAAGCTTGTATAAACAAGTTTTGGGTAGCTATTCAAAATAGCTACCTAATCATCCCGTATCTTTTTTTAGAATAATTCAATTTTTAGTA
This sequence comes from Methanobrevibacter sp., assembly GCF_045539575.1. Lineage (GTDB taxonomy): Archaea > Methanobacteriota > Methanobacteria > Methanobacteriales > Methanobacteriaceae > Methanocatella. The sequence continues at coordinate 18,011 of NZ_JAZQFM010000078.1, forward strand.
AACTATATAACTTTTTCAAACATAACTATAACATAAGGTTTGAATATGAAATTAAAATTAGCAATAATCTATGGAATTCTAATATGGATCATTACATTTGCGGCAACACAAATATTAAATCCGATTTTTACCCATCATTTACCTCAAATAAATATTATAGTTCCCATAATTATGAATCTCACAACAATATTTTTTGGAATACTATATATTAGAAATATCAATGAAAACGAGGTTGTTGAAGGATTTTTAGTCGGAGTGATATTCATCATTGTAGATGTTATTTGTGACTGTGCATTCATAATCATACCACATACTCAGAATTATGTATTTGTAAATTACAATCTGCATATTACTTCCACGATTATTTTAACACTACTAATTACAACCTTTTTAGGATATTTAGCTCAAATGAATATCGATTTAAAATAAGGAGATAGAATATGATACCAAAATCTCATCCACGTTATGAATCTCTACTTTTAAGAGATAAAATTGTCAAAGCCTCTGAAAAAGGATATTTAGCAGACTCAGCGATGATTGCACATGGAAGAGGAGAAGCTTTCGATTATTTGATTGGTGAAAAAACAACATACCCCGCTAAAAGAGCAATGTATGTTGCGGTTGCGGCACTTCTTTTATCAAAAAATCCTGTAATTTCAGTTAATGGAAATGCTACAGCACTAGCCATTGATGAAATAATTGATTTTGCAAGGACAATTGACGCTAAAATTGAAATAAATCTATTTTACAGAACAGATGAGAGAGTTAAATTGCTTACCACATTATACAGGGACCACGGATATAAGGAAATCCTCGGTACTATGGATGATGACATCGAATATTTAAATGACATAAAGAATAATCGTGCATCAGCAAGTAAAACCGGAATATACAGTGCAGATACCATTCTTATTCCTCTTGAAGATGGCGATAGAGCAGAAATCCTTAAAAAAAGTGGAAAAAACATTATTACAATAGATTTGAATCCACTGTCTCGAACCTCAAAAATGTCTGATGTTTCCATAATGGACAACATCGTAAGGGCAATACCATTCATGACAAAGATTGCTGAAGATTTAAAAACTCAGGACAAGAAAGTTTTAATTGAAATGGTAAATGAATTTGACAATGAAGAAAACCTTAAAGAATCAATCGCACAGATTAAAATAGAATGAAAAAGGGATTATGATGCAAGTAATGGGTATATCTGGAATGCCAGGATCTGGAAAAAGTATAGTGTCTGACATGGCTCAGGAAAAAGGAGCAATAATAATCAGTATGGGAGACATTATCAGAGAAGAAGCTAAAAAAAGAGGCGAAAGCACCAAAGAAACTGCTCAAAATTTAAGAAAAGAATTTGGCGCTTATATTGTTTCCGAGTTAACTATCAAAAAGATTAAACAATTGGAAGAAACTGAGGCAGACAATCTTGTAATGATTGAAGGAATCAGAAGTCATCATGAAGTTGAAATGTTTAAGGAAAATTTTGACAACTTCATAATCCTTTCAATATTTGCAAATCCTTCAATACGCTTTGAAAGACTGAAAAAAAGAATGAGGGAAGACGATTCCCAGGACTATGAAGGATTCCAGCAAAGGGATTACAATGAATTGGAGTTTGGAATCGGCAACGTGATTTCCCTTTCAGATAAACTCATCATTAACGAAAGCGACATCGAGTCTTTCGAATCTAAAATCAGTGAATTTTTCGAAGAAATTAATTTCTAATTATTTTTCTTCCAAAACGGCATCTTCAATTATATAAACACCACTGTCATGATGCCATTCTTTTCTATCTTTTAAAATTTTCAATTTCTTTTTAAAAATAGGACCGTCAATAGCCAGTGTTTCAGCTTCACCGCCTTCAAAGGCTATATCGACATAATATTTTTCATTGAGTTTTACAAGCTCGTCAATAGCTTCATCATCAATTACCCTGCCGAGCCATTTTTCATCAAGGCCCCAGGCTGCAACTCCACTGATAATTATTTTGAAGCCTAAAGAAACTATTTCCCTCATGTATTCCAATTCATCAACATGCCAATACGGAGAAATAATTTCCAGGCCAACTTCCGAACCCAGCTTTTCGATTCTGGATTTTTGATATTGGGAGTAAAGTGCACCTGTAAATATGCACTCGACACCTGAACTTTTAAGATTTTCGAAAGCCAGCTTTAAATCTTCAAGCTCCTCTTCTTTAATTCCATCGGTTTCAACAGACATTATTGGAATTTCAAGGGCTTCTGCAAGCAAATCAGTGACATGAATGTTTGGAACATGAAACATGTATGATTCGTCATTGCGAGATTTCATTGAAAGAAGAAATTTCACATCCTCTTTTTTATTTAAAGCATAGTACAATGCCATTGTACTGTCTTTGCCCCCTGAAAACAATACTGCCGCTTTCATTGAATTACCTTTTACGTTTTTCTCTCATGAATTTTCTAAATCTTCTTGTGAAAACACCGAAAGAATCGAAATAAATTCCGAATAATGCAACAATAACTCCAACAGCACCTGTGACTGCTACAAACTGATAGCCAGGCAATAATGTTGAATTGGTATTGTTATAGGTATTCTGCACCGGACCTTCCATTTTACTTGGCACTACTCCGTGGTCAAGCAATGTCTGTTGGAAAGTATCAACTGATGAAGATGAAACTACAAGAACAGCATGCACTTGAGCATATGAAAGTGATCCTCCATAAACCAACCTGTACCAATCGGAAAATGATTTAAGCGCTTCGTAGGAGGTATAATTGTCCTCAAGTTCAATTTGAATTTTTCCATCTTTTGTTACGTTGTAATGCTTATAATGGGAGTCGATATTTCCCAGCACATAATTGAAGTATTCCAGTTCCCGGTCATTGAATTTCCAAAGAGGAATCGTAATACTGGTTTCCTCAAATGAAATAAAACCTTCAGTATTTGAGAGGTTTTGCCTTAGTTCATTCATATTTATTGAAGATGACAAATCTAGATATAATGTTTCTTCATTACCAGGAACGTTTTGCTCTACCATACTGACAACAGACGGCAATTCTTCATAAATCGGCTCTAAAAAGAATGCTCCTCCTATTGCACCTATTAAAAATGCTACAACAAGAACTAAAATTATCTCCCTTTTAGGCATGTATTGTCTTAACATTCCTATTGAAAAAACAAATATCATCATTATTATAAATAGAATGACATAAATAATTGCAATTATCATATCCATAAAAATTCACACGCCATTATCTAATAGTTTAAATATTTAAATTAACGATTTAAATACCTTTTGCATAAATAACGGCTATTTTTCATATATTATCATGTTTTCACTATCCACAGGCCACTCTATGACAAAAGTGTTTTTACCCTTGGACAATTTAAATGAAGTGCTTTTCAGTTTGGATTTGACAGGGATTTTAATTTCCTTGTACTTCTTGTCCTTAAGCATGATTTTGGATGAGACATAATTATCTGCAATATTGACTTTAACGGGGTTGTTTATGTCCAAATCTACGGTGCATCTTGACCCCTGCCCCTGGCCGTAAACCTCCTTAATCGCCTGGGATAATTTCGACAGGTCCGATTTTAATTTCAGTGAATCCGAAACATCGAATGTTGTGCTCATGCTCTCCTCCAAAAGAGGCAGGGTAAATGCAATCATGATTATAAACGATACTGCAAATATCAGCAGATATTCAAGCGAAACCTGACCCTTATCATCCATCATCAAACCACCAGCACCAGATTTTTTGTAATAATCATCATTATATCACCGTAACTTAGCGCAATTAAAAGACCAATCATAATTGACGGAGTGAAAGGGAAACCAAGCTTGACGTATACAGTGTCTGAAATAAAATTCTGGGCAGACATTACCTTAAGCAGAGTCACATCCTCCATCGTGATGCCTCCGGCGCTTTGGGACTTGAAATAATATTTGAAATCGTCATCATGACTTTTATAGACTTTTAAATTTTTATCCAAGTCCCCTATCAGCTCGCAGATATGTTCATCATTAAAGCTATAATCATTGACAATCATGCCCTCCTTTAAGTCTTTCACCTTAACTGTCCTGTTGAGGGTGGTTCTAATCAGGAGCCTTAACGACTCATAATTAAAAATATTGATCAGCAAGTCTGCATTATGCCTAACCGAATTGTTTTTAAAAATTCTTCTTGTTGTAAATACCACCAGAAACGGAAATGACACAAGAATGCTGTTTATAATGACGCTGAACGTGAACGGATAGAATGACATCAACGGAAAAATATCAAAAAATTCCAGATTAACACCAAACGGTATAACTGTAGCAATTGAGGTGAATAATTTTGCATCACCACCACCCCATAAATGCAATTTCCATAAAAGATATGTTATAGCATAAGTGATAACCATTGAAATAAATGAAGCTAAAATGAATTTAACGTTACCTGTGAAAAATGTCAAAATTAGGTTGGACATGAGGCCAAAAGCTATCAGCAGATAATTCAACAAGTCGGGAACAAAACCCTTTTTAACATCATAAATTGATGCCGCAATGGAAAATAAAACCGTTACTATAATTTGAATAAAAAATACGTTACTAAAACTCATGAATATAGATTAAACTAACTGTAATATTAATTAGATAGAAATTAATCTCATTAAATTGTTTTTAGCTTGTAAAATTGTAAAAAAAGAAAAAAAGTTAATTTTTAGAAAACTCATAAATAGCTTCTAAAAATGCTTTGAATAATGGGTGTGGCCTATTTGGCCTTGATTTGAATTCCGGATGGAACTGGCAACCGATAGCCCATGGATGGTCTGGAAGTTCAACAATTTCCACTAAGAAATCATCAGGACTTGTACCGGATATGATTAAACCTTTATCCTGTAGGTCTTGTCTGAAATCATTGTTGAATTCATATCTGTGTCTGTGACGTTCTTCAATATCGGTTTCGCCATAAGCTTCAAATGTTTTGGTTCCTTCAATGATTTTACAGTCATAAGAGCCTAAACGCATTGTTCCGCCCATGTTCTTGATTTTCTTTTGCTCTTCCATCATGTCAATGACAGGGAATTCCAAATCGTCATCAAATTCAGAACTGTTTGCATCAGGATAACCGTTTCTTCTTGCAAATTGGGTTACCATGGATTGCATTCCTAAACAGATTCCGAATAAAGGAACATCATTTTCAATTGCATAATCGATAGCATCCAATTTTCCTTCAAATCCACGTTCTCCGAATCCTCCAGGAATTAGAATACCGTCGAATCCTTTCAATTCATTTTCATCCAATTTTTCAACATCGGAACTTAAGTATTTGATTTTAGCCTTAACGCCAATGCTTGCAGCCGCATGAAGCAGTGATTCACGGATACTGATGTAGGAATCTTCCAATTCAACATATTTTCCAACAATACCGATTGTAACTTCTGAGTCTGCATTTTTAATGGAATCTACAACTTTTCTCCATTCATCGAGTTTGGATGAATCTGGTTCAACATCCAATCCAATTCTATTGACAATGAACTCACCAATGTTCTTGTCTTCTAAAACTAAAGGCACTTCGTAAATTGTGCCTGCATCAGGAGTATTTACAACTGCATTAACATCCACGTCACAGAAATGAGCCACTTTTCCAAGCAATGCGTCATCAATGTGCTCTTGGGACCTGCATACAATAACATCAGGATTTATTCCGACACTTCTTAATTCTTTGGTTGAATGTTGGGTTGGTTTGGTTTTGAATTCTCCAGCTGCATTTAGGTAGGGAATAAATGTAACATGGACAAACATGACGTTTTCACGTCCTTCCTCATTTCTGAGTTGTCTTAAAGCTTCAAGGAAAGGTTGACTTTCAATATCTCCGACAGTACCACCAAGCTCGACCAGAACGACATCATAATCTGCGCTTTCAGAGTTTGCCCTAATCATTTCTTTGATACGATTAGTGATGTGTGGAATAACCTGTACACATTCTCCAAGATATCCTCCTTCTCTTTCTTTAGCTATAACAGATTCATAAACTTTACCAGTTGTGATATTTGCCATTCCGTCAAGTTCAACATCTAAAAATCTTTCGTAGTGACCGAGGTCAAGGTCTGTTTCCATTCCATCATGAGTTACGAATACTTCTCCATGTTGATATGGATTGAGTGTTCCAGAATCCCAGTTTAAATAAGGGTCTATTTTAATAGCTGAAACTTTTAAACCGTAAGATCTTAAAATCCTACCCATAGATGCTGAGGTAATACCTTTACCTATGGAACTAACTACCCCACCAGTTATAATAATATACTTTGTCAGAAAAATCCTCTCCTTAATTAATTAATACAATAATAATTTTAGTCACTAATAATATAAAAATTTAAGTTAATTTTTTAGTTATCTATTATTTTTCCAGTGATGCAACTTATTTGAAATATGGCTGGAAGTTTCATTGAACTGATACTGACCCTCATTTCCATAACTTGCAAAATGAGATTCAGCCACAAATTCGCTGCAGGAGTCTCCGGGACCATCGGTCGGATAGCCTCTTCTGCAAACCATGCCATAAGCTGAGCCGTGAGGGCTTACGGACCAGTAAATGCAATTTAGACAAATTTCATCACCGTTGCCAACCATTGAGTCATAATCAGGCTCATCATAACTGTCATAACTTGAGACATCTCCACTGACCGCACTTTCCTTGCTGACTGACCTGGAACAGCTATAGCAATAATAGGAATCACCCAAATTCCCCAATTCTTCTCCGCAACTAGGACATTTGAGGGTTATAACCTCATCTTCAAGAAACATTCCTCTGCCGCATTCACGGCACAGATAACCTCCGCTAACCTCTGTCAATACAGCCCCGCAATTGGGACATAACTTTACCATACAATCACTACTCCACCAATCTTTTAATGAATTCCTTTATGTATTTATCGCAAAATTCCCATGTATGCTCACCGGGAGCTTCAATAAACTCAGATTCAACATTTTTTGACTTTAAAAATTCATGAAAATCAACATTTTTGCCATAAAGAAAATCATCCACTCCGCAGGCCATGAAAATATCCGGGACATCGCCGCAGTTTTCAATCAATGCCTTAGGATCCATGTCTGAACCCTTGAGTTTTCCCAAGTCTCCAAAAATTGATTCGTAAAAATCCCTTGACCTCAATACATTGTCGTCACTGACATAATCGGCAATATCATCTGTTATCAGTGCGGCTGAAATCATTCCTATTTTTGAGAAGTTGTCTGAGTACTTCAAACCGTTTCTGATAGCTCCGTAGCCTCCCATTGAAAAGCCTGCAATGAATGTGTCTTCACGTTTGTCGGAAAGTGGAAATATGTTTCTTGTAATGTCTAAAAGTTCCTGACCGACATATTCACCGTAATATGCATGTGCCTTTCTGTTGTCTACATAAAAGCTGTTCTCTCCGCAAGGAATTACAATAGCTATTCCATTGTCCTCTGCAAATTTCTGAATTGAAGTGTTTGCAAGGAATATGTCATCACTGCCGTAGAGACCGTGAAGCAGGTATAATGTCTTGTAAGGCTGCGGAACGATTTCTTCCGTATCCTGCAGGAAATGAATGTTGTCTGCCGGCAAAATCACACTTATTGATGTTCGCCTCTGCAGGCTTTTGCACTTGATGTCTCCTCTGAAAAGTACCATATTAACACCTAATTCTCCAGTTCAGTAATGAATAATGCGCTTTTTCCATCCTCTTTTTCAAATCCGCAATATTCGTAAAACTTAACATTGATATTCTGACAGATTACAACAATCCTTAAATAATCGTCATAATGCTTCTTGACCCTTTCAACCAGCGCTTTACCTATTCCCTTAAGCTGATAGTCCGGCTTTACAAGCAAGTAGTGGATGTATGCGTTCATTATCCCGTCATCCATCACGGCTATCAATCCGACAAGCTCATCGCCATCCCACGCTGAAAAGACTGTGCTGAAGTTTTTCATTGCTGTCACCAGCTTTTCGGGATATTCTCCTGAAGACCATTCAACAGATAAAAACAAGTCTTCAAGCTCCTTTCTACTAAAGTTATGAGTATTCTTATATGTTATTTCCGATCTCATTAAACCACCCTGTATTCTGTCCATTTGTTTGAGAAATATCTGTAAATGTAAATTCCTGCCCTTACATACCAGTCAATAAACATTGCTATCCATGTTCCAAAAACTCCAATTCCCATCCAGTCTGCAATTACGTATGAAAGGAGAATTCTGCATGTAAACATTACCGCCAAACTTATGTACATGACTGATTTTGAGTCTCCGGCTCCCCTGAATGTGGCAGGAAGTGTAAATGACAGCGGCCAGATTATTATTGCAAAGATTCCATGCCAGATGACCATTTCAGTTGTCATAGCTGCAGTCTGTGCTGACAAGTCGTAAATATTTAATATTAACGGCAACAGGGCAAATATTGCTATGTTAATCAACACATGAGAGATGAATACAATGATTAGACACTTCTTATTATAGTATTTTGCCTGTTCGTAATCATTTGCCCCGACACACCTTGATATTACAGCGGTAAGGCCCAGATTTATTGCAAAGCCTGGAAGAACTGAAAATATTCCTATTGCATAACCAACTGAATTTGCGGCAATTGCCATTGTGCCGAATGTTGAAACCAGACTTAAGACAAGCACACGGCCCAGCTGGAAGAGTCCGTTTTCAATTCCGTAAGGAACTCCCACTTTTAGAACTTTTCTAAGCACATAAAAGTCAAACTTATGTTTCAATGTTCTTTTGATATGCAGTTTGTAGTCCTTATCGATTACAAAGTAGAGGATTAAAAGGGCAGCTGCAACTCTTGAGATAACCGTTGGAACGGCAACGCCAGTAACATCCCAGCCCAGATAATAGATGCAGAACGCATTTCCCGCAATATTGAGCACATCACAAAGCAGCATTATTTTCATCGGCAGTGACGCATTGCCGGTTGTTCTGAAAATTGCCGCACCTGCATTGTATATTGCAATGAACGGGATTGACAATGCTACTATATACAGGTACACTTCAGCATTATGCCAGACTTCAGCCTCAATCTGGCCGAACAGGATTCCAATTAAAAACTGTCTTAAAACAAGAACAATAATCATTAACACAGCAGACGCTATTGTTGAAAACCATACAAGCTGTGTTGCTGAATTCTGGGCTTTATCAAGCTGATTGTCCCCCAGGTATTGCCCGGCTACAACGGCACCTCCCGTTGCAAGGGCTGAAAAAGAAAAAATAAGCAGTTGCATCAAAAAGTCAACTAAGGAAACTCCCGAAATTGCCGCTTCGCCAAGTGATGCAACCATTATTGAATCGGCCAAACCGACAAAAAACTCTAAAGCATATTCTACCAAAAGTGGAATGAACAGGTAGAGCAATGCTTTATTTGAATATAGATATCCTTCAGGAGTTTTAAAAACATTCATAAACTATCTTATAAAGTTAAAAGCTATTTTCGGTTCCTCTTCAGGAGCCAAACCTTCTTTTTTACCAGCTTCAATACATTTCAAGAAAAATGCCATGTTTCTTCCAAGCTGTCTCATGGTGGCAAGTCCTTCAAGGTCCTGTTTGACCTCTTCAGGAGTGTTTCCATGAACCATGTTCCAGTAGAATGAAGAGATGATAGGCATCTGTGAGATTCCCAGATACTTATTTAACTGATCATAAGTTGCGGTTGTTCCGCCACGTCTTGCAGAACATATTACAGAAGCAGGCTTGTGCTTGAATGCCTCAAGGCCTGTACCCTGTGAGTTTGAATAGAATGCCCTGTCTAAAAATGAAGTTATTGAACCTGTTGCTCCAGCATAATATACCGGTGAGCCGAATATGAATCCGTCAGCGTCGTATGCCTTTTTGACAAATTCGTTTACCACATCATTGTCAAAGGTACATTCTCCTTTTTCACGGCATTTCATGCATGCGGTACATCCTATAATAGGTTTTGTTTTAATCCAGAATATTTCTGTTTCAATTCCCGCTTCATTTAAAGTTTCTTCAACGTATGTGAGTGCAGTATAAGTGCAGCCTTCCTTATTAGGGCTTCCATTAACCAATAATACTTTCATTTAAAAATCTCCATCAATCAGTCTTTGAACTAGGAAATGTCCTTTCTTGAATTCAAGAGAACCTTTTTTGACACCTTCCTCATCAAATGATTCGCATTCGTCACCGTCACGTTCGGAATCAAATATTATAATAGGAACATTATCCCTGGTGTGGGTTCCAACGCTTATTGGAGTTGGATGGTCCGGCAGGATTGCTCCCCTGTAAGGTTCACCTTCCAGGCTTTCAATGATTGGACCTACGATAAATTCGTCGATTCTTTCAATTGCCTTGACTTTTTCAGAGGTATTCTGTGCATGTCCCGCTTCGTCAGGAGCTTCAATGTGAATCAATAACAAATCAGTTTCCTTTAATGCTTCAATACCATATTGGCCCTTTGCAGCATAGTCAGTGTCGAAGTATCCTGTTGCTCCAGGCACATTGACGATGTTCATTCCTGCAAAGTTTCCGATTCCTTTTAATAAGTCAACACCTGTAATTACTGAAGCTGTGATTCCATAGGTTTCTTCGAAGTTAGGCAGTGTAGGTGTTACGCCTTGTCCCCATAGCCATACCATATTTGCAGGGATTTCCCTTTTTTGGTTTACTTCAGCATCTTTAAGATATTCTCTTGACTCAAACATTATCTGCTGGATTTCCTGAGCCAGTTCACACTCGCCAAACAGATTATCAACAAGTTTTTCTCCGGTAATGTCATGAGGAGGCATTGTCTTGATGCTTGACAATATCTCTGCATCCTCAACGCTGTCGCAGGAATAAATGAATAAATGCCTGTAGCTTACGCCTGTGTAGAATTTTCCTTTGAAATCAGGATACTTTTCATGGAAATATTCATTCAATCCTTTCATCAATTCATCGGCTTCCTCGGTTGAAATGTGGCCTGCATTGAAGTCATCCATTAAACCGTCTTCACTGAAAATGGTGTTGCATCTGAATATTACATCTTCAGGTTCTGTTGGAATTCCTTCACTTCCCGCTTCAAGGGGTCCACGACCTGTATAGTAATCTGCAGGATTAAAACCGAAGATACTCATGTTTGCTACATCAGAGCCCGGAGTGTATTGTTCAGGAACATTGTTTGTAAATCCACCATATCCTTTTTTAGCTAATTTATCTATATTTGGTGTATTTGCAACCATCAATGGAGTTTTTCCATCTAATTCATCAACCGGGTAATCACTGGATCCATCTGGAATAAAAATTACGTATTTCATGTTATCTAAAAAAAGTAAAAAAAATATTTAATTAGTTTTTATTTTTTAAAATACTAATTAAATCAGTCAACATCGCAGAAGCAGTTTCAAGAGATCCTGCTCCAAGTCCCATTACAGTTATGTCTCCTGCCAAATCAGTGTGGATTGTAGCCATGTTCAAGGTTCCGCTTACATCGTAGGAACTTCCCCTTTTGACTAAACGTGGAGCTACCCTTAACTGTTCCGGAGACACTTCAGCTATTAATTTTATCAGGTAATCGTCTTTTTTAGCAAGTTCAATAGCCTGTGAGTTAATGTCGGATATACCTTTAACTTCCACATCACTGTATGTTGCATCGATTCCTAAAAGGGAATTTGCTAAAATTACAGTTTTACAGGCTGCATCGATACCTTCAACGTCCTGTGTTGGGTCTGTTTCAGCAATACCTAATTCTTGTGATTCCCTTAAGGTTACCTCATAATCAGTTCCTTCTGAGGTCATTCTTGAGAGGATGTAGTTTGTGGTTCCGTTCAAGATACCTACAATGGATTTTATATCACAAGAGGATAATGTTTCTTTTGTAAAATTGATAATTGGCATTGCTCCGCCGACACTAGCTTCGTATTTGAATTCAACGCCTGCCTTTTTAGCAGCGCCAACAACTTCGCCGAATTTGAGTGCCAAGTGTCCTTTGTTTGATGTCACCACATCTTTTCCTTGGCCGAAAGCCTTGAGTGTTAGTGAAAATGCAGGTTCTGCATCGACAATATTGGTAGGAGTTGCTTCTATAAGACAATCGTAATCAACAGCATCTAAAACATCTTCACCGTTTTTATCAGAACCGAACTGCGGATAAGCTGATAATTTTCCTTCATTTGTTTTTGTTTCTACAAGCAATTTTTCATCTAAACCATCAGCGGAAATTGCAGATGAAGATGAATCTGCAGCTGCCACAACTTTTACAGCCACACCTGTTTTTTCTTTAATTAAATCCTTTTTAAGGGAAATTGCATTAGCCACACCTTGGCCAACTGCTCCGAATCCCATAATTATGACTCTACATTCATCCATAATAATCCCTATACTTCATTAATCATTAGTAATTGTTTTTCTTCAGCAATTTCTTTAATCTTATCAAAAACAAATTGTTTTTTACCGTAATCGGTTTCAAGAGTAATTAATGCTGTAGATTCTTTTTCTCCGTCCAACTTAATGTCAAAACCGGTTATTACCACACCTTTCAATGCGTTGATCCTGTCCATAGTGTCCCTTACGTCCTGGTCTACAATGTGACCATATAAAAGAGTACTGATCATTTCCTTTTTGACAACTCCATCCATTTCAACGATGGAGATTCCTAAATCATCGAATTTCTGAATAACATTGAAAAGGTTTTCACGTTCGCCTTCTATTGTAATGTGAACCGGAACCATTCCCTGTTCGTTTTTCAATTCCCTTTTATGTATTACAGTTACCAAGTTAGCGCCAAGTGAACCGATTGGTTCTAAAACTGAAACTAACTGGCCTGGAATATCTAAAAGTTCAAGAACTAAGTTCATTTTCATTTAAATCACTCTTTTAGTTTGTCCAATCTGCTTTTTTAACTATGAGATTTCCATCTTTGTTAATGTTAGCGTTTCTCAATATTTTTTCCGGGTTCTTTTGGTGAGATTCATCATCACGTGTTAAGTTTAGGTTGTCTGTGATGTACCAAGTTTCATCTGAATCTGGAATGTCTTCTAAAATTTTTGAGAATTTTTCTATAATATCTTCTGCATCTTTTTCGATTGTCATTAACATAAACTCCTATAATTATAAATAATATAATTATTTTGTTTTTTAATATTAATAAAGTTAAAGATTATTTGGAAAAAAAGTTATTGAAACTGGTTTAAACAAAATTTTAGAAATATTGAACATTAACCTAATCTGGAGAAATTCCATTGATGTAAACTGAATTTTTCAAAAAATTATTTAATTATTTTTAATAAATATTAGTTTATAAGCGAAATAAAATCAGTCAACTATATCAAATTCATTATATGAACAGTCTTTTTCGGACTTTTAATTTTGGCATCGGGTAATATATCCACAATGTTTAACCTGGAAGGAATTCCAGACATAGTTTTAAAAGCCATTATAGCAGCTGCAATATTATTCTATGCATATAAA
>NZ_JAZQFM010000079.1:0-11204 GCF_045539575.1 Methanobrevibacter sp.
TTACAGAGCCATTCCAGTAGTATTAAAAGATTTCATAAGAAAACACATCATAAATCACTTTCACAGATACGTAGAACACTTAGATGATGAAAATATAGAAAAAACATCGAATAAAGTAGAAAATTACTACAGACAAACCAATCCAGAAATAATAAAGAAATTATACAAAACTAAAAAAGGAATTCTGACATTCTTAGACTTCTAAATGCAAAATTGGACACAAAAACATATAAAAATCAAATAAGCCTATAAAATTTTACAGACTCAAGAATTTAGAAAATTCTTCTGAGATTTTTTTAAAGAAAGTTATTTATAATTATTTTATACATATATATTCATGTATAATTTATTTTAGGAGATATTATGAGTAATAGGAAAATACAAATGCCCCGTGAGGTTTACATTGATCCAGGCATTATAAAGGACACTGCCGATATTTGCAAGTCTTTGCACTTGGATAAGAGGGCTTTGATTGTAACAGGTTCCCATACATATGATGTGGGTGCAAAACCTGCAATTGAAAGTCTTGAAAAGGAAAATATTGAATATGATGTAATAAAAGTTAATAATGCATCTGCTGAATCAATTTCCGAAGTCGAAGAACTGATAACACCCGACACCACAGTATTGGGTATCGGCGGCGGAAAGGTTATTGATGTGGCTAAATTGTCTTCCTTCAATCAGGGCGTATACTTTGTTTCAATGCCTACAACCGCTTCTCATGACGGTATAGTATCTCCTTTAGCTTCAATTAAAAATCCCAATACTTCCATATCTGTCACAGCTCACTCACCAATAGCGGTCATTGCCGATTCAGAGATTCTGGCACAATCTCCATTCAGGCTTTTAGCTGCAGGCTGTGCGGATCTGATATCCAATTTCACAGCAATCAAGGATTGGGAACTGGCACACAGGCTTAAGCATGAATCATTCAGTGAATCTGCAGCGGCACTATCTATAATGTCCGCTCATCTGATTACTGACAATATTTCAAACATCAAGCCAAACCTTGAGCCAAGTGCAAGAATAGTCATGAAATCCCTCTTCAGCGGAGGAATGGCTATCAGCATTGCAGGTTCATCCCGTCCGGCCAGCGGATCTGAGCATCTATTCTCACATGCTCTGGATAAGATTCTCGAAAAGCCGGCCCTGCATGGTGAGCAGTGCGGAATAGGTACAATCATGATGATGTATCTTCACGGGGGAGACTGGAGGGCCATTCAGAATGCCTTAAAATCAGTTCAGGCTCCAACTACTGCTGCTGAAATCGGTGTGACTGACGATGATATTATTGAAGCGTTGATGATGGCTCATGAAATAAGGCCTGAAAGATATACGATATTGGGAGACAACGGCATTTCTCGCGATGCAGCATATGAGCTTGCTCATAAGACAGAGGTGATTTAAATGATAACATTGATAGGTAAAAGTTTAGCAAAGAAAGGTCAGGAATTTGTTTTTCTAGGTCCTGCTGAAGCGTGTGAAGACTGCAGATTTAAATCATCCTGTATTGGAAACCTGGAAAAAGACAGAAAATACGAAATTATCGATGTTAAAGATAATGAACAGAAATGTAAAATTCATGCTGAAGAAACAGTAATTCCTGTTGAAGTCGACAGAGCTAAAATAAACTTATTAACACAGTCCAAAAGCATTTTTGAAGG
The DNA here is from genome assembly GCF_045539575.1 of Methanobrevibacter sp. Classification (GTDB taxonomy): domain Archaea; phylum Methanobacteriota; class Methanobacteria; order Methanobacteriales; family Methanobacteriaceae; genus Methanocatella. Next base: position 1,665 of record NZ_JAZQFM010000079.1, read on the forward strand.
TTCCACATTTACATATAATGCTCCTGATTGTGATGAAGAGACTTGTGAATTTCGTGACTTGTGTTTCCCTGAAGGATTGATGGAAAATGACAAGTGCATTGTCCTGAAAAATGACGGAAAACATAAGGAAGAATGTAAGAAAGGTTATAAACTTAATAAACTTACTTTGGGGTTTGTGATTTAAATGAAAGATGCTAGTAGCAATAATTCTAGTAAAAAGAATGCAGGTTATAAGGCTGCAGAATATGTAAAAGACGGTATGGTTTTAGGACTTGGAACAGGTTCAACAACACATTTTTTCATTGAAAAAGTGGGTATGAGAATTCGCGATGAAGGAATCAGCGTAATGGGAATTCCAACATCATTTCAATCATTACTTATAGCTAAGGAGTGGAATATTCCAATAACCACTTTGGAAGAGCATGACATCGACCTGTCCGTTGACGGCGCTGATGAGGTCGACCCTGACTTTAACCTGATTAAAGGCGGAGGGGCAGCTCACACAAAAGAGAAGATTGTGGATTATGCAGCAAAGGAATTCATTGTAATTGTTGACGAGTCAAAATGTGTGGAAAACTTAGGCAATTTCCCTGTTCCTGTCGAGGTATTGCCTGATGCATCAAGATTGGTCATTCAGGCTCTTGAAGATATGGGGGCAAGTTGTGAGATAAGGATAGCTCAAAGAAAAGACGGTCCTGTAATAACAGACAACGGAAACTTTGTCATCGATGCCAAATTTGATGAAATTGAATCTCCGGCTCACCTGGAAATTGATTTGAATGCAATTCCTGGCGTTGTTGAGAATGGAATTTTTTCACAGATGGTTGACCGTGTCATTGTTGGAACTGATGAAGGTACCAAAGAGTTATAGGTGATTTGATGCCGATACCCTATGGTGGACTGCCTGATTTAAGGGACATAGGTTACAAAATTGCCATGTTAGTCGGGGCTTTAATTGTAATTTATGGTGTTTTATGGTTGCTTGCTTCATTAGGAATCATTCCTGCATTAGTTGCTGCTATATTCCCGCAGATAGTTCTGATATTAATTGGAATCTTTATAATCTACATTGCATATTCCCGCAGGAATATGTACTGATTTTATTTTTTTAAAAAAAGAAAAATAAAAAGAGATAATTAAATCTCTTCTATTTTTTAACGGTTATTTTTACTTTTTTAGTTACTGCATTGTAGTAAGAGGTTTTTGCAAATTTAACTGTAGCTGTAAATTTACCTGTTTTGGTCAGTTTGGTTATTTTAAATGTTGCCTGACCTTTGGAGTTGGTGGTTGCTTTGTAGGTCTTACCGTTTACTTTAATGGTAACTTTAGCTTTACTGAGAGCTTTTCCTTTATTTGTTTTTAAAGTTATGGTGTATTTTTTGGTTTTTGTTTTAACTTTAAATGTTTTAGCTTTAACTGTTAATTTAGGTGTTGCTTTTTTAACCACAACGCTTGCTTTAGCAGTTGATGCCTTGAAGCTGTCATCTCCTGCAAATTTGATGGTTGCAGTATATGTTTTAGGAGATAAGTTAGCTAATGCTAAACTTGCCTGTCCTTTTGCATTGGTTGTTTTTTGGTATGTTTTACCATTGATTGTAACAGTTACAGATTTGTTTGCTAAAATATTTCCGTTTACATCTTTTAAAGTAAGAACTAAGTTTTTAGCAACATTGTAAGTTTTAGTAACTTTTGCAGCAGTTATTGCTGTTGCATTTAAGTTTACATTTATTTTTGCAGTTGCATTTGAACTTAATAAATAGCTTCTTGCATTGTATGTGAATGTTGCGGTGTTTTCACCGTCTTTTGCAGTAACGTCAAATGTTGCAATACCGTTGGCATTGGTTTTAGCGGTGTAATTAGCGCCGTTCAATGATAATAGTACATCTTCGTTGCATAGTGCATTTCCATTGCCGTCAGTTAATTTAACTTCAACGGTGCCTTTTGTGGTAGTGAAGTTAATGTCCTCAGCAGCCAATTTTGTTTCAGGATTGGTACTGTAAAGGCCGACAACATTATCTGCACTTTGGAATTTGGAATCTGCAAATGCAATGAATTCCCTAAATGTTGGTGGGAATGGATAATACATTGAGGAAGCAGGGTATTTGTTTGTTCCGATAGTTACATTATAATATCCTCCACCAAGCAGGAAGTGTAATCTTCCGGTTCCGATGGTGTTGTTGAAGATAGCTTCATTTCCAGATCCATATGCGGTTATTGCACTGATTTTATAATTGCTTATGGTATTTTCATAAACGCTGTGGCCTTTGGAGTGCATCAGGTAGATTCCTTCTTTTGCACCGCTTACGGTGTTGTTGCAGATGACTACATTAGGTCCGGTTCCGTGTCTTACATCAATACCGTGGTTGATAGCATCGGTAATGGTGTTGCTCATTATTGTTGTATTTGCTGAACCGAAGTTCATGATTCCTGTAGTGTAGATATCATGAATGTTGTTGTTAGCTACAAGGCCGTTTGGTGAGCTTCTTAAGAAGATACCCCAGGATGCGCCGGTAATGTCTAAGTTGATTGCAGATATTTTTTTACTTTGTTCGATATGCAATCCTACAGTTTTGTATTCTTCAGTATTGGTGGTTGCTTTGGTTAAATCATATCCCGGATATTGTGCAACAATATTTAAATCGCTTACAACTGCTCCGGTTGTATTGACGATGTATAATACTGCATACTCTCCTATTGCATATCCTCCGTCTGCAGTAGCATTTCTAATTTTTACAGGCACATTTGAAGGGTTGACATTGTTGTATCCAACTAATGTAGCATTGTTACCGATAATCTTAATGTTTTTATCGGTGTAGATGGAAATGTCGTTGAAGATTGCATTTGCTTCAAATGACAATGTGTCTCCATCAGCCATTGAATCGATGACGCCTTGGATTTCGCTTCCGGTCATTCCGCTTGCGACATTGTATGTGGTTCCGGTTGGGTTAACGATAGCTGAATAGTCAGGGCTGATTTCAACAGGTGTTGCAATGTTTGCATCGGAAGTGTAAGGGACATCGGTTGAAGTGCTGTCGGTATAGGTTCCGATTACGTTATCTGCGCTCTGACGAGCACTGTCTGCCTGAGCCACATAGTATACGAATGTAGGCGGGAAAGGTAAATTGTCTAAATTGAATTTGTTTTCTTCAATGTTAATGTCGTAGTATCCTCCACCAAGCAAGATTCCTATTCTGGATTTTTGCATTGTGTTGTTGGTGAGTGTGATTTGACCTGATCCGTAACAGGTGATTGAACTTGTGGTACAGTTGATTATTGTGTTTCCACTTGCGGCATGTCCTTTTGAATGCATCAGGTAGATTCCTTCTTTGGAACCGATTACTGTGTTGTTGATTATCTGAACATTAGGTCCGGTTCCGTGTCTTGCATCAATTCCATGGTTTTTAGCGTTGATTACTTTGTTGTTTGTGATAAGTGTTCTTGCGGATCCGAAGTTAATAATACCAATTGCCTCTTGGTTTTGAATTGTGTTGCCGGTTATGGTTCCGTCAGCACAGGAATTTAAATAAATACCCCAGTATCCGCCGGTAACTGTTGATTTTTCAATGGTTAAGTTGTTTGCTTGTGTAGCGTAAACGGCTGCCTGTCCGTATGCCGGATTTTGTCCCACGATTGTTAATCCGCTGATTGCAACATCGGTGGTGTTGATGACATATAATGTTGCATAATTTCCAATTCCATATCCTCCAGCCTGGGTTGGAAGTATTACCTTTTCAGGTGTGGTATTTTCATTTGGATTTGCATATCCGGTCAATGTTGCTCCATTACCATTGATTGTAATGCTTTTGTCTACATATATGCTGATATCGTTATATGTTCCCTCTTCGAAGTTTAAAGTATCTCCATCGCTCATGTTATTAATTACATTTTGGATAGTTTTACTATCTGAATTTGCTTTAATATCATATGTTGAAGATAGCTTTGAATCTTCTGTACTTTGAATTATATCGGAGTTTTCTTCCAGTCCTAATTCATCGTTTACAGTTGCAACGTCAGAGGAATCTGCTGCAAATACGACAGATGAACTTAAAATTATGGTGAAAACTAATAGTATTGTTAAAAACAAACTCTTTTTGTTCATATGATCATCTTTCTTTAATTTTCATGTAATTGCTTATAGTTTTTTATCGATAAGCAATTATGTATAGTTTGTATTTTTTATTATTTAAATTAATTTTTTATAACAATGTTAAGGCATTCAAAATCACATAATAACTATTATTTAGTATTATTATTTAATTTAAAAAACTTTATATGGGTTAAACTCATATATAGTAAATATTAATCGACAATAACTTTAATTCATTTTGTAATGTTTGAAAGTTTATGTTGATTAAAAAATCAGGAAGGTTTTAAATATGGATAATAAAGTGGTTGTGCTATTATTCATATGTTTAAGTGGTTTATTGCTAGTTTCAACAGTTAATGCTACTGATATTAACAATAATAATTTAACTTCACAAGGTGATTCCTACAAAGTCACTAATGAATTGTCGAGTGATGATATTCAGGTATTGTTCGACAATGCCAAAGACGGCGATGTATTTGAGTTCACTTCTAAAGAGTATAATAACATCTCTTTGGTTGTAGATAAGAAGTTAACTATTGTTTCTCATGCTAACAGCAAGATTTATGCTTCCGATAGCATTAGCGGCAAAGCTCAAAGCCTAGGAATAAACAAGACCTTCGGATTTTACTTCACAGGTAACAGCGGCGGAAGTATATTATCAGGAATAACTATCATATCAAAATCCAGTGATTATGGTGTGATTGTTGACTCATCAGATAATACTGCAATTAAAAATAACGTAATAACCGGCGGAAATAAGGCAGGAGTTCTGGTTAGGAATTCTGACAATGTGTCTGTAAGTTTCAATTCAATTTCAAAATCTGCAGGCGATGGGCTGCAGCTCAAGGATGTTGGATTCAGCACTATCAAAAACAATACGATATCCTATAATGGAAGATCCGGAATAGAGACTTCCAATATTAACAATAACAGTATTGTTTACAATGACATTCATCATAATGTCTTGAATGGAATAACCCTGCAGAACCGCTCTTATGGAAACACAATTAAGCATAATGTCGCTTATGAAAATCTTAATGGAATTTTCATTAACTCCACTTCCAGTTATGACGTTATAAATGCTAATTCATTCACAAGCAATCGTAAAAATCCATCAATTAAGGAAACAGGTGGTGTTTACGAAACAGGAAACGGACTTTTGTTCGGTTCCGGCTTTAAAACCCTGAAGGAAAATACTCCTGGAAGGCTTGAAGTGAAATATAATGTTTTGGCACATAATGAAATGTATCAGGCTAAAAATAACCCTGAATTGCCGATATTTAAATTGGGAGACAACTGGTTTGATTCAACTGATGATTCAAATACATTTGTATGTCCTATGCTTCTTGCGGGAATCATGAAAATGGGAACAATATCTGTTAAAAATGGTATTGGTCTTCAGATGTATGATACTAAGGGAGAAGCGGTAAAAGAGTTTGGGACATTTGATACAAAAGTTAATGTCAATGGAAATCAGTATACTGCAAAATTTGTAAACGGTAAAGCTACTATTGATGCAAACTTAGACCCTGATAAAGAGTATGATATTGAAGTGATGGTTGGGGGAGAACTGGTTAAATACAAATACCGAACTGCATCCGGTGAAAAGGATGACAATCATGATTCAACAACATCCCAATCAACTGATGGTACTAGGGGTGCTTCCGGCACATCTCAGGACATGTCTGCGGATGATGCTTCCGGGACTGCAAAAGGCAATGGAAATACCAACAATGGCACTTCAAATAGTGCACATTACTCTGTAAATCAGAAATCTGGAGTTTATGGAACCAATGCTTCCGGAACCAGACAGGATTCATCAGACAATGGTCAGGATGTCCAGACTAGTGGGGATGTAAATGCTGGTGATGCCAGTGAAGGTGAAGTGTCTGAAGAAGGTAAAGCATATGAAATTGTCCCTCCAAGCAAAATCTCCAAAGAGGTTACCGATACATCAGGATTGGTCGTGTTGAGTATCGTTTCCTTGTTGGGAATGCTTGTTTACGGATATTGGCAAAAAAGGAATTTCGATTATTAATTTTCCTTTCTCTTTTTTTCTTTTATTTATTTATATCATTTTATTCAAAGTATTATTGATGACAGTCAAAACTAGTTCTTTAAAATTAAACACAAGCAAAAACTTTGAAATTATTGATATTACATCACAAATCAACGATTTGATTGACATTGACGAGGGGATAGTGTCTATTTTTTCAAAGCACTCTACATCAGCAATAGTTGTCAATGAAAACGAGTCCGGTCTTTTAAGGGATTTGGAGTTCACATTGGACAATCTGATTACTGATAAATTCAGCTATTCCCATGACAGAATCGACAATAATGCTCGATCTCACCTGAAGTCATTTCTGCTTTCATCAAGTGAGGCATTGCCTGTCAAAAATGGAAAATTGGATTTGGGAACATGGCAATCAGTTTTTTTCATTGAACTAGATGGACCAAGACACGCAAGAACAGTGACTTTGACAATGGTTGGTGAATAATTGAGAAAATGGACAATAATTTTAATAGCAGTTATAGTTATCTTATTGATTTTCATACTTGTTTTCAATAATTATGGTGCTGTGCCGGAAGTCAATAATTACTCCCAAATGGAAATTCAAATGAGAAAACTGTGGTATTAAAAAAAGAAGTTAGTGAATTCATTTGTTAATGAATTCAATTTCGAATGCAATTACAGGGTACTCCAAAGTGAAGTTTGTGATTACTTCAGGTGACACTTCACCGAAGAATCCTTTGACGGTACCGTTTTTAGCCTCACCAGTCACGTCAGCCGCCCTTCCTTCAATGAAGGTTTTGTTTTCACTGTCAGCTATCTCCATTGAGTAGCCTAAATTACTTAAGACACTTGTAACAATGGATTTTATTTCAGTAAAGTTTGCTGTGGAGTGACAGACCAGTGCCGCTAATTTTTTGGAAGATGCTGTCTTGTTTTCTTTGGAATCGTCCAGGTATAGCACGTCACCGATTTCAAAGATTTTTTGAGGCAAGTCCTCATGCTTGTTGTCTTCTAAAAATTCCATCAGACTGTTGATTAGGCTGGTTCTGATCATTGTTCTGTCAATAGTGATTGGTCTTGCAACCTGAACATGTGGTTTTTCTTCCTGATTCATTTTTTCGTAGTGTGCCTCTTCGTTTGTAAGCATCAGACTCATTACTTCCTGGAAACCTAAGGAAATCATCACTTCACGGATTGTTGCTTCTGACTTGAACCAGTTATTTTCATAAGCTACAGTGTTGATGTCAGGGAGTTTTGCTTCAACGCTGTTAATGTGGTATTGAACAGCAATGTTTTCAACAATGTCCACTTCATGCAGGATGTCAACACGGTATGCAGGTATAATTGCTTTAACTTCATTGTCGTTTAATATTTCAGCATCAAAACGTGCTTTTAATAATAATTCCTTGATGTCTTCTGCAGTCAGGCTTGTTCCGCCGATTAATTTGTTTGCGGTATCAACATGAACGTTCATCTCTTGAGGGGTTAAATCAGGAGTTATAATGGTTTTGTCTTCATATTTGACTTCCATTGACTTGATTTGACCTCCAACTTCTGCAAATGATGAACAGATGATGTTCAATGCCTGATTGACTGCCCTTTCATCAGTACCGGTAACATCCACAATAATGTTGTGGGTGTCTTCCTTGATTTTTGTTAGCTCTCCGTTGATGATTGGAGGCATGGACAATACATTGTTGTATTTATCTAAAATCAATGGGTATTTGTCGAAATCTTCAATCAGATGAGCGTAATCCTTACCCTTGTCATGTTCGGTTAGGATTTCCTGCGGAGTCATTTCGGTGTCCTTTTCCAAAGGTACGAATGCATTTGCATCTTTAGGAGTTGCAATATAGTTAAATGGAGCTTCAACAACATCGGCATTATGAATACCAATAGCCACTTTTTTCCTGTCCCTTCCGATAACCCAGTGAAGGTTTTCCTGGAAATCCATGATGTATTTGAGTTTATCGCCAGTAAAATCAACATTGTCTATTTTTGCAAATCCGATGTAAGGTCTGATTTCTGCAACGTCACTGTCAACGGTAACGTACTCTCCGGATTCTACAACTTCATAATCTGGAAAACCGATTTCCTGACCGATGAATCCTTTAAAGGATCTGGCCACACCTTCAACAGACAGGTTGTCAGGTCTGTTAGGGAAGAATTCGACCTTGATTTCCTCATCGTCAAAGTCTTCAATATCGCTAGACATCATAGGTAAAGTGTCTATCAGTTCATCTTTTTCCATATCTATTCCTAAATCTTTTAAATCTTGATATTTGAATGTAATTACTGGCATTTAATAACTCCATAATTAATTTTTAAAATCCATAAATCAGTATGAAAACCAGAGACTCAATAACAAAGTGAAGTGCTCTGTGCTGCAACTCTCCCATATCGCGTATGAATATGGTATGGGTCACATCAATAAAGAAATGAATTAGGGCCGCTAGAATTCCAATAGTGGGATTTAAGAAAACTATTGACAATACTATAAAATGGAATCCGGCTTCCATGATCTCATGAACTACCCATGTTTGCCATATGGAATGGGTGGATTGTTGGATTAGGCCACCTAACACTATGTAAAAGTTATTTAAAACCTTCCACATTAATGTAGTGTGCAATACATCGCTTATAGCCAACACAACTGCAACATAAAACCATAATAATTCCATTTTAAAACAGTCCTTTTATTAATTGATAATATTAATAATATGAATTTATTATATAATATAGTTAACTATTTTCAGATTTAATTATTGTTTTCATATCTAAATATTGTTTTGGCTTTGTAAAATTGCTTTGATTTAGTACTGGGTAATTTATATGTTTTTAAATTTATAATACTATTCGGTGTATTGGTTATGTTGGATTTTAGAAATTTTTTAAAATTAAAAAATATTCTCAGTAGGTTAAATCCAATTCCTTCATTTCCATTTGGTGAGGAAGATGATGATATTGGAAAACCTCCGTCTCAGGAAGTACTGTTGAAGTCAGTTATTAAAAAATACTCTCAATTTAAGAATATAATTCTACTTTCTATCTATCATCTGATTAATACACAAAATGTTGAGAAAGAATATCTGACTGTTCTAACCAAAGATTTTAGATTAATTGCAGATTTAGTTGAAGGTGAAAGGGATAAAGTTTCTGTTCCAAAAAATGTTAAAGAGGAATCCAAAAAAGGAAATGTATTAGTGATCTGTCACAATCATTTTCATGGAGCCATTATTTTTTCGTTGATTGATTTTAAAAATGTGTTATGCTCTAAAATTAAGTTTTCTGTAATTGTTTCTAAAGGCAATATTGGAATTTTAGTAAATGAGTTCAGTAGTTTTGATGATAAATCTTTAAAATCATTGAAAATTGAATTAAAAGATTATATTGGTTATGTTATGTTTACTTTCATTATAAATAATGATGAATCAAT
>NZ_JAZQFM010000080.1:0-4682 GCF_045539575.1 Methanobrevibacter sp.
AATTATATACCGCATTTCCCTTGATGATAAATCCATTATCTTTCCAATGTCCATATTTTTCATAGACATTAATATATTCATCACAAAGGTTAATACCTCCACTCATAGCTACTTTACCATCTACAATTATCATTTTTCTATGATCTCGATTATTCAGATGAGTAGATAAAAAAGGGGTAAGTGCTGCATATTTCTTAGTCTTTATCCCCTTTTTATTCAATAACACATGGTATTTTCTGGGAAGTAATGCTACACAACCATAATCATCATAAATTAGTCTTACATCTAGGCCGGCTTTTGCCTTTCTCTCCAAAATCTCTAAAATGGAATCCCAGAACTTACCCTCTTCAATCATGAAAAACTCCAAAAATATATATTCTTTGGCCTCTTCCAGTATTTCAAGAATTGGTTCATACAGGTTGTCTCCCAACGGATAATATTCCATAGATGTATTTTTCCATGTGGGATAGCCTCCCGCATTTTCAATATATGTAGCAACTTTTAAAAATTTACTATCTTCTGCTTCTATTTCTTTTCGAATATCCGGAGAAGTTTTTGAATATTTTTCCGTATTTTTTATATTTTTTTGTGCAATTCCTTTAGCTGCTATATTTCCAAAATTGAACTTTACAAACAGATATAGCATACTTCCGATTAATGGAAACAACATAATAGGTATGATCCATGCAATTTTATATGCTGGATTAGACTTTTCATTGATAATGTAAATCATTACAATCACACCTACAATGATCATAATCTCAAAAATAAAACTGCTATATTCACTAAATGCCTGAAACATAGCTATCAGCAACAAAAATTCTATCAGAATCATCAATGCTGTCAGCCAAACTCCTGAAAATAAAATTCGCTTAACATAATGATTCATTGTATGCTTTTGTTCTTCAAACTTTTGGTTTAATTTTTGTAACTCCACAATTTATGCCCTTCTAACTTATTAATTTATATACATAACTTATTTTTAATATAATTACATTCAAAATAATATAGCTTTTGTTTAAAATAAAAACAATTTTACAAAGCAAGGGAAATTTTACTATATCAAAACAATATATAAACGTAAAAAGAGCAATAAAAGCTATTAATTAGCAAAGTAATATAGATTAAAAAAAAACATGGAAATCAACATACTACCAAATGATAATAACTTATTTTTTTAACTTATATATTTTTTAAAAAAAAATTAAAAGTAACACTTTATTTAAAAAAATAATAAAAATAAACAATATTATCAAGGTGGAACTCTCTACCTAACCATCACCTAAATATTGCCCAAATGAACATTTTCAATTCCTTTTTCTATAGCAATTTCACGTGCCTTAAACAGAATTTCAGGTCTTGTTGGTGAAATGTCATTCATTTTATAATAAGGAAATGCCCTTGAAAAGTGAAGCGGAACTTCCGGGCCGAGTTCAGTTAAAACAAAATCACATAATTCACTAATCTCATCAATAGAATCGTTTTTGTCATTGATAATCAGGTTTGTAATTTCAAGATGTTTTCCCTCAAGATAAATCCTTCGGATATTGTCCAAAACGATATCGAGGTCGGCACCGCAAACTTTTTTGTAAAAATCCCCGGACATGGATTTCAAGTCTATGTTGAATGCATCAACAAAAGTCAATACCTCTTCTATGGACTTGTCGGAATAGTATCCGTTGCTTACATAGATTACCTTAAGATTTTCACGCCTCGCCAGAAGGGAAGTTTTCTTGGTGAATGGCAAGTGTATCGTAGGTTCATTATAGGTCCAAGCAATTGACTTGCAATTGTAATTAAGTGCATTTTCCACAATCGCTTCTGGTGTTATTTCAATACCTCTTTCATTTTTATCATATTCCTGGGATATCATATAGTTCTGACAGTGCAAACATGTCATGTTACACCCAAAACCGCCAATGGAATACGTTAATGTGCCCGGCAGAAAATGATTCAAAGGCTTTTTTTCAACAGGGTCAGGGCTTAGAGAAGAAACAATTCCATATGAATCATCAAACAGCTCGCCGTTAATATTTTTATGCTGTCTGCAAACTCCGACACTGCCGTCGGCTATCTTGCAGTAGTTTGCACAAATCTCACATCTGATTTTCTGTGTCTTGGAGCTTTTTTTGTATAAATCCCTACTCACTAACATAATGCTCATAGCCTCTGTTTTTTATCTCTTCAACAAATCCGTTTTCAAGTGTAAGTTCAACAACATCTGAATCAGTTACTTCACCGATTACCTTAACATCAATAGGCAATTTTTCAAGATTGTCCTTTGAAATGGTGAAAAGCAGTTCAAAATCCTCCCCAACATGAAGTATCAGGTCCAGATAATCAAGATTGAGTTTTTCTGAAATCTCCTTGTACTCATCGGTTATTCCCAGAAACTCCTCATAAATCATGAATCCGAAGCCGTCCCTTTTGATTTCATACAGTTCACTTGCAAGGCCGTCGGTAATGTCTGTGGCTGATGTTGCAAAATCCTTTAAAATCAAACCTTCCTTTATTCTGGCTTCAGGCTTTAATGAATGTTTGGTATAAACATTATCAAAGGTCTCCAGTTCAAAGCCCAATGCCGCAAGGCCAATGTCGCCCGTTACAGCTATCAAGTCACCGATTTCATAAGTGTCCTTCATCAAGGGACTCTCAGCAAGTCCCAAAGCGGTTCCGGAAATTATTATCTCATATGCCTCATTGGTGTCGCCTCCAATCAGAGGGATTGAATAGTAGTCACATGCACTTAAAACGCCTTCAATGATTTGCTTAAACGAATCTACATCCAAATCCTTAGGTATTGCAATGGACAATAAAAATCCTAAAGGTTCAGCCCCCATGGCCGCAAGATCACTGACGTTGACAGTGACTGACTTGAAGCCCATGTCAAAATAGGACATGTTTTTTGGAAAATGTCTTGATTGAATCAGCATGTCACAGGTTGAAATCAAATTAGAATCAGTTAATTCAGTAATGGCAGTATCGTCAGGAGTTATATCCTTTGAATTAGCAATAATATATCTTACCAATTCCTTTTCACCAATATCCGAGACTTTTAAGGTCATGAATATTAATATGAATTTTAAAATAAATATATTTTTAGAAAAAAAAGAAAAAAAGAGTGAGAGGTTATCTCACTATTTAATTGTTATTTTTACTTTTTTGGTTGACGCTTCGTATGTCTTGTCTCCGCCATACTTAATGACTGCTTGGAATGTACCTTTCTTGGTCAATTTGAGTGAGAAAGTAACTTGTCCTTTAGCATTAGTTCTGCCGGAGTATGTTTTACCGTTCACAGTGAGTTTTACAAGTTTACCCTTTTTGAGGTAAATTTTACCGTTAGAGGAGGATCCTTTAATGGTTTTTAAAGTAACTGTGTATTTCTTGGTTTTTGCAGTCGCTTTGTATGATTTAGCAGCTGCAGAAATTGAAGTCGGTTTTTTGATTACATCAATCATTGCAGAAGCGAATGTTGCGTTGTATGTTTCGTTTCCAAGGTAACACGGAGCACAGGTGTAGTAGTTTGCAGTCAGTAGGTTGATTTGAAGATGTGCCACACCGTTAGCATCAGTAGTCTTGATGTGGACAAAACCGTTGATAGCAAATAACACAGTTTGGTTTACAAGACGATAACCATTAATATCAGTTAACAGTACGTCAAAGTATGCTCCTCTTTCACCAGCTCTATAATCAACAGCATAAACTTGCAATCTGAATCCATCTGTCACATTAAATTGAGTAGGTATCAATGGAGGGATAGTCCTTTCAAATTTAATGGAAGTGTTTGTAGGAAGATATTTGTCATTTCCTGCGTAATTGAATTCAATTACTTCACCGAGTATACCTGCAACATTGAATAAACCGTTAGCATCGGTTGTAGTAGTGCCTGTTGTACCACCAACTGCATAACTGATAACTGCGTTAGCAATAGGGTTGCCGTTAGCATCGACTAATGAAGCATTAATATTCAAGTTCTCCATAATTGTAATGTTTACAAACTTGGTTGCAATGTAATTACGTACGGTGAAATTGGATACTTTGTAAGCTGGAGCGTGTTTATCATCGCCTGAGTAAATTACAACAACATTATGGTCACCTTCAGTAACTCCGGCGATAGGAACTTCAGCGCTTCCATTAACCAGTTCAACAACAGTTTCTTTTCCGTCAACAATAACAGTAACGTTTCCTGTAGCGTTAGGGATTTTAACTTTAACAGTTGCATTATCTCCAGGCTTGAGGTCATCTGGAATGGTAATGTTTACAACAGTGCTTTCAGGATCAGCTACGGTAAATGAAATTACAGTTTCATTTTCATTAAATTCATCATCACCAAGATATGTAGCAACAATTGTGTAATTTCCTGCTGGAAGAACAGTATTTACAACAGCTTTACCGTCTTTAACTTCAGCAAATACGTCAGTGCCGCTTGTAGTGAACTTGACAAATCCGGTAGCATCTTCATTAACAGTAACTGTAATCATAACGTTATTATCATCAACAACAACATCTGAAGCAATTGTTGTGTTCTGTTTAATGTGATCAGTTACGGTAAATGCCTTGGATGTTCTGTTTGAGTTGAACTTGTCATCACCTAAGTAAGTTACATCTACGGTGTAATTTCCAGCAGGCAATATGAGATTATAGCTTGCTTCACCGTTATTAACAGCAAGGTAAACTGATTC
>NZ_JAZQFM010000081.1:0-8476 GCF_045539575.1 Methanobrevibacter sp.
GTCAATGCGGCAAAAAACATCCTTAATAAAGGTTTAGAAGTCGTTGGGACGACGGCGCAGTAAAAAAAAATTTTCCAAAAAAATTTCCATATTTTTTTTGGTTTGCGAATCCCCGCCGTCTACAACGGTGGGGAAGTTCAACGCTCGTGAGATTATTAAGAAATAATTTCTCTACTATTTTTTTATTCTGATTTTCAATTTAGGTTTGCTTAAAATTCTTTATTTCCAATTCTGTCTATTTTTAGGATTGTCTAAACTATTTTTTTGATTATCAAAAATTATTTTTTTGTTTAGCTAAATTTTATTCTTTGTTTAACCTAAAAAAGCTTTTAAATCGAATACTTTAAATATGATAAATTAGTTAATCTAATATGTCAAATAACTTGTGTGACTAAATTGGGGATGGAACTGTCACTGGGTTATATTGCAGATGTAATCAAATAACTTTTTTTCTGAGCTTCAAGTTGTGATTTTATACAATATTTGTTTGTATTTAGGTATGCCTAAAATATATATAATATTGTTTACATATGTAGTGATGTAATAATTTAGTTTTGCCTAAATTATTGCGCAAATTAAAAATTTTTTTTAGGATGGTATAGAAATGAAACGTGAAGATATAATTAATACTTGTGTAGAACATAAACATGCTTTAATTTTTGCAGCAGGAATCGCAACAGCTATTGTTGGTAAAAAAATATTAGAATCAAAAGTTGTTAAAGATGCCGCAACCCAAGGTATGGCTACCGTAATGTCTGCTAAAAAAGATGCAGAAGAATGCTTCCAAGACATGAGAGAAAACGCAGAAGACATTGTTGTTGACGCTCACGAAGAAGATAAAAAAGAAATTTACGTAGAAGCAAAAGATTAGATTTAATTTTTCAAGGTAATAAAAATGAAATATCAAGTAATGCATGATAGCGGGTCTCGTTTAAGAGTCCGTGCCGGCCAATGGGCCTTCACAAAAGAGGAAGGCTATGGTCTCGCTTCATTACTTTTAGATCAGGATTTTATTCATGACGTTTTCACATCACACCGAAACGGAAGTATCACAATATACTATGACGGTGATGATGAAAGTAAGCAAAAAATATTCAAGATTCTAAACGGAATAACCATTGATGATTTGTTTGAAGCTGAACCAACTCAAACTCAGGTTTCAAAAGAAATCACTGACGATTTCTACCTGAAATTGTCCAAAATGATTGGACGCAGGTTGCTTGGAAGATGGTTCTTGCCTCTCCCAATCAAAAACGCTTTAACAATCTATCGTGCAATCCATTATGTTTGGCATGGATTGGACAGTTTAACAGACTTCCGTGTAGATGTGGCTTTACTCGATGGTGCTGCAGTTGCAGGAGCATTGTTACAAGGACAATACCAACCAGCAAGTTCCATGATGTTCTTGTTGTCAATCTCCGACGCTTTAGAAGACTACACAGTACAGAAAGCTAAAAGCACATTAAAAGACAGTTTAGCTTTAAATATTGATACAGTTTGGGTAGTCGGAGATGACGGTGAGGAAAAACAGGTCCCTGCATTGGATATTGAAAAAGGAGATAAAATCAAAGTCCATATGGGTGATGTGATCCCTGTAGACGGAAAAGTAGTTGACGGCGAGGCAATGGTTAATGAGGCTTCAATGACTGGAGAGCCTTTAGCTGTTCACAAGTCTGAAGGCAAGACAGTTCATGCCGGAACAGTCATTGAAGAGGGAAATATTATTGTTGAAGTTTATTCAATGAATAAGGAAACCAGATTGAACAAAATCATTGACTTGATTGAAAATTCAGAGGATTTAAAGGCTGAAACTCAAAGTAAGGCAGAAAAACTTGCCGATTCAATTGTTCCATACAGTTTCCTTGCAACAGCATTGACATATCTGATTACAAGAAATGCATCAAAGGCATTGTCTGTACTGATGGTTGATTTCTCATGTGCAATCAAATTGACCACTCCACTATCAATCATATCTGCAATGCGTGAAGCGTCAGACAACAGAATGATGGTTAAAGGTGGAAAATTCCTTGAAGCATATGCTAATGCTGATACCATTGTATTCGATAAGACCGGAACTTTGACCAACGCAACACCGAAAGTTGTGGAAGTCATTCCAATGTCTAGAAGATACAAACGTGACGACATCCTAAGGATGGCAGCATGTATTGAGGAGCACTTTGCACACAGTATCGCTACAGCTATCGTAAAACAGGCTGAAGAGGAAGGTCTCAAACATGAAGAGGACCACAGTGAAGTTGAATATATTGTAGCTCACGGTATTGCAACCGAATATGACGGTAAACGTGCAGTAATCGGATCAAGGCACTTCCTGTTTGATGATGAAGGAGTCAAGCTAACCAAAACTCAAGAGAAAAAGGTCGAAAAAGAGGCAAAAGAGCATTCTGTTGTTTATCTGGCAATCGACGGAAAACTTGAAGGACTTATTTGCATTGACGACCCTGTCCGTGACGAGGCAAAATATGTAATCGAAGAGCTGAAGTCATTGGGCATTGAAAATGTCATCATGCTTACAGGAGACAGTGAAAGCGGTGCTAAGGCAGGTGCTAAGGCATTGGGTATCACAGAATACAGGTCACAAGTGCTTCCTGAAGATAAGTCAAGAATTGTTGAAGAGCTTAAGGCTGAAGGCAAGACAGTTATCATGGTAGGGGACGGAATTAATGATTCACCTGCTCTTGCGGCTGCGGATGTGTCCGTTTCAATGAAACATTCGTCTGATATTGCCCGTGAGGTTGCAGATATTTCACTCCTTTCCGATGATTTGTATGATCTTGTAACACTTAGAAAACTGAGTGCAGGAATGTTGGACAAAATCAACTCCAACTACCGCAACATTGTAGCTGTAAACGGTTCATTATTGGTTTTAGGTGTAATGGGTGTAATTCCACCGTCAACATCTTCAATGGTGCATAACCTGTCTACAATGCTGTTCGGTGCAATGAGTACCAAATCTGTTTTAAAAGATAATGATTTCTCAAACGATATTGAAGTAGAGGCTATTGAAGTAGCTGATGCTTCATAATCTTTTCTTTTTTTTATTAGTGTATTATATAGTTTCCATTTTGCTTATTTTTAAAAAAGATTTATTAATGACTTTAACGATAGTTATAACTAATAGTTAAATGGAGGTAAAACACATGGCAAATCCTATACTCGCAGCGATATTATCATTCTTGATTCCAGGATTAGGTCAAATCTATGCTGGTGATATGCAAAAAGGATTAATATTTATTGTAATTTTGATTGTATTGATTATTGTTGGTTTCTTTACAGGATTACTGACAACCATTATTAATATAATTTTCTCAATCTATGCTGCATATGACGCTTACAAATTAGCACAGTAGATTTTTGATTTTATTCAATATTCTTAAATTTCTTTTTTTTATTTTCTTTTTCTCTTTTTGTTCATGACTATTTTTTTTAAAGTTTTTATATGATGTTAACATAATTATTAATGTATAAAAATTTTAATTAAGTGATGAAATGTTTGATAATTACAAGAATAAATTTATTCCGTTAATTGTGCCAATAATTTTAATATTATTCTGGTATTTAATAACTAATGGATTTGGATTATTTTCTTCATATATTCTACCAGGTCCTTTAGATGTGATAAATTCAGCTTGGAACGTCATTGAAAACGGAAAACTTCTAACAAATACTATCGATACTTTATTCAAAGTATTTGCAGGTTTGATTTTAGCTTCTGTTGTAGCTATTCCTGTAGGTATTATTCTTGGATGGTATAAGACCTTGGAAGACTTATGTACCTTTGTAATAAGTATTCTAAGACCGATTCCTCCTGTTGCATGGATTCCATTTTCAATTCTTTGGTTCGGTATCGGAACCGTTCCTGCAGTGTTTATTATATTTATGGGATGTGTGTTCCCTATTTTGGTTTACACCATAGATGGGGTCAAAAGAACTGATAAGGTGTTAGTGGAATCTGCTCAGACTTTAGGTGCTAACGACTGGAACGTTTTAAGAAGAGTTGTAGTTCCTTCAACCGTTCCGTATATCGTTTCCGGTTTAAAAGTCGGTATTGGAATCGCTTTGATGTGTACAATTTCAGCGGAAATGATCGGTTCAAGCAGCGGTTTAGGTTACATGATTTTAACAGCAACCAACCTGTTTGATACAGGTACTACTGTTGTAGGTATGTTAGTAATAGGTTTGATAGGACTTGTATTTGACTTTGTATTTACAAAAGCTCAAGACAGGATATTTTGGTAGGTGTTATGAATGTCAATTGAAGTTAAAAATATTAACAAATCCTTTAAAAGCAAAAAGACAGATAAGTTATCTGTTTTGGAGGATGTCAATTTAACTATTGATGATGGAGAACTGGTTTGTCTTTTAGGACCTTCCGGTTGTGGAAAGACCACTCTTTTAAGATTAATCGCCGGCCTTGATCAGCCTACTTCCGGAGAGATTGTTGCAAATGGTGAAGTTGTCAAGAAGCCATCCGGAGACAGGGCGGTAATTTTCCAGCAATATTCCCTATTCCCATGGCTGACTGTTTTGCAGAATGTTACCTTCGGTTTGGAGATGACCAAGAAGGGTTCAAAAGAGGAAAACATTCAGGCTGCAGAAAGATATTTGACAAGTGTCGGTTTAATTGACTTTAAGGATAGCTATCCTCATGAACTTTCAGGTGGTATGAAACAAAGGGTTGCAATTATTAGATCCTTGCTTAACCATTCACCTATCTTGCTTATGGATGAGCCGTTTTCTGCATTGGATATGCAAAATAGACACAAGCTTCAAGAGCAGCTTATTGGCGTTTGGAAAAGATTTGAAAATACAATCGTTTTTGTAACCCATGATGTTGATGAGGCGGTGTTTTTGGCCGATAAGATTGTGATAATGGATAGAAATCCAGGACGTATTGCTTATGTAGTTGATGTTGATATTGAAAGGCCAAGAAAAAGAGACTCTCCTGAATTTATAGCTCTTCAGGAATCTATAGTAAAAGATTTAAATATGGAAGAATAGTTTTTAAACTATTTTTTTAAATTTCTTTTTTTATTTTTAAAATTTCATTTTTAATTACATTTACGCATTTTTCGTCATTTTCATTAATGCGCACTGTGCATTCTGCTTTCATGTCATGCTCTTTGAGCAATTGCTGCACGTTTAGGTTATATTCAACGGTGGCATCCTTTGTTTTCAAAATGGTTTCAGGACAGCAGTTTTCGCATCCGTTAACGGCAATGACTTTGTGGTTTTGTGCAAGGTCAATGAATTTCTTGAAGTTTCCTCCGCTTGCCACCACACAGCAGTATTCGATATCATGGTGCTCTACTGAGAGATCATACACGCTGACTCTTGACACTTCTCCTCGGGGATTCATTCCGCTGCATGCGCAAAGTACAATTTTTTCATCCATAATATCACAGTTTGGCTATTAAAGTTCCGTAATTTCCGTTTTTTATTCCTTCATATACATAATCCAATGCTTTTATGATTGAAGTGTGCAGGTCATTGTTTTTTGCAAGATATGCTGTAATTGCTGCTGATAAGTTACAGCCTGTTCCGTGAAGGTTGTCAGTTTCAATAAGCTCCTGCTTTTTGATTGAGATGCCTCCGTCAATATTGATGGTGTTGATGCCGTCAAGATGGCCTCCGGTAATTAAGTTGCTGCAGACTATTTTTTCAGAGGCTTTGATTGCATCCTCTTTGGTGTTAATCTTCAATCCGGTTAACTTTTCAGCTTCACTGATGTTTGGGGTTGTCAAAACGGATTTTGGAAGTAAATATCTGTTGAATGCATCTGCAATGTCTTCCCTGGTTAGGTCTCCTCCTGATGTTGCAACCATTACAGGGTCAACCACTGCCTTTAAATCATACTCCCTAATCTTTTCAGCGACCAGTCTGATGATTTCCGGGGAGTACAGCATTCCGGTTTTGATGAATTCCACGTCATATGAGTCCATAACTGAATCAATCTGTTCGGAAATGTATTCCTGTGGCACAGGTTGTGTTGAAAAAAATTTATATGGATTTTGAGCGGTTAAGGCGGTTACCACTCCTGTTCCATAAACTCCGATTGCCTGAAATGTTTTCAAATCGGCAAAGACCCCTGCTCCGCCTGAAGGGTCAACTCCTGCAATGCTCATTACAATCATCTAATCAGCTCTTGTGACTTTAATTCTTTCGCTTCCCCTGAACGGTTCAAATGTCACCTTCAGTTCCTTCAGGTATTGTCTGGTGTGTGTTTTCTCACCGTGTATCATGATTTCGCCCAAATCTTCAGCGGTATTCACATCCAGTGCCATGAATAGTGAATCATGAACTTGAGGATTCAGTTTTTTCCTCTCTGCGGCATTGACATGTTCCTTATAGCTGAATCCCTCGAATCTGGTTCTGATTGCCATAGGCTTCATGATAATCATGTTTGTTCCGCCTCCTTTTGACGGAACGATGATGAAATCAAGGTTTTTTGATGCGTCAATCAGCATCTTGACATTGGTTTTCCCGATGAGAGGAATGTCTGATGGAACAATCATGATTTTCCTTGCCTTTCCCTTGCAGTATTTCATTGCCTGTGTGAGGGCCTTGTTCAAATTGGAGTTTTCATCCTCTAAAATGGTGTCCAGATTAAGGCTTTTGGCATAGCTTAGAACATCCTCGTCACGGCTGATTATGAAAATCTTGTCAACATGCTTTTTCAGTGTGTCAGTGACGTCCTGAAGCATTACCTTAAGGAGCTTTTCCCTTTCTTTTTCTGTAAGGAAGGGTGATAAACGGGTTTTTGCATTTTTGAATTTGCTTACGGGGATTATTGCATAGATGTTGTCCATATTATCACTAGTAGGTTTTAGCTATTAAAGCAACGTATTTGGCATCCTTGCCGCTTGCTATACATTTGCCTTCTGAGACCTCTTCCTGAATTCCTAAAACGTCATAACCTGTTTTTTCTTCAATTTCATGTCCGACTTCTTCATCTCCGCACCAGTAGAATTTGACGACATTTCCGGATTCCACGAGTTCTGCAACTTCATCAAGACTGTTTGCAAACTTGACATGTTCCTTCATGAAGTCCCATGCCTGTGAGGTGAGGTTTTCTGCAGATTCATCCAATAGTTTAATTATATTGTCTGCTAAATTGCCATCCAATGGAATTTCGGTTTTCTCTTCGGTGTCTCTGGTCATTGCGATTGTAATGTTGTTTTCGAGGTCTCTTGGACCAAGTTCAAGTTTGATTGGAGTTCCTTTAAGCTCCCAGTCGTTGAATTTTTTACCAGGTCTGATGTCCCTGTCATCAATGTTGACTCTCAGTCCTGCGTCTTCGAGTTGCTCTTTGATTTTACTGCATTTTGCTAAAACTTCTTCTTTTCCTTTTTTAAATAGGATTGGAATGATTGTTACCTGATTCGGTGATACTTTTGGTGGCAGGCGTAAACCTTTGTCGTCCCCATGGATTCCGATTAATGATGCAATGACCCTGTCGGAAACTCCTGCACAGGTCTGATAAACAAGCTTGTGTTCTCCGTCCTTGTCTTCAAAGGTAATGTCAAATGTTTTTGCAAAGGTCTGGCCTAAATTGTGTATTGTACCGATTTGAAGGGTTTTCCCGTTAGGCATGATCACGTCGAATGCCATGGTGTAGTCTGAACCCGGGAACTTGTCCCATTCAGGCCTTTTGGAAATCAGGTATGGAATTCCCAAATCGTCAAAGAACTCCTTGTATATTGCGATGAAGTCCTGGATTTGTTCATCTGATTCCTCTTTTGTTGCATGGGCGGTGTGTGCCTCTTTAAAGGTAGTGATTTCCCTGACTCTAATCAGAGGTCTGGTATGCTTAGTCTCGTATCTGAAAGTGTTTACAATCTGATACATTTTAATAGGAAGGTCAATGTGGGTCCTGATCCATAATGAGTACATAGGATATATTGCAGTTTCACTGGTTGGTCTTAATGCCAGATGTTCATTCAAATCCCTTTGACCGCCTTTTGTCACCCAGTACACTTCGTCTTCAAATCCCTTTACGTGTATTCCTTCTTTTGCAAGTTCACTTTCCGGAACAAGCATAGGGAAGAGAACTTCATCATGGTCCTTATCCAGTAATTTTTTAATAATGTTCATGGAATGTTTTCTTATCTGAAAACCGTATGGCCTCCAGACTGCCATTCCCTTAATGGGATACCTTGACTCAGTTATGTCCGCTTGTTCTAATATGTCATGAAACCATTCATCAAAATTTTCCACCATATCACCTAAAATATTTTTATAATATTAAATATTATGTCTTTAATGACTATTAAAGTTATATTTTCACGGACGCTTTTTAATTGTTTTTTAAGAATTTGAGTCTGTAAAATTTTATAGGCTTCTTTCAAATTTTATTTTTTTACAGTTGAAATTTCACTTCGATGAAAATTCGTTCTAATTTTTCTTTAATTTTAAAATAAATGCTTAAAAAATAGTAAATTACTTAAATAAGTGAGGA
>NZ_JAZQFM010000082.1:0-2671 GCF_045539575.1 Methanobrevibacter sp.
TGGAGAAGTTCAGATAAATTCTTATTTTTATAAAAATTAGTTTGTTTTATGTGCATTTTTTCATTATTTTTCTAGGTTGATTTGTAAATTTTTCAATAATTATTATTTTTCCAATAAATTCTAATTTTTGCATAATATTCATGTATTTTTTAGGCATTATTTTGAAAATAATCAAATGGTGTGGCATCAGATTGTGTATTTAAAAAATAAAATTATGATGATTTGTTAAAATCATCAATTGCAGAGTCAACTATTTTTAGCACGGACTCTTTTAAATCAGGATAGGAGTCATTGATTGCCACTGGAATGTTGTCGCAGTAAACAACCTCAAGACCGGCTTCGATAGCATCCTTTGTTGCAACATCAACTGCTGCAGCCTTAAGTTCGGTAAGCATCACGTCAGCCTTATCCATATATTTGGCCATGTCTTCACGCAATAGTGGTCTGTTGGATAGGTGGGCTGTTGTTCCGATAACTTCACAGTCATAATTGCTTTCCAGATAGTCTACCAGTTTGTCCTTGACATCTTCAGGTGCGGTTGTTGCAAAAAGCACTTTTTTACCTGCAATGTCTGCAAGTGGTTTTGGCCTGAAGACTGTTGATATTACGGTTGCATCAGGGTTGACTTCGCTTACAAACTCTTCAATCTGTTTTATCTTTTCATCAGAACACATTGGCTCTTCACACATTGTTAAAATCACAAGATCTCCCAGACCCACTCTATAAGGTCCGAAGTAGGTGGTCAGGTTTTCGATAGGCTGGTTTGCTCCAATAAGCACGATTTTTTTATTGGTTTTAATTGGAGGTATTGCGGCTCCGCTTCCTTCAAAAATGGCGAATTTGGAATCTACTTGATTTGCCAGTTTCGCTCCTTTTTTCATGTTTGTTAAAAATACTTCACCTGCCATTCCTCCTCCACAGCGTCTGCAGCCTATTGTTAAAATTCTGCTCATTAGTGCATCTTCCCAATGGTCGCTTGCTGCATGAACTCCCTTTTCAGACTGTTCAAGCAGGAATTCGGCATTGATTTCCAGTTCTTCGCCATGTACGATTTCAGGCTCTTCAGGGCCTCCTCTGCCCATTGCAATAACGCATGGTTCATAACCGTTTTTGTCAATAAGCCTTGAAACGAAACCTGAAACTGCTGTTTTTCCTATACGTTTTCCGGTTCCCAAAATTGTTATTGACGGTTTTTCCATTACTTCATATTGTGAATGAGGTTCAAATTTAAAGTCAGGCCCTTCATAGGTTATGCCTTCGTTTAGAACCTTGCATGCAATTTTAAATCTTTTCGGATAGTCAAGAATTGGTTCGTCACTCAAGTCGAATACTGTATCGATATCATATTTTCTAATCATTTCAACAATGATGTCATAAGGAATGTCCTTGTCTTTTGCAAATTGTACGGGAACTCCCAGCTTTTCTGAGTATGTTTCTTCAGAATCGTCCCTAAGCTTTTCTGTCCCTCCTATAAATACTGCACCTGCTATGTCAATGTGTTCTAGGTTGTTTAAGGTATCTATTGCTTCTTGGGTGACTGGTAGGTAGTGTTCACCATCAACCAAACAAAGCATTTTTTTTAGAGCTTTCATGGTTATAGGTATAATCTTTTATAAATATAAAAGTTTAATAATTAAACATGAATTTTTCACAGATTGACATCGATGAGACTCATATCAGATTGACAAGTGACTTGTCAGGGCATGATTTAAAGAGACATGTTTTTAATTTGCGCAAAGATTTAAAGGATTATATTTTTAGAAATAATGAGTTTTCCATATCTCTCGAGCCTTTGAAAATGCCTGACGGGGACTTGCCAAGCATTGTTTTTAAGATGTATGAATCATCAATTCTCAGTGATGTCGGGCCTATGGCCTGTGTTGCGGGAACCATTTCTGAGATGTCTCTTGATTATTTAATGAATCAAGGATCTTCACATTCCATAGTTGAAAATGGTGGGGATATTGCAGTAGTCAATGATAGGAAAGTGCTGTGCGGAATCTATTCAAACAATGAATCATTGGGAAATGATATTGCATTTGAAATCAGAAAAAGGAAAAATCCATTGGGAATCTGCTCTTCTTCAGGTAAAATTGGTCATTCAATCAGTTTTGGTGAATCTGACTGTGTAACTGTACTTGGAAAATCTGCATCCCTTTGTGATGGTCTTGCAACCAGAATAGCCAATTGCGCTTATGGCGAATCTTCTCAGGACAGGATTGTCAATGCATTGGAGTGCGGTGATGAATATAGGGAATTTTTTGACTCTGCGCTGATTATCTGCGGTGAAAATGTGGGCACTATCGGAAAGCTTCCAAAAATCGTTGAAACTGAAGAGTTCCAAGATGGTTCAAATAAAGGTTATTGAATTATTAAAGGAAGATTCATTTAAATTAACTTCATTGAAAACATTGGTGATTTAATTTTTCAAATATTTTATTTTAACAGTCGTGTCATGATATTTTCAAAATAAATTCTGTTAAATCTACCTGTATTCGCATAGTTTCATCAAAGTAATTAAGGCAGCAACGATTAATATTAAATTTAGTTAAAGATTGGTTGATTAATCATGTTTTGTAATCTATTTTTAATGCAATATTTAAATATGATTAATATACAATATTAATGTATACAAATTTGGAGTTAATTTTTAACTAACAAGAAATTAGTT
>NZ_JAZQFM010000083.1:0-7948 GCF_045539575.1 Methanobrevibacter sp.
CAGGGCAATCATCGACAGGCATGACTTCTATCTTTTTGACGACTGCTTTTCAGCCCTGGACATGAACACCGAAAGGAAAATCAAGGAGAACCTCAAAAGCCTTGAGGATTCATCAATCCTGATTGTTTCCCAGAGAATTTCAACAATCATGGACGCCGACGAGATTCTTGTAATTGACAACGGTGAAATCGTGGACCGTGGAACACACAAGACACTGGCTGAAAGCTGTGAAATCTACAGGGAAATCGTAAACACCCAGATAGACACAATGGAGGCGCTGACATGAGTCCAAGACCAATCAGACGAAAGCCTCCCGAAAAACCTGTCGACAACAGGAAGGCCATAAGAAACATAATGTCACTTTTAAAGGACCATAAATTCAGACTGATCATTACAGTAGTGTGCGCAGTTCTCTCAACGGCATTCACGATTATTGCACCTCTTTTAATAGGCGAGGCCACAACAATAATCTATGACGGAATCAACAACATGATTCACAACACCGGCACACTGGACATCACAGGCCTTGTCCACCTTCTGGCCATGGTTGTGATTTTATATATCGTAAGTGCGGTATTTTCATACCTTCAAAGCTATTTCCTCATTAAAATTACCACCAAAATCAGCTATGATTTAAGGGAAAGGCTGATGGATAAGATTTTAAACCTTCCGATGGACAGGGTCGAGGAAAACAAAAGGGGAGACATCCTCTCCAGAATAACCAACGATATCGACTCCCTTCAAAACGGAATTACACAGTCATTCATACAGCTGACAACGGCGGTCATCACCCTTGTTGGAGTGTTCATAATGATGCTTACCATCAACATCTGGATGACCCTGGCAACCGTGATACTTATCCCGATAGCGTTTTTAGTAATCAGAATCATTACAAAATATTCCCAAAGTTATTTCCTAAAGCAGCTCGTCCATAAGGGTTCCCTAAATGCTCAGATTGAAGAGACATTTACAGGCCATGACATAATCCGGGCATACAATCAGGAGGAAATCTCAATGGAGAAATTCGAAAGGGACAATGAGATGTGGTTTGACCAGGAATGGAAATCACAGTTCTACTCAAGCCTCAACGGCCCTCTTATGAACTTCATCTCCAATTTCACATACGTTGTGATAGCTGTGCTCGGAGCGATATTCGTGCTTCAAAGGGCAATTACCGTCGGAGACATCCTTGCATTTTTCCAGTACGTCCAAAGCTTTACAAGACCTATACAGCAAATCACACGTGTCATGAATCAGATTCAGACAGCAATGGCTGCAAGTGAAAGGATATTTGAATTTTTAGACTACGGCGATGAGGAAAATCCGTCAGCAAAACAGATTAGCGAGGTCAACGACTGCATCAGCTTTGAAAACGTCAGCTTCGGATACACTCCCGATGAAACAATAATCAAGGACCTGACCTTCAGCGTTAAAAAGGGCGAAAAGATTGCTATCGTCGGTGAAACCGGAGCGGGAAAGACCACAATCGTCAAGCTGCTCATGAGATTCTACGACATTGACTCAGGTTCAATTAAAATCGATGGAACTGACATCAGTGAATATGACAAGCATTCCTTAAGGTCCCTGATTGGAATGGTGCTTCAGGATTCATGGCTTTTCTCAGACACCATCGAAAGCAACATCCATTACGGAAATCTTGATGCGACAGAAACTGAAATCGTCGATGCGTCAAGACAGGTTTATGCGGACAACTTCATAAGGCAGCTTCCGCAAGGTTATGAAACCGAGCTCAATGAGGATTCAGACAACATCTCCCACGGACAGAAGCAGCTTCTGACCATCGCAAGAACAATCATTTCAACAAAAGAAATATTAATCTTAGACGAGGCAACCTCCAGCGTGGATACAAGAACCGAAAAGCTTATTCAAAAGGCCATGGACAGGCTCATGGAAAACAAGACCAGCTTCATCATTGCACACAGGCTGTCAACCATCAGAAACGCCGACAAAATCATCGTAATTGAAAACGGCGAGATAATCGAGCAGGGAAATCACGAAGAGCTCCTGGCCCAAAAAGGATATTACTACAACACCCTAAACGCCCAGCTTAAGGAAAATGACCTTTAGAAAAATTCAAAAAAATATTATATGTAAAAGATATAATATGAATTAAAAGGTGAAAATTTGCAAGACAGAACCAAAATAATTTTAATTGCCGTTATTCTGCTGATTGTCGGAGGAGCGCTACTTTTTGCATCCAACATCATGCATGAAATTTCCATTGACTCAACAGTGCTCGCTAAAACCGACACCGGAACGGTTGAAAAACATATCTATGGAAACGCAAGCGCAAATAACACAATAGCTTTGATTACAGGAATCCATCCGAGGGAACCACTTTCAATCGAGCCTGAAATCAAGGCGGCAAAAGAATATGTGCGAGACCATGAGGACGTCAAGATCATACATTACGAGGTCAATGTGACAAAAGATCCTCAGGATTATGAAAAGGGAAGATACAATGGAGAGCATCTGGTCCATGACTATGTAAACCCGGACGTTACCTCTTCAGATGCGGACTGCGTAATCATCAGCCATTCACATATCCCGACATACGGCGAGGGCTTTTACGTGGCAACACCTGAAATGGACGATGCATCTGTGGAAATCTCCCATAAGATCAATGAAACCAGTGACTTCAACTATTATCCGAGAACCGGAAATGAAACATACAAGTCAACTTCAGCTGTACTGGTGTCAAAACCGATAGCACAAGCTGGTTATCCTACTTTCGTATATGAAATACCTGAAGACATAACAGAGCAGGATTCAACCAACAAGGCCAAGGAACTGTTTGACATGATGGTAGAGTTCGCCTGCAATTAGCTGCCATCAATTTCATTATATATTTCCAATGCTTCAGAGTGGCTCAATCCCACTTTTCTTGAGTTGCTCTCCAGGGTAAAATCCAGTTCGTTTTCTATTATCACGCTTAGAAATTTTTTTATAAACGAAAATGCTATCTAAACCAATTATATCTTACGGCCAATATTTTTTTCATCATTTTTTAGAAAATCATCCCGATCTTTAAGTATTATTTGATAAACACACATCAAACCCTCATAATTAGATTTCCTAATATCACAATAAGGTTCTTCATCCAATCTGTTTTCCATCGAATCCAATGTGGATTTAATATGTTTTAATTCTTCATCATATTCTTCAATCGTATTAAAAAACATTTAAGTATCCCCTTTAAATTTTCTTTCAACAGAATTTAATTAAACCAATAATAGTTCGTATACCCTCCGTGAAAGACATTCCTCTTCAGCATATTTAAATTCAATGTCTCCTTAAATTCATATAATTAGTAATTAACTGACATATTATAAAAATTTTTTTCCAAACTTGTTCCAAACTTATCCAAATCAAATTTCAAAAATTATTAAGCATATAAAAGCAATTTTACAGACTTACAGCAATTTTACAAAGTGACATCAATATTAATAAAACAAATCAATAAATAATAACATATGGATTTAAAAGATTTTTTAGATTATGTCAATAGTGGAAAGGAAGTTGAATATCCTTCCGAAATTCAGGAAATGTTTAATGAATTGCTTCTTGAAGCCACTAGAATAAAAAGCAAGCTAAACTGCGAATATCACACAGAAGAAGAAATCAGGGAAATATTTTCAGAGCTTACCTCCCAGCCGGTCAACGATTCCTTAAGGCTGGTTCCTCCGTTTCATACAGACTGCGGAAAAAACATACACATTGGCGAAAACGTCTTTATCAATTCCAACTGCACCATGCAGGACCAGGGCGGAATTTTCATCGGAGACAATGTATTGATAGGTCATAACACCTGCCTTTTGACACTGAACCATAATGAAGACCCTGAAAAGAGAGCCAATCTGCTTCCGGCACCGGTTAAAATCGGAAACGGAGCATGGCTAGGCTCAAACGTTACCGTACTTCCGGGAGTTACTATCGGAGACGGTGCAATCATTGCGGCAAATGCTGTGGTCACCAGGGATGTTGATGCGGACACCATCGTTGCAGGCATTCCCGCTAAATTTGTCAGAAAAGTCAATGAAAAATAAGTCATCGAATAATGAAAATAACCATTAATTAAACCATCACTTACCATAAATTTTATTTAAATTTTAATAGCTATCTTTTAAATTATAAAATCATCACTATGATTTCAATAAATTAAATTGACCAATCTACATCATGTGCCGACAATTTACAATTTTTGCCAAATTACTAATAATTATATACTTTACAAAACAAAATATAATTAATTTAAAGGGATGTTTTTTATGTTAACTATTAATCAATGTTACTTAGATTTTGTAGATAAAATCTTAAAGCAAGGAAAAGAAACTTATAAGGACTCAAATCACCATCTGGTTGAAAGTTTAGGGAATTTCTATATAATTGACGATCCGTTTGATTTGAAATTCAGAGCAAAATATCAGCACTACACTCCTGAAATGCTTTTAAACGACATCAAGTCCGGAAAATTCGATATGGACGGATGCCCTATCAAAAGCGATGCGTTATATGAATACGTAAAATCAGCTGAAAATCCTGATGACCAGGGATTCGTATACACATACCCTAACCGTATCTACGCTCACTTTGACATTGACCAGTTCAATACAATGAAACAAAGGATACTGACTGCAACCGGATCAAACAGGGCAGTTGCAGTTACAATCGACCCTGAATTGGATGCGGACAGGGAAGACATTCCATGTTTGCAGTTCCTGCAATGCATTGTGCGTGACAATGAACTTACAATCCACTGCATATTCAGAAGCAATGATATTTTCGGTGCATTTTACTCCAACATGTTTTTCATAGCATATCTCGGATTGAAAATGAAAGAAGAAGTCAACAAGGAAATTGTTGGTGAAAAATTAAACTTCGGTGGAGTTCACTACCACTCAACCTCAGGCCATATCTATAATACTGACTTAAAAGCAGCCCGTAAATTAATTAAAGCAAATAAATAAGGTTTTTTAACCTTATTTTTTAACTGTTATTGTCTTACTTACTTTTGCAGATCCGTAATTTGCAGTTAATGTGAATTTGCCTGTTTTTGTATATGATTTTATTTTAAATGTAGCAATACCTTTGGAATTGGTTTTAACCTTGTATGTTTTTCCTTTGAATTTAACAGTCACTTTTTTATATTTCAGGATTTTACCCTTGTTGTTTAGAAGTTTAACATTGTATGTGAATGTCTTGGATTTTTTAACTGTTTTGGATGATAAAACCAATGTAGGCTTGACGACTACCTTATTTGAAACCTTGTAATTTTTGTAGGTTGCAGATATAGTGTAGGTTCCAGCCTGCTGGGTTATCTTATATGAAACGTATCCATTTGCATTGGTCTGTCTGGTGTATGTCTTGCCGTTTATAACAAACTTAACGTTGACGCCGGCTGCAGGATTGCCGTTATCATCAAACACCTTGACAACATAAAGTGATCCTGCACCATAATACATGGTAACTGCCTTATTTCCTGTTATGCGGTCAACTACAGATATCTTTTGAGTTTTAATCTCGGATGTGGCCGGATTGATAACCTTTACTGAATAATTTCCAGAATCAAGATCGACATTTAAGCTTGCCACCCCTTTGGAATTGGTTGACACCACATACTCTTCACCGCCGATAATGATGCTTACCTGACTGTTCTTTAAGAGATTTCCGTTGGCGTCAAATAATGTAACGGAATATTTTGAGTTGAATGTGTATTTAATTGACTCAGGCAATGAAATTGATGTTTTGACTTCAATATTTCTGGTTATGCTTTTTCCGCCTTCAGCAAAGGAGACTGTTACTGTATAGTTTCCAACATTCAATATCGGATTAACGGTTGCAATACCGTTCAAGTCACTTTTAGAAATCAGTTCCTTGCCGTTAATGATGAATTTGATTTCCTTGCCGCTGATTGGGTTGTTGTCATCATCAGTTAAGGTAATGCTGTATGCAATGTCACTGGAATAATAAACAGAAGTATCATTGGCGTTGATGTAAACCTGTTTTGCAGGGACATTTGCGCTTGATGAACTGGTAATGTATCCTTCACCGCTGAATGAAGCCTTGACAATGTTACTGCCTGCATTTTCAAATAGATAAACCAGTTTGGCAACGCCGTTTTCAATATCCGCATCAATGTCTTTTCCTTCAACATTGAATGTGACAACGCCTGATTTTACAATTGCGCCGTCTTTTGTATGGACGGTTGCTGAAATTTCACAAGGGTTGTGTGAACTTGAAATATCAATTGTAATATATGTGTCGAGTTCATTTAATATGGTGAATGCCTTGATACATGCAACTTGAGAAGCGTAATTGTGATCCGGGAAAGTCCATTCAAGGTCATAGAAATCAACCCATTTTTTACCGTCATAGCTGATGAATGAAATGTTTTTCCCGTAGGTTTCATGGTTAAGTGAAACCGCTTCAGAGATCGGCACACCAGCATTTTTTCCAACAGTTATTTTAAATATTGCTTCAAATATATCTCCTGCTTTAAGCGGGATCAGTTTATCCAGAGTGATTGTGGAATAGCTTGGGTTTGAAAATCCGCTTTGAACCAGTTTTTTTACACCATTCACAAGAATTGTCAAATCCCATTTGGTATCCTTTTCAAAGTAAGTTGAAACAGCTGCCAGATATTCATCATCACTAGCTGTGAATTTGTTTTTATACCATACGGTAGAAGATGAGTTTAAGAAGTAATCGGTACGTCCTGCAATGTCATACTGGTAATTCTTATCAAATCTGATAGTGTCATTCAAGACAATTGCATAGGAAACGTATCTTCCAGGCTGTGCGAATTTAGTATCGTAATATGAAACGTAGAAATATCCTTTTTCACCGGAACTGGTTCCCCAGCTGTTTTTGATTATCCATGCACCGTCTCCCTCAGGGGTGGTTTTGAAATTGTACCTGCTGTAATTGTCATCCCAGCCTACAATAGCTACAGCGTGGTTTGCACTGGCATTTCCGTTATAATAAAAGTTTTTGCCATTTTTATAGTAAGCGCTGCTCCAATATGTACTGGTTGAAACAGCTCCGTAATCCATTATTGCCTTTTTGATTGCATCATTATCAGTGTAATTGGCCCTTGTTAAAAATACAATGTTTTGGACATGAACTAAACTATCCAAAACTGGAGATATTTTAGATTTTCCATAATAAACATCATCGACATCGTTAATAGGCCCCAGCCAGCTTGCCAGATAACCTACTCCCATCTTGTCATATCCTCCGGAATTGGTTTCCATAGCCCAACCGTAATCAGAGTATAATGACATTAGATTTTTCATGTTCTCTTCGGAAAAGTCATATGCAATGCCTGTTGCCTTTAAAACTGCAGATTCAAGTGCTGCGAGTGATGAGAATGACCAGCAGTTTCCACCATTATCCTGACTTCTGACTCCGGTTACTCCACCAACTTCCCTTAAATCATATCTTGAAGGCAAAGTGCCGTTATAAGTCGGAATATACTTGATTAAAACATAATTGTTATCCCCGATTGTTAGGTTAATCATGTTACTTTCATAAACGTCATTATAAGCTGAAGCGACATTATCAATGAAGGTATTGTTCAATGTTTCTTCAAAAATTGAATCATAAAAAGTGTCACTCATAACAGAATAAACTGCACCTGCTGTTTTATCAGCGCGGTTTTTGGAAAATACATTGGAGTGTATGTTAAATATCTCTGCTGTGTCAATGAATAATGCCCCACCATTATTTGCACTGTTATTATAAAGGTTAGAGCTGTCGATAGTAAACACACCATACATGAAATAACCCGCTCCGCCATCATATTTAGCTTTATTGTTTCTGGCATTGACATTTGTTAAATTCAAGTGAGAGTTTAAAGATGAAACGGCTCCTCCAAAAAGGGCAGTACAATTTTCAAATTCAACATTGAAAATAAGTGAATTTGGAG
>NZ_JAZQFM010000084.1:0-23974 GCF_045539575.1 Methanobrevibacter sp.
GTTCCCATTGAAGAGATGACAGGAACGCCAAGTTCGTCGCATTTGCAGATAATTGCAATCTTTGCCATTATCGTATCCACGCAGTCAACGGCATAGGACAAATCCTTGGTAATGATGTCTATTTCACAATCGGCCATGTAGAATTCCTTATATGTTTCAACATTCGCATCAGGATTGATTTTAAGGATTCTTTCAGCCATCACGTCAACTTTATGTCTGCCGATTGTATCAACGGTTGCAATCAGCTGTCTGTTGATGTTGCTTTCGTCTACCTTGTCAAAGTCGATTAAAACAAAATTTCCTATTCCGCTTCTTGCAAGTCCTTCGCAAACAAAAGAGCCAACGCCGCCAAGTCCGAAAACGGCAACCTTTGCATCGCTCAACTTTTCCATTCCATCATTTCCAATTAACATTTCTGTTCTTGAAAACTTATCATCCATCTCATTTCACCAAAAAATATAATTTAATTTACAATATAACTATTGATTAGATAACATAAAAATTTATGCAAACATTTCAGAGGTTTTTCATGATTATAGATACTCATTGCCACATTTACAAAAGCGAAATGGAAAATGCAGAAGACATTTTAAAGGAAGCTGCAGAAAGGGACATACATGTGATATTGAACGGTACAGATCCTTTAAGCAACCTGGAAGTATTGGAGCTGGCAGAAAAATACGAAAATGTCCATGCCGCTTTAGGCTATCTCTATTCATTTGCAGATGAGGCAACCGATGAGGACATCTCTTTATTGGACGGGCAGCTTAAAAATGAAAATGTTGTTGCAGTGGGAGAGATTGGCCTTGACTATTACCGCACAAAGGACAACAAAGACAGCCAGATTAAACTGTTTGAAAATATGCTCGGCCTTGCAGAAAAACACGACCTGCCGGTGATAGTCCATTCAAGAAAGGCAATGCAGGACACCTACGACATATTGAAAATGCATGATGTGGCAGGATCCATGCATTGCTATCTTGGTTCTGCCGAAATGGCGCAGCAGTTCATCAAATTGGGCTTTTTTATTGGAATTGCAGGGCCTGTTACTCACAAAAACAACAAGAAAACAATAAAAACGGCAAAAAGCATTGATGTTAATCATATTCTTGTTGAAACCGATTCCCCATATTTGGCTCCTGAAGAGAAAAGGGGTCAAAAAAACACGTCACTCAACATTGAGTATATTATACAAAAATTGTCACATGAATTGGACATGAAAGAAGATGAAGTCATCGAAATAACGACTCAAAACGCAAAAAGATTATTCCGTTTATAGTTTGGTATACGAACTGTTTTATAGGTTTTAAACGAACAGTTCGTATTTATTTCATTTCTTGTTTTTATGCTTGTTTATTTTTTTAAATAAATATTGAACAAATAAGCTTTTTTTCATTTCAGTTAGATTTATTAACTTAGAAAATATTAAATATGATTATATATTGGGGGATAGTACAAATGAGCGAACAAAAACCTATACAAATTTTCTCTAATGTCGATGACAGCATAGGGGTAAACGTAATCAAAAGTCCAGTAAAACTTACAATTTTGGAAATGCTTAGAGACCGTGATATGGAATTTGATGAAATAGTCAGTAACACAGGAAAATCAAAGTCCACAGTTTCAGTTCACCTTAAAAGCTTAAGAGAAAAAGGAATTATATCATACAGAGTTCACCCTGTTGACAACAGAAAGAAAATATTTTTCCTGAATTCAAAATACATTGGTTCAGTTGAACTGTCCGAGCCAAAGCAAATTGAAGAAACCCAATCCAATTACTTAATTAAAAACATTGTCGATGAGGATGCCGAATTTTCCACATTGCTGTTCCACACCCTGAAAGCCATGCTTATTCAGGAAGGAATAAACATAGATCCAATCATGCAATCAACAGGTAACAGTATAGGCAAATCAATTTTTGAAAAGTTATATGATGATGATTTGGATGTTTTCATAAATAATATTGCCGAATTCTGGCAAAGAAAAGGTTTAGGCAGACTCACTTTTGACATTGGTCAAATTATTAAAATTACAACTTATGACTGCTTTGAATGTGAGTTGCTTCCAAAAACAGGAAAACCAGCATGCTTTTTGGATACTGGTATATTTGAAGGTCTATTTACAGAATTTTTCAATCTCCCTGTAAGTGTTATCGAAACACAATGCTATACAATGGGAGACGAAAAATGCGTATTTGAAATAGAACCTTTAGCAATTAAAAACTATTAGTCATCCTTGAATTTGATGACTGTAGTTGTAAGGTAAGGTTTTTCATTAGAAAATCCTTCAATTATTTTTTCGTTTTCACGTGTGCAGTTTTGCACGGAATAGATATCTTTAGGTCTTTCTTTTTCTTCTATTATCTGTTCCAATTGTGAAGTGTTTCTGGAAGCTTTCATCAAAACTACAGAATCACTGTATTCAAGAATTTGTTCTAGCCTGTCGTCAATTTTAGGAACGACTGTCAATACATCGTTTTGCTCAACCAATGCCTCATTTCTGGCAGCTGCACATGCGGTAAATGAAGTGATTCCCGGAACGGTTTCAATTTCGTAGCTTCCTTTTAATTTCTTTTGAATATATGAATAAGTACTGAATACGGATGGATCGCCGAGTGTGATGAATGCAACGTCCCTTCCGCTGTTAAGATATTGGGCAATCATTTCTGAAGCGCTTGTCCATATTTTTTCAAGTTCATCTTTATCTTCTATCATTGGAAAAATAGGAGTAACAAGCATTAATCTTTTGTAATCTTTTCTTTCTTCAAGTACTGGCCTCACGATTGATAATGCAATACTTTCTTTTTCTTTTGATGATTTTGGTGTAAATACAACCGGAACGGTTTTCAATATTCTTGCCGCTTTCAATGTCAGTAATTCAGTATCTCCAGGTCCAACACCAATTCCGTATAATTTTCCTTTTTCAGCCATAATATCACGTATAATAACAATAATTAAATTTGAATATTTATTTTCAAATGCTCTTCCTATAATTTATTTATATTATACTAACTAATATATTTTTAATGTCAAATTCGATGTTTTGCCCAAATTGCGGCATGTTAAAAAGTAATTGTACTTGTGGAAATTCAAGTAATGAGAAGTCAAAAGGTCCTACTAATTTATTTAGTTTTCAAAAGAAGGTTACACATTCTATTCTGGATGATGAAATCCCTGAAGTCTATTCAATTGACAATCATAAATTGGATGAGGGCACAGTTGCATATCTAAAAGAGATTTACCCTCATATAGACGACGAAATCATAGAAAATTTTCCATTTGAAGAGCCTAGATTCGGTCAGCTGGACATAATTCAAAATATAAATGATGCGATTCGTCAAGGTTATAAATACATTATTTTGGAGGCAGGTACCGGTACAGGAAAGTCAGCTATTGCCACAACACTTGCTAAAATGTATGAGTCAGCCTACATTTTGACAATGACCAAGCAGCTTCAGTCACAGTATTCAGACGAATTCGAGTTCCCGTTAGTCAAGGGAAGGGGAAACTTCGCATGCCTGAACAGCAATCTGGAAATGACCTGTGACATGGGGACCTGTAAAACCACTCCGACTTCAAGCAAATTCTTCTGTCCTTACGGAATAGCTAAAAATCCGTCTCTTGACTCAGAACTGGCTTTTGAAGATTCATTTGGAGGGGCTATTTTTTATCAATCCCCGAATCACTGCCACTATTGGAACCAAAAAGCCAATGCAATAAACTCCCCAATCACCCTGATGAATTATGATTATGCAATAGTGGAGCTGAATTATGTAAAGCACTTTGCCCCACGTTCACTGCTGATTTTGGATGAGGCCCACAACATTGAAAATAAGCTGATGGCAACAATGGAGGTTGCATTATACAATAGGCTTCTTGAAAAAGACATCAGCAAGGTAATTTCTCCGCAGACAATAAAAGACGGGGACATTAAAGATTGGATAATGGAAATTGAAGCTATTAGGGAAAGCTATGAAGAGATTGATTTAAAAGATGTCAAGAAAAATAAGGCAGACAGAATCAGATCAACAATATCCAGGCTGAAAACACTTGCAAATAACCTGGAAAAGGAGCCTAAAAATTGGGTTATCGATGCGGAAGAAAGCGGCGTTGTATTCAAGCCTTTAAGGGTTCATCATTATGCAAAAAATAATCTGTTGAAATATGGGGATGTGGTCATCTTTATGAGTGCTACAATCCTTTCCCACAAGATGTTTTCCAAATGGTTGGGATTAAATCCTAATGAGGTGTATCATATTAAGGTTGACAGCCCATTCACAAAAGAAAAAAGGCCTATCATTCTTAATCTGGCCGGTAAAATGTCAGCCAATAGAATCAAAAACACAGCTCCAAAAACAATCCCTATACTTCAGGAAATCCTTAAAAAGCATGAAGGCGATAAGGGATTAATCCATACTCACAGTTACAAATGTCAGCAGTATATACTCAATAACCTGTATAATTCAAGACTAATTTCACACACTTCAAAAAACAGGGAGCAGATTCTGAATTTCTTTGAAAAAGATGAAAATCCATTGGTATTGGTTTCACCATCAATGAGTGAAGGTGTGGATTTGCCTTATGATAAATGCAGGTTCCAGATTATCTATAAGATGCCATTCCCATATCTTGGAGACAAGCAAGTCAATATGAGGATGAAAAGGGATAAAAAATGGTATGCTTATAAGACTGTAATGACTCTAATGCAGGCGTATGGTCGTGGTATGAGAGCAGAGGACGATTCATGTTACACATACATCATTGACAGTGACATTAACATGTTGTTCAAAAGTCCAATGTACAGATTACTGATTCCTGACTTTTTCAAGGAAGCAGTGGTAAGGGTAAAAAATTAGGCGGACCTGGAGGGATTTGAACCCCCGACCTCAGGATCCGAAGTCCTGCGTCATTCCTGACTAGACCACAGGCCCTAAAAATTAATAAAAAAATTATTTTTTAATTTTATCTTCGCTGTCAACAGAAATTATAGGCATTTCGTCAATGTCTTCAACTTCAGCAAAAATATCGTCAATGGATTCGCCTTCACGAACAACCTGTTCGTATTCCATTTCTTCAATCTCATCAGCTGTCAAACCTTTTTTCTCTTTAGGTTTTTCACGGGCTGGAGGGATTTTATCCAATTCCTCTTGAGTTGGTGGTGCTGGTTTTTTAGGGGTGGAAGGTTTTTTAAATTTATTTTTTAATTCTTTAAGATTAAATTCACCAATCTTGTAAGATTCCTTGTCTAGTGGAATGTTACTTTTTGGGATAACTTTTTCTTTTGGTTCCTCTTTTTTAGCAATAGGTTCGTCGCTTTCAACTGAATCTATACTGCTGGACAGACTTTCCAAGGGATTCCTAAATCCGATGATTTTGTAAAGTCCGTAAACTAATAATAATAAACCAAATACTAAAAAAATCAGTGAGATAAAGTTTGTTTCACCTGAAACAACATTATCTATAACTCTGTCACTACGTGATGAAAAAATTGTAGCTGAGATGGCAATCAGAATCAATCCTAAAATTGTACTGACAATCGCTAGGATAGGAGTTCTTCCGATTTTAGCATGAACTATATTGTCAAAGCTTTCGCTCATGTCAGAAGTGAAATCGTCAAAAAATTCTTCATTTTCAGTTGCATCTTCGACGTCAATTTCTTCTTTTGGGGTTTTGATTATGAAATCTTCATTAATATTGTTCTCTTCTAAATTAACAGCATGGTCATCATCACTAGGATGATAGATGAATTCATCATTAATTTCTAAATCTTCATATTCGTCTTTATCTTCGTTAAGATAGTTGATTAACTCTAAATCTTCTTCAATATCCTCTTCGATAACTTCGTTATCGTTGATGTTGTCAATCATGTCTTTGAGATTAGAAATTCTATGCTCTTTTTCTTTAGAATCTTTCATGAACAACCCTCAGTCGTATTCTCTCCAAGTATGTTTGCACTCAGTACAAGTAAAGAAACGTGTAGGTGCTTCATCAGCACTACGAGTTTGTTTTAATTCATAATAAGCTTTATCATTTCCACATTCAGGACAGGTTTCGGTTGTAGTTGGACGTACATCAACATCTTCGCCTAATACTTTAACAGTTTCTTTAGCTTCAACTTTTTTTGAAACTGCATATTCATCGTTATCAGACAATTCGTTTGAATATCCGCAACTGTTACATTTTAAAACTCCATCATTTGGAAGCATCATTGCTCCACATTCGGGACAAAATTCCATTTAACTCTCCTCTATAAAATAATTTTTACAAATATATATTCAATAAATCTTTTTTTCAAGTTATTTAAATATATATCATTATAAGTCATTTTTTGCTACTTTTAAGCAATCTTTAATTATTTCCTCATGGTCGAAAGCAATTTCGATTTCATCTAAATTTTCAGCTGAAAAAATTGCAATCTCTTTGGCATCACTGTCTGCCTTCATATTATTCATATTGCCTTTGGCAGTGAATGCCACTGTGACTGTGTGTCCTCGTGGGTCTCTATCGGGTTTGGAATAAACGTTGACTAGGCTTTTAAGTTCAACATCTATGCTGGTTTCTTCTTTGGCTTCCCTTATTGCTGCAGTTTCTACACTTTCGCCATATTCCACAAATCCTCCAGGTAATGCCCAACAGTCTTTATAAGGATCATTTTTTCTTTTAATTAGAATAAAGTTAAAATCATCATCAAAAATAAAGATGTCTGCAGTTAATGAAGGAATCTTGTAATTTGCCATTAAATCACATTAAAAAAAATAATAGTGAAGCTATAAAGCTTCGTCGATAAGTTTTTTAAAATCAGCACTTTCTTCTTGGAGTTTTTCTGCTGCTTTTTTCAATACTACTCTTGGTCTTTTTCCTCTTTTTGTTTTAATTGTCATTTCAGGTTTTCCGGTAAGAGGGTGATCAATATTGTAAACAGCATATTCCACGTCAGGGTCTTGCATTAATATGTGTCTTAAAGCATTACAGACGCCGTGACTTTCATCTTTTACAATAAATGTTAATTCTAAAGTTTTATCTTCAATAATTTCAATATTTTCCATTTTATCAACCTTAATTAATCATTAACGTAGTTTTTAGAAATTTTACGTTTTTCTTTTTTATTACATGTATTACATTGAAGTTCATTATCTTTTGAGGTTGTGTGCATGAAATCTCTGCATCTAGTGCACATTGCTTTAAGTACTCCGCAATCGT
This sequence comes from Methanobrevibacter sp., assembly GCF_045539575.1. Lineage (GTDB taxonomy): Archaea > Methanobacteriota > Methanobacteria > Methanobacteriales > Methanobacteriaceae > Methanocatella. The sequence goes on from NZ_JAZQFM010000084.1 coordinate 7,200, forward strand.
CATCAACTGTACCTAAATCTACATTATCTCCAGTAATTTTAACAACTTTAGCTTGAACGATGTCTCCTATTCTAAAAGCATCTGATAATTTTTCGAGATAATCCTTTTTAGCTTGAGAGATGTGGATTGCACCCATATATGGTAGTGCCAATGGTCTTGCATTGTCTTTCATGCATTCGATTTTTACATTAGCTCTTTGAGGTTTGATGTCAGTAATTTGACCATATATCATGTCTCCGACTTTCAGGAGTGCCGGTTTAGCAGTACCCTCAACAGAAATAACCTTCATTTTTTGATTAATTTTAACATTACCAAGTACAGATGATTTGATATCTCCATTATCATCATAAGTACCGTCCCCTGGAAGATATTGCTCAATTATTCCTAATTTATCTCCAGGCATTACTATTTTTTCCTCTTTCATATCCATATTAAAATCACCAAAACAAAGATTTTATAAAAATTTCTTTAATATAATAATTTTATTTATATTCATATTTAAAACTATTTATAACGTTCATGGAACAAAATTTCATCCAATTGATAATTTTCCCACTCTCTTTTGTTCAATACAATCTCCAGTTCTTGGGGTGTTAGGAGTGGTTTTTTATACATTTGTGAATCATCAATTGCTATTCTTGGACAAGCGCTAACAACAAACGCTTCCAATTCAAAATAAGGCAATAATATGTCTGGATTTATATTGTCCGCTAAAATGATATATGCTTCCATGTCATGGTCTTCAAGTGTCTTTTTAAGCTGTCTTGCCAGCGCCATCCTGTATTGACCCTCTTTTGAGGAGACAATTATTCCCCATTTTTTGGCAGACCTTGCCTTTGTTATTCTCGCAAAGCGTATTCTTAAGATTCTGTCAGCATATTCGTCCATGCTTCTGATTTCACTGTTGTATGGGTCAAGCGCCAGGACCGGAACGTTTGAGAATAGCCTTATGCCCAGCGGGTGGAAATTTCCGCTGCCTATAAACAGAATAACTTCAACGTCCAAATCTTTGATGGAAGAGAAATTGCATCCCAAAACCTGTCCTTTTCTAGTTGATGGGGATGATCCAAGAATAACCTCTTTACCGTTATCTTCCAGAAAATCCTTTGTTTCATTTAAAAGATGTAGGTGTTGGGTGGTTGTGACCAGTCCTATTCTTGAATAGCTCTTTAGTTCATCCAAACATTTTTCAAGGTCTTTTTTAATGTCAATATTTGAGAATGCCTCAATAAAAAGAGTCGGAATTTCATATTTCAGCGGAAGCGGTGTGTGGCCATAATGGACGATAAGGTCAACTGACCCTTTCATTTTCCAGTCGCTCACATCACAGGCACCGAAACACGGGTCTCCGGAAATAATCACTGTTGCATCAGTTTCATCCTCAATCTGGCGGGCTATTTTAATGGCTTGCATCTTTAAGCCTTCAGGAAACTGAAGCCCAACTATCTGCGCATCTTTTGAGTTGATCTTACGGATTACCTTGTCCAAATCCATATCATACATTGACATTTTAATCTTCAATAGTGCTTTCGATAACTACTTTACCGTCAATGACGTCCAGTTTCACTATAGATAAAACGTCAACGCCGGTTTCCTTTTTGACGATTTCCTTACCTTCTCCCTTGTCGATAATGGCTACTACGGATTTCAAATCCAAGCCCATGTCTTCCAGTGTTCTAATCAATGCGACTAAGGTTCCGCCGGTACTTACAACATCGTCAATGAGTAAAATTCTTTCGCCTTCGTGCAAGTCATTTACATAAAGGTTTGATGAGCCGTAACCTGTTTTTTGATATACTTCTGTTTCTCCAGGAAGTCCGTATTGTCTTTTACGGATTACAACAAAAGGAATGTCAGTTGCAAGGGATAGGGCAGTTGCTAAGTGAATTCCCATTGCTTCAACAGCAACAATTTTATCGATATTTAAATCAGCGTATTTGTGAACAGCTAATGCTAATTCTCTAAGCATTAAAGGGTCCATTGCCGGAACACCGTCACTTATTGGATTTACAAAGTAGTTATATTCACCTTTCTTTACAATTGGGGATGCTTCTAATGATTTGATTACTTCTTCTAACATAGTCTCACACAAAAATTTAAAACTTGTTAATTATAAATATATTTTATTATAATTATATAAGTTTTCTAAAATCAATTATTTTAAGTGATTAATATGCTCGGAAATTTAGGAGAAAATCTTACTAATACAATGAAAAAATTAGTAGGAATGTCAGTAATCGATAAAAAGACAATCAAAGAAGTTGTTAAAGATATTCAGCGTGCATTAATCCAATCCGACGTTAACATTAAATTAGTTTTAGATTTATCTAAAAAAATTGAATCAAGGGCTCTTGATGAGGAACCTCCAAAGGGAATCACTCCAAGAGAACATGTCATAACAATCATTTATGAGGAAATGGTAAATCTTTTAGGCAGCGAAGCCGCCGGACTGGATATCAATGAAAGGCCATATAAAATATTGTTCCTGGGTCTTCAGGGTAGTGGTAAAACTACCACAATCGGTAAGTTATGCAGATACCTTCAAAAAAAAGGTTTCAATCCTGCAGTTGTCTGTACAGACACATGGAGGCCTGCGGCTTACGAACAGTTAAGGCAATTGACTGAAGAGATGGACGTTCCGCTGTACGGGGATCCTGACAACAAGGATGCGCTTGACCTTGCACAGAAAGGTTTGCAGGAATTCAAAAACAGGAAAGTTATCATTTTCGATACTGCAGGTAGGCACAAGCAGGAACAGGACCTCATTGCTGAGATGGACGAACTGGACAATATCATCAATCCGAATGAAGCTATTCTTGTAATTGACGGTACCATCGGTCAGCAGGCGGGCGAACAGGCCAAGGCATTTTCACAGGCAACCGATATCGGTTCAATCATAATTACAAAATTGGATGGTTCAGCTAAAGGAGGGGGTGCGATGTCAGCTGTTGCAGAAACAGGCGCTCCAATCAAGTTCATCGGTATCGGTGAGAGAATTGATGACTTTGAGCTCTTTGATCCTGAAAGGTTTATTTCCAGGCTTCTTGGAATGGGGGATATCAAATCCCTTATAGAAAAGGCTGAGGAAAACATTGATGAGGACATTGCAGAAAAAACCATGAACAACATGCTCACAGGTAAGTTCACACTGATGGACATGAAAAACCAGTTCGACATGATGAACAAGATGGGACCTATGCAGCAGGTGCTCAACATGATTCCTGGTATGGGAAATAAGATTTCAAAAGAAGCATCCAAGATGACAGAAGACAAGATTGACACCTATAAAATCATGATGTCTTCAATGACAGAAGAAGAAATGTTAAATCCTAAAATCATTAAGCAGTCACGCATTCGCAGAATTGCTCGCGGTGCGGGAGTACAGGAAAGCGAAGTCAAAGAGCTTTTAAAATACTATAACAATACCAAAAAGACAATGAAAGGAATAGGAAAACGTGGTGGCCGTTTAGGCGGCGGTGCAATGAACCGTATGATGGGCCAATTCATGAATAGATAAAATGTACGAGTTAGCTAAAAAAATTTTGGAAGAGACTGATGGAAAAATCTGCAAAAGTTGTTTGGGACGTAAATTATCAAAGACAATAGAAGGCACCAACAACATCGAAAGGGCGGATAAGGTATGCAAAGAGCTTGACATAGATTTGGAAGGCGTCGAATGTGTCGTCTGCGATAATCTGTTCGACAAGCTTGATGATGATTTATACAAAAAGCTTGATGATAAGATAAACCAGTTGGGAATAGAGTTTGACACATTTCTGGTTGGCTCCAAAATCGACAAGGACATTCAAAAAAGAGATGAAGAGTTATCTGAAAAATTTAATTTAAGCGTTGAAACCATCAAAAAGGAAGTCAACAGGCTTATAGGCCTTGGAATTTGGGAGAGATATGACAAGGAAGCCGAATTCGAATCCCAGGATATTGTCTTTAACATTGATCTGGTCAGTGAGCCGAAAGTCAGAATCCAAATTAACCCGTTGTATATTGAAGGAAAATACAATAAGCTTAAACGTGGAATTCCTCAAACAAAATGGCCATGTACCAAATGTAAGGGAAGAGGCTGTGAGGAGTGCAATTACACTGGAAAACAATATCCAGAATCTGTAGAAGAGTTAATTTCTGAGCATTTTTTAAAATTAACAAAAGGCAAGGAAGCCAAATTCCACGGTGCAGGCCGTGAAGACATTGACGTGTTAATGCTGGGTTCAGGAAGGCCATTTGTCCTTGAAATCAAAGAACCGAAAATCAGGAATCTTGATTTGGCTAAACTTGAAGAAGAAATTAATAAGATTAATGAAGGAAAGACTTCCTATCATAATTTACATCTTTGCGAGAGGAGACGTAAGGCAGAAATCAAACAGTCCTCTCCGGATACATATAAAGTTTATCAGGCCTCTGTAAAATGTGATGAATCATTTGATAAGGATAAGTTGGGGGAATTGACTAAATTGAATGAAATTCATCAGCAGACTCCTTTAAGGGTGCTTAGGAGACGTGCAGACAAGGTGCGCATCAAGCATGTGCTGGACTTGTCCTATGAAATAGTCGACGATACACATTTCACAATGATCATTAAAACAGAAGGCGGATTATACATTAAGGAATTGATTTCAGGCGATGAAGGCAGAAGCCATCCTAATGTTGGAGAAATACTGGGCGTTAATGCTGTTTGCGAACAGCTTGACGTAATTGAAGTAAGCGAGAAGTAGATATTATGGCAGATGAATTTACACATTTAACAGAAAACGGCGTACACATGGTTGAAGTTGGTGGCAAGCCAGACCAGAAAAGAAGAGCTATTGCCAGCGGCAGTATCTTTTTGGATGAAAATACAATAAGACTAATTCAAAATGAAGAAATTAAAAAAGGAAATGTTTTAACAACCGCTCAAATTGCAGGTATTCAGGCTGTAAAAAATACTTCTTCAATAATTCCTCTTTGCCATCCGTTGGCATTGACAGGAATAGAGCTTGATTTTGAAGTCAAATCCAATGAGATTATAGCCAGATGTTCCGTAAACACTTTAGGCAAAACAGGTGTGGAAATGGAAGCTATAACCGGTGTAAGTGTTGCTCTTTTAACCGTATGGGATATGGTAAAGGCTGTAGAGAAAGATGAGGACGGCCAATATCCCGACACAAGAATCAGTGACATTAAAGTTATTAAAAAAGAAAAAATTTAAACTTTATATATGATGAACAAAATAATTATATTCAGTTATTTTATGTTTAATTAATTTAATAGGAGATTACTTATGGCGAAAAAAAATGATAAGATTTCTATGCCTCAAACCGGTGCAGGTTTAGTAAGATACTTTGATGAAGAAAGTTTAGGTCCAAAACTCGCACCTGAGCATGTATTAATAGCTACCGTAATTTTAGCTATATTCTGTTTTGTTTTAAGATATTCAGCTTAAAAATATTGTTTTTTAAAAAACAATACTCTTTTTTTATTTAGGATTTATTATGTTAACTAAAAGAATTATTCCTTGTTTAGATTGTGACTTGCAGGTTCCAGAGGGTCGTGTTGTTAAAGGTGTGGAATTTAAGGAAATAAAATATGCCGGAAATCCAGTAGACCTTGCAACTAGATACTATGAGGAAGGAGCAGACGAAGTTGTTGTTTTAGATATCACTGCATCACATGAACGCCGTGCTACAATGGCGGATGTTATAGACAGACTGACTGAAAACGTTTTCATGCCGATATGTGTCGGCGGAGGAATAAGAAAGGTTGACGATTACATTAAAATGCTTAGGGCAGGCGCTGATAAATGCTCAACCAATACTGCAGCCATTAAAAATCCGGAACTTCTGACAGAAGCTTCAAAAGTTGTGGGGTCCCAGGCTGTCGTAATCGGAATCGATGCGAAAAGAAGATATGTGGACCATCCCGATGATGCTCCGGATAAAACTGTCATTGAAACTGAAAAGGGTTACTGCTGGTTTGATACAAGCATTTATGGAGGACGTGAATTCACAGGCATTGACGCAATCCAGTGGGCAGTGGAATGTCAGGAACGTGGAGCGGGCGAAATATTGCTTACAAGTATGGATGGAGACGGAACCCAAAACGGATATGACATTGAACTGAACAAGACAATCAATGATGCGGTTGATATTCCGGTAATAGCAAGCGGCGGTGTTGGAGAACCGAAACACATCCTTGAAGTGTTTGAAAAGACAGACGTTTCAGCAGCTCTTGCGGCAAGCATATTTCATTTTAACCAATATTCAATAGGCACCGTAAAGGAATACCTCAAAGAGAATAATGTGGCTGTCCGCTTATGATTATCAAAACACCTATTGACTTGGAACTGACACAATTGTCAGGTCAGACTTCACAGCCTCCTTGGGCTGAAGTTGACGGTACTTTTTCTAATGTTGTCAATGTTGGCGGCAAACCTGTAATTTTCAATGCAAGGCAATCAGGCGAATTTTTGGATTTTGATTTTAAAGGGGACATCTCTCAGGATGAAGCCGTTTCAAAATTAAGCTACATTTTTGACTTGGATTTTGATTTGGATAAGTTTTATAAATATTTGGGCAATCATGCTGAGCTGGCGGAGATGTCCAAATTCTGCAATGGTCTGAGACTCTTTTTGGCGCATGATCCATTCGAGTGCATTATCTCATCAATATGCTCTGCTAACAATTCCATTAAGAGGTGGACAAAATCCATTTCTCAAATAAAATGTAATTGGGGAAATCAGCATGGGGATTACTATACATTTCCTCAAAGCAACGTTTTATTAAATGTGTACTTGGACAGCGAAGAGGAATCTGATTTGTCAGATATTTCAGATATTGAAAGCTGCACTGATAATCTTAAAAATTGTGGCGTGGGATATAGAGCACCATACATGAGAAAGGCAAGCGAGCTTTTTACAGATGAAATGGACCTTCACGACATTTCAAAAATGAGCTATGATGAAGCTTTTGAAAGCATATTGAAGGTTCCTGGTGTAGGTCCGAAAGTTGCCGACTGCATTTTGTTATACGGATTTAACTTCAGGGAAGCTTTTCCTTCAGATGTATGGATAAAAAGAATTGTCTCTCACCTGTATTTTGATGGAAAGGATATCAGTGTTGCCAAAGTCCGTGAATTCGGAATGGAGGAGTTTGGCAAAAATGCGGGTTATGTGCAGCTTTATTTATTTCATTATGCTAGAAAATCCGGTTTGATGTCAAAATTGAAATAATTTGAAAAGAATTATATCATATGACTTTAATATAATCATTTAATGGAACAGAAAAATTTAATTTTATTGATTTGTACAGTATTATCATTCTTTACAGTATTCGCCGTTAATGCGGTAAACATTGTCATTCCGTCCATCGCAACTGAATTCGGAATGAGCAATATCATTCAAAACTGGGTTACCATTATCTTTTTGTTGGTTGTGGCTGTACTGTCGGTTCCAGCAGGCCAAATTTCAGGAAAATATGGTCTTAAAAAAGTTACAATCATAAGCATTGTTTTGTTTATCATAATTTCAATTGCCAATGTGCTTGTCACTTCACAGGAACAGTTCCTTTTATGCAGACTTATTTTAGGAATTTCCCTGTCTTTTATTAATGTAACATCCATGGCAATGATTGTTAATGCCTTCCCGCCTGAAGAGCGCGGAAAGGCGCTGGGAATAAATATCACCGGAGTATATGTGGGATTGTCATTGTCTCCGGTCATTGGCGGAATTTTGGATTATAATTTGGGGTGGAGATCCGTAGTGCTCTTTGGAGTGCCGTTCCTGTTTGCAATTCTTGCATTGCTTTTAACTAAAATCAATGAGGAGTGGAGTTCCTTTGAAAACATGCCACTGGACATAAAGGGATCATTTGCATATGGAATAGGAATAGTTCTCTTTATGTATGGATTCACCATTCTAAACACTCAAATGGGAATAGCATTGACAGTTCTTGGATTAATAATTCTTGTGGTATTCGGTTTGATTGAACTGAAACAGGAATATCCCGTCTTTGACATAAGGTTTTTCAAAAACCATAAATTTCTATCAGCCAATTTCGCATCACTGTGCGCTTATTTGGCTACTTATGCAGTAACAACAATCCTTAACTATCACCTGCAATATATTAAAGGATTTGATTCACAGACTGCAGGTATGATATTGCTTGTCGCTCCGTTGTGTCAAGTGGTTTTAGCGCCGATTGCAGGCAGATTGTCAGACAAGTTCGTTCCGCAAATCCTGGCAGCTATCGGAATGGCACTGGGAACAGTTTCACTGTTTCTGTTCTCATCTTTAGATGCTGCAACTCCAATGGTATTTTTAATTGTTTCAATGATTATTTACGGTATTGGTTTCGGGCTGTTCTCTCCTCCGAACACAAATGTAATCATGGGTTCAGTTCCTGCGAAAGACACCTCAGTTGCATCAGCAGCGGTTGCAACAATGCGTACTGTTGGCCAGGCGATGAGTATGGGCATATTGACACTTGTATTTGCATTCGTAATGGGTGATGTTCCAATAATTGCACAGTATTATCCCTTATTGATTAGCAGCTGTCAAATAACATGCATTATCTGTGTGGTGTTATGTATAGCATCCGTATTTGCTTCATTTGTTGGAATCAAATCAAAAAGTTAGCAAACAATTATAATTAATTTAATTCGTCCAATAACTCAAATATTCTCTTTGCTCTTTTGTGGCATTTATTATAGATATTTTTTAAATTTTTTGGTTTTTTTGAGTCATAATCTACCATATTTCTATATTTTCTTAAGATATTAAGTCTTTGAGCAATTTTTTGCCAACATTGTCATGGTTTAATAATGGGTGTTTGTCAAAAGTGTGTCTTGTTTCTTGGTGAATTCTACCTGTTTTGGAGTTCATTATTCTCTTGTTGAAATTATTTAAAAAGGTTTTATTTTCTAAAATGAAATCTCTTGATTCTAAAAATGAGGAGTAATAAAATCTGCCAATTCCAGTTCTTAATTTAGCTTCATCGTTTTCATTTTGATAGGATATTGCATGTTCATAATATTTGTACCAATCGAATTGTTCACTGTCAGACATTAGCATTCCACCAAAAGAATATATTCGTTCATTGTTTTAGGGTATTTATCAATAATTTTATCGATTAAAACATCTTCTTTTTCGAGCAATGATTTTTCATCGGATTCTGGTGTATGGATTACTATTTCAAGTATTTTTTCATTAGGGTCGGTTTCTTTCATGAAATCAAAAGAAATTTCACTGATGATGATTTCGTTAGAAATAGTGTCAGCTAATTCACAAACCATTTTTTCTAATTCTTTATCTTTTTCGATGAATTCTTTAATTTCATTCAGATTATTTGATGGAAAATCATAATGTTTTTTTAGAAAATCTTTAAGATCATTATCATTGGCCATAAATATCGATCCTGAACTTGCATTTTCCTGCGAAATCTGCATTTCTAGTCTTTGTGTGAAATTTTGTCTCATATAATAACCTCCAGATATTAATTTAAACTTAAATTAAAATATGTATTGGGGGTTATTTATATTTTTAGTTTAATTTTAAGTCAATTTTACTAAATAAAAGCAATTTTGATGTAAAAATAAAAAAGAAGTTGAAAGATAAGGGTTTATCTTTCTTCAACGGTCACTCTGTTCATTTTGTCTCCTTGTTGGATAGCGTTAACAACATCCTGACCTTTGATAACTTGTCCGAATACGGTGTGAACGCCGTCTAAGTGTGGTTGAGGACAGTGGGTAATGAAGAATTGGCTTCCACCTGTGTCTTTACCTGCGTGTGCCATGGATAATGCACCAGTACCGTGTTTGTGTGGGTTTCCTTCGGTTTCACATTTGATTGTGTATCCAGGTCCTCCGGTACCGTTTCCGATAGGACAACCTCCTTGAATTACAAAGTTAGGGATAACTCTGTGGAAGGTTAAGCCGTCGTAAAAGCCTTCTTTGATTAATTTTTCAAAGTTAGCTACAGTTCCCGGTGCTTCATTTGGGAACAGTTCCAATTCAATATTTCCTTTATCAGTTTCGATAATAGCGACTTTCATATTTATCACCTAATTTTTAAATAATACTAATACTATAAATATTAATGATTAAATATTTTTTAAAATATCACATACTTGTGCTTTCTACAGTATTATTATATGAAGTTACATGGTAAATAAACTTATCCTAATCTTGTTAAAAGTAATGGTGGATTATTTTCAATGACCTTTTTTATGCAATTATTATGATATCATGTCTATAAATCTGATTTTAAGAACGTTATAGATAATTTGGACCGATTAGGTTAATTTCATTGAAATTTTTGAATTGCTGATCAAAGCTGACCAAATCAGTAATGTTTGATTCCTTCATGGTTAGGATAATGCTTGAATCGGTGAAACTTAGTTTTGTCTTTTTACTGTTGGCTCCAACAATTTTTTTGAAGATATCAAATGTTTTAGCAGTGTAGTTGAAAATAGTGTACTCATTTAATATTTCAAAGCTGTCAATCAGGCCGTAGTATATCTCTTCAGCAGCGTTGATGTTCATTTTCCTGCCAGTTAATGTTAAAACTTCGTTCAGTACGTTATTGTTAATGTAGCAGTCCTGTGAGAGAATGTCTTCAGCTTCTTCTAGTCTTAAAGCATTTTCATGCAATTCATCATTTGAATTGACATATGCTAGGATGAATGATGTATCTAGGAATACTTTTATCATTCGTATAAACTCCTTTTCAAGTCTACGGCATTGGTCTTTTCATCAGTTTTAAAAGCACCGGCTAGATTTTTGAAGTTTCTTTTTTTTCTGAAATTTATTTCAGGATTTCCATTTTCATTGATGGCCCATTCTACAACAGTATCATTGTCAATGTCATAATTTTTTCTTATTTCTTTTGGAATTGTGGTTTGATAATTGCTTTGAATTTTACTTGTGGCTAGTATCAGCATTTTTTCCACCTCTTGGATTTTAGTATCTATGATATTATCTGTTTCTAATAGGATATAAATGTATATGATAAAAAATTTTTATTAGAAAAGTTTATATTATAGTAATTAAATATAATATGATATAGAGAATGTTATTCCAATCATGAGTATAAACCACACCATATTAATTGGATAAACATGTACGAACTCATGAAACATTCTTTGCGCAATTTAGGAAATTATCAAGTGTCCATTTCAGCGTATTATTTTTGGAAATCTGAATGCCTATTCTTTATCCTATTTGGTAAAAGTAAAGGTAGGAGTATAACTTTATCAAGATGTCCTGTAAATGTTACAATGACGACATATGAATGATAAATTTTGTACTGGGAAATCTTCAAAGAAAGATTTCTAAATTTTTGAATAAACTCTAATGAGGTTATAAAATGAAAGATAATAATATTAAATCTAAGAAAGATGATGATTCTAAAAAAAGTAATAATGAAATTATTGAAGTTAAAAGTATGGAAGAATTTATTGAACTTGTAAATAGACCAATCGTTATTGAAAGTAACACATTAGGAACTCTTGAGTTAAGACCAATTTTTGATGATGATTTAAATTACTTATTAAAAAATATTAAAGATGGTCTTGATGGGGAGTCTTTATGTAAAGGTTTTATCATTAATCAATTAATCTCTCCAGAAATTTCAATTGAAAGTTTAAATGACTTGAATCAGTCTGAGATAAAAAGTATTCTAGAGAGATATTTAAAATGCAATAATATGGATGAATTTTTTAATTTATCAAATGATGATGTTTACAATGATTTTAAAGAGGGTGTAATTGCGTATAGGGAACATATAGTTAAACCTTTTGAAGATAATTATGATAAAATGGTTGATTCAATACGCAACAGTCTTAGTTCACTCAATATCTACAGTGGTTTAGAAGATTATATTTTAAACACCCAAATAACATCAATGCAGCAAATGGCTAATAATCTAGGTGTTTCACAAGCAGTTCAAAATCTCAAACACATGGCTGACATTACATCACCTATTGATGATGCATTAAAATATTCTGCTGTTTCTCAGGCTGTGTCTGCTGTGGATTCTGCTAGGAGGATGGTGGGTAGTGTTGTTGAGTCTAATATGGCTGCTGTTTCTCAAGCATTAACTGGAGTGGATGCAATGAGTCAAACAATGATTAATCTTAATCATGTATTTAATAATTCTGCAATATTTCAAGCATCAGAGATTTTAAAGGCGATTCAACCACAGATTGATTTTTGGAACGATTGGATAAACAGTAACGAGTATATTATTAAGTTTTTTGAAGATTACAATGAATTTTGGAAAAATGTACAAGAACGTTATAATATATCAAAGAAAAGAGCATTAAATTGTATAAAAAAATATCATTGGTTCATTAGTCCAAGTATGGATCCATCCATTGTCTATGACCTTGTCTCTATATGTGAAAGCAATTCTAAAAGTAAATGGGGAGCTATTAATCATGTTTTCAATGACTATTTCTTAGGCAATGATTGTGAAAATCTGGATTTGTTTGTTGATAACTGGAGCTCAAATCCTATTTTTGATGGTAGGATGAAAATTATTAGGGATTGTGTTAAAATCATAAAAAATTGCCCAAAAGATGTCAATTTTTCAAATTTAGTTGTTCCAGTTCTAATTGCTCAAATAGATGGTATTCAAATGGAATTCATGAGTCAAAAAGGGCTTAAGGTAGACAGAAATATTGTATGTGATCTTGATGGAAATCGTAAAAAGGACGAGCATGGCCAAAATATTAAATTTGATAGATACATTAGAGATTTAACTTCTGGCGATGAATATTTAGATGCGATGAGTGATGTCTTTTTAGATGTTCTTTTTCAACACACCATGCAGGGAGAGGGTTATCAAACTTCAATTAAATTTAGCAGGCATAAAATCATGCATGGAGAAAATTTCCATTATGGGAGAATATATAATGCAATGAGATGTTTCATGATTTTAGATTTTTTACATGGGTTAAGTTTGGAAAATTAAATATGCAGGTTATTAATAGACCCCATATTTAAAAAATGTAAAATAGCTATAAACTATTTTACTAAATTTTTATTTTATATGTGGTAATTTTTTAGAGGGATTAAATTTTATGAGATTCATAAAATTTAATTTTTGCGGATTCTCATTTAAAAATTCAATAATAATTTCAATGAATTAACTTTTTCCAAAAAACTATACTCATTAGTTTCATTGTAATTGTGTAATTTGAATGGATATTTAAATAAATTTAAATCTGAAAGTTGAATTGTTATGCCAAAATCAACATTTCCATATTTGTCTAAAAGTTCCTCTTCAGATATCAGCGATTGTTCTTTAAATATTTGCAAATAGTGGTCTATGGTATTATTAATGATATGATGTGAATTATAATATCCATAAATCTTTTTAGAGTCTCGTGAATAAATAAAGATTTTATCAATTGGCTTTTTAAGTCTAAATTTTCTAAAAGTGACATTTTTACCTTCTTTAATTTTATCAATTTCATATTTTGAAAAAGACATTAAAATGGATTTTTTATTAGGTGGTTCATAAATATAATCATCAGATTTAACTTTATTTTTCATTGATTTAACTACACCCATATATCCTGGAAACATGAATTTTTCAGACCATCCATCACGATATAATTCTTTTAAAATATCTGCTTTTATTTTGTTTGGGATTATAAATTTATAAAAAATATTCTCATTTGGATTAAGATTAAATTCATCTCGGTCTTCAAATAGAATTTTATCCAAGGGTCTATAATCAATCTTCTGGCCTTCATTAATAACAAATGTGAATAATCCTTTTTGAGCTCTTAGATTATTGTTTAAATAATATTGTGGTCTGTAAAATAATATTTTATTATCTAATGGTTTATCCAAATATTTATTTTCCAATAATTTATAATTTAAAGCCCATAACACACCCTCGTCTCTATTGTTCTTTAAGATATTTTTCACTGCGAAATATAAACCTACTTCAAATCTGTAGGACCAATCCAGTGCTTCAGTTGGTAAACCATAATGTTGAGCTAATGAAATAATTTCAAAAAAATCAGGATGAGGCCAACTTTCAGGAGTGAATTTAATATTTTCATGAATCAAACTACGTATACTAGTGTTTACATTTATTTCTAAACCTGTTTTATCAATCCAATTAAAAAATCTTAGGAGTAAATGCAATTCTCTTTTTATTTGCAATTCTTTTTTAGAACCAACACTACATAATATTTTTTTATCTGTTTCTTTTTGAATAAACCCATATTTATCAAGAATTAATGTATCTTGTTCATCATTAATCATGTCACAATACTCTTCATAATCAATTTTAAAGTTTTTTAAAGAATCATTGAGCAACTCTTCCCAGTTATTTTCTACTTTCCAGTTTACAATAAAATCTGAACTAATATACTTATTAATCACGGCTTGATCAAATTCATTTCTCCTTAAAGCCTTAGGAATTAAGTCATATTTTACATTTCCAATTCCTCTAAAAATATATTCTTTCCTATTAAAATTAGAACTATAAATTTTATTAATTAAGTCCTCATAACTATCAATTTCAATTTCTTTTATAAATTCATCACATTTCATAAAAACTTCACTTCCTAAAAATAATATACTATAAAAATTTATCAGATAACTGATATTAATATATTGATTAGCAAACATGTATTGAATTAGAGTTTGGTAAATATTATGAGATATTGTTAACTTGATTTAATTGAATAGTTCTTATTTTAAATAAAATCTTGAGGAATCGAAATATTTCACTTTAGATTTTATCTTGTTGATTTTACAGGTTGAAGAGAAGGATTTACTTTTAACATTTGAATTGTTTCACAAAAAAGAGATATAAGTTACTATCCTAATCTAGAAGTGTATACAATTAAAGAATATATTGCGAATATCCATTAGATATTGATGATCCTTATTGTGGAGATTATAATATCTACGAAGCATGCTTTTGCGAGATTTATCAAACCTTAAAAAAAGTTAAATTAATTCATTTCACTAATACTGAATTACAGAGTTGTTAATCTTGTTTTTTTTATTTTTTATTTAGCATATTATCTAAATTTTTGATATATTCATGTTAATTGCATTGACAATGAAATATTGCTTTTGTTTCGTAAAATTGTAGTCAAAAAAATGAAAAAATATTTAATATAGGTACTTTATAATTTAATATAATTATTTTAGGTGTTTATTATGGTTATTAAAAATAATATCAGAATAAAAAATTTTGGCCCAGTTAAAGAAGCTAATATTGATATTTCCCCATTAACAATATTTGTTGGTTCAAATAGTTCAGGTAAATCCTATTCTGCATGTTTAATTCATTCTTTATTAAATCCATTTAATGGAAAATTTGAGGATATTGAAGATTCAATTTCAATCGATTCTTTAAAGTATATACTTGATAATAATGGGGATATTTTTGATGAATATAATTATAAATTCATTGATTATTTAAATTCAAATCCTGATTTTTCAAATAATCCTTTTAAATTACCTGTTGATGAATTTGATAAGTTATTTTATGAAGGCATTGGTAAATTTTATTTAAAATCTATAGAATCCAATTTAAAGAATACTTTTTCTAATAATATTAATAAACTTGATAATATTATTAATTCTTCTTTTTCAATAGAATTCAATGGAATTTCTTTGATGAATGATAATGGAAAGTTATTGTTAGATAATTTCTTTTTAGAAACAACTGGGGAATCTGAAAATAGCACTGATAATAAAGGTGAAGTAGTGTTAAGTATGTCAAGGGATGATGAGTTTGTTTCAATAATATTGAATCCGATTTATTTAAATTTATCTAAGTTAGATAATACGTATGTTCCTGGAATAATTTATGGAATTCTTTCCCAAGCATTTATTTCTAATTTAGTAGAAAATTCATATTATCTTCCTGCTTCAAGCTACACTATTTCCAATCATTTAAATTCATTTTTAACACATGAAATTAATGGGAATATAAATTCTTCCAAATTAGATAAAGAATTAATGTCTTTATTATTAAATAATGAGACTTCTGAGGAGGGATTTTATAAGGATATTGCAGCTGAATTGAGTAAAGAAATACTCGGAGGGGTTTTGCAGTTTAATAATGTTGATGAAGG
Source organism: Methanobrevibacter sp. (assembly GCF_045539575.1). Lineage (GTDB taxonomy): Archaea > Methanobacteriota > Methanobacteria > Methanobacteriales > Methanobacteriaceae > Methanocatella. Next base: position 23,297 of record NZ_JAZQFM010000084.1, read on the forward strand.
TATTAAATTCATTGATGAAAAAAATGGAATTGAATTTGATTTCAAATCACTTTCTTCATCAGTAAAAGAATTAACTCCATTTATCAAATATTTAGTTGATTTATCAAACAAAGAGGATTTTTTAGTAATAGAAGAGCCTGAAAACCATTTACACCCTGAAAATCAAAGAATATTAGTTAAATATTTAGTCAAATTAATCAACAATGGGCTAAATATTATATTAACTACTCACAGTGATTATATTCTAGAACAATTTAATAATCTTATTAGATTAGGTAAAGTAAATGAAGATAAATTAAATGAATTAGGATATTGTGATGAAAATATTTTAAATCATGAAGATGTTAAAATTTATAATTTTAAAAAGGAATCTGATTATCTTTATGTTCCTAAAGAAGTAGATGTTAATGAAACAGGGTTCATTGACGAAAACTTCTCAGAAGTTACAGATGAACTTTATAATGAGTCTGTAGATATTATTAAGGCAATGGAGAAGTGATTTCATTGCCTAAAGAATTTTTTCATAAATTTTATTCTAAAAAGAAATTTTCAAAATCAAAAAAAATTTTTGCAAAGGATTGTAAAGAAAATAATTGTAAAATTATTGACCTTCCAAAGAATTATATTTTTTTGAATGGGGATGAAATCGAAAAATGTTTATCTGGAGTTTTAAATAAA
>NZ_JAZQFM010000085.1:0-2444 GCF_045539575.1 Methanobrevibacter sp.
AAAAATTTACTTATGTCTATGATTTTGGTGATTGGTGGGAGCATACCATTGAAGTCTTAAATTATATTGAAGATTACGAATTTGATTATCCTCAGGTGACCAAATTTAAGCAAAGCTCTCCGCCTGATGATTGTGGCGGAATATACGGATATTATGAATTTTTAGAACAATATCTTGATGAATCAAATCCTGAACAGACCTCGATTGCAGAATGGGCACGAGGTCAAGGTTATCATGATGATTATGATTTAGATGAGATAAATGAAGAAATGGAAGATATATTGGACTTTGACTCGGATGATTTTGATTGATTTAATGAATACACAGCATTTGTCTGACATCAATTGTGACATCAACGGGGATAAAAAAAGATAAAAATTGACAAGAAATTAGCATGTTTTAAGAGTATCTAAAACAGGTAAAAATGGCTTAAATAAGCCAAAAAGTAATTAGTTGATGAATTTGATTTATAACTCTTATATAAATGTTAAAATGAAAATGTACAAAATCGCCGACTCAAAATGTACAATTCTGGCAAGACACTTCTGAATAGAGTATACTCTATTCGGGAGTGATGAAAATGAATTACAGAAAAGACATTTATGAGAAGGTGAATTTTATGCTTAAAGATAAATCTAATGTAAATATTAACTGTTCAAAGCTTGCTCGCCAGTATGGATGTGACCGTAGAACAGTTTCAAAAGCTATCAATGCAGTCAAAAACAATCTCCCACCACCAAAAGCGAATAAACCAAGGAAAACTGATGGTTTTGAATTGATAATAGAAGAAAAATTAAAAACCGGTGCCCCGGCTATTGCTATTTGCAACTACCTCATAAAGCATCACGGATATACCGGTTCATATACCACAATTAAAGACTTTGTTCGTAATCTCAATCTTGAAAAGCAAAAACAAGCTGTTATTCGTTTTGAAACTAATCCTGGTATTCAGGCTCAGGTGGATTGGAAAGAATCGATGAAATTCAAAACCCAAGACGGAGATACCATAAAATTCAATGTCTTTCTCTTGATTCTTGGTTTTTCAAGAACTAAATTCCTTTGCGTTACAGAAACAAGAGATTTACATACTGTGGAAGAATGTCTTGTCAAAGCATTTAAATACATAGGCGGTGTTCCTCATGAAATCCTCTTTGACAACATGCGTTCAATAATTGATAAAGCACGTACTCAGTACAATGAGCCTGTATTCAACGACGAATTCAGTATGTTCTCATCTGACTGCGGATTTATTCCCAAAGCCTGCATTGCATACCGTCCCGAAACAAAGGGAAAGGTTGAAGTTACTGCAAAGCTTGTAAACAGATTAAAGGTTTACAGCGGAGACATAACTTGTTTTGATGATATCAGAAGAATAGCTGCAGAACTTAATGAGCAAATCAACTCTGAAAAATGTCAGGCGACGGATAAACCACCGTTTGAATTACTTAAAATTGAGAAGCCATATCTCATACAAACAGATCTTAGCATTCTTTCGGGATATTTCAAGGAAACAGTCACAAGAAAAGTCAGTGTTGAGTCTTTGATAACCTATGAAGGCAGAAAATATTCCGTACCACCGAAATATATCGGTAAATATTTAGATATCGAAGATGATGGTACAGGCTTTAACATTACCTTTAACGGACATTTCATACGCCATTGGGACAAAACATCAAAGCTTACCAATTTCAATCATCAGGACTATATGGAAATTGCCAGATGCAGTTCGTTAAGAAGGCTTTCAAATGATGAAATTACAGCTGTTGCAGAAAGGAACCTTGAAATATATGACAAACTTTAATGTATTAAGAAACAATATGGAAGAGCTCTCACTTACTAAGATGCTTGAAATCTTACCAAATGTTATTGACAAATCAACAAAAAACCAAAATTCACTTTTAGACTCACTACTGGAGTTGACTAATGCAGAGATTGAATTCAGAGCCGAAAGAGCAAAGAAGATAAATATTGTCACATCGCATTTTCCGTATATTAAAACCTTTAAGGATTTTGATTTTTCATATCAGCCATCGGTAAGGAAAGAACAAATCGCAGATTTGACAAGTCTACGGTTCATAGAAACGAAAACAAACATTATCTTTATTGGTTCAAGCGGAGTTGGAAAAACACATCTTGCTACAGCCATAGGAATTGAAGCAGCAAGTCAAAGAATATCTACATATTTCATTAATTTTGCTCAGTTGATGGAAAAATTCAAACGTGCAGCAAAGGAAAACCGAGTGGAACAGGTTGTTAAACATTATCTCAAATACACGGTTCTGATAATTGACGAAATTGGATATCTTCCGGTTGATAAGGCTGCGGCATATGGATTTTTTCAACTGATAGCGGCAAGATATGAATTCAGACCAACAATCCTTACAACTAATCAATCTTTTTCAAAATGGCCCGATGTTTTTGGAGATGCTGTAATTGCAAATGCA
>NZ_JAZQFM010000086.1:0-5675 GCF_045539575.1 Methanobrevibacter sp.
TTAATAGCTCGTCATTCATCATACTAATCACTTCTATTTTTCATATGTATAATATCTTGAGAGAGAGCAGTTGAGAAGTAATAAGCATGCGAACAATATAAACTGTTCGTATAAAACGTATGATATTGTTCGCAACCTTATCATTTTGAACTACTAAACTCTGATAAAAAATTTATTTTTTGACAATAATAAAATTTTTGGAACACAACGAAACGGAGTTATTACTTTATTTATATAAAAAATATAATAATAATTATAATGACATGACGATGAAAAAAATTAATTTTATATTGAATAATCCCAATGTCGATTTTATACGCATGACTATTTTTTCTTACAATTTTATGTTTAATTGTTTATCAAAATTTGCAAAAATACATGCCTTAGGAACACAATTTTTTCTCAAAAAAATGAACAGTTTAATAACAAAAAGGCGAATCGTAATGTTTATATACAAAAAATGATAAACTATGATTAGCCATTACCGACTGAAAGCAATTTTACGAAGTGAAAGCAATTTTTCACAGTCGTACAACTTTTTTTCGGTTAGGCTTTTAAATAAATTTATAGAGGTAAAATATCAAAAAAACAGTGAGAAAAAACAGATCATAAAAAAGGATTATAAAAAAATAATTTTATTATGAATAACGAGCTATAATATTATTTTTTAATATAATCCTTGGGTCAGTAAGAAAAATAAGAATAATTAGCATGTCGGCAAAACTATGTTAAAAATTAATATTCTTCAAAACTTAACCCAATATCTAGTTTATTTTAAGGAATATATAAATATTTATACATTTTAATTTAATAGACTTATCTTATTCTAAATATTCGGTAAAGCACGGAAAATTAATTTTACCAAATGCATTCTTATTTTTCAAAGACTTCTGGCCAATAGTGAGTTTTAGATTGTTGAATATGCACACCCCAGCAACAAAATAATGGGGAAATAGGAGATGTAAAACTATGTGTGGAATAGTAAAACCCCGGCCTAATGAAGTAATAATATCCAATAACTTTAGGGCATTAGAAGAAGCTATTGATGAAATTCAAGAAACTGAAAACATTAGAAATGAAAAGGAATTCTTCGATTTATACAGAATCAAGATAATGAAACTGGATCAATAGCTTTAATCCATCGGACTGTTGAACTAAAAATTTAAAATTAACAGGAGTCAACAAAAAATGTTAGAACAAGATGTAAATGGTGTGCCTCATGTTTTAGTACCAAAAGAGGCATGGAATATTGTATCAGAAGTTTTCAGTAAACTCGATAAAATGGGTGAATAGAAAATGAACAGCTATTTCCCATTTGAAAGACATTGCATTAATGAGGTTGATAGAGATGACAACCTCAATTAATCAATTTGAAGATAATTTCCATGGCATTTTAACCCACAAGGGTGAGGTCAAAATTGCCAAAGGAGATGTTGAACACGAAATCCTCTACATTGATGATGACGGCATCGTATTGGTTGATGGTGGAAAAAAAGCATACCAGACAATAATACATGAGAAGTTATTGTCATTAATTCAGTATGCTGCTGAAGGAGATATCGGTCTAATCAAATTCATAAGAGGAGAAGCTTTTATTGTCGGATTTCGCAAACACAAAAGGGATGATAAACATGGAAAATACAATTCTTGAAATGCAAAGGAATCTTGATGAAGGACATTTCATTGCATTCGTATCTGCAAATGAAGACCCCTATTGTGCGGTACTAAAATCAGACGAATTGAATTTCCCGGACAATAAAACAGTTGTTATTCGCAAAAAAGGAGGAAAAACTACAATAATTAATTTGAATTTTATTATTGAGGTTTGCACAAGGAGGGTTGGTCAGTATGCCTAAACCGGTAAGATTATATCCAAAGGAAGAACCGATGGATCCCAATCCAAAAATGATTTTCATCGGAAGCATAATATTTGCCACAGCTATAGGCTGGATTGGAATAGCAACAAGTACCGGAGGATTATAAATTAATCCTCCTCAATTTTTCAAGGTGATAAAGAATGGTAAAAGCAGAACTTATAGAAGAACCACAGGTTTTGAAGGAAACTGAATTAGTTAAAGTTGATAATGTCCCTGATGTGGATGTGGCTATTGAACAGTGGGACGCTTATCAAAAACTCTGTAAAGGATTATTGAATGACACTGACTATCAGGAAATAATCGTTAAAGAAAAAGATGAAGACGGAAACTACATTAAAGTGAAAAGACACTTTAAAAAAAAGTCCGCATGGCAGAAACTGTCCCGTGCATTCAATGTCGATACAGAGATAGTTAATCGTGACATTGAGCGAACAAAAATGGGAAGAGTACGTGAAGCATATTACTGCGTACGTGCAACTTTACCTAATGGCAGAAGTGTTGAATCAGATGCACTATGCTCCCGTTCAGAAAAAGGAAAAGACAAAGTTTCAGACCATACAATAATGAGTACAGCAAAGACACGTGCAACCAACCGTGCAATAGCCGAACTAATTGGAGCAGGTGAAACATCAGCAGAAGAAATGACAGCAGAAAAGATTGCAGGACAATCAAAATTTCTAAAAGAGGGTAACACCTCTTAAAATATTTTTTTAGGAGAAAATTAAAATGAGTTTTAAAAATACTAAACAGACAATATTCACAGGTACAGAACTTGACTTTGAAGAAATCGTGGAAATCCCTGAAGGATATGAAAAAGCAGAACTAAGAGACTTTGAAGATGGAACACTCATCACCGGAAGACCAGAAATGTCTTCTGTTACATCATACACTTTCGATGATGACGGCGAGGAAAAAACCGTTAACCGTTTTAAATTATTCATCTTCAAAGATGATGAAAAAATATACGTTGAAATAAACGTCAACCTCAAAAACGACGGAGACCTTCACAAAAACATCAGAAAAGGAAGCGTACTCTTTGACTTCATAACATCCATTCTTGAATTGGAAAATGCAGGTTCAGTAGGAAGATCAAATATCTTAAGAAATGTTAACCTCGCTGAATACAGGGAATTCGTAAACAGATTAGGTGAAATGACAATACAGGTCAAAGAAAAATCCGGAACATATATCTACTACAGTTTCATCGTACGTGACGTTCAGGTAAAATAAAAGTGGAGAGTAGAAATGAGTAATGTAGCTGAATTACCGACAAAGGATACAATAACACTCATTATCAACAGAGACAATGTTGATAAGGTCACATATGTATTTAAAAACAGGTATGGTAATAAGATTGGAGAATACTTGAATAAATCTCCAGCTACATTATCTTCCCAAAGTAATGTCGCAAGACAGTTCAAACAGATTATAAATCCTAAAGGTGACCTCAAACCAAGACAGGTCAACAACCAGTTCGCAGAACTAAAACAGTTACTTCAGCTCAATTATGAAAATGAACTATCAGTAATTGAACAGGAAATAGCTGACAAGAAACAGGCAGAGCAGGAAAAGGATGCATCTAAATTAAAGGAAGCTATCACAAAACTTCAATCTCTAAGTTGTCCTTTAGTTTATATTGGCAGTCTTGTTGAATGGTTTACTGCAGGTGAACGTAACAACATAATGTATGCATTTACTGTATATGCGGGACAGGTAATTCTCAAAAATCCTGTTTCTGTAATATGTCTTGGCGAGGCAAGCAGCGGCAAATCCCACATACAGGAAACCGCATTGAAACTGATTCCCAAAAGGTTTGTTGTCAATGAAAAAAAGATTACCGAAGCAGCACTTTTTAACCGTGCCAAAAAGGACAGGTACTTCTATGACGGTATGATTGTCAACTACGGTGATATGGGCGGAAGCAATGACCATGAATTTATGGAGGAGTCCAAAAACCTCATGAAGGAACTTCAGTCAGACGGATTTCTAAACAAACCGTTAAACATTCCGGACGGTGAAGGCGGATGGGATGTAAAAGATCTGGAACTTGAAGGAAAGCCATGTCTGACATACACTACTGTACCTAATCATTATTTTGATGATCAGGAAATGAGCAGAAGTATCTTTATCACTCCAAGAATGGATAATCAGAAAATCTTCAACAGAAGAAAAAGTGCACTTGAATTCAAGCACGGTAAAAGTTACAGAATATTAAAGCAATACGAAAAGGAAGCAGAACTCATCCCATATATGCTTTTGCATTTAAAGGAGATTTTTGAAAATACTACTGTGATAAATCCCTATGTTCATTTTGTCATAGACTTTTTAAAGAATTCATCTTTTTACAAAAGGGATTTTGACAAGTTCAATGGGTTACTCAAAACAATAACTGCACTGAACTACTATAATCATAAAGTCTATGATGTTGACGGAAAAAAGGTAGTGCTTACAAATATCGCTGATGTGCAATTGTTTATGAGTCTGCTCAGGCCATATAAGGAAAGCATATCAGCCAACCTTGCACCTAAAGCTGTTGAAGTCCTAAACGATATCAGAAACAATATTGAGGACTGGAAACTTTCAAAGGACAGGGAAGTGCTGAACATGGGAATTACAACCAACGATTACTTCACACTTCAAAACCTCGGACTGAGCAAGGCATCAGCCAGGAAATACATGTATGAATTAGCCGATAAGGGATTTCTTCAGGTTACCGATCAGTCAGGAAGATCCAACATATATGACCTTGCAAAAAGTGAAGTTGAATCCATAAGTTATGATTTAAAGCATATGGATGATTCTGTGTATAATGATATCTGCTATGAGATTGGTGAGTGGGTTGTAGACATTATGAAGGAAGATAAATTTATTGAGGGGTTAAGTATAATGAATTTTGATTCAGATATTAGAAAGCCAATATGGATTGGTAAAAAAAACTAAAAAAACCAAAAAACCGTGAAAACTAAAAAACTTAAAAAACCATGTAAACTTATAAAAACTTTTTGAAAAGTTTTTTAAAAAAACTGTTTAGAATTGTTTTTAGTTTGATTTAAGAATTTTACTTTGGTTTTGGTAAGATGGTTTTTACAAAAAAACTTAAGGTTCTGGATATGAGCGGAGGCAATGTTTAACAAGTTGCCCCGCTTAGTCTGGAACAATTTGGTTTTTTAAAAAATCAATTCTCAGAAACATTCTCTAAATTCTTATTTTTTAATTTAAAGGATTTTAAGAAGTATTTAAAAAAACCATCAAAAAAGTTTACAGGAGTTTTCATGGTTTTTATGGTTTTTATAAAAACTGATTGATTATGACATCTATAAAACAACAAATAATCAAAGCCAAAAAAGAAAAACAAAAACGAGAGGAAGATATATGGTTTGTAGATTACTGCAATAACTGTAAGACCGGTTTGGCTTTTAAAAATGATGTGGCCTGCCATCACCCATATTACTGCTGGCATGAAGGCGAATCAGCTATTGTACAGACCGAGATTGTTAGAATAGATGAATACCGAAGACTGCATGGGCATGTCACATCACAGATGTATTATGACTATAAAGAGTTGAGAAAAAGGCAAAGGCAATTGATATGGCGAGGCAGAAGAGAATTACTGAGAGACAAATAGCTATTATGTGGAATACCACCTAATCCACATCAACTCTTTTAGTTTGATTGTCAATAACTATTCATTACATATGGAATGTAACAACAGAAGTCCATCTGCCATTAAATAATATGTGTATCGGATTTTAAGAAAAATTAATTGTTTTAAAAATAAGAAAAATAATGATAAGTTAA